>CAMYYY010000047.1 GCA_947303715.1 uncultured Bacteroidales bacterium | reverse complement strand
GTTAACTTCCATGGGCAAAGCCCATTAACTTCCACTTTTACTTCATTCTTTAACTCCCGAAATTTGAATTACTAATCACTACTTTTCAAACGAGTGGAGTAGGGCGATTTCGTCGGGCCACAGACTCTCGTCGGGCGTTTCAAGGATAAGCGGAATATCGTTGAAACGCTCGTCGTTCATTAGGGTACGGAAGAAGTCGAGGCCAAGCAATCCTTGTCCGATGCTGTGGTGGCGGTCCACACGACTGCCGAGCGGTTTCATGCTGTCGTTGAGGTGGATAGCGCGGAGGTACTCGAAGCCGACGACATCGCCGAACTCGCGCCAGACGGCATCGTAGTTATCCTTCAGGTCGTAGCCGGCGGTAAAGGTGTGGCAGGTGTCGATGCAGATGCCGACGCGGCTCTTGTCCTCCACCTTATTAATAATTTGGGCGAGGTGGTAGAACGAGTAGCCCATGTTGCTCCCCTGTCCGGCGGTGTTCTCGATGACGGCGGTAACGCCTTGCGTCTTGTCGAGGGCGATGTTGATGCTCTCGGCAATACGGTCGAGGCACTCGTCGTCGCTGATTTCACGTAGTGAACTGCCGGGATGGAAGTTTAGCATTGTAAGCCCCAGCTGCTCACAGCGATGAAGTTCATCGAGGAACGAGGCGCGCGACTTCTCCAACCCCTCCTGCTGCGGATGGCCGAGGTTGATGAGGTAGCTGTCGTGGGGGAGGATATACTTCGGCGCATAGCCAAAGTCGGTACAATATTGCTTGAAGGCATCGATGCTTTTTTGCGAGAGGGGTGAGGAGAACCATTGACGCTGATTCTTGGTAAACAGCGCAAAAGCTGTGGCGCCGACGGCATGGGCATTGACGGGAGCTTGCTCTACGCCGCCTGAGGCAGATACATGGGGACCGAGATATTTCATAAAATTAGGAATTAGAAATTAGGAATTCAAGAAGCAGCGGCAAAAGTACAAAAAAACAGGAACAATGAAGATGTTTTCTATTTTTTATTATAACTTTGCAAAAATTTTTCATTTTAAAACCTAACTACATGAAGAAATTCTTTACTTTCGTGGGCCTGATGGCCCTGTCGCTCCTGAGTGCCTCTGCTTCTGTCGAGATTGGCCAGGATGTGACCTCAAAAATTGCCGACCCCGGCATGGAAGCTGTCGCCAACTGGACGAACAACGGCTTCAAAATCAACAACCGCGGAACATACTACGAACTGTTCACGGGCAATTTCATCGAGCAATGGAAAGCCTCCACCAGCTCTTCGGAGGCGTTCCTCGACGACATTGACATCCATACGACAATCAGCGTCGACAACGGTATCTATCTTTTCTCGGCAGCCGTCATCGCCTGCCAGCAGAGCGGTACTCGCGAGAGCGTCAGCGGCGTCTCCCTCTATGCCAATGCCGATGCCGTTGCCTGCTCCACGGGCGATGGAGCCCCTGAGCGTTTCTACGTGATGACTAACGTCACCGACGGTCAGCTCACCCTTGGCTTCAAGACCGAGAGCACCGACGCTAACTGGATTGCTTGGGACAACGCTGAGCTCTATTTCTACGGCGATGCCGCGGTGGACATGGAGAGGGCAGTCGCCATCCTTACGCTGAAGGCCAACCTCGAAGGTATTGAATACCATGCAGAGACGAAGATGCAGAAGAGCGTCTGGGAAGCCCTGGTGGCAGCGATGACACGTGCCGAATACATCCTCTTTGGCGAAACGGCTGAGTACCATAGCACCGAGGACATTATCGCCGCCAATGCCGCGCTCACGGCCTGCCTTGCCGACTGTGCCGCCTCCGTTGCCGCCTACGAAAATCTCCTTGCTGCCATTGAGCGCGAGCAGGCCGTCTATGAAGAATATCAGGAGAATGCCGATGCTGCCAAGGAACTGGGCGCCCTCATGGATGCCCTGACGGAAGCACAGACGATGTACGACAGGGCCACCTCCGATGTCGCTGCCATCGAGGCACAGGTTGGCGCTATGGCCAATGCCTCCGCTGTTGTCAAGGTCGCCATCAAGTACTTCGAGACAGCTGATGCCTTGGGCTATATTGAGGACGAATGCGAAGTCGGTACCGTTTATGGTAAATATCCGCAGTATCAGATGGACAACATTATTAACGTCCACTTCACCCTTGATGCTCTCTACGAAGCCTATATTGCTGGCAACGCTACTGCAGCCGACGTGTTGGCACAAATCGAGGCAGCCGAGGATGCCATCGAGAAGTTCTACAAGTCGATGATCACCAACGACTTTACACAGCCGCTCAACTTCCTCCTCTGGCCTGTTGATTCCGTCAATGTCCAGGGTGTGAACGAGCATGACCTCTTCTTCGAATATCCGGGTGAAGAGGGTAACCCCTTCAGCTATGCCCTCTTTGCTACCTCCACTTCTTCCTTCACTCCGTGGACGGGCTGTCAGGAAGGCGGTACGGGCAAGGGCGATGCGGGTGTCATGGCCTGGTGGCTCGACACCTCTACCAACGTCTGGCTCTATATGCAGGCCGACGGCGTATTCCACCCCATGCCCACGCTCTATCCCTCTGTGCTCTTCAGCGCTCCTGAAGACGGCGTCTATGTCTGGCGCAGCAGTGTCAGCAGTCGCGATGAAAACCGCAAGCTCAAGAACCGTGGCGACCTCTGGTCAGCTGTCTATTACATCTCCGGCTCCGAGGGCACCATCAGCCAGATTGGCGAGAACGCCGTCTATAACTGGGGCACCGATCCCTCCGACTTCAACTTCTACATCAACCTCAAGGCAGGCGATCAGGTAGCCCTTGTGGCAGGTATCAATCAGACCAACGGTAACGCCCTCTCCTGCGTCGATACCCTTTATGTACTCGGTCAGAAAGACGAGGAGAACGTCTGGACCAAGGCTGATGCTGAAGCCAGCGGACTGCTCTTCTTCAACCCCTACATCCCCGCTGAGGAGTGGACAGGGCTCGACGAAGCCATCCAGACCGTTGCGGGTGTGCTTACTGACAATGAAGAGAAGATGGGCGACGGCTTCGGTCAGTATCCCGAGGCTGCCTTCCACGCTCTCGACTCCATCCGCGGCCTCGGAGCCCGTCTGCTCTCTGCCGGCGATGCCTCGCAGCCTGAGGTCGATGCCATGTCTGCCAAGCTGTTGGGTGCCATCGAAACCTTCTACAACTCCGCTGGCTATGCCCTCGCCATTGGTGTCGAGGAAGCTCCCAGCGACTCTACCATCTTCGTCAACCACCAGTACATGCCCTCCGGCCTCTACTACATCCGCGACATCGCCAGCGGCCTCTATGCCACGGCACCCGCCAGCGAGGCTGATAAAATGGCCGTGCCCCTCGCCGAACTCATCGATGAGAGCATGACGGTGCAGAACGCTCAGGTCTGGCACTTCGCTTATAACGAGAAATACTGGACCTACAGCGTTGTCTCGCATGGCAACGATGGCACAGAATGGACCATCGAGGACGAACTCTCCAAGTCCAGCGATAACACCGTCTATCAGGGCTATTATCACTTCGGCGAGAGTGGCACCGCCCGCTGGGGTAACAGCCTCTATCTGGCTGACGATGGCGTGGCCGTCTGGCGTACCTTCCGTATCTACACCAACGGCACGCGCTATAGCATGACCGCCGCCAGCGATGGCAACTGGATCTACACCTTTGGCTCCAGCGGCATGACCGTCGCCCGCGTCGACATCACTGGAGCCCTCAACTTCGCCTTCGAACTCATCCCCTTTGACGACGGCACTCGTGTGGATACCACCTTGTCTGACCCCATTGCCACCTCGCAGACCATTTATAACCTGCAAGGCGTCAAGACCGGCACACTTGAACGCGGCATCAACATCGTCCGCACCGTTCGTGCCGATGGCAGCGTCGACGTCCGCAAGGTCCTCGTCCGTTAATAATCCCAAATCGGTCATTAGTTTTTATGTCAGAATATTGCTATGGTATCGGTGAAAGGAAGGTGCAGCAAGAATAAGCTTGCTTGCTCTGCCGACTCGTGACGGACGAACGAGCTACGATGAGACGGCGAAGATGCCAAAAGAAATGCTGCTATGAGATGAAAGAGTCCCCCCAAAAAGAATTGCGTTCTTATAACCGATAGGGATAATCGATAAATCTACTTTACTGAGGAAACAGCAAAAAAACGTGTCGTCTGGATGGACGGCACGTTTTGCTGTATAGGGATTGTGCGGATGGGGTTAAAAGAGTTTCTTCACCTGGTCGTAGACGTTCTGGGCGGTGAAGCCGAGCTTCTCGTCGAGCACCTTGTAGGGGGCGGAAAAACCAAAACTGGTGAGGCCCCAGACGTTTCCGTCGGCACCGACAAGTCCTTCGAGGGTGACGGGAAGACCAGCGGTGAGACCGAACTTCTTGACGCCTGCGGGAAGGACACTCTGCTGGTAGTCCTTCGGCTGGCAACGGAAGAGACCTTCGGAGGGAACGCTGACGATGCGTACCTTCAGACCGTCGGCACGGAGCAGGGGAGCACCGCTGACAAGCGTGCTGACTTCGGAGCCGCTGGCAAGGAGGATGACATCGGGATTGGCATCGCTACCCTCGACGATGTAGGCGCCACGGGCAACCTGGCTGTAATCGTTGCCGGCAGGCAGATTGACGATGTTCTGACGGCTGAGGACAAGGGCCGTCGGCGTGGAGGTGTTCTCCATAGCCAGACGCCAGCAGACGGTGGTTTCCTCAGCGTCGGCCGGACGAAGCACCAGCATGGAGGGACGTCCGCTGTGGTTATGCAGCTTCTCCATCAGGCGGATTTGGGCTTCCTGTTCCACAGGCTCGTGGGTGGGGCCGTCTTCGCCCACACGGAAGGCATCGTGCGTCCAGATGAACTTGACGGGCAGTTCCATAAGGGCTGCCATGCGGACGGCAGGCTTCATGTAGTCGCTGAAGACGAAGAAGGTGCCGCAGGCGGGAATGACACCTCCGTGGAGGGCCATGCCGATGCAGCAGCAAGCCATGGTGAGCTCAGCTACGCCAGCCTGGAAGAAGGCTCCGCTGAAGTCGTCGCGTGTGAAGGCATGGGTTTTCTTGAGGAAGCCGTCGGTCTTGTCGGAGTTGCTGAGGTCGGCGCTGGCGCAGACCATGTTCTCAACCTGTTCGGCAAGAGCGCCGAGGACAGTCGCACTGGCTCCGCGGGTAGCGGCATCAGCCTTCTGCTGAATGCCTGCCCAATCGACAGCGGGTACCTTGCCGGCAAACCACTCGGCCATCTTGACAGCCTTGTCGGGGTATTGGGCAGCCCATGCAGCTTTCTCGGCCTGACGGGCAGCACAAATTTTTTCCAGCTCAACAGCGCGGCGGGCATAGAGTTCTTTCACATCGTCGAAGATGACAAACGGGTTCTCGGGATTGCCACCCAGCGCACGGACGGTGTTGACGTAAGCGTCGCCGCCAAGAGGTGCACCGTGGGTTGCGCAGTTGCGCTCGTAGCTGCTGCCGTCGGCTTTCAGGGCTCCCTTGCCCATGATGCATTTGCCGATAATGAGGGTCGGTTTGCCCTCTGTGGCTTTGGCCTCGTCGAGAGCAGCACGAATCTGGGCAACGTCGTGTCCGTTGATGGTGATGACGTGCCAGCCCCAAGCCTCATATTTCTTTGCAACGTCTTCGCTGGTGACTTCATCGCAGGCGGTGGAGAGCTGAATGTCGTTGCTGTCGTAGAACATGATAAGATTGTCGAGTCCGAGGTGTCCGGCAATGCGGCCTGCACCCTGACTGATTTCCTCCTCCACGCCGCCGTCGGAGATGTAGGCGTAGATGGTATGGTGCATCACTTCTTTGCCCAGACGGGCGGCAAGGAACTTCTCGGCAATGGCTGCGCCGACGGCAAAGGTGTGTCCTTGTCCGAGGGGGCCGCTGGTGTTCTCAATGCCACGGACTACGCTTACTTCAGGGTGTCCTGGTGTGGGAGAGCCCCACTGACGGAGCTGTGCCAGTTCGTCCATAGAGAACTTGCCGCTGAGAGCAAGCACACTATAAAGCATGGGAGCCATGTGACCCGGGTCGAGGAAGAAACGGTCGCGGCCTTCCCATGTGGGATTCTTGGGGTCATAGACAAGGTATTCGCTGTAGAGTACGTTGATGAAATCAGCACCACCCATGGCACCGCCGGGATGACCGGATTTCGCTTTTTCAACCATTGATGCAGCCAGGATGCGGATGTTGTCGGCTGCGTGATTCATTGTCTGAATGTTGTTCATCGGAATAATTGTTTATAGGTTTATAGGTTTATGAGTTTATTTAGTTACAAAAGGAGAGACGTGGCGGAAAAGTGTGGTGTCAAAAAGCCCCTTGTCGGTCATCTTCAGTTTGGGGATGACGGGCAACGCCATGAAGGAGAGCGTCATAAAGGGAGCATCGAAGGAACAGCCGAGGGCTTGGGCACGAGCCGTCAATCGGGCATAGGCTGCGGCAGTATCCTCATGCGAGAGGGGACTCAGTAGCCCTGCAATGGGGAGGGGGAGAGCGTCGCACTCTCCTTTATCCTCCACAACGATGCCGCCTTTCATCTGGATAACCCGATTGATGGCAGCGGCAATATCCTCGTCGCTGGTGCCGATGGCAACGATGTTGTGGCTGTCGTGGGCAATAGTGGAAGCCAATGCACCACGTTTCAAGCCGAAGCCCTTGATGAAGCCAATCGCTGGTTTGGAGGGTGCGTATCGGCTTAGGACAACGATTTTCAGAACGTCACCTTCGATATCCGAAACGACATCGCCATCGATAACCTTCGCTTCAACATCTTTTTGCCCTGTGAATAGCGAGCCGTTGAAAGCCATGATGGCATGGATGGTGTTCGTTTCGAAAATAACACGAAGGTCCCCCGCTGTGATGGGTTCGGCATGGAAATTGTTGGGCCAGTTGTCCTGTGTCCACGAACGGCTGACAGGGAGTTCGGTGTATCGGTTGAAAATGTTTCCGCTAATGCAGGTGGAGAGGATGTTGAAGTCGCTGAGGTTATCGACAAGGATAAAGTCTGCAGGGTCGCCCAATTGCAGAAGGCCACAGGGGATATGGTAGTGAAGGACGGGGGTAACGCAGGCAGCACGGAGCACATTCCAGAGCGGATAGCCCTTGGCAATGGCTCGACACACCATCAGGTTAATGTGTCCTTTCATGAGGTCGTCGGGATGCATGTCGTCCGTGCAGAACATCAGTTCGTCGGAATAGTAAGCCAGCAGAGGCGAGAGTGAATCGAAATTCTGCGCAGCACTTCCTTCACGGATGAGCACCTTCATGCCGACGTCGAGACGTGCTTGTTCGTCAGCCAATGTAGAACACTCGTGGTCTGTGGAAATGCCTTCAGAGGCATATTGGATAAGTCCCTCATCCATCAGGCCTGGAGCATGCCCGTCAATGGGTTTTTTGACTTTGCGGGCAGCATCCAGTTTGCCCAACACCTCCTTGTCGCCAAGCAGTACGCCCGGCACGTTCATCATTTCGCCTAAGAAATAGATGTCATCACGCTGCATGAGCGTTGCGATGTCGTCCGCATCAATGACTGCGCCGCTGGACTCCATGTTCGTGCAGGGCACGCAGGAGGGGGCACCGAAGAAGAAATGGAAAGGAACCTGATTTCCATTGCCAATCATGAAGTTGATTCCCTCGATGCCCAGCACATTGGCAATTTCGTGTGGGTCGGCAATGGCAGCAACCGTTCCATGTCGAACAGCTATGTGGGCGAAGTTCTCGGGCAGCAGCATGCTGCTTTCGATGTGGACGTGGCTGTCGATAAAGCCTGGGAGGATATAGGGCGCATCGTCGCTTATACGCTCAGCAGGAAGGATGGATGTGATGCGTCCGTCGGTGATGATGAGCGTGCCGTCGTAGATGTTACGATTCAGCGGGTCAACGATGTGTCCTGAAACCTGAAAGGTGTGGTTCATTGGATGAAATCAATCTTCTATCTTTAATTCTCAATCTTCAAAACCGTGCCGCCGTTTTGTGGAATAGTCAGGCGGATGATTCCCTTTTTGTTGGCCTTCAGCTGTGAGGCGGAGAAGGCAAGTGCTTTATCGTCGGAGAAACACTCAGCCGTGTTTCCTTTTATATTTAAAGAGGAGAAGTCGAAATCGAATGAGAGGGGAGTCGCATCGGCATTGATGGCTGCCACATACCAGGTGTTGCCGTGCCGGCGTGCCAGAATAGCATTTTTGCCTGGATATCCACCGAGGAAGCGAGTCTCGTCCCAGGTGGTGGGGACCTCCTTCATGAAGCGGATGGCATCAGCGGGAGCATCGGTAAGGTTGTTGGGCGTGAGGGCGAAATTCTGAATGGGATTCTGGAAAAGGACGGCCGTTGCCAGCTGGAATCCGTCGCCCGTACGGCGTGTGGTGCCGTGTTGGTTGTCGCGGTTGTAGTGCTTGTTGAGGGCGCTTCCGCCAAATTCCATGCAGCCTACGGTGTTGCGGATGAAGGGATGCAGACAGGCGTTGAAAGCCTCCATGTCGTCGGCATGTTGACTGAACTTCAGATTCTCGCTGGCAAGGACAGCCTCACTTCCTACGTAGTTGGGGTACATACGCTCCCAGCCGCGTGGCAAAGTGCAGCCGTGGAAGATACACATAATGCCGTATTCATTGGCATCGCAGAGCACCTGCTCATAGAGCCGCATCGTCTCCTGCTTGTCGCCTCCCCAGAAGTCCACCTTGATACCTTTGACGCCCTGGCTTTGCATCCATTTCATGGCACGCTTACGGCTGATGGGGTCGCTCATGCAGTCAACGGGGCTTTGGTTGGTGTCGTTCCACGAACCGCTGGAGTTGTACCAGAGGAACACTTCCACGCCTTTGCTGCGAGCATAGCGAATGAGCTGTTCCATCTTTTCCTGTCCAAGGTTGTTGTCCCACCATGCGTCAATGAGTGTGTATTCCCAACCCATTTCAGAGGAAAGGTCGATGAAGGCCTTGAGGTCTTTTTCGTTGATGCTGGCATCGTCCCATACCATCCAGCTCCATGTGCTACGTCCGAAACGGTAGGGGATAGAGGGCTCGTAAAGCGGGCGAACGACGTCGAAGGCAATCGTGGTTTCCGTGATGGCATCCAATCCACCGACGGTAATCGTGCGCCAAGGGGTGAGGCAGGGGAGGGTGACTTGTGCGCCGGTGCTGCCGAAGCCATTGTTTTCCTCCATCATCGGGTAGGCGATGGTGTATCGTCCTTCAGGCGTCGGTTCATCGAGACGACTGCCGCAGAAATGGCTGTCGACACCGGTTTCCGAAATGAGCACCCAGATGTTATCCGTAGCAGGAGCGGCCTGTTTGCCTTTCTTGCACGCCTGTTGACTTGTGGTCTTGTTGACCTTAAAAAGGCAGGGGAACGTGTAGCCGTGTCCGTAGCCCGAAGCGGCTCCCAGCGGAGCATCAGCCTTGTATTCTTCCTCATAGGAAGGCTTTGAGCGCTTCCAGCCAATCATGGCATGGCTCTGGGGGGTGAGGAAGGTTGTTGTGTTTTCGGGGAAGGTGAAGGATGTGGCTTCGCTTTGTACAACAGCACAGCGGCGGTCTGGCTCTTCGGGAATGATGTAACGGAAAGCGATATTGTTGTTGCTGACCTGGAACTCGATGGTGAAAGCACCACTATTGCGTCTGGGGCCGCCTGGACGCCTGTTTCCTGTAGCCGGAGCGGGGGTATTTGTGCTGACGAATGTGGCCAGCAGCTGGTTGGCTTCGTAGTGAACGGAGGATATCTTGCAGCGGTTGAGGGTGTAGTCGTCGGTGACGGTACCCGTCTTGGTTTCCGTAAGCTTCATATCCGTATAGAGGAAATGGAGGTCTGTGCGGATGCCGAGTGGGGAGGGGGTGATGACGGTCTGCCCTTCGTATGTGACGGTGTAGGTGGGCTGTGCATCGGTATCGGAGAGGACGACAACCAACTTTCCGTCGGGAGAGGTGACAGAGGCTTCTTCAGCCATGATGCCCGTTGCCGTGAACGGAAGAAGGGCGAGGAATAGGGCGGAACCCAGAAAACGCAGAGAGTGTTTCATAATGACAAGAGTAATAAAATGGGTACTGTTTTTGAAAATGGGTGAGGAAAGAGGGTAGTCAGCCCTCTTTCCCCTGAATGACGGATTAGTTCTTGCAGCTGACGGCAGCTTTCTCGACGGGCAAGCAGGCTTTGTAGGCTTCGATGTAGGCGTTGAAACCAGCCACATCCTCGGGTGTGGGAGCAATCTCGACGCCCGTATTTCCGGCGAAGACCACTTCGTCGAGCCAGTCGGGCAGGGAGAGCTTCTTATCGTTGCGTACGAGGTATGAGCCCAGCAGGGCGATGCCCCATGCGCCGCCCTCGCCGGCTGTCTCCATGACGGAGATGGGGGAGATGAGGGCAGCAGCCAGAATACGTTGTCCGACACCTTTTACTTTGAAGAGCCCGCCGTGGCCCGTGATGCGGTCGACCTTGACTTTCTCCTCCTTCAGCAGGATGTCGTTGCCGATCTTCAGCACGCCGACGGTAGCATAGAGCTGCGAACGCATGAAATTCGCCAAGTTAAACTTGTCACCTGCTGCACGTAGCACCAGCGGACGTCCGTCGGCAAAGCCGGTGACGGGTTCGCCAGAGATGTAGTTGTACGTAAGCACGCCTCCGCAGTCGGCATCGCCTTCAAGCGCAACGTTGAAGAGCTTGGAAAAGACATCGCCCATGTTCACGGGTACACCCAGCAGCTCCTGATACTCCTTGAAGAGGTTCACCCAGGCGTTGAGGTCGGAGGTGCAGTTGTTGCAATGTACCATAGCGACTAGGCTGCCGTCAGGCGTCGTCACCATGTCAATGACTTCGTGGGGCTTGGCAAGCTCTTTTTCCAGGACAATCATGGAGAAAGACGAGGTGCCAGCGGAGACATTTCCCGTGCGGGGACGAACGGCGTTGGTGGCAACCATGCCTGTGCCGGCGTCTCCTTCGGGTGGGCAGAGGGGGATGCCTGCACGCAGATGGCCGGAGACATCCAGCTTGGCTGCTCCCATGATGGTGAGAACGCCAGCCTGTTCACCAGCCTCCAACGACTTGGGCAGTATGTCGAGCAGTTTCCAGCCAAACTTCTTGTGGGCTATCAGCTTGTCGAACTTCTGCACCATTGTGGCATCGTAGGTCTTAGTGTTGGGATCAACGGGAATCATGCCCGAGGCATCGCCTACGCCCAGCACACGCTGTCCGGTGAGCTGCCAATGGACATAGCCGGCAAGCGTGGTGAGATAGTCGATGTCCTTCACATGCTCCTCGCCGTTGAGGATGGCCTGATAGAGGTGCGAGATGCTCCAGCGGAGGGGAATGTTATAGACAAAGAGTTTGGAGAGCTCGGCAGCTGCCTTGCCCGTATTGGTGTTGCGCCAGGTGCGGAAGGGCACGAGGATTTCCTCCTTTTTATTAAAGGCCATGTAGCCGTGCATCATGGCGCTGATGCCGATGGCGGCGAGCGTCTCAATCTCGGTATTGTAGAGCTTCTTAACGTTGGCGCGGAGGTCGGCATAGCAGTCTTGTAAGCCCTCCCAGATGGCGTCGATGCTGTAGGTCCAAAGGCCATCGACGAGCTGGTTCTCCCACTCGTGCGCTCCCTGGGCAATAGGGTTGTTGTCCCCGTCGATGAGGACGGCTTTGATGCGTGTGGAACCGAACTCGATTCCAAGAACGGCCTTTCCAGCCTCAATGGTTTGTTTTGCAGTCATAGCTTGTGATTTATGGGATTATTAATGGTGAATTTTTCTTTGGTTGAGTGATTTTTGACGGCAAAAGTACCTTTTTTTTTACAAACATCCAAACATTTCTTAACTTTGTTCGCTTATAAATTATAAGTTGTTTTGCTATTAGAATCAGCTTCTATTTTCGCAGAAGCTTTATCTGTGCTGTCAGATGCTTGGGCTGTGACGCCAGCCCCTTGGTCTGAGCACGCAACATAGTGCGCTACGGACACAACGTAGTGCGTTAGCAGATGGACGAATCGCGTTACGGACATAGGGCTTTAAAAACTGAAAGCAAGCATTGAAGAAATTCTTCTGCCAAATGACGGGTCAAAAAGATAACCGCCCTGCAAACAGTACTTTCTTATAGGAATCGATGATTCGCAACCCGTCACGGAGTCAGGATTCCGAGCCCGACGGCAATCACTATTTCTCGAAAAAAAAACATCAAGATAGATGAAACGTAAAAGTTTTATATCTATCTTTGCAGAACCTTCAGTCACAAGGCGAACATTATATATGAACCTCTAAATACCTGACGTTATGTATAAAACAACTAAAATCTTGTTGGCGGCAGTCCTGATTTCCCTGCCGATTGTGGTGAATGCGCAAACTGAGAACCCGCGCGGCATTTACAAGATGACTACGCTTACGGGCAGGCTGGGCGAAATAAACGCACCCTTCGAACAGTACAAGGTCTGTACCGATAGCATCACTCTTATGGTCACCGAGCATAAGAACGGCTTCAATATTACCTGCAACGATAGACAGATCCTAAACTACACGGGCGAACAGCCTAAAAAAGAGGATGACAAGAGCACGCTTATCTATGACAGCAACGCCGAGCAGTTCAAACTGAAATGGTGGAGCACTTACACAAACCACCTTTATTTTCCCAAAGACGACTGGTGCATAGAGAAATATGAATCGGGGAAATACTCGGACCGCAGCAAAATCCTTTTTGATGCGCTGACCGGTATGGCAGAGACGGACGCGAAGAATCCCCTGAATGGTACATGGCGCTTCATAGGCTATGTGGACGAGCTGCGCGACGTCAAGAAAGAGTTGCCTAAACTGCACGAAAAGTATCCGTCGAGTGCTTACTACAATACTTTCATGGTTTTCACACCCGAACATCTGACATCGGTTTTCAATATCGGAGGGGGTGTTGATAAGATAGCATATGAAGGCAAGAAGGCGTATAAGGCAGGCGACAAGGTGTATCAGGTGAAATGGCTGTCGAAAAATCGCATAGCAATCGAATATCGCCAGGATTACCGCATCGACTGGATGATACTGGAGCGTATGACAGACGGAACGACTCCGTTGAGCCATATCGCCAGCTACTATCTTACCGCAGGTAAATAGAGGGCTGCAGCTTCATTTGCAATTCATAATAACGACAAAATAAAGGGAGCATCCCATCAGATGCTCCTTTTCTTACGTTGGCTCATGCGAGCATGGCCAATTCCTTCGTAGCGTGTTACTTCAGCGCTTTATTCAACATGTAGTACATCTCGTTGTTCTGCAGCTGTTGCTTGAACTCGTAGGTCTTCGTGTCCTTGTTAATTTTGACATATTCGATGCCGCAGATTTCAGCAAAGTCCTCCCAATACTCCTCGGTGATGTCGTAAGAGAACGCGCTGTGGTGCGTGCCACCTGCCAGGATCCAGGCTCCAGCACCAATCTCAAACGTGGGTTGCGGTACCCAAAGGGCGCTGGCCACGGGGAGTTTAGGCATGGGCTTCGGCTCGATGCACTCCACCTCCTGTGAAATGAGGCGGAAGCGGTTGCCGAGGTCGACGACGGTAGCCTTGATGCCGCGGCCTACCTTCGAGGTGAAGACGAGGCGGGCGGTCTGCTGCTTGCGGATGCCGATGCCGAGGAAGTGCACCTCGAGCTTGGGCTTGTCGGAAGCAATCAGGGGGCAGATTTCGAGCATGTGGCTCTGGAGGCACGAACTGCGGTCGCCGGCGAAGTTGAGGGTGTAGTCCTCGAGGAACGAGCAGCCGGTGGGCAACCCCTTCTGCATGACCCAGAGGGTGCGGTAGAGGCAGGCGGTCTTCCAGTCGCCCTCGGCGCCGAAACCATAGCCCTCCTGCATCAGACGCTGGGAGGCAAGGCCGGGAATCTGGTCGAAGCCGCAGAAGTCGGGGGCGTCGATGTCGGCGTCGCCGAGGTCGTCGAAGTTGGTGGTGAAGGCTGTGGCACCCTCGTCCTTCAGCACGCGGCGGAGGGCGATTTCGGCCTTGGCGGAGTTCTTCACCTTTTCCCAATACACCTCCTCGCCGCTCTCGTCAATCTTGATGGTGTAGAGCTTCTTGTACTCCTCCACAAGGGCGTCGGCTTCCGCGTCGGTTACCTTTTTATAATACTCCATCAGGGAGCTGACGGGGTAGTAGTCCACATGATAGCCCATGCGCTGCTCGAACTCCACGCGGTCGCCGTCGGTGACGGCCACGTTGTTCATGTTCATGCCGAACATGAGGCAGCGGACGTTCTTGGCATCGGCAACGCCGACAGCCACACGTGCCCAGACGGCAATCTTTTTCTGAGCTTCCTCGCTCTTCCAGTAGCCGCAGACCACCTTGCGGGCCACGCGCATACGGGTGCAGATGTGTCCAAACTCGATGTCGCCGTGAGCGCTCTGGTTGAGGTTCATGAAGTCCATGTCAATCTTGTCCCAGGGAATCTCGGCGTTGTATTGGGTGTGGAAGTGGAGCAACGGCTTCTGGAGGGCCTGCAGACCCTTAATCCACATCTTGGCGGGGGAGAAGGTGTGCATCCAGGTGATGATGCCGACGCACTTCTCGTCGTTGTTGGCAGCCTTCATGACGGCTTCCACCTCCTTGCTGCTGTTGGCGGTGCCTTTATAGACGATTTTCACGGGGATGTTGCCGCTCTCGTTGAGGCCGGCTACCATCTCTTTCGAATGTCCGTCAACGGCAACGACTGCATCGCCGCCATAGAGCAACTGTGCACCAGTTACCCACCAAATCTCATAATTCTCAAATACGTTTTTCATATTGATGTCAAATTAAAGTTGATTATTTCTTCTTCTGACCGTAGTAGGCGTTGGGGCCGTGCTTGCGGCTGTAGTGCTTTTCGATGAGGAGCTTGTTCATCGTGGGCACGAAGTCGGAGATGTAGATGCCGCTCAGCTTGCCGGCGGTGTTGATGTCCGACGAGATGTAGGCCATCTTGGCCACTTGCTCCAGCACTACGGCGTTGTGGACGGCGTTGTCGGCATCCGTGCCCCAGGTGAAGGGGCCGTGGTTGCGCACCAGCACGGCGGGGGTGTCGTCGGGGTTCAGCTTCTTGAAGCGTTCGACGATGACGTTGCCCGTCTCCTTCTCGTACTCGCCGAAGACTTCCGAACGACGCATGTTGCGCGTGCAGGGGATGTCGTCGTGGAAATAGTCGGCGTGCGTCGTGCCGATATTGGGGATGTCCATACCTGCCTGGGCCCAGGCTGTGGCATAGGTGCTGTGGGTGTGCACCACGCCGCCGATGTGGGGGAATGCGCGGTAGAGGACAACGTGGGTAGGGGTGTCGGACGAGGGGTTGAGGTCGCCGTCAACCACCTTGCCGTCCAAATCCACCACCACCATGTCGGAGGGTTTCATGTTGTCGTAGCTTACACCGCTGGGCTTGATGACCACCAGTCCGCTCTCACGGTCGATGGCCGACACGTTGCCCCAGGTGAAGATGACGAGCCCATGCTTCACAAGGTCGAGGTTGGCCTTGCAGACTTTGGCTTTCAGTTCCTCCAGCATGGCTTACCAGAAATAGATGTAGAACGCCACGATGACGCTGAGGATAACAATGGTGTGGAAGATGTCCCATCCGTTCCACGAGGCGCGGGTCTCGGCCTTCTGCTCCTTGGTGGCGGTGCCGAAAACGAGGCCTTGTATCTGCTCGACAGCCGGCTTCTTGGTGAACAGCGAGATGGCAAGGCACACCAGGACGCAGGTAATGAACGTGCAGACACCGAACGTGTAGATGTTCATCTCGTTGAACACGTAGGTGAACGCATTGTGCGACTGCGGATTGATAATCATGGTCACCAGACGCAGGGCACCGATGACAATGCCGATGATGAGCGTCCACATACCCGCCTTGGCGGTTGTCTTCTTCCAGCAGATACCGAGCAGGAAGACGGTGGCGATGGCGGGAGCCAGCAGGCTCTGGATGTTCTGGATGTAGGCATAGAGGTTCTTGCCCATGGCCTGGATGACGAATATCCACAGCACGCCGAGCACGACGACGACGACGGTGGCGATACGGCCGATGCGGACAAGGCGCTTCTCCTCCGTCTCGGGGTGCTTGCGCTTGTAGATGTCAATGGTGTAGAGCATGGCGCTGGAGTTGTAGAGCGATGCCAGCGAGCTCATCAGGGCAGCCAGGATGCCGCAGATGACGACGCCCTTCAGACCGATGGGGAGCAGCGTGTTCACCAGCATGGGGAAGGCGAGGTCGGGGTTCTGCAGGGCTCCGGTGGCAGCGTCGGGCATCAGGGCAGCGGCAAGCTGGGCACCGATGGCCGAGTCGGGCTTCTTCGTCAGGGCGAAGGCAATCATGCCGGGCACGAGGAACAGGAACACGGGCAGCAGCTTCAGGTAGGCACCGAAGATGGTACCGCGGCGGGCTTCCTTCTGGTTCTTGCCGGAGAGCACACGCTGTACGATGAACTGGTCGGTACACCAGTACCAGAAGCCGATAATCATCGAGCAGAACAGAGCTCCGTACCATGGGTATTCGGCGTCGTGTCCGCTACGCATCAGCGTGGTCATGCCGTCGCCATATTCGTTGACGGGCTGCGAGGAGCAGATGGCCATCATCTCGTTCCAGCCGCCCAGCTCCTTCAGTCCTATCCACAGGATGACGAGCGAGCCGATGAGCAGGATGGGCGTCTGCAGGATGGAGGTTTTGAGCACCGACTCCATGCCGCCGATGACGGTGTAGATGGCGGTGATGATCACGAGTGCGATGGCTGCTACCCAGAAGTTAATGCCCAGCAGGGTGTTGAGGGCGAGGCCGCCGGCCATGACGGTGACGGAGACCTTCGTGAGGACGTAGCTGGCCAGCGACAGCCAGGTGAGGATGCCGCGGCTCTCCTTATTGTAACGTCTCTCGAGGAACTCGGGCATGGTATAGACCATCGAGGGCACGAACACCCAACCGAGTAGCAGGATCATCCATCCGTGCATCTCCCAGTGAGCCTGGGCCATACCGCTGGTGGCGCCGGATCCGGCAAGGCCGATAAGGTGCTCCGAGCCGATGTTGGAGGCGAAGATGGAGGCACCGATGGCAAGCCATGTGGCGCTTCGTCCGTTCAGGAAGTAATCGCCTGAGGTCTCTTTTTTCTTTTTCGAGACGTCCCAGCAAATCCATACCATCGCGACGAAGAAGAGCGCGACGAAAATCCAGTCCAGCGTCGAGAGGCTGATGCGGTTGAGGTCTTGGGCAGCGGCTGCTGCTGTGGCAGCCTGTAGCAATTGGAATTTCATGTGATTTTATTTACGGTTTGACATTTCGGTTTACTTCTTCTCTTCGCAGCAATCTTTCTGCTCTTTGTCGCAGTTCTCATGCCCTTCCTTGCAGCAGGCGCCTTCGACGCTGAACTGATAGACGACGATGCTCTCATACTCCTGGCCGGGGGCGAGGGTCGCATCGGGCCAGCCACAGAGTTGGCTCTTGTTGGGTGTGTCAGGGAATTTCTGCGTCTCGAGGCAGACGGCAGTGCGGTGCTCGATGGGCTTGCCATCCTTGCCGTTGACGGTGCCGTCGAGGAAGTTGCCCGTATAGACCTGGATGCCAGGCTCGTTGGTGAAGACGTCCATGCGGATGCCCGTCAGGGGGCTCACGAGTACGGCAGCGTGGGTGAGGCCGCCCTTGCCCTCATGTTCGCAATGCTCGCCCTCGGCTTTCTCCTTGCCCTCTTCGCAGCAGGCTTCGCCGCCTTCCTTGTCGCACTTTCCGTCACCCTTGCAGCAGGCTTTGTTGAGCACCCAGTTGTGGTCGTAGCCTTTGCCGAAGCGCAGCTGCTCAAAGTCGGCGTTGATGTCCTGGCCGATGGGTTTTGGCGTGGTGAAGTCCATGGGCGTGCCGGCCACGGGAGCAATCTCGCCGGTGGTCATGAAGGTGGCATCGACGGGGGTGTAGTTGTCGGCGTTGAGTGCCAGCACGTGGTTGGTGATGGGCGTGTGGTAGTCGCCGTTGAGGTTGAAGTAGAGGTGGCTGCAGACGTTGACGACGGTCTTCTTATCCGTGGTGGCGGTCCACTTCATGGCCAGCTTGCCGCAGGGGGTGAGGGTGTACTGCACCTTGCCCTTGACGGTGCCAGGGAAGCCTGCCTCCATGTCGGGGCTCACGAACGACATGGTGATGCTGTTGTCAGTCACTTCCTCGACGTCCATCACCTTGTACTGCCAGCCCATGTAGTCGCCCTGGAAGCCGAACTTCTTGGGGTCGAGGCTGCAGCCGCCGTGCAGGCAGTGGCCGAAGTTGTTCTGCGGCAGCTGATACTCCTTGTCGTCCAGCGTTATCTTGCCGCCGGCGATGCGGTTGGCATAGCGTCCGATGGTGGCGCCAAAGTCGCTCTCGATGGTGTTGTAGGCCTGGATGCTGGGCTGACCCACGCAGACGTCCTTCAAGTTACCCTCCTTGTCGGGCACCATGATGCTGACGACACGGGCGCCGAAGTTGGTGACGCACACCTCCATGCCCGCATCGTTGCGGAGGATGTAGAGGTCAGTCTTCTTCCCTTGCAGTTCAGCCTGGAAGTCGGCACGTTTCAGCCCCGAGAGGGCCACATCTTCTTTCGGTGCATTCTTGCACCCTGCCAGCAGAGCCACACAAGCAACCATGCCGGCAAAAATACGTAATCCTTTCATAATGATAAATTAATAAATAACAATAATAATTGATTTCACATTTAGCGCGTAAAGGTACAAAAAAATATGTACACGCGCGAATGTTTCTCCGTTTTTTTTCCGTTTTTCCTGTTTTTCCTCTCTTTCCGTTAATATATTTCTGTTGCAGAAAGTCTTTTTTCCCCTAGTTTTATGTGCCGAAGTAACGGGTGATAGATTATTCTGAAAAAGAAGCCTGCTCTGCGAAATTATTCGCCTGCGCTAAAAATTTATTTGCCTGCTCTGAGAATTTATTCGCCTATTCTGAGAAATTATTTGCCTGGAAAAACGACGGGGTTGACTATCTGGGTCCTATGTACTTTTCGAAGGCGCCCAAAGATACGTCGGAATCGGTATGAAAGAGGCACGTCGATGCAAGTGGGAACTGGGGTAGGGGAAATGTTGGCTCTTTGCATTGTTAAAAAATATGTTTTCCTTGTTTATTCACAGCCTTTGAAGTATCTTCGCAGGCTAAAATATAAAGATGTATGAAAAAACTGAATGCGACATACCTGTCTTTGCTGCTGATGTGCGTGGCAGCCGTGCAGCTTACGGGCTGTAGGAAGTACGAGACCTACGCCGAAAAGAAGGAGAAGGAGGACAACGCCATAGCCAAGTTCATCGACGACGGCGGCATCGACGGACGTCCCATCAAGGTGATCACTGAGGAGGAATTCTATGCCCAGGACAGCCTGACGAACGTGGCCGAAAACGAGTACGTGCTGTTCAAGCAGACGGGCGTCTATATGCAGATTGTGCGCAAGGGCGAGGGACGTGCTCACGCGAAGGGCGAGAATCGCAACTATCTGGCTCGTTACGTCGAATATAGCATAGCCGACCGCGACACTATGACGCTCAACCTCTATGACTCTCGTCCTGAGCAGATGACTATCAAACGCACGGGCGACACCTTCAGCGGCTCGTTCACCTACGGCCACATGCTCTCCGTCTATGGCAGCCTGGCGAACCAGTCGGTCTATTCATACTACAGCTCCACCACCACGACCTTCCCCGAAGGGTGGCTGGTGCCCTTCCCGTACATCACGCCCGGACGGCCCAACGACAAGGCTGCGAAGGTGCGCATCATTGCTCCACACGACTACGGCACCTCGCTTGCCATACAGCAGACATACGCTACTTTCTACGAAATTACCATCATGCCTGAACCTTAAAAAAACTAACTTTATATGTCACTCATTAAATCTATTTCCGGCATTCGCGGCACCATAGGCGGAGTGGCCGGCGAAGGGCTCAACCCCCTCGACATCACCAAGTTTACCGCAGCATACGCTACCCTTATCCGCAAGACTTATAAGGGCGAGGCTCGTCATATCGTCGTCGGGCGCGACGCCCGTATCTCTGGCGAGATGGTGCGACAATGTGTCTGCGGCACCCTGATGGGCATGGGCTTCGACGTGCTCGATATCGGCTTAGCCACTACGCCTACTACCGAGCTTGCCGTCACGATGTCGAAGGCCTGCGGAGGCATCATCCTTACCGCCTCGCACAATCCTCGCCAATGGAATGCTTTGAAGCTGCTGAATGCTCAGGGCGAGTTCCTGAATGCTGCCGAGGGTGCCGAAGTGCTTGCCCTTGCTGCAGATGAGGCCTTCACCTTTGCCGAAGTGGATAAGTTGGGCAAATACATTCGCGACGAATCCTTCGGCCAGCGCCATATCGACGCCGTGCTTGCTCTGGAACTCGTTGATGTTGAGGCCATCCGCAAGGCTCATTTCAAGGTTGCCATCGATACGGTCAACTCCGTAGGCGGCATCGTTCTGCCCCCGTTGCTCCGTCAATTGGGCGTGGAGAAGGTCGAGGGGCTCTATACCGAGCCCACGGGCGATTTCCAACACAATCCCGAGCCGCTGGAGAAGAATCTCGGCGACATTATGGCGTTGATGAAGACGTCCGACTGCGACGTGGCCTTTGTCGTTGACCCGGATGTGGACCGTCTGGCTGTTATCGACGAGAAGGGCGCCATGTACGGCGAGGAATACACGTTGGTTACTGTTGCCGACTATATTCTCCAGCACACTCCTGGTAATACCGTCAGCAACCTCAGCTCCACACGCGCTCTGCGCGACGTCACGCAGCGCTTCGGACAACAATACAACGCCTCTGCCGTGGGCGAGGTGAACGTCGTCGCGAAGATGAAGGCAACAGGTGCTGTCATCGGAGGCGAGGGTAACGGAGGTGTCATCTACCCCGCCAGCCACTACGGACGCGATGCCCTCGTCGGCATAGCCCTCTTCCTGACGTATCTGGCCAAGAAGGGTTGCGCGGTGAGCGAGCTGCGCAAGACCTATCCGTCCTATTTTATGGCAAAGAACCGCATCGATCTCACGCCCGATACAGACGTGGATGCCGTGCTGGCTAAGGTAAAGGCGCTCTACTCCTCTGCTGAGAACAAGGCTGCCGGCGTTGCCATCACCGACATCGATGGCGTGAAGATTGACTTCCCTGACAAATGGGTGCATCTGCGCAAGAGCAATACCGAGCCCATCGTCCGCGTCTATAGCGAGGCTCATACGCCCGAAGCCGCTGCTGAAATAGGCGAGAAGGTGATGGAGGTGGTGAAAAGCATGGTTTGATTCTAATGGCGCAGAAAATCAATAAGACGAATGCGGCGCGCCTGCTTGACCAGCAGAAGATTGCCTACGAATTAGTGCCCTATGAGGTGGACGAGAACGACCTCAGCGCCCCCCATGTGGCTGCTTCGCTGGGCGAGCCTGTTGAGCAGGTCTTCAAGACTATCGTCCTGCATGGCGACAAGACGGGCCACTTCGTCTGCGTAATCCCTAGCGAGGCAGAAATCGATCTGAAGTTGGCTGCTAAAGTGTCGGGCAACAAGAGTTGCGCCCTGCTGCCGTTGAAGGAACTGCTGCCTTTGACGGGCTATGTGCGTGGAGGCTGTTCGCCCATCGGCATGAAGAAACGCTTCCCGACCTATTTTCACGAGAGCTGCCTCTCGTTCCCCTATATCTACGTCAGCGCTGGGCAACGTGGCCTTCAGTTCAAGATTGCGCCGCAGGATCTCATCCGCGCTGCTTCCGCTACTACCGCAAAACTATTTGATTCGATTGCCTTATGAAAATTACAGAAACAATGTTGAAACCGCTCGTCGAGCGGTTGCAGAAAACCGACTGGAAGGGTGAATCGCAGAAGGTGCTGGGTTTCCTTCGGAAGTACGCCCTCCGTGCGGGACGTATCGCTGCCAAACCACTCCTGCAGTTCTACTATGTGATGACGGACGAGAACGTGACTGCGCGCGACAAGGCGCTCATCTACGGCTCGTTGCTCTACATCCTTGTGCCGGGTGACATTATTCCCCGTAAAGTGTTCCATATGCTGGGCATCATGGATGACATCGGTGCCGTAATGATTGTCTATACCCGCATAAAGAACAAGATTACGCCTGCCATAAACTTCAAAGTAGAAGAGACGCTGGACGAGTGGTTCGGCACGAAGTTTGACGTAGTTTGACCCTCACATATTGTCTTGGGATTTGTTTCAGCAGAACAAGTCTGCAATAATTGCATCAGACACGAAGATTCCCTCTTCCGTCAGCGCCCATCGTCCGTCGGCTGTCTCGCACAGCCGATGGTTTATTAAATAGGTTTGCGCGCGGGTGCGACAATAACGCTCCCGTTCTTTGCCAAATAGGGTGCCAATCTCTTGCGGGCTGATGCCTCGTGCTGTACGCAGGCGCGTCATGATATATTCGTTGTAGCGTTCCTCGTCGCTCAGCGTTTCACCCGACGAGATATCGTTTGTATCGTTTCCATGTATCCCCTTGAGATAGCCTTCAAGGTTGGGATGGTTCCATGTTCGATGTGTACCGTCGTAAGAGTGCGCTCCAGGCCCCAGCCCCAGATAGGGGATGCCGTTCCAGTAGCTGCTGTTGTGTCTGGCTTCGTGTCCAGATAGAGCAAAATTGCTGATTTCGTAATGCCTATATCCCGCCTCGAGTAATGTGTGACGCAACAGGCGGAAGCAGGCAAGGCTCTCCTCCTCGTCTACTTCGTAGATTTCGCCTCGCTCGCGCATACGATAGAGTGGCGTGCCCTCCTCGTAGCTTAGGTGGTAGGCCGAAATATGTGGCACCCCGAGCTCAATAGCCTGCTTCAAATCCTCTTTCCATACTTTCTCATAGTTCCCATGGTTCCTATTGCTCGGAAGCCCATACATCAAATCGATGCTGATTTCCGTTATTCCGTTGCCTTGCAAGCGATGCACAGCTTCAATGGCCTCTTGCGCCGTATGTCGTCGTCCTAATAGCTGCAGCAGGGAGTCGTCGAACGTCTGAATGCCCATGCTGATGCGTAGCGCATATTGCGGAAGAGCATCCTTCAACCTGTCAATCCACTCCTGCGATAGGTCATCAGGGTTTGCCTCGATAGTCAGCTCGTCTAACGTGTTGAAGCCAAATGTTTTCTTAGCCTTCCGTACCATGCGTCCCAACAGTGCAGGGGAGAGCTGCGAGGGCGTCCCTCCGCCAAAATAGAGTGTCCTAACGGGTTCGCCTTGTAAGAACTCTTTGCGTAACTCCATTTCGCGACATACCGCCTCAATATAGGCCTCCTGTTTGCTCGGAATACCCGGATTATTCGGAGTATTCTGATTACTTAGTTTTTTCCTCTCCTCTCCCCCCGTCGTAGAATAAAAATCGCAGTATTTGCATCTGCTTTTACAGAAGGGAATATGCACATAGATTCCTGCCATGTTGCAAAGGTAGTACAAGGCAAGCGAAAAAGCAAAATTCATATTAGCTTTTATTTTTTTTCTTATTTATTTTCATATATCCTTATTTCTTAGTAATTTCGCAGCGCTTCACGGTGTGGAGTACCCCTTTTTGTGCGGAAATATTGAAATAAAACAATAATAATTAACAATTTATCACCGAAATGAAAGTCTATAAGACCAATGAGATTTCGAACCTTGCAATCGTTGGAGGTTCGGGTTCAGGTAAGACCACTCTTACTGAGGCCATGCTTTTAGAGGGCGGCGTTATTCGCCGCCGTGGTTCCGTAAACGCTAAGAATACCGTCAGCGACTGCTACCCTGTGGAGCAGGAGTACGGCTATTCCGTCTTCTCCACCGTCTTCGCTGTCGAGCGTGGTGCACATAAGCTCAACATGTTCGACTGCCCGGGTTCGGGTGACTTCAGCGGAGGCTCTGTCACAGCCCTCAACATTTGCGACATTGCCATGCTCGTCGTCAACGGAGCATACGGCGTTGAGGTCGGCACGCAGAATAACTTCCGTCAGGCAGACAAACTTCACAAGCCCATCGTTTTTGTCGTCAACAATATCGATAGCGACAAGTGCGACTACGACAAGGTGGTGGAAGACCTGAAGCGTGACTTCGGCGGCAAGGTTATCCCCGCACAGTTCCCCGCATCCTGCGGCCCTGACTTCAACAGCGTCATCGATGTGCTGACTATGAAGCAGTACACCTATGGTGCTGATGGTACTCCCGCTACCGTCAGCGACATCCCCGCTGCCCTTGCCGGCAAGGCTCAGGACATGCACGATGCTCTCGTCGAGGCTGCTGCTAGTGGCGACGAGGCTTTGATGGAAAAATTCTTTGAGACGATGGAGCTCTCTGAAGAGGAGATGGTTGAAGGTATTAAGAAGGGACTCTCCCAGCATGGCATCTATCCTATCCTCTGCAGCTCGGCTTCCAAGAACGTTGGCGTGGCTCGCATCCTCGACTTTGTTGCAGGTGTGGCACCTACTGTTGATGAATTCCCCGGTACTCCCAACACCAAGGGCGAAGAAGTCAAGTGTGATGCCGCAGCTCCCACCTCCCTGTTCTTCTTCAAGACGGAGATGGAGCAGCACATCGGCGAAGTCTGCTACTTCAAAGTAATGAGTGGCACCGTTAAGACGGGCGACGACCTGAACAACGCTTCACGTGGTTCGAAGGAACGTATTGCCCAGCTCTTTACTCCGGGACGTGGCAACTATCGTCAGCTGGTTGACGAACTGCAGGCCGGCGATATCGGTTGCACCGTCAAGCTGAAAGACGTCAAGACAGGCAACACCCTTAACAGCAAGGATGCCGACAACCTGTTCGACTTCATTGTCTATCCCAACTACAAGTATTCCCGTGCCATCCGTCCCGAGAACGAGGCCGATACCGAAAAGATGATGACAGCCTGCAACCGTCTGCACGAGCAGGATCCGACGTGGGTTATCGAGCAGTCGAAGGAGCTCCGTCAGATTATTATCCACGGACAGGGTGAGTTCCACCTCCGCACGCTGAAGTGGCTGCTTGAGAACAACGACAAGCTCCACATCATCTACGACGAGCCCCGCGTTCCTTATCGTGAGACCATCACCAAGGCTGCCCGTGCCGATTATCGTCACAAGAAGCAGTCTGGTGGTGCAGGCCAGTTCGGTGAAGTTCACCTCAT
>CAMYYY010000046.1 GCA_947303715.1 uncultured Bacteroidales bacterium | reverse complement strand
AATTAATTACTATATATATGGAAAGATTATATATATTTAATTTAATATATCAATTATCTAATTATCTTTCCAATCTAGTACTGCACGCGCACGCAGGGGACCTATTTAACCATTTAACCTTTTAACCACTTTTCCCGCAGGGCTGTGGGGCTTATCGCATGGACTGTCTGATTTATAGGGCCGTATGACGAATTTGATAAAGGGGAAAATCGTTAATTTTGCAAAGTGGACCTTGAAAGAATGGGCAAAAAAGCTGCTTTTTCCATGTATTATGTGCGATTTCTGACGCATGAACAGGCAAAAAAACGCACGATTTGTCTTGTTTTTTTGAGACGTCAAGCGCGATTTTGGCATCAAATGCTGCATGATTGTCGGGCAAAACGACGACCGTTTTATCACTATTCACTAATCACTGACCACCAATCTCCGTTACACGATTTTTCCCCATTTTTTGCAATTTTCCGAAGTGCATGGGTACACCGGGCGAAAAAATGCTTACCTTTGCAGCGCATTTGGTTTTCACCCCATGACTTAATGGGTGCTGGACTTAGAGGGAATGCAGTGAAAATCTGCAACTGTACCCGCAGCCGGGACGCTCCCGTCGTCGCCCCCTTCGCAACCCGCCACGGCGAGTTTTGTGTTAAAACGGCCGCAATCCACCGCGCTCTCGCCTATATTTTTGTATCTTTGCGCCCGATAAATCGGAATCTAATGAAGAGGATCTGCATTATTTCATTGCTGTCGGTGTTGTTTGTTTGTCTCAGCGCCTGCCAGTCCCAGACGGAATACTGTACCGTAAAGGGCTCCGTCAAAGGCTTGAAGGACGGAACAAAACTTGAAATGCTGGACGCCTATGACCATTACAAGGTCGTTGCTGCAACGCGGGTCAAGGAGGGCACGTATGAGTTCCACCCCCGTGTCTCTGCACCCACACATGTATACCTCTACCCGGAGGATGGGGAGCAGCTGAAGGACTTTTTTCTGGAACCGGGAACCATTGTTGCCGATATAGATGCAACGGATGAGGAGGATTATCTTACCCATGCATCGGGCACCCCGTCCAATGACTTATTATGCAAGATCAGTCAATTGGATAATAACGCCGATCCGTCTGCCGCCGACGCCATCAGGAAAGACGTCCTCAATGCCGAGGAAACCGGCATCCTGGCACTTTACATGGCAGACGCCAACGGCGCCACGGCTGCACAGGGGCTGGCGGTACTTGACCGTCTGTCGGAAGACCTTGCGGCGAAGCCCTATGTGGCCGAATTGCGGGAAACGCTAACCCGCAGGGCACGAACGGAGCCCGCACCCGAAGGCAGCGAAATCCCTAACTATTTCATTGATATGGAGTTCCCTGATGTCGACGGGAACCTGATCAGCCTGAGTTCCGTGGTGAACAACCCCGCCAACCGCTACATTCTCCTGGACTTCTGGGCCACCTGGTGCAGCTCCTGTCGGGAATCCATTGCCAAACTGCAAGCCCTGTATACAGCGTATCACGACAAAGGTCTTGAGATTTATTCTGTTTCGGAAGACCAAAACGAGAATAACTGGAAGAATTTCCTCCCCGAAAGCGGGATGAACTGGGTGAATGTCAGGGATACTCACCCGGGCAGGAATGACGATGGTATGATGACGGTGTATGCCCTGCACGGCATCCCTGCCATGCTCATCATCGATGGAAAGACCGGAGCCATCATCTTCAGGGACAGAATGAAAGACATAGCGCCGGTCGTAACTGCGCTGTTTCAATAGATCGCCACTATGAGCGGAACCCGCAGGGAGGGCGCGGTCAGACCGAGCATCATCCCCCCCAAAGGAGTATGCAAACATTAGCGGTTAAAAAGTTAATATAATTTTAGTAAATATAAGCACAAAATCATACTCCCTTTGCGCTTAACGAGGTTGGCGCTGGTGGCATCGAAGGACGCGTTCGTTAAACCTTAAACCTTAAACGTTAAACCAATCTCCGTTAAACGTTAAACGATTTCCCCCTTTTTTCTTTTTCCCTTTTTCAAATAATTGTCTTATCTTTGCACATCGAATAGTAAAACTCTGACGAATTAACGATATAAAAAGTAAGGATAAATGACAAAGAAACAATTGTTCCCACTCGTTGTAGCGCTGACGGCAACGCTTGCCGGCTTTCTCAGTTGCACGCCTGGTGCAACCACCATCTACGACTTCACCGCCGAGACGAACAAGGGCGACGTGATGAATTTTGCCGACTACAAGGGAAAGGTGCTGCTGATTGTCAACACCGCCTCCAAATGCGGCTTCACCCCGCAGTACGACGGGCTTGAGGCGCTGTATCAGAAGTATAGGGGCAAGGGGCTTGTCATCATCGGCTTCCCCTGCGACCAGTTCGGCCATCAGGAGCCCGGCAGCGACGAAGAGATAGAGGAGTTCTGCCGGATCAATCACGGCGTGACCTTCCCGCTGATGGCGAAGTCCGACGTGAACGGCGAGCATGCCAACGACGTCTTCCGCTGGCTCTACTCGGAGAAGCCCTTTGCCGGTTTCGGCGACAGCGACACGGGCCGGTTCATGGACGGGATGCTCTCCAGGGCCAACCCCGACTATGCCTCCAACCCGGACATCAAGTGGAACTTCACCAAGTTCCTCATCGACCGCAAGGGCCGTGTGGTAGCCCGCTTCGAGCCTACGGTGACTCCTGAGGAGATGGACGCACACATTAAAGCCCTGCTGTAAACGATGAACTTCAGCGGTATCATTGTCGGCGCGGCCGTCTTCTTCTGCATCGGCATCTGCCATCCCGCCGTCATCAAGATGGAGTATTATTGGGGCAAGCAGAGCTGGTGGCTTTGGCTCGTGGTGGGGCTGGCCTGCTGCGGTGTGTCGCTGTTTGTTGCTGACCAGACACTCTCCACCATCATCGGCGGCTTTGCCTTCTCCTGCCTTTGGGGCATTCTGGAGATGTTCCAGCAGGAAAAGCGCGTCCTCAGGGGCTGGTTCCCGGAGAATCCCCGCCGCCATGCCTATTACGAATCCATCCGTCAAAAGAAACAAAAGAAATGAATCCAGTTGTCGTTGCGCTGTTGATTCCGTTCCTGGGGACTGCCCTGGGGTCGGCATTCGTGTTCTTCATGAAGCGGGAGATGCCTCCGCTGGTGCAGAAGATCCTGTTGGGCTTTGCCTCCGGCGTGATGGTGGCTGCCTCCGTGTGGTCGCTGATCATACCCGCCATCGGCATGGGCGAGGGGGCGAAGGCTGTGGTGGCGCCCACCATAGGGCTGCTGGCGGGCTTTGCGTTCCTGCTGCTGATTGACTACGTCACGCCGCACATCCATCCTGTCGGCGGCCCCGAGGGACCGAAGAGCCGTCTGTCGCGTACCGCAAAGCTGGCTCTCGCCGTCACCATCCACAACTTCCCCGAGGGCATGGCCGTGGGCGTAGCCATCGCCGGCGCCCTAACGGCTGATTTCCGTCTGGCCGGCGCCCTTGCGTTGTCGCTGGGTATCGCCATACAGAATGTTCCCGAGGGGGCCATCATCTCCATGCCGCTGCGGGCTGAGGGCAACAGCCGCCTCCGTGCCTTCGGCATCGGCGCGCTGAGTGGCATCGTCGAGCCCATCGGCGGCGCGCTGGTACTCCTGCTGGCCACATCCATCATCGGCATCATGCCCTACATGCTGGCCTTCGCCGCCGGCGCCATGCTCTACGTGGTGGTGGATGAACTGGTGCCTGAGTATTCGCAGGGCCGTCATTCCAACATCGGTACCGTCGGCTTCGCCCTCGGCTTTGCCCTGATGATGGTCTTGGACGTGCTGTTAGGCTGACGTCGCCCATTCTTTTCCAGAACGAATAATCTTTCCCCTCTCCTGATAACCATGCCCCGTCATTCACTTTTCTGCCTTGCGGCAATCGGCCTTCTGCTGGCTGTCCTGTCCCTCACAGCCTGCCAACCGGCGGTGCCGGAGCAGCAGCCCTGCATCGTCAACTTCGTGAACTTCATCCGTCAGACCGAGCCACGCGACGAGCGCTTCACCGACGACTACCTCTTCCAAACCACCGCCAATGAGCTCCGACAACTGGATGAGTATGGCTTCCACGGCACCTTCCTGCTCCAGTACGACGCCCTCGTAAACCCTGCCTACCAGCAGCTGCTGACGGAGGCCATGAACCGCGGTCACGAGGTGGGCGCATGGTGGGAAATCACCGAGCCGCACGTCCGCGATGCCGGCATGACGTGGCGCGGCCGCTACCCCTGGGACTGGCATGCCAACGTAGGCTTCGCCACCGGCTACACCCCCGATGAGCGTGAACGCCTCGTGGACGTCTATATGGCGAAGTTCCACGACGTCTTCGGCTGCTATCCCGCATCCGTCGGCTCGTGGTTCATCGATGCCCACACCCTCGCGTACCTTAGCGACAAGTACCACATCACCGCCTCGTGCAACTGTAAGGACCAGTACGGCACCGACGGTTACACCCTCTGGGGCGGCTACTGGAATCAGGCCTACTACCCCAGCCGCGTCAATGCCTACATGCCCGCCCAGACTGCTGCGGGGCAGATTCCCGTCCCCGTGTTCCGTATGCTTGGCAGCGACCCCGTCCACCAGTACGACAACGCCCTCGACAGCCGCGTCCAGGGCGTCATCACCCTTGAGCCCGTCTATACCGGCCACGGTGGAGGAGGGGGTAACCGCCAGTGGACGGAGTGGTTCCTCTCTGCCATGACCTCCAGCACCAGCCTTGCCTTCAACTACATTCAGGCAGGGCAGGAGAACTCTTTCGGCTGGGATGCCATGAAGGATGGTCTTACCATGCAGATGCCGCTCATCCGCCGTCTGGCCGACGAAGGAAAAGTCCGTGTAGAGACATTGGCAGAGTCGGGGCGCTGGTTCCGCCAGCGTTATCCCGTGACTCCCGCCACAGCCGTCACCGTTAACGACAACTACCTCCACGACGGCCGCAGCGCCGCGTGGTACGACAGCCGCTACTACCGTGCCGGGCTTTACTGGGATGCCGACCGCTTCACTATCCGTGACATCCACCTCTTCGATGAAACCCTCGAGTCCGACTATCTCCGCCGAGCCGGCACCTCCACGAAATGCGTCTATTCCACACTACCCATTGTCGACGGCTATCTCTGGAGTACGTCTGACGAGAGGGCAGGGCTGCGCCTTGTCGCCCTCGACGATGGGGGAAAGGCAGAGGAGATACCCGTCACCGCCCACACCTACCGCCAGACCGCTGCTGATGCCCTTGTCGTCGAGCAGACCACGCCCTACGGTACCTTCACCCTAACATTTACCGAGGACAAGATGACCTTTGATTTCCATCCGCAGCAGCCTATGAAATGGGCTCTCGAGTTTACGGCTGCCCCCCGTTCTGCGCTGCCCTTCACTCAGATCACGGACCATGAGCTTACTGCCACTTTGAACGACCACCCCTACGCCCTTCGTGCCTTGAAGGGTGTCTTCGCCCCCGTTTCTCCCTCATCCGCCGCTGCTTGGCGCATCCTTCCCCATCGCGGAAAAATCCTCCTCTCGTGCAAATAAAAGCAGGGCATGGGGACCAACCTTAAAAGGTGAATTCTTTCAGCGTGACGTCAGGGTCTTTGATTTTGACGCGATAGGTCTTACCTTTCTGGAATTGGGGGAGGGAGAGGATGCTGCTACTGCTCCGCATGGTGAAGGGGATGACGAAGGAGAACAGTTCCCGTCCGTCGTCGTCGACACATAGCAACGTTTTCCCCTCGGGGCAGGGCAGGCCGTTCAGCGAGACGGTAAGCTGGGTGTCGTCCGACTCGCGGGGCATGGGGGCTTCGCCGCCCATCGAGCCGCCCATGCCGAACACGGTGCCGCCCGTGAGGGTCATCGGGGTGAAGTCGCTGTCGAACGGTTCCTCTGGAGGGCCTACTTGTGAGCATGAGTTGATGGTGCCGCCGGTAATGACAATGCCCTCCTGACCACGCGAATTGGAGTCGATGGCGTCGTTGCCCACACTCCACACAAATACGTCGCCGCCGTGGAAGGCTATCGTCCCGTTGGAGTTGATGCCGTCGTCCATGGCTTTCAAGTGTACTGAACCATCGTTGATGGTCACCCCTTGCTTCCCTTCCAGTGCTTCGGCACCAGCGGAGGATGTGGTCACGCTTACCTCACCGCCGTTGATGGTGATGGTGCCCATGGCCTTGATGGCCTTGGCGCTGCCTTCGTATTTTTGTTTGGCGAATCCCATTCTTCGCTCCTCGGGCTGGTCGCCGAAAAGAAGCTGGCGGATGGAGTCGCTTATTTGTATCTGGTCACCACGATTGGAACGTCCGAAGCCGGGGAATCCACCGAAATCGGGCATTCCACCGCCGAAGTCAGGGAAGCCGTTTCCTGGCGGGAATCCTGGGAATCCGCCGAAGTCTATGCTGTCAGGTCTCTCGCCGCCAAAGCCAGGGAATCCGCCAAAGCCAGGGAATCCACCAAAGTCAGGCATTTCACCGCCGAAGTCAGGTATTCCACCGCCAAAGTCAGGCATCTCTCCGCCTAAGTCAGGGCCTCCAAAACCACCGAAGTCGGGCATCTCTCCACCGAAGTCAGGACCTCCGAAGCCACCGAAGGGGCGAATGCTCACGTAGTTGCCCGTGGTTTCAATGTCCAAGGTTCCGCCATTCATCACGAGGTCGCCACACTTCACGCCCTTGCCGCCATCGCCTGTCATCAGCACGCGAATGCTGCCGCCGTTGATGGTCAGGGTGGAGTCGCACTTCAGCGCTTTCTTATCCAAACTGGCAAGGTTGAAGTCGATAGTCCCGCCGCTGATGGTGATATCCGTTCCGCTGTTGATGCCGTTGCCCGTGTCCGACGCCAGGGTGATGCAGCCTGCCGAACGCTTGATTTCAATATATTCCTTGGCAGCGATGCAGTTCTTCGAGTGGCCCGTCACGTTGAGCTTGCCGCCGCCGCCGATTTCCAGATGCCCCTTGGTGTAGATGCAAGCCTTGTGCAGGGTGTCCACTCCATCGACCAGCACGTTTGCCGAGCCGTCAGCCAGATGCAGCTTCATTCGCTTGCCGCACTTGAGGTTGATGGCCGGCCCCTCTTGCGCCGTCAGGGTTAGGCCGTCGAGGGTTACGGTGGCTTTGTACTTGCCGTTCAGTTCGAAGCTGCCGTCCGCCGACTCGCCCTTCAGCACATACTCCACCTCATCGTCCGTCACTTGGCTGTCCACCACTACCTTGGCGCCCGTGTGGGTTACCTTGATCTTCTTGTTCTTAGGCTGGCTCACCTTCACGGAGTTGCCTGCATAAGTGATGGTCACTTTCATGGAGCTGGCAGCCGACATCTCAACCGTACCGATGGCCAACAAACAAACCAGCAATGCACAACACAATACTCGCAATACTTTCATCTCTATTTTTTTATGTTCATAGAATTTGAATCGAAATTGGATTCAAACGCTATTATGACAGGGTTTTTACCAAAAGGTTTATAATAAAAAAGGATAAAAAGGATTTAGAATAATTAAAAACGAGGAATGAGAAATCAGGAAATGTTTTGGAGGAAAAATGGCTGTGCGCAGCCGATTTCTTGTTCCTCATTCTTGAATTCCTAATTTCTCATTCCTCATATTCAATTATTTTATCAGGTTGCCGAGGATGGAGCGGAGGATGGAGCGGGTGGCTGAGCTGGCGGCGTTGCCAATGGCATTGCCGGCGGTCTTCTGGACGGAACCACTCTTGGCCTTACCGCCGACAGCCTTCTTGACTTCCTTGCCGATGGCGCTGCCCACAGCGGCGGTGGCAGAGGTGACGATGGCGCCGGTAACGACCTTGCCGATGCTCTTATTGCCGGACTTCTTGGTGACCTTGGTAGTCGTTTCACCCCTGCCGCTACGCTTGCTGACCTGCCCGCTTTCCCGCTTGCTAACCTCGATGGCGCGGCGCTCGGCCTCGGCTTCCCTAGCAGCAGCTTCGGCTGCCTTTTCGGCTGCCTCGGCTTCGGCCAGGAGGATTTCGAAGGCGCTTTCGCGGTCGATCATCTTGTCGTACTTGCCGTAGATGCGGCTGCGGTTGATGATCATCTCGCGCTCGCTGCAGCTGATGGCACCAATCTGACTGAGCGGGAAGAGAATCTTGGCTCGCTGCACCATGCCGGGGATGCCCTTCTCGTCGAGGAAAGAGACGAGAGCTTCGCCGGTGCCCAATTGGGTGATGGCCTCAGAGGTGTCGAACTTGGGGTTGGGACGGAAGGTATCGGCAGAGACCTTGACGGCCTTCTGGTCCTTGGGCGTGTAGGCGCGGAGGGCATGCTGCACGCGGTTGCCAAGCTGGCCGAGAATGTTCTCGGGGATGTCGGGGGGGTACTGGGTGACGAAATAGACGCCGACGCCCTTACTGCGGATCAGGCGGATGACCTGCTCAATCTTCTCGATGAGGGCCTTGGAGGTGTCGGTAAAGAGCATGTGGGCTTCGTCAAAAAAGAAGACGAGGCGAGGCAGTTCCATGTCGCCCACCTCGGGCAACTGGGCGTAGAGGTCGCTGAGCAGCCAGAGCAGGAAGGTGCTGTAGAGTTTGGGATTGAGCATCAGCTTGTCGGCGGCAAGGACACTCATGACGCCGCGGCCGCCTTCGTTGGCGAGGAGGTCGAAAATGTCGAAAGAGGGCTCGGCGAAGAAGATGTTGCCACCCTGATCCTCAAGGCTGAGGAGAGCGCGCTGAATGGCGCCGATGCTGGCCGACGTCATCATGCCGTACTTGGCGGTGTACTCGCGATGGTGCTCGCTAACGTAGTTGAGCATAGAGCGGAGGTCCTTGATGTCGATGAGCAGTAAGCCGCGATCGTCGGCAATGCGGAATACGATGTTGAGTACGCCGGTCTGCGTCTCGTTGAGGTCGAGCAGACGGGCGAGCAGCTGGGGCCCCATGTTGCTGATGGTGGTGCGCATGGGGTGACCCTGCTCGCCGAAGACGTCGTAGAAGCGTACAGGGCAGCCTTCGAACTGGGGATTTTCGATACCGAACTCAGGGCAGCGTTTTTGAATGAAGGAACTCATGGCGCCAGGACGGCTGATGCCGCTCAAGTCGCCCTTCATGTCGGCCATGAAGCAGGGGACGCCTGCCTGGCTGAAGGTTTCAGCGAGTACTTGCAGGGTGACGGTCTTGCCGGTACCGGTGGCGCCGGCTACTAGTCCGTGGCGGTTGGCCATTTTGCCGCAGAGGTTGATGGCACCATCGTCGCAGTGGGCAATGTAGAGGTGATTGTCGTTGGTCAGCATAAAGTATATCTTATTTATCGGTTCTTGTACATTTCGTCGTAATACTTCTGGTAGTCGCCGGAGGTGACGTTGTCCATCCAGTCCTGATGGTCGAGGTACCAGCGGACGGTCTTCTCGATGCCTTCCTCGAATTGGAGACTGGGCTCCCAGCCAAGTTCGCGCTGTAATTTTGAACTGTCAATGGCATAGCGGAGGTCGTGACCGGCACGGTCGGTGACGTAGGTGATGAGGTCCATGTCGGCGCCTTCGGGACGGCCTAGCAGGCGGTCGACGGTGTTGATGAGGACGCGGATAATGTCGATGTTCTTCCACTCGTTGAAGCCTCCGATGTTGTACGTCTCGGCGATGGTACCGCGATGGAAGATGACGTCGATGGCGCGGGCGTGATCCTCAACATAAAGCCAGTCGCGCACATTTTCGCCCTTGCCATAGACGGGTAGCGGGCGGCGGTGGCGGATATTGTTGATGAAAAGGGGGATGAGCTTCTCGGGGAACTGGTAGGGGCCGTAGTTGTTGGAGCAATTCGTCACGATGGTGGGCAGGCCGTAGGTATCATGGTAGGCACGCACAAAGTGGTCTGACGAGGCCTTGGCAGCGCTATATGGGCTGTGAGGTTGGTACTTGAGGTCTTCGGTGAAGAAGAGTTCGCCGTAGGCCAGGTGGTGCTGTCCGCTGGAGGCCTTGGTGCTGAACGGGGGCTGGATGCCCTCGGGGTGCGTCATCTCCAGGGCGCCATACACCTCGTCGGTGGAGATGTGGTAGAAGCGCTTGCCCTCGTAGCCCTCCGGCAGGCTCTCCCAATACAGCTTGGCAGCCTGGAGGAGCGAGAGGGTACCCATGACATTCGTCTTGGCAAAGGTGAAGGGGTCCTTGATGCTGCGGTCCACGTGGCTCTCGGCAGCGAGGTGGATAATGCCGTCCACGTGCTCGCGCTGCATGAGGGCATAGATGGTGTCGAAGTCGCAGATGTCGGCTCGGACAAAGGTGTAATTGGGCTTATCCTCGACGTCCTTCAGGTTGGCGAGGTTACCGGCGTATGTCAGTTTGTCGACATTGATGATGTGATACTCGGGGTATTTGTTCACGAAAAGACGGACGACGTGGCTGCCTATGAAGCCCGCTCCGCCAGTGATGATGATAGTATTCTTCATTTACGATTTGACAATTTACGAATTACTATTTCAAAACTGCCGTCAAAGATAATAGCTTTTTCTGAATAATCATTCAAAATGATTCAAAAAAAGTGCTGGCGGTACAAAAAACTCACTCTTCCACTCTTATTTTAAAAGGAAATGCGTATCTTTACGCCCAAAATCCATAAACGAATATCATTGCACATGAAAAAGACATTGCTTTCCCTTTTCGCCGCCATGCTGTGTGTGGCAGCCGCATCGGCACAGCCCGGCATGGACTGGGGCTCTCTGCCCGTCCACGACTATCAGGTAAATCTCAAGAAGGTGGGTGCTCCCATCCAGTCCACCATGTATGGAATTTTCTTTGAGGACATCAACTATGGCGCAGACGGCGGACTCTATGCCGAGTTGGTGAAGAACCGCTCTTTCGACTTCCCCTACGCCTTCACGGGCTGGCAGGTGGCTGGCAATGTGGAACTTCGCAAGGGCGACGGCCCCTTCGACCGCAACCCCAACTATGTCCGCCTGGGCTACAGCGGCCATCACGATAAGTTTACCGCCCTCATTAACGAAGGCTTCTTTGGCATCGGCGTGGAGCAGGGTAAGACGTACAACTTCTCCGTCTGGGCTCGTGTGCCAGACGGTTTCAAGACTGCTAAGGTGCGCGTTCAGCTCGCCATCCCCAACACGATGGGTGAGCGTCAGCAGTTTGCCGAAAAGGAAATATCTTTCGAAGGCAGCGAGTGGAAGAAGTACGAGGTGGCCATTGAGTCGCCCCTAACCCATCCGAAGGCCCAATTGCGCATTTTCCTCGTGGGGAAGAATAGCGTCGATTTGGAGCATGTCAGCCTCTTCCCTGCCGATGCGTGGAACGGAATTCTTCGTAACGACCTTGTGCAGGCGTTGGCTGACCTTCATCCGGGTGTGTTCCGCTTCCCTGGTGGCTGCATCGTCGAGGGTACTGACCTCGCTACGCGCTACAACTGGAAAAATACCGTCGGCCCTGCCGAAAATCGCCCGCTGAACGAAAACCGCTGGCATTATACCTTCGACTACCGCTTCTTCCCCGACTACTTCCAGACTTATGGTCTCGGCTTCTATGAGTTCTTCTGCCTCTCGGAGGCTATCGGCGCCGCCCCGCTACCCGTCATCAGTTGTGGCTTGGCCTGTCAGTTCCAGAACCGGCCCGAGGAAAACGCTCACTGCCCTGTGGATGAACTACAGCCCTTTGTGCAGGATGCCCTCGACCTCATTGAGTTTGCCAACGGCAGCGTGGATACGAAGTGGGGCAAGGTGCGTGCCGACATGGGACACCCTGAGCCCTTTGGGCTGAAGTTCCTGGCTGTGGGCAACGAGCAGTGGGGACAGGAGTACATCGACCATGTGGAGCCCTTCATCGCCGCCCTGCGGAAGGCTCACCCCGAAATCAACATCATCGGTACCGCAGGCCCCTACAACAGCGGTGAGATGTTCGACTTCCTCTGGCCCGAGATGCGCCGCCTGAAAGCCGACCTCGTGGACGAGCATTACTATGCGCCCGAGAGCTGGTTCATCAGCCATGCCAACCGCTATGACACCTACGACCGCAAGGGCCCGAAGGTGTTTGCCGGAGAATATGCCTGCCACGGACGCGGCAAGAAGTACAACCACTTCAACGCCTCGCTCATGGAGGCTGCCTTCATGACGGGCCTCGAGCGCAACGCCGACGTCGTCTATATGGCCACCTACGCCCCGCTCTTCGCCCATGTGGAGGGCTGGCAGTGGAGGCCCGACCTCATCTGGTACGACAACCTGCGCAGCGTCCGCACGTGCAGCTACTACGTGCAGCAGCTCTACAGCACCTACAAGGGCACCAACGTCCTCACGCTCACCGAGAACGGCAAGCCCGTGGCAGGCAGCGAGGGGCAGGACGGGCTGTTTGCCTCGGCTGTGCTGGACAAGGAGAAGAACCAGGTGATTGTGAAGGTGGTGAACACAGCCTCCGAGCCGCGCCGCTTCGACCTCACCTTCAGCGGGCTGAAGAAGAAGCAGACGCTGGTGGACGGTGAGCACATCATCTTCCACAGCGACAATCCCGATTTGGAGAACACCGTGCAGAATCCCGCTGCCGTGCTGCCGCGCACCTTCCAGCAGCGCATCGAGGGCAACGTCATGCACGGACGGATGGCTCCCAACACCTTCTGCGTCTATGCGTTTACGATACAGTAGCCTTGTTGTGCTATGGCTGCTGCTGGTGCTGCCGACGACAGCCATGGCACAATTTGTGCCCGACTCGCTCTGCACGGTGGACACGCTGCACTGGGAGCCCAACCCCGCCATGCAAGCGCGCCATGCGGCTGTGCTCAACGACCGGAATGCCATCCAGCTGGAGGCTGCCAAGCGCTTCGGCTTGCGCTCGCCCCTGCCGACACGCGAGGGGGCCGAGGCGGCAACGGCAGGGCTGACGTTCATTGAGAGCAACGATGCCTACACCGTCGATTCGCTTGAATACTCCATCCCCTTCCTCACGTCGGCAGCGGCAGCGCTGGTGAACGACATCGGCGAGGCGTTCCGCGACAGCGTCCGAGCGGCCGAGCTGGGCGAATACCGCATCATCGTCACCTCGGTGCTGCGCACGGTGGAGGACGTGGAGCGGCTGCGTGCCTCGGGCAACCGCAATGCCGTGCCCAACTCCACCCACTGCTTCGCAACCACCTTCGACCTCTCCTACGAGCGCTTCTACCGCCTGGCCACTGCCGATGAATGGTTGAACGCCACCTTCGACCCTCATGAAGTGACTGGCATCCTCTATGCCGACCCCGAGAGGCTGACGAACATCCTCGTCGGCATCGTCACCCGACAGCGTGCCCAACGCCGCTGCTATGCCATCTTCGAGCGTGGCGAAAACTGCATCCATATTACCGTAAGACGTTGAAATAGTTATGAAAGCGATAGTTGTTGGCGCTACGTCCGGTATAGGGCGTGAGGTGGCTGGGCGTCTTGTAAAAGAGGGTTGGCGCGTGGGCATATCGGGGCGAAGGACGGAGGCTCTCGAGTCGTTCCTCCAAGAGTGGGGCGCTGACAAGGTTTGTGTAGCCACGATGGATGTAACGAAGCCGGAGGCAACGTCTGCATTAGATGCGCTGATTGAAAGAATGGGAAGCCCCGACCTATTCCTATACGTTTCAGGAGTGGGCTATCAAAACCTCGAGCTGGATGAGGAAAAAGAAATCCGAACCGTCAAAACTAACTGCGAGGGTATGGTGCGGATGGTGGATCATTTCATCCACTATGTGCAGTCAAAGCCTGACGACTATTCTGCATCGCACAAGGCACATGTTGCCGTTGTCACGTCGGTAGCAGGCACGGCAGGATTGGGTTCGGCGCCAGCATACTCTGCCACGAAGCGGATGCAGAGCACCTACCTTTCGGCATTGGCTCAGTTAGCTCGTATGGAACATATCCCCATCCGTGTGACGGACATCCGCCCAGGCTTTGTGGCCACGGACATCCTCAATCCCGACAAGCATTACCCCATGCTGATTTCTCGTGCAAAGGCAGCCGACTATATCCTCCGCGGCCTTCGCCAAAAACGGCGTATAGTGACCTTTGATTGGCGATTCCGTCTGCTTGTCTTCTTTTGGCGGCTCATCCCACGCTGTCTTTGGGAGCGCCTGACTTGGGTGAAAAATTGAGTGTGGGGCGGCTTAAGCAGTTTTTTCGGGAAAAACGTGCAGTTTTTTTGGAAAAAGGTTGCAGGATTGGAAAAAACGGCGTATCTTTGCCGCGAAATTTGAATGATAGGGGCGTAGCCCAGCTGGTTTAGAGCGCTGCAGTCACATTGCAGAGGTCATCGGTTCGAGCCCGATCGTCCCTACCCAAAAAAGAAAAAACCGTGTCCTGTTTGGGCACGGTTTTTTTAGGTCAACAAGTCAACGAGTCAACGGGTCAACGAGTCGACGAGTCAACAAGTCAACGAGTCAACAAGACAATAGGAAAAAGAAATGAGGCGAAGGTGGCTTCGTCTCATTCTCGTGTGACTCCTATAGGATTCAAACCTATAACCTTCTGATCCGTAGTCAGATGCTCTATTCAGTTGAGCTAAGGAGCCGTGCTTCCTACTGGAAAAGCGGTGCAAAGGTACGGCACAATTTTGGATTGTGCAAGCGAAAGGTGAAGTTTTTTTCAAAAAAGTGCTATCTCTCGATGAATCGGGTGTTGAAGAGCTGCCAGCCGACGGTGATGCCGATGCCCCAGGGGTTCAGGGGAGAGCTGTTGTGGGAGAGGTAGGCGCTGGCAACGATGGTGGAGAAGCGTCCGACGACAGAGAGCTCCTCCATGTGGCCGAGACGACTGAAGTAGGAGCCATAGTAGGGGCGGTAGTTGCTGTCCTGGAGGATAGGGCGGAGGGGGAGGAAGGCATAGCCTTCGAGGCGGACGCTGACGATGCTTGAAAGGTTGTAGATGGGGATGAGTCCGGCAGCAATGTACTTGTTGGAGCGGAAATAGCTGTTGTAGGTGAAGGTGGAGGAGGCGGTGGGGGTGAAGGCGTTGGCCTGCATCATGGTGGCGGTGAAGTCCTGCGTCAGGTTGCGCGATGAATAGAAAGCTTCGGCATAGGTGCCGAGGGTGATTTTCTTCGAGAGGGGCAGGTAGCGTTGGTCTTTGAACATGACCTGCAGCCAGCTGATGGGAGAGGTCTCGACGATGGGCATCAGCGAGGAGTGGCCGTGGGCAGGGTCGGCAGGGGTGTAGATGCTGGTGCCGGAGAATACTTGTGCGAGGACGTACTGGGCACGTCCGCGGGTGGCATACTGGGGGCTGTTGAGTGAGTTCTGGCCAAAGAACACCGAGCCGCCGAGGAGGGCGTAGTCGTTCTCGCTGTAGAGGGGGTTGAGGATGTCGAGGGTGCCGCCGGGGACGTAGGTGTCGGTGATGCGTCCGACGCCGATGCCGAACTCAGCCTTCTGCTGCGAGAGGAAGGGCAGGGCTGTCTTGAGCTTGATGAACGACTCGCGTTCCCTGTTCAATGAAGGCTCGGACGAGCCGGAGAAGAGGTAGTCCTGCTTGTAATAGTCGATGGTGGAGTAGGCACCGAGAATGCGTACGGAGACGGGGATGGCCGAGGCGAAGAAGTTGAGGCGTGCCATGAGCTGGACGTTGTTGTAGGTACGTCCGAGTTGTCCGTCGAGGAGGACTTCGATGGAGCGCCGCCCGAGGTGGTTGAAGTAGAAGCCGTAGTAGACCTGGCTGATGTTGCCTGTGGAGAGCGCGCCGCCCAGCATGAGGGAGACGTTGTTCTCGAGCGAGACGTCGAGCTGCAGGTCGAAGGAGCGGTCGAAGGGGTTGTAGATGGCGGTGGGGAGGATTTCGGAGATGCTGTTGTCGGAGAGGAGGCGGAAGTAGGCTTGCCGCAGCTCGTCGAGGGTGAAGTACTCCTCGTCCTCGTCGCGTATCTCGCGCTTGATGTACTGACGCTGTTCGTCGGTGGCTCCGCGGACGTAGATGTTGCGGAAGCGGATGTCGGGGAAGGTGGCCTTGAAGGCTTCGCGCCGGGCGCGGACGGAGTCGAGAGGCACGGTCCGGGGCACCTTGCTGCGGATGCTGTCAATCAGGCGGAGGGTGGTTTCGTAGCCCAGGTCGTGCAGTTGTTTCACCTTGTGGAAGTCGAGCAGGCCGACCTCGCCCTTGAGGTCGAACTTCATGAGGACGCCGTTCGTGTCGGGCAGCGCGTAGTTGGTGCGAGCCATGATCATGGTCTCCAGCTGCCCGATGACGTCGTCAGGCTCGGGGCGCTCCTGTCCGTAGGCGGTGACGCTGCCGATGATGAAGTCGGGGTGGAAATCCTCCTTCATGATGTCGACGGGGAAGTTGTTGAAGATGCCGCCGTCGTAGGCCAGCTCGCCGTCCACCTCGATGGGCTTGAAGACGAAGGGGAAGGTCATCGAGGCGCGGACAGCTCTGCCCAGGTCGCCGTGGTTGAAGATGAGGGGGCGCTTCTCATAGACGTTCGAGGCCACGCAGCGGAACGGCACGAACAGTTTGTCGAAGTCGCCGTCGCAGGCTGCCGTGGGCTGGGCAAAGGTCTCCATGAACATCAGGTTCATATAGACGGGGTTGATGAGGTTGGTGGGCAGCGAGGGCGAGAAGGCGATGCTGTCGGCACCAAGGTCGGCCTTGACGGTCAGGAATTCGGGCGAGGGGTCGTTCCGCTTGATGTAGTAGAGGTTGTTCTCGTCGATGGTGCCCGTGTAAGCCTTGTTGAAGTCGGGCGAGGAGATGAAGTCGACCATCTCGCGGGGCGAATAGCCCATGGCGTAGAGCGAGGCGACGATGGCGCCCATCGAGGTGCCCGCCACGTAGTCGATGGGGATGCCGTTATCCTCCAGGGCATGGATGATGCCGATGTGGGTGAGGCCCCTGGCGCCTCCACCGCTCAACACCAACCCCACCTTCTGCGCCGGCAAGGCAACGGAAAGCAGCAACGTCAACAGGTATACAACAGTCCTTTTCATCAACCCTTCGGATTTCGGCTGCGAAGGTAGCAAAAACTCCACACAATGCCAAACGAAAACCCCGTCAATTTTTCACTGAAAAATCTTTTTCCGGAAAATATCATCCCTGCGTGCAGATACTTTGCGGTATTTTGTCTATTTTTGCCCCAGAATAAATATCACCCCATATTAAAAACTTGCCAAATGAAACCCTCCATCATCTTCCACCAGTATATTTGGATTATCAATACGCTTCGGACATTTGGGCGAATGACCTTTGACGAACTTGCTAAAAAGTGGCAGGCGGACAAAGTTGCTAATGGTAACCCGTTGCAGCGTTCGTCGTTCAATCGCCATCGCGATGCCATTCTCGATATGTTCGGCATTATCATTGACTGCGAGGCTAAAACCTATAAATACTATATCAGCAATCCCGAAGTCCTGAACGACGATGCCATAGAACGTTGGCTGCTCTCCACGCTTACCGTCCAGGGCGTGCTGTCTGACAGCGTTTCCATCAAGGAGCGGATTGTCTTGGAGGAGGTGCCTGCGGGCGAAGAATACCTGCAAACCATCATCCGTGCCATCAAGTCCGGCAAGCGTCTTCGTCTTGGCTACCAACGTTTCGGTACGGAAAGCCACGAGACGACGGTTTCGCCCTATGCGCTGAAGCTGTTTCACCGGCGTTGGTATCTGCTGGCTTACACAGGGCGCCACATGGCAACCTATTCGCTGGATCGTATGACCAAGGTGGAGATGACGGACGAGGGTTTCACGCTGCCTGCCGACTTTTCGGCTCAGGAATACTTTTCGGAGTATTACGGCGTGTTGGCCGACGAGACCCCGATGGCTCACGTTGTCATCCGTGCCCATGCTTGGACTCCCGACTATCTGCGCACCCTGCCCCTGCATTCTTCCCAGCGCGAAATAGGGGCTACGGACATGTACGCCGATTTCTCCTACGACCTTCGTCCCACAGCCGATTTCCTGGGCACGCTGCTCTCGCATGGCGACGGTATTGAGGTGCTCGAACCCCTTGAGCTGCGCGAGAAAATGAAGAAAATGATAGCCGAAAATCTTAAAAGATATTAAAATCGCGCAGGGTGTCCCGACTTTTGGGTCACCACCCCTCTTACTTTGCATCCGTAATCATAAAACAGTAGTATTATGGAAGCAAAGAAACTCTATTTCATGGATTGCCACCTTGCTGGCAGAATGTATTACGATGCCGACGAAGTATGGGATCAGCTGAAAGTCGGAACAATGCTAAAACTGGAGCGCGACAAAGAGAATCATTATGACCCCCATGCCGTAATGGTTGTGTATGAGGACAATGCCGGTGAAGAATTCAAGTTGGGATACATCCCTCGTTGCGAAAACGAAACCCTTGCCGGCTTGCTCGAAATGGGTTGGACGGACATCTTCGAATGCCGCATCAATAAACTGAATCCTGACGCCCACCCCGAGCACCAGGTCTTTATGACAATAAAAATAAAAAGGAACAAGAAGTAGATAATAAATACAGAAATAAAACTATGGCAACGTTTTACACAATAAAATGTCCGAAATGTGGGAAGGTCTTCCATGTCGCCAAATGGGTGTTTGCGAATTGGGATTTTTCAAAACCCATTCCTGTTGAACTGCGTGACGAAACGCCGTTCCATTGCCCCGAATGCAAACATACGATGTGCGTGCTGGACGATGATTTCCACGACAATGTGCTGGAAGTAATACATGGCGACTAAGGAGTATAATTCAATCTGTATTTGCGTGAATAAAAAAGAATCATTAACTTTGCATCAAATATCACATAAAAATCAATAGAGACATGAAGACGTTTATTTTATTTTGGAATCCGGCAATCTCAAGTTATAAGCTGGACGACTTCCAGAGAGAGCTGGAGGAACTTTACGATGATTACTGCAACATGAATTGGAGCGTGTGGGAATATGAAAAGGCAAGCGCAGGCGACCGCTTCTTCATGGTACGTTGTGGCAATGGCAACACGGGCATCTGCATGAGCGGGTACTTCTCTTCCGACCCCTATCAGGATGAAGACTGGTCGGGCCGTGGGCGAGTGACCTATTACATGAATCTGGAGCCGGACGCGATGATACATCCCGATTATCGCCCCATCCTTCCTACGTCGGACCTCGTCAAGGCCATCCCCTCGTTCGATTGGAAAGGGGGGCATTCCGGCAGGTTGATGGAGGAAAAATATGCCGAAAAACTGGAAACACTTTGGGCGTCATTCCTCGACCAGCACAAGGAATTGTTCGAATGCCGTGCCTTCCGCCAGGAAATCGACCCTCAGCAGTATATTACTGAAAAAAACAGCCCCATTTGCTGTTGGCTAGAACTTACTGAAGATGGAAAAATCAACGTGTACAATCATTCGTACAGAATAGACAGGACATTTGAGAGTCTCGAAAAAGCGAAGCAGGAAGTTTCTGCTTCCATACGTCAGCAAGAGAAGGACAACAGAGAAATTGTTTTCAGATTCAGGCACTTCGGCATTGAACATCAGGAACGTGTCTATCATTTGGTGGAGCAACTTCACACCCTCGACATCCCCCAGAAATACTATCGCCTGGCAAACGAACAGTATCGCGAAGAAGAGCTAATGGCAGTCCTTTTGTTCTGCCTTGTCAAATACGGGAACACTTCTCTTGTCACCCTCCTGAAACAGGGCTTCCCTCGCGAGGCCGTGGATGCCGTCAGGGCCCTGCTGCCCGTCGAGGGTGAGACGGAGGAGCAGCACATCGGTCGTATTGCGGGCAATGAAACTGCGACCGATCTGAAAAAAGACATGCTCGAAATAGAATTGGATATCAAGCAACTCGATGCTCTTTCCGCCGACGATGTCATCCGTCTGAACAAGGCTTTGAGAGAGTGGAAAGCGCTGAACAACGATAACGAAACGTCGGAAGTGACGCAATAACCTCCCCTCGGCTGTTGCTTACTCGGAGAGCTATATGTACCAGAGTCCGGGTCATAAAGTGGCAACGGTGGTAGTGGGGTACATCTGCTACCGATAAATAGAAAATGGTTCTAGGTTGAAACAAGAGTGCTCTATGTCTTAGATTCGTATTTTCATGGTAGGCGGTACTGCCTCTGACCATCTTTAAGCCACCAGGGAGGTGAAAGGCCTCCCATTTTTCAATTATCATAAAGACAAGAAAGACAATATAATAAGCAACTAAGTGAGTATAAATAGAGCAATTTCTTATGTTAGGAGCGATAATTGGTGATATCGTAGGGAGCCGATGGGAGTTCAATCCTACCAACGACTACAACTTTCAGTTGTTCTCAGACGAGAACGACTTTACCGACGACACCATCTGCACGGTGGCCGTGGCTGATGCGTTGTTGAAAGGGCGCGCCTTTGGCGAGAGCATCCACGACTGGTGCCGACGCTATCCTCATCCGATGGGAGGCTATGGATGCTCGTTTGCCGGGTGGGTTCAAAGCGATAATCCCCAACCCTATGGCAGCTATGGTAACGGGGCAGCCATGAGGGTTAGCCCTGTGGCACATTGGTACGAGGATATTAGTCAAGTCCTAGATGCTGCAGCTGCAACAGCCCTTCCATCCCACAACCACGAAGAGGCCGTCAAGGGCGCGCAGACGGTGGCTTTGGCCATTTTCAAGGCTCTTAAGTACAAGAGATACCAGGAAGCTGCTTTGCACATTGACGAAATCCTCGCCGAGTGCGTACAGTTCTCCGGCTACGATATAAACATGCCAAAATCCTCCGTCCTGAACAAGTTCGACGAAACCTGTCAGGGAACCGTGCCTGTCGCTTTGAAGATTATCAGCATGGCTACTTGTTTTGAGGATGCCGTGCGTCTGGCTGTCAGCCTTGGTGCGGATGCCGACACGTTAGGAGCCATCACAGGCAGCATCGCCGAGGCAATCTGGGGCATACCGTCAAAGCAGCGAAGGCCGTTTGAAAAGTTCCTGCCTGACGACATGCTGTCTGTCCTACATGAGTTCCATCAAGCACGTCCTCGTTCTTTCAAGCCCCTCATCGACACCTGTTTCTCGGGCGATGATTTTAGCGATATAAGTTGGGAAATACTTTTTGACTTGGACGGCAAAGAGGGCCACGACAAGATAAAGAGCCGGACGATGAGTGAGCATGAACAGAAGCGTATGCTGATGGCAGAACGTGCCAAAGCAAGGGAGGTTTGGTAATAGCAAAATCTTGTTTATGTCATGAAAACAACTTTCTTTTGAAATAGTTTTAGTAACTTTGCGCCATTATTTACAATCGTACAACAAAAAACAATCACAATGGAAGATAAATCGTTCACATGGATTCCGTTTTATACGGAATTGGCAAAAGCACTTCTCAAATATAAGGAAGACAGAAAGCCTTTGGTTGATTGGATATATAACAATCTACAGGGGTATCTTAACCATTTTAAGGATGCCCCTGACGGTAGGCCCATGCCAGATGTAGACCCTTTTAGTGTATTCGCTATTTTCAATCGTGGCATTACAGAAGACAAGCGTAAAGACATCTGTGAAAAAATCAAGGGATTCTTTGGCATCTCAGCTTCTACACCAAAGGATTTTGATGGTATTCCTGTTATGAATACGCAAAGGACAAACTTTATTCTCTTTGCGGATGAACGTCAAGATGGTGATATTGAACGGTTATGGAATGTGTTTGAAGACGCAGTACTTGGTGCTGATATTAAAAACTCATACAATGCCCTCAGCGGTCAGGGGCTTATCAAATTCAACATAACGATAGGACTTTTTTGGATTTGCCCAGACAAGTTTTTGCCTCTCGATAGTAATAGCCAGGACTTGCTTAAATCATTAGGTATTATGTTTGACAGTAAAAATTTCTTACCTTATGATGAGTATGAGAGAGTGATGCATGAATTGAATGAGAAAATGAAGTCTAAATCTTTAGGATTCTCAAATTATACAGAATTCTCTTTTGCTGCCTATCAGCAAAAGCAAGAGGGGCCTAAACCAGTTAGGACAAGAGACCGTTCCTTGACGTATTGGACATTCTCTCCTGGCGAGAATGCTTCCAGATGGCAACTCTGTATTGATGAAGGGATTATGTGTATAGGATGGGATGCTCTGGGTGATTTGTCGCAATATGCATCTCGAGAAGACATGAGAACTGAAATAAAGAAACACTATCCTACTGATGGCAATGCGAAGAATAGCTCCTTAGCTGTATGGCAGTTCGCAAAAGAGATGAAACATGGAGATGTCGTTTTTGCCAAGAAAGGGATGACCAAAATAATAGGTCGTGGTATTGTTGAGTCTGATTACTATTTCGATGATAACTATTCTGATTTTAAGCATGTCAGGAAAGTAAGATGGACGCATGTCGGAGAATGGATAACAGATGACAAACACGCTATGAAAACCCTAACCAATGTTACCCAATATACTGATTATGTAGAAAGACTAAATATACTAGTTGAAGAAAAGGACACCCCAAAACCTACAGAATCAACGGATAAGCAGTATTGGTGGTTAACAGGTAGTCCCAAATATTGGAGCCCTTCAAACGATTGGGACTTGGATACAGATATAGACTATACTCTTTATAATGAGAGAGGAAACAAGAGGCGCATCTTCAAGCATTTCTATGAAGCGAAGCCTGGTGATAAGGTTATTGCATATGAATCAACACCTGTGCTCCAGATTGTTGCTATCGGACATGTAGTGTCTGAAACGGATGGAGAGGTTCTGTATATCCGAAAGGAAGAAGAGCTGTTATCTCCTGTTCCATATTCTGAGATTCTATCCAACCCCATTCTGAAAAAATCAGAACCAGTAATGAATCGTTGCCAAGGTAGTCTTTTTCACCTCACTAATGATGAATATGAGGAAGTGATGCGTCTTATTCGAAAAGAAAACCCCGAGCCTATTGAAGGATACGAACCTTATACCGACAATGACTTCTTGAAAGAAGTGTACATGGATGAGCAACAGTTGCATACAATGAAGTCCTTGTTGTTACGCAAGAAGAACCTAATTCTGCAGGGTGCTCCAGGTGTTGGAAAGACTTTTGCTGCAAAACGACTGGCGTATGCTTTGATGGGCGAGAAAGATGAATCTCGCGTAGATATAATACAGTTTCATCAAAACTATAGTTATGAAGATTTCGTTATGGGATACAAGCCGAATGTTGAAGGAGGTTTTTCGCTCAGCAATGGTATCTTCTACGAATTCTGTCAAAAGGCAAGACAACATAGTGATATGCCATATTTCCTGATAATCGACGAAATCAACAGAGGGAATCTAAGTAAGATATTTGGAGAGCTGTTGCAACTGATAGAAGCAGACTATCGTGAACAGCCCATCCAATTGGCTTATAATAAGGAGCCGTTTTCTGTACCAAGTAATGTGTACATTATTGGTATGATGAACACAGCAGACCGTTCGCTTGCAATGATAGATTATGCTCTTCGCCGCAGGTTCAGTTTCTTTGAAATGAAGCCCGGATTCGAAACTTATGGTTTTCAGGAAGAAATCAAGAAACACATGAACCCACATCTTGATAATCTTGTAAAAGCCATTATAGAACTGAATAGAGTTATTTCAAGTGATGATTCTTTAGGTTCTGGTTTCTGTATAGGCCATAGCTATCTGTGCAACTTGGATGGTGGATACGATTTGGAAAGCATTGTTGAAAACGATATTATTCCTATGCTCAGAGAATATTGGTTTGATAACAACGATCGTTTTAATCAGCAAGCAGATAATCTGAGGAAAGCTTTGAAATGACAGAAGATAAAGGCATACTGATTCGCAACATCTACTATATGCTGGCCTACGCTTTCCAGGAGCTTAGGCAGAATAACTATGCAGAAATAGAGGGCGAGAAGTTTGATGACATCTATGACCTCTTTGCAGAAATACTGGCAAGAGGTATTTCGTATCAGTTGAAGCAAGGTCTTTATCGTGAGTATGTTGCCAAAAACGAGTCAATGCAGACGATAAGGGGGAAGATTGATATCAATGGAACTATCTCCAACAGAGTCCGTAATAATCGACAGATATCCTGCGATTATGACGAGTTGTCAGAGAATAATGTGTACAACCAAATTCTTCTGACTACAGCTACAATACTGATAAGACATTCTGATGTAAAAAAAGAGAAGAAAGCAAAACTAAAACAGCTGATACTTTTCTTTCAGAATGTGCAACCTATAGATATCCATACGATACGATGGAGCATTTTGCACTTTGATCGAAATAACAGGAACTATCGCATGTTGACTTACCTTTGTTACTTCATTGTAAGTGAATGGCTCATGACGACCGAAGAAGGAAAGATGAAAATGAGAGAGTTTTCTGACGACCATATGTGCAGACTTTTTGAGAAGTTCGTCTTGGAGTATTACAAGAAACATCATCCAGAGTTAAAAGCAAGTGCAGCTCAAATTGGCTGGAACGTTGTTAAAGAGGCTACGGATTTTGCCGTTCTGCCAATCATGCAGACAGATATACTATTGACTATTGGAGAACGCACGCTAATTGTGGATACTAAGTATTATTCCAAAATCATGCAGGAGCAATACGGTAAAGAGACCTTGCGTAACAGTCATCTATACCAGATACGAACGTATGTCGACGAATACGATAGAGAGCACACGCACAAAGTGGATGGAATGCTTCTTTACGCCAAGACGAAGAAGGTCGGTTTTGAAGATGCCAAGATAACGCATCGTGACGGCTATACTCTATTTATTCGTACACTGGATTTGAATACTGATTTTGAGGCAATCAAGAATCGTTTGGATTTTCTTATTTTTCAAGAAAAGGGTTCATGATGAAAAAAGCTTTAGGCAATAGCCTCTGCCCCTGATAGGCAGCATTTCTGCTATGGATTGGCTGACGAACTCAGTATTGTGGGAGGCCTCATAGGGAAGAAGGGCGTGTCGGGGAGAGAGTGATGCACGAGCATTCCAATTCCAGTTATTCCAGTAAAAAATGAAGGTCAACACATCCTCAATACATCCCCTTTATAGTATATAAATAATTGATATATAATAATATATATGCATAATAATATATAAAGGGGGGAATTGGGTATACCCCAAAAACAACTGGAATAACTGGAATTGGAATGCCTGCCCACGATTCATTTCATCTAAAAAGCAATAAAACAACAATATACGTTTTTGCAAAACCGATCGTTCAAGCTCTGTTGAAACGCAAATGGGACAGAAAGGTGTCCAAATCCGCTTTTTCAGGCCGC
>CAMYYY010000045.1 GCA_947303715.1 uncultured Bacteroidales bacterium | reverse complement strand
TCCTCTCCGACGGCACCGTCAAGACGGCAAAAGTTTTGATTAAGTAAAACTTGCTCGGGCTTTCGAGCAATTATATCCCCAATTCATAGGGCGACTCCTCTGAGCCGCCCTATTCTTTTGCATTCTTCAGGACGTTTTCTATTCGTTTGCACTACTATTTTGTTTGCTCAACGCGTTGAGCAAGGTTGCCCAACGCGTTGGGCAACGTGTATCAACGCGTTGGGTAACGTGTATCAACGCGTTTTCCAAACCTGAATGATTGGTTAAAACGAGGTGATTTCCTTCCACGCTTGGGGGAGGAAACGGATAAGGTCGGTAGCTGTCATGGCGATTTCGGTGAGGGCAGAGGCTGCAAGATCTCCAGCCAAACCGTGAACGAAGACCCCCAGACGGGCCGCATCCCAAGCGGTATATCCCTGAGCGCGAAGCGCAAGGAGGATGCCCGTCAGCACATCGCCGCTGCCGCCGGTAGCCATTCCGGCGTTGCCCGTTGTGTTGATGGACACTTCGCCCGTGGGGGAATAGACGTGCGTGCGGTGCCCTTTTAAAATAAGGTATAGGTGATGGCTTACAGAAAACAAGTCTGCCGATTCTTCGCTAAGCCTTCTGTATTCCCCGAGGTGCGGGGTGAGGATGTCCTTTTCGCTTAGGAGGGAAAGGAGAGTGGGGGAGGCAGCGATGTTATTGAGTGCATCCGCATCAATAATTAACGGAGTGGCAACGCTCTCCATCAGCGTTTGTTGCATCTGGCGCGTGGTGTCGTTGGACGTCAGCCCAGGGCCTATGGCAATGGCGGTGTAGCGCGAGAGATTGGCAGGAAGGCTGTCGATGCAGTCGGTGCCGCAGGGGATGACCATTGCTTCGGGCACGGCAGTCTGGAGGATGACGCGGTTACACTCGGGCGTGCTGACGGTGAGCAGCCCGATGCCGCTCCGCAGCGCCGCCTTCGCCGCCATGATGGCAGCCCCAGCCATTCCCCTGCTGCCTGCAATAAGGAGGCCGTGCCCGTATGTCCCCTTATGGCTTTCAGGGTCGCGCGGATGAACAAGCGTTTGAGCGTCAGAGAGGGAAAACATAAAAAAATAAAAAATTAAAAATTAGGAATTAGGAATGAGGAATTAGGAATTAGGATTTAACCGAGTGCAAAAGTACATATAAATCTCCATTTCCTTGCAAGTTCTCAAAAGAAAAACTACCTTTGTCCTCGTGTTTAAGTAATTCCTAATTTCTAATTCCTAATTATATCATTCAAAAATGCTAAAGATTGGAGATCACATGCCGCAGTTCGAGGTGATGGATCAGAACGGCAACACGGTGAAATCAGAGAGCCTAATCGGCAAGAAGACAATCGTCTATTTCTATCCGAAGGACAATACGTCCGGCTGTACGGCCGAGGCTTGCAACCTGCGCGACAACTACGGCGCCCTTCAGGCGGCAGGTTGGAATGTAGTTGGCGTCAGCAAGGACAGCGTCAGCTCGCACAAGAAGTTCGAGGAGAAGTACGAGCTGCCCTTCACCCTGCTCTCCGACCCCTCGACGGAGCTGCTGCAGGCCTTTGGCGCATGGGGTGAGAAGAAGATGTACGGCAAGGTGACGATGGGCACACTCCGTCGGACCTTCCTCTTCGACGAGCAGGGCACATTGACGCGCATTATCGAGAAGGTGGATACGAAGAACCACGCCGCGCAGATACTCTAACCGCTAACCCCTAACCGCTAACCCCTTAACCGCTGATAGGCGAGGCGAGGGGAGTGGTTGCGGACGTAGATGATGCCGCGATAGACAAAGCCGCGCGAGGTGAGGAAGTGCTGGAGTACGTGGTTGTCGCTGTGTGTGTCGGCACGCAGATGGCCCGTCTTTGATTCGCAGTAGCGGAGGCAGGCGTCGGCAATGCCATGTGTGCCGCGTGCGGCTGCCAAGCGGTGTATGGTGCCGTAGGGACGAGGGGCGTCGGCCCACGCGCCGTCCTCAATGACGCGGTAAGTGGGGTCATCGCCGAGGATAAAGGCAAAGGTGCCGACGATGGTATCGCCGTCCATCACCACGTAGCTCACCCCCCGTCGGATGTCGTTCTGTATGTCCTCCTCGTGCGGATAGCCGTCGCCCCATTGCGAGGCGTTGCCGTTCTCGGCCATGAAGGCGCGTGCATCGGCGAAGATTTCCATCAGGCGATGGATGTCTGTTAATTGGGTATGACGGATGGCCAACATGGGGGGATGTGCACTTTTTTTGTGCAAAGATAAGGCGTTTTTTTTGTTCTTTACGAAAAAAAGAGTTATTTTTGTGCCCAGATATAAGAATGTGTAGTAAAATGAAAAGACAACTTATTCTTCTTTCATGCTTCTGCATGGCCGGAGCCGTCATGGCTCAGCAGTATCAGCCTCAGGGCTATAGTGACGAACGCACCAAGGGCATGGCTCCTGAGATGACGGAGCTGTATGCCCCTCAGCCGCCCAAGGTCACGCCGGGCGACATCCAGCGCAATACCGCCCCTTCGGATGCCATCGTGCTGTTCGACGGCAAGAACCTCGATGCCTGGCGCTCGGACAGAGGCGATGCCGGATGGAAGGTCAACCCTGACGGCACGATGACGGTGAACAAAAGGGCTGGCGACATCATCACCCGCGAGTCGTTCGGCGACTTCCAGCTCCACATCGAGTGGATGGTGCCCGCAGAAATCCACGGCAGCGGACAGGGACGCGGCAACAGCGGCGTCTATCTGCAGGACCGCTACGAGCTGCAGGTGCTGGACAGCTACGAGAACGAAACCTACGTGAACGGCCAGGCAGGCAGCATCTACAAGCAGTCGGCACCCCTGGTCAATCCCTGCCGCAAGCCGGGCGAATGGAATGTCTATGACATCATCTACACGGCGCCCACGTTCAAGGCCGACGGGACCTACCGCACCCGTCCTGTGGTAACGGTCCTCTTCAACGGCGTGCTGGTGCAGAACGCCACCACCATCATCGGCACGACGGAGTACATCGGCCTGCCGCAGTTCGGCGCTCATGGCGACGGCCCCATCCGCCTGCAGAGCCACGGCGACCGCAGCGAACCCATCTCCTACCGCAACATCTGGATTCGGAAGCTGTAAAAAATCAATCAAAACAATTAAGGGAGTCCTAGGAATTCTTAGGATTCCCTAATTTTTTTGAAAGCGCGGATGTATTGTATTGTGCCGAAGATGGCGAGGGCGAGCATGACGCCGTAGATGAGGATGTAGCGGGGCGTGGAGTCGGTGATGCCGAGGAAGATGTAGAGGCTATCGGTTATGAGCCACAGCAGCCAGGCGTTGATGTCCTTGCGCACGAGCAGGAAGGTGGCAGCAATGTTCATGGCCGTGCAGGTACTGTCGATGAACGGATGGTTGGAAACATGGCGGTCAACGAGGAAGATAACGGTAGTGAGCGCGGCGACTGCCAACAGCGTCCATAGCGGGTTCGTCCAACGGATGGAACGCTCGTTCTCCTTGGGCGAACGTTTCCACGTGCAGAAGCCGATGATGGCCATGACGGCACCGTAGGTGTTGTATATACTGCTCATGACCAGACGGTCGTAGGCGAAGAAATAGGCCATGATGCCGCACGAGAGCAGGCTGAAGAGCCACGCCCAGCGATGGGTTTTGGCGGCAAAGAGAACGGTGAGCACATGGGCAATGATGACTATTACGTTGAGCAGGGCATCCATTTTATTGAGAAATTAAGATTTACGAATTGTGGCCGCGAAGGTAGTGCAGTTTTTTGAAAAAACCGCTAAAAAAATGAAGAATTGATAGCCAAGGAACGAAAAAAAGTACTATCTTTGCAGCGAAAAATAGAAAGAAACAATGCGGTTAAAGAGTACCCAATTGAATATCAGTAAAAGATGTTCTTCCCCTGTTATCGGGGCCGCTTGTTTCACCGACAAAAGAGTTTATGGAATTTGTGCCTTTGCACAAATTCCTTTTTTATAATATAGGATAATATGGAAGAACTTAAACATGAGTGTGGCATTGTGTTGATGCGGTTGCTGAAACCGCTCAGCTGGTATCAGCAGAAATACGGGTCGTGGATGTACCCGATGCGCAAGCTCTATCTGATGATGGAGAAGCAGAAAAACCGCGGTCAGGAGGGCGCCGGCATCGCCTGCCTGAAGATGAACGCGCAGCCCGGCGAGGAGTATATCTTCCGCGAACGTGCCCTGGGCAAGGACGCCATCCCCGAGGTGTTCAGCAAGGCTAACCGCTGTGTGTTCAACAACCGCGACAACAGCACGTGCCAGGACCCGAACTTTGCCGAGCGCTGGCTGCCCTATGCAGGAGAAATCTACATGGGCCATCTGCGCTACTCCACCACAGGCAAGAGCGGAATGGAGTACCTCCACCCCTTCATGCGCCGCAACAACTGGAGGGCGAAGAACCTGCTGCTCTGCGGCAACTTCAGCATGACCAACAACGACGAGGTCTTCAATATGCTCACCGAGAAGGGGCAGCACCCGCGCCGCGCAGCCGACACGTTCTTCCTGCTGGAATATATGGGACACAGGCTCGACCGCGAGGTGGAGCGCGTCTATCAGGAGGCTGTTGAGAGGGGACTTGAGAACCGCGATATCACGGAATACATCGAAGCCAACGTGGATATGCGCAACGTGCTGCGTACCTGCTGCCCCGTGTGGGACGGCGGCTACGTCATCGAGGGCGTCACGGGCAGCGGCGAGTCGTTCGTCATCCGCGACCCGTGGGGCATCCGCACAGCCTTTTGGTATGCCGACGATGAGATGGTGGTGGTCACCTCCGAGCGCCCTGCCATGCAGAACGCGCTGACCATTGAGGTGGACGACATCCACGAGCTGCAGCCTGGCCAGGCACTTCTCGTCAACAGCCGCGGAGTGGTGTCGCTGGAGCAGATTATGGAGCAGAAGGCCCTGCTGCCCTGCTGCTTCGAGCGCGTCTATTTCAGTCGTGGTAACGACAAGGACATCTACCGCGAGCGTAAGAAGCTGGGCGAGCTGTTGCTCGAACCTGTGCTGAAAGCCATCGACAACGACCTCGTACATACGGTGTTCTCCTTTATCCCTAATACGGCTGAGGTCGCCTCGTTCGGTATGGTGCAGGCTTTTGAGAATTATTTGGGTCGGAAGAAGATTGATAAGATATTGGCGCTTGGGCCGAATCCCTCGCAGGCCGACCTGGAGAAAATCATCCTCCAGCGTATCCGCAACGAGAAGGTGGCGCTGAAGGACATCAAGCTGCGCACCTTCATCACCGAGGGCAACAGCCGCAACGACCTCGCAGGCCACGTCTATGACATCACCTACGGCAGCATCGTGCCGCATGAGGACAACCTGGTCATCATCGACGACAGCATCGTGCGCGGCACGACGTTGCGCGAGAGCATCCTGCGCATCCTCGACCGCCTGCACCCCAAGAAAATCGTCATCGTCAGCAGCTCGCCGCAGGTACGCTATCCCGACTACTACGGCATAGATATGGAGAGCATGGACCAGTTCATCGCCTTCATCGCCGCTATGGACCTGCTGCGCGAACGCGGCTTATGGAACATCGTCACCGATACCTATCTGGCCTGCAAACGTCAGCTGACGCTGCCGAAGGAGCAGATGGTGAACGCCGTAAAGAGCATCTACGAGCCCTTTACCGCCGATGAGCTTTCGGTGAAGATAGCCGAGCTGCTGCGCCCAGCCGACCTCAAGGCCGACTTCGAGATTGTCTATCAGACAATGGAAGGATTGCATACGGCTTGCCCCAATCACTTGGGCGACTGGTACTTCAGCGGAAATTATCCCACGCCTGGAGGTACACGACGTGTGAATATGGCTTACATTGATTATTACGAGAAAAACTACATCCACAACTGAATATGAAAGCAACTCTTATTCTGGAAGACGGTGCCTGTTTCGAGGGCATCGCATTCGGAGCGACCAAAGCCGTACAAGGCGAAGTGGTGTTCAACACAGCCATGATGGGTTATGTGGAGAATCTGCAGGATCCGGCTAATACGGGGCAGATTCTTGTCTGTACCTATCCGATTATCGGTAACTATGGTGTTCCCTCAAAAGAAGTAATGCTGGACGAAGACCTTGGGCTTTTTGATTCGGAGCATATCCATGCATCAGCGCTCATCGTTAGCGACCTGAGCGAGCACTACAGCCATTGGAGTGCAGCAGAAACCCTTGAGGAATGGATGCTGCGTGAGGGCGTTCCTGGTATACGAGGCATTGATACTCGTGCCTTAACTCAGTACCTTCGCGAGCATGGTACGATGATGGGGCAGATTGTGCCAGAAGGAGCAGAGATAGTTCCTGTTGAATTGGAAGAAAAGAACGAGGTAGCCCTCGTGTCGCATCCGGAAACGAGAGAATTCGCTCCGACGGGTGAAGCAAATGGAAAGCATGCCGTTGTGGTGGATCTTGGCTGCACAGCGGGACTGATAGCTGCTCTGCGTGAGAAGGGCTACGTCGTTACTCGTGTGCCATTTGATGCTCCCTTTGATACGACGGATGCCGACTGCTTGTGGCTTTCCAACGGACCTGGCAATCCGTTGCTCTGCCCTGAAACCATCAGCCGCATTGCTACGATGCTGCAGGGCGATAAGCCTGTGGTGGGCCTTGGCCTTGGATGCCAGTTCTTGGCTCTTGCTGCCGGAGCCCAGCTGCTGGCGCTGCCCTACGGGCATCGTGGGCATAACCATGCAATACGTCGTCTGGCAGACAATCATTGCTATATTTCCACGCAGAATCACGGCTATGCCGTCGATGCCGCCACGTTGCCTGAAGGGTGGAGCGTGACATTTGAGAATATCCACGACGGCTCTTGCGAAGGTATCCGCTGCGACGGCAAACCTTTTTATGGCTTCCAGTTCAACCCTGAGACGAAGAGTGGTGCCCTCGACTGGGACGCCGTCTTTGCTATGGCTGAAGGGGAATGGCCAACGGAACCCGTGCGCTCGTGCCAAGGTGGACTGCGGCTGCCGAAGAAGGTGCTGCTGCTCGGTAGCGGCGCGCTGAAGATTGGCGAGGCAGGCGAATTTGACTACTCCGGCTCGCAAGCTCTGAAGGCTATGCGCGAGCAGGGCGTGCAGACGGTGCTCATCAATCCTAATATTGCTACTGTGCAGACGTCCGAGGGCGTTGCCGATAAAGTTTATTTCCTTCCCGTCACGCCTTACTTCGTGGAACGTGTCATCCAGAAGGAGCAGCCCGATGCCATCCTGCTGGCCTTTGGCGGGCAGACGGCGTTGAACTGCGGCGTGCAGCTCTTCAAGAGCGGCGTGCTGGATAAATATAATGTGCGCGTACTGGGTACCCCCGTGCAGACCATCATCGACACCGAAGACCGCGAGCTGTTCAACGAGCGTCTTGCCGAAATCCACGTCAACACCATCAAGAGTGAGGCTGTGGAGACGATGGCTGACGCCAAGCGTGCGGCACGCGAGCTCGGCTACCCCGTCATCATCCGCTCGGCATATGCCCTTGGCGGTCTGGGCAGCGGATTCTGCGACAACGAGGAAGAACTGGTGCGACTGGCAGAGAAGAGTTTCTCTTTCTCTCCGCAGATATTGGTGGAGAAAAGCCTCAAGGGTTGGAAGGAAATCGAGTTCGAGGTGGTTCGCGACGGCTACAACAACTGCATCACCGTCTGCTCGATGGAGAACTTCGACCCGCTTGGCATCCATACGGGCGAGAGCATCGTCATTGCTCCTGCTCAGTCGCTGACGAACAAGGATGTAACCAAGCTGCACGAGCTCTCCATCCGCATTGTCCGCCACTTGGGCATTGTGGGCGAGTGTAACATACAGTTTGCTTATGACCCCATGAGCGAAGAGTACTTCGTCATCGAAGTCAATGCTCGTCTGAGCCGTTCATCGGCTTTGGCTTCGAAGGCGACGGGTTATCCGTTGGCAGCCGTAGCAGCAAAGATTGGTCTTGGCTATGGTCTTTGGGAGATTCGCAACGCCGTCACCCGTACTACCAGCGCCTTCTTCGAGCCGAGTGTGGACTATGTCGTCGGCAAGTTCCCCCGCTGGGACCTCGGCAAGTTCCACGGGGTGGATAGGGAGATTGGCTCCTCTATGAAATCCGTGGGCGAGGTAATGAGTATAGGACGTAGCTTCGAGGAGGTCATTCAGAAGGGACTCCGCATGATAGGGCAGGGGATGCATGGCTTCGTGGAAAACCGCGAGCTGGTTATTCCTGACCTTGACAAGGCGCTCAGCGAGCCTACCGACAAGCGAATCTTCGTTATCAGTAAGGCTTTGCGGGCTGGCTATTCCGTTGATAAGCTTTATGAGCTCACGAAGATAGACCGTTGGTTCCTCTACAAATTGGAGGGTATCATGCAGACGAGCCGCGAGCTTCATGCCTGCGGAGGCTTGGAGAATCTCAGCGACGAGTTGCTTGTGAAGGCCAAACGCCAAGGCTTTAGTGATTTCCAGCTTTCCCGTGCCTTGGGCTTGGAAACTTCATTGGGCAATCACGAAGGAGTGCTGGCTGTGCGTGCTGAGCGTAAACGCCGTGGCATCCTGCCCGTTGTTAAACAGATTGATACGCTGGCTGGCGAAGTGCCTGCACAAATCAACTACCTCTACCTTACTTATAACGGTACGAAGCACGACGTGGAATTTTTCCACGACGACCGAGGTATCATCGTCCTTGGCTCAGGGGCTTATCGTATCGGTTCGTCTGTGGAATTCGACTGGTGTAGCGTTCAGGCACTCAATACCGTCCGCAAGGAGGGCTTCCGCAACATCGTTATCAACTACAATCCCGAAACCGTCAGTACTGACTACGACGTTACCGACAGGCTTTATTTCGACGAACTCAGTTTCGAGCGAGTCATGGATATCATCGAGTTGGAGGCGCCGCGTGGCGTTATTCTCTCCACAGGTGGCCAGATTCCCAACAACCTCGCTTTGCGTCTTGATGCCCAGCGTGTTCCTATCCTCGGCACCTCGGCACAGGATATCGACCATGCTGAAGACCGCGAGAAGTTCAGCGCTATGCTTGACAGTATCGGCGTGGATCAGCCGGAGTGGAGCGAACTTACCTCGCTGCAGGACATCAACAAGTTTGCCGAGCGAGTAGGATTCCCTGTGCTCGTTCGTCCCTCATATGTCCTTTCAGGTGCTGCGATGAATGTTTGTAGCAATCCCGAGGAGCTGGAACGTTTCCTGCAACTTGCAGCCGATGTCAGTCAGGATCATCCTGTTGTCGTCAGCAAGTTCATAGAAGGTGCCAAGGAGGTGGAAATGGATGCCGTTGCTCGTGATGGGGAAATCATTGCCTATGCCATCAGCGAACACATTGAGTTTGCTGGTGTCCACAGCGGCGATGCCACTATTCAGTTCCCCCCGCAGAAACTTTATGTCGAAACGGTGCGCCGCATTAAGCGCATCAGCCGTCAGATTGCCAAGGAACTTCACATCTCTGGTCCTTTCAACATCCAGTATCTGGCACGCGATAACGACATTAAGGTGATTGAGTGCAACCTGCGTGCCTCGCGCAGCTTCCCCTTTGTCAGCAAGGTGCTCAAGATTAATCTCATCGAACTTGCTACGAGGATCATGCTTGGTCTTCCTGTTGAACGTCTGGAGAAGAGCCTCTTCGACCTCGACTATGTCGGCATCAAGGCCTCGCAGTTCTCCTTTAACCGCTTGCAGAAGGCCGACCCCGTGCTGGGTGTCGATATGGCCTCGACGGGCGAAGTGGGGTGTCTGGGCGATGATAGTTCTGTGGCCATACTTGCCTCCATGCTTTCCGTCGGCCAGCGTATTCCGGCAAAGAATATCCTGCTCTCTACGGGTACAGCACGTCAGAAAGCCGCTATGCTCGACGCAGCCAAGCTGCTGCGCCAGCACGGCTACAACATCTTCGCCACGGGAGGCACGTCGCGCTTCCTTGCCGAGAATGGTGTGGAGAACACGCTCGTGCATTGGCCCAGCGAGCCCGATCAGCAGCCGCAGGCGCTCGACATGCTCCATCGTAAGGACATCGACATGGTGGTCAACATCCCGAAGAACCTCTCAACGGGCGAGCTGACAAACGGCTACAAGATTCGCCGTGCTGCTATTGACCTCAACATCCCCCTCATCACGAATGCCCGTTTGGCTGATGCCTTCATCCGTGCGTTCTGTACGTTGACCGTCGACGATATCCCCATCAAGAGCTGGGACGAATACTAAACACACTATGGAGGGTTATTGCTTGTCGGCCCCTCGTTATGAGGAGATGGGCTATCGCCGTTGCGGAGCCAGCGGGTTATTGCTGCCCGAGGTCTCTCTTGGATTCTGGCACAATTTCGGAGCCAATGATAACTACGATGTCTGCAAGGCGATTGTCCACTATGCTTTTGACCATGGCGTCACCTACTTTGACCTCGCCAACAACTATGGCCCTCCCTACGGCAGCGCAGAGGAAACCTTTGGGCGTATCTATTCCGAGAGCTTGCGCAGTCATCGCGACGAATTGATAATTGCTTCGAAAGCGGGACATGACATGTGGCCAGGCCCTTATGGTGAATGGAGTTCTCGCAAGAACCTTATGGCCAGTCTCGACCAAAGCCTACATCGGATGAATTTGGACTACGTGGATATCTTCTATTCGCATCGTCCCGATTTCCAAACGCCGTTGGAGGAGACGATGGAAGCGCTTGTTGATATCGTTCGTCAAGGAAAGGCTCTGTATGTGGGAATCTCCAAGTACCCTGCAGAGATGGCTGCTCGTGCTTACGATTATCTTGCTTCGCGCCATGTGCGCTGTTTGGTTTATCAGGGACGTTATAGCATGCTCAGCCGTCAGCCTGAAGAGGAGATTCTTCCCCAATGTGCCGAGCGAGGTGTGGGCTTCGTCGTGTTCAGTCCGTTGGCTCAGGGGCTGCTCACCGATCGCTATCTTCACGGCGTGCCTGATGGCTCTCGTATGACGAAAAGCCGTTTCCTTCGTCCCGATGCTTTGACTGATGATTTGTTGCAGCATTTGCGTCGTCTGAATGATATGGCAGCCCGACGGGGGCAGACGTTGGCCGAGATGGCTCTGGCTTGGTGTCTGCGCCGTCCAGAGGTGACATCCGTTATCGTTGGTGCCAGTTCCGTCGCTCAATTGGAGAAGAATCTTAGAGCCCGCAAGAACATCGTATTCACACCGGAGGAAGAAGCTGAGATGCTCTGCATAATGAAAAATGAAGAATGAAAAAATAAATTGTACCGAACGTCATGTCCCAATAGAAAAGCTATTTATTCTTCATTTTTTCATTCTTCATTAAAAATAGTCCAATTACTTAAATCTAATACCATGCTGCAGATTTTCTGTAAAAACACAGGCACTTCAAAGAGTTTCCCCGAGGGTAGTTCTCTCTTGGAGATTCTGTCAGAGTTTGAGTTTGAACATCCTTATCCCATTGTTTCCGCTAAGGTTAACAATGTGTCGCAGGGGCTGAAGTTTCGCGTATATAATAATAAGGAAGTGGAATTCCTCGATGTGACCAGCTACAGCGGGCGTCGTGTCTATACCCGTAGCCTTTGTTTCGTGCTTTACAAAGCGGCTTCTGACCTTTTTCCGGGTTGTAAACTCTATATTGAACATCCCATCTCGAACGGCTATTATTGCGTGCTTCAAAAGGAGGGCGGCGTGTCCGATGCCAACATCGAAGCTCTCCGTTCGCGAATGCAGGATATTATTTATAAGGACATTCCCTTCCGTAGGGAAGAGGTTCAGACTGATGAGGCGCTGCGAATCTTCCGCGAACGCGGATTCGACGACAAGGTGCGCCTGATTGAGACCTGCGGACAGGTCTATGTCGATTACTATACGTTGGGTAATACCGTCGATTATTACTACGGGCGCCTGCTCCCATCCGCTGGCCATCTTACCGTATGGGGATTGGAACGTTACCACGACGGCCTTCTGCTGCGCATCCCTGACAGGAACGACCCTACGCAGTTGGCCCCCGTCGTACCCCATCCGAAGACCTTCGAGGTTTTTGCCGAGAACCTCCGCTGGAACAACATCATGGGCCTCTCCAACGTGGGCGACGTCAACTGTGCCTGCCTGAGCGGCCATGCCAGCGCACTCATTCAGGTTTCCGAAGCTTTGCAGGAGAAGAAGATTGTGCAGATTGCCGAGGAGATAGACCGCCGTTTCCGCCGCGAAGCCAATCCCGTCCGCATCGTCCTCATCTCTGGCCCCAGCAGCAGCGGAAAGACTACCTTCTGTAAGCGTATCAGCATCCAGCTTGCTGCCTGCGGACTGTTGCCCGTCAGCCTTTCGACGGATGACTACTTCGTCAACCGCGTCGATACCCCCCTGCTGCCCGATGGCAGTTACGACTTCGACAACTTCGAAACCGTTGACCATGCCGCCCTCCAGCGCGACCTGCTGCGTCTGCTGGCAGGCGAGGAGGTGGAGGTGCCGCAGTACAACTTCGTGACGGGCCGTCGCGAATACCTTGGTAAGCGTCTGCAGCTTACGCCGGGTACGGTATTGCTTGTTGAGGGCATCCATGCCCTCAATCCCCGTCTTACCGACCAAATACCCGACAGCGACAAATTCCGCATCTACATCAGTACCCTCACCAGCATCTCTCTCGACGACCATAACTGGATTCCCACGCGCGACAACCGCCTGCTGCGCCGCATCATCCGCGACTACAACGCCGGCGCCTTTACTGCCCGCGAAACCATCCGCCAATGGCCCAAGGTCTGCGAGGCCGAGGAGAAGTGGATATTCCCCTATCAGGAGCAGGCCGACGTGATGTTCAACAGCGCCCTGCTCATCGAGTTTGCCGTGCTGCGGCTCCATGCCGAGCCCATACTGGCCAGCGTGCCCAAGAACTGCCCTGAGTATAGCGAGGCACACCGCCTGCTGCGCTTCATCCACTACTTCACCCCTGTGTCCGACAAGGAGATTCCTCCCACCTCCCTTCTCCGCGAGTTCGTCGGAGGCAGCAGCTTCAAGTACTGATGGCATCCGAGACATCCCTGTTTCACGCTATGCCTGCGGAGTGGTAGAGAAGGCGGACGCAGTACGAACTATGTTTTTTCTGAATAAAAGCGTCGTTTCGCTTGGATGGGTATCCATTTTCTGGAAGTTTGATGCAATTTTTAATCGTCGCCCACGTTTATATAAAAGAGCCTCGCGTTTAAATAGGAGTGCCCCATGTTTATATAAAAGTGGCCCACGCTAATAAACGCAGCTTGAACAGAATTATTTCATAACAACGAATATGGCCATAGAATATGATTTCAAGAAACTCCCCCGTTCGTCAGGGAGTGGGGAAGAGTCGGAGCGGATTTATCCGCAGGTCGTCACGTTGAAAACCATCTCCTTTGCCGATTTGGTTGATGAGATTGAACAAGCCACTTCCTACACGGCTGGCGACCTGAGGGGGATGATGGCGGCCGTGGCGCAGTATGCTGCCATGCACCTTAATGCCAGCGAGCATGTGGAGCTGGAGGGGCTTGGGACGCTAAGCGTCAGCATCGCCTGCAACAAGGACGACGAGGGCCGCACCCCAGTCATCACCTCACCCCGTCAGGTGAAACCACACCACCTGTACGTCAGTCGTGTGAACCTTGTTGCCAAGCCTTCTTTCATAAAGCAGCTTAAGGGGCCTTTTGTCCGTTCCAAGAACCGTTTCCCCTCCAATGCCGAGAGGGATGTCCCCATGCCTGCCGAGCGCCGCACTCTCCTTATGGAACACCTTGAGGCGCACGGTTGCATCAGCATCAGCACCTATATGCAGCTCACCCATCTGAGCCGTTACCATGCCTCCATCGAGCTGAAAGCCTTTGCCGCCGAGGGCATTATCAAACGCTATGGAACCTCAACCCATTCAGTATATATAAAAGCATAAGAAACTCGAAGATGAAAAAGATTATTATTATCGACGGAGGTCCGCGGAAGAATTTCAATACGGCATCGATGTTGCAGAAGTTTGCCGAAGGCGCAAGGGCTGTAAGCAATCAGGTTGAATTGAAGACTGTACGCCTGTATGACCTTTACTATAAGGGCTGCATGTCGTGCATGGCGTGCAAGATTAAGGGCAAGGCCGCGAACGTATGCAAGTTCAAGGATGCCTTGACGCCCGTGCTGGAAGAGATAGCTGATGCCGATGGGCTGGTGCTGGGCTCGCCGATATACTTTGGCGACGTTACGGGTCAGATGCGCACCTTCATGGAGCGTCTGGCCTTCCCGTGGCTTTCGTACAACGACTATAGCCTGACCGCCCCCAAACGCATGCCCGTGGTGCTGATAGAAACGATGAACGGCCTTCCTGAGCGGAACAACAGCCAGGGCTACGGCTCGATGGAACCCTGCATAGCTATTGCTCTCGGCAAACCGGAGCACGTCGTTGCCTACAACACCTATCAGGTAAAGAACTACGACCGCTACGAACTCGCCAGTTTCTCCGAGGAGGCCAAGCGCCACTATCGCGACGAACATTGGGAGCAGGATCTTCAGAAAGCTTACGATGCCGGCAGGCGCATGGCTGAAAGCCTGTTGCAGAATTGAAGAGGGTTGTCGAATCGTTATGTGTTAAACCATAATTAGAAAAAGGAGATGAACAAAAGGCAAAAATTTCAGGTGGGCTTAGCCGTTTTATTTCTGGTTCTCTTCGTTATTTGGCTGTTTATTCATGTCCCTGCATATTCAAGGGTTCTTGGATTACTCTCAAATGGCCTGGGTTTTTTGAGCATGGTTCTCTCCTATAAGGCAGAAGAGAAGAACAAAAAGGACAGAGATTGACTAATATTGGAATTTGACAACTCTGAGTGAATATAGAGGATTATCGCGAGTTTTGCCTATCCATAGGTGCTGACGTAGAGGAGAAACTACCCTTCACGGCATTCAAGTATGCCAGTGGCGTGCTCGTCTTCTATGTTCATGGCCACATGTTCTCCTTCTTTAATTGCGACCATTTCACGGTCATCACGTTGAAATGCCAGCCCGAGCGCATCGAAGAACTGCGGGCAAATAACGGCTGCGTCACCAAGCCGTTCAATATGTCGCCTAAGTATTGGATAGGCATCAACCCTGACACAGCTCCAGATGATTTGCTGAAGGAATTGACACGGAACTCATACGAGATTGTAAAAGCGAAGTATAAGAAAAACAAGTTATAACATGAAAAAAAGTCTATTTGCTTTTTTAGCGTTGCTGGTCATCGTTGCCTGCACGGGCAAGCCAAAAGAGGCTGCTCAGAACTGTGCGGAAGGCGGCGAGGTCGCCTTCGAGGTAGGGAAGAACTACTTCTTCAAGAACGGTTCGGCTGTTTTACCCATAAATCCGAAGATTACCTCTGAAGCCGAGTTCAACAAACTCTTCGGTATGGCTACGACGATGGGGCAGGAGGGCAGACCGACTCCCATTGACTTCACGGGGCAGTTCGTGCTGGCCATAGTGCTGCCTGTGACGGACGTAGAGACTGAAATCCATCCCCTGAAGGTCGAGGCAAGGGGCGATTCGCTCTTTTATTCCTACGAGGTAAGGACGGGCGAAAAGCAATCGTTCAGCATCCAGCCCGTTTCCATCATCATTCTTGACAAGCAGTATGAGAATAAGGAGGTTGTGCTTATAAACGCGCAGGAGACCGCTTGCCTGCTTGCCATTGACCGCTATCTGATACAGGAAATCGGATGCCGCTATGCCAAGGGCGAACATTGTGTCCCCATCCGCAGCATCGTAGGCGTTGACAATCGGAATGCTGAGGACATCCTCGTGTGGGGCGATTTCTGGGTGTTCAACTACAATCAAGTGGGCGACACGCTGAAGTGTGTCTCAGGGGGTAGCCATCCTGGGCTGATGCACGTCAGGCAGACGGAGAAGGGCTTCGAGGTGACGGGCTTCGACCAAGTGGAAGACGGTTCCAGTTACTTGCCGACTGCCCAGAAAATCTTTGGCGAAAGGTATGAGGCTTTCCATGCCGTCAACAGCGACGAACAAAAACGAGAGGCGTTAAGGGCCGAGGTGCTTGCCGACTATGTCAAGGCGCATAGTCTTGCCGTTACCATGTATCAGGACTTTGGCTGGCCGGCAAAGAAACTTTAAGTATTTAGACTGGCAGACTTCAGACTATCAGATAAATGTTCCGTGGAAAACTCAGCTACGACACAATTATCTGCAGTCTGAAGTCTGTGTGACTTGCCCGCTTGCCCGCCCTATTTGGCTTCGAACTCTATTTGTTGTCCAGGCAGGATGTGGTCGCTTACGATTTGTATGTCGCTTCCGTCGGCACGTGGGGCGGCTGGAATCTCCACTACGATTTCATCACCAGGTAGCAGCCCACGCAGCGAGGTTGCCGAGCGAATGGTGCCAATGGCAAACCACGCATCGCGATAGAGCGGCGCGACACCCTCGTTGGCCACGCGCAGACGGGTAGTAGTTCCGTCAGTTTCACATTTTCGAACGACAAACTGATAGCCTGTAGCCATAGAGCCCTCACGAAACCTTTCGGGAGTAGTCACGTCTCCACGCGGCGCATCGTTGGAAATCATGAAGGTGATGTGGTATTTGGCGGCTTGCTCGGCCCAGGTATGCCCATAGAGACCATCGGGGTTAAGGAAATTCCGTTGGTCGTTGGACGAGTAATAGCTGATTTCGCCTCCGCAAACGCCATGCTGCCAACGGGTGCCTTGCCCGATGGCGTTCCAGCATCGCTCGTTGAATCCTCCGCCGCTGCTTAGCTCGTGGGACTTGTGCATGAATGAGTCGTCGAACGAGCCGAAATGAATGGCTTGCAGCATCGGCTCATCGACGACGGGCGAATAGCGTCGGTCGCCCGCATTGATGGATACTGCCCATGGGATATCCTTCATCACGGAGTCCATGTGTTCGTAGAACTGTTTTTGGAAGGCTTTGGACGGGAAGTTCCTACCCAGTTCCAGCTGGGTACCGTAGATGTGATATTCCGACCAATGGCCGAAACCTACTTCAAGAAAAGCCAAACGTGGGTCGTGGGCATAGCGACGGGCAAAGTCTGTATAGAACTGAAGGGTGAATCGTTGCAACTCGGTGTTGCGCCAGTCGGCGTACCATGTGGGCCCGTCGTTGTTGGGGTTTTCGGCAAAGGTCTCGTCATAACCTTGCTGTTGTTTGATGTAGGCAGGTACGGCCGTCGTCCCACGCTGGCCGTCTACATCCCTGTTCGACGGGTATTCGTAGCGGAAGCGGGCGATAAGCTGATGCCCACGACTGGCAACATCGTCCAACACACGGTCGAACCAGCTCCAGTCGTACTCGATGGTGCCATCCTCGCGGCAACCTGTGACGACTTTAGACGGCAGACAATAGGAGAATTCGAGCTGAATGGCCTGACCATAGGCATCATGAAGACGCCGAGCTGTTTCGGGCCACAACACCAGTCCCGTCATGGGCTGGGGATGGGTGATTTCTCTCTTCAGTTCTACTGGCAGCCAAGTCTGTTCCTCATGCGCTGTAAACGCAGACGGCATCCATAGGGTCACCCACAAAAGAAGCAAAACGGTCATCATTACGATTGGCCTTTAGGCTTTACAGCTTTCCCACCAGTGCAATAACCTTCTGCTTGGTTTCCTCGGATTTCTGCTCGTCAATCTTGGCTGTGACAACGCCCATGTTTTCAGCACCCCAGTAGTTGCAGATGTCACGGAATTCGGCTGTGGCTCCGTCATAAACTCCTGGGGAATATGACGATATCATGAGGGCCATCTTCACTACCTTGGCGGGCTTGTTCACGCAGTACATGCGCTGGATGGGGGCTTGGATCTGGGCATTGAGCGCGAAGTAGTAGATGGGAGCAGCCAGCACCAGAGCCTCTGCTTCGGCCATCAGGGGATAGAGTTCCTGCATGTCGTCCTTTTGGATGCAGGCGCCATTGCCCCTAGTGTGGCAGTACTCACAAGCCAGACAGCCGGCAATCTTCTTCTTTGACACGTTTACCAATGTTACTTCATGACCTACTGCCTCGGCAGCCTTCTTGTACTCTTCCGCCATCCAGGCGGTGTTGCCGTTCGCACGTGGCGAGGATTGTAAAATCAGAACTTTCATGTTTTTTGTATTAGCTAAATGATTCTTAAAATGTGTCTGCAAATCTATGAAAAAAATCCCAAAGTGAGATATAATCGCCTTGGGATTTCTCTTTTTTTAAGAATTTGTCTATCTCAGCTTGTCGTAAATCTCATCTGAAACGGCTTCCAGCCATTCGTTTGATGCTCCTTCCTGCACGTCCTTATGATAGGTCAGATGCTGGAACCATGAGTCTCGGGCGGCTCCATGCCAATGCTTTACCTCGGCAGGGATGGCGACGGTGGAGCCTGTTGTCATGGGGACGGCCTCCTTGCCCCATTCCTGATACCAGCCGCGACCAGCCACACAAATCAGCACCTGCACCTGCTTGTGATGGATGTGCCAGTTGTTGCGACAGCGAGGCTCGAAGGTGACGTTAGCCATGCCGCCCTCCATCGGAGCCAGATAGCTGTTCCCGACGAAATACTGGGCGTAGGCGGTGTTCGGTTCTCCCTTTGGCCAGACAGAAAAATCGACCGTCTGCACAGGGCTATAGTTCTCACCCAAGACGGCTGCCAGCGCGCCACGAAGCCGTTCGGCCTCTGCGGCGCCAACCTTAGCTTCCAACTGGGCCGGTATCTCCCTGAGGGCTTCGTCGGAAACGCCCATGTTTCTTGCACCCGACACATGGGCCCGCAACTGCGGCTCGCAGCCGGGTAGGGCAGAGATGGCCGAAACGGTCACTACCTCGCGGTCGGCAAACGAGAGGTTGTTGCGGGCGAAAATATCGCCAAAGAGGTGCGCCTTCAGGTAGTAATCGGTCTGAGGGGCGAAGGCGTAGGTGAACGGCTGTCCTCCGCAGAGTCGGGTTTGCACTTCAGTACCCTGAGAGAGTGCATCGTAGTCCTTCGGAAGCGGATCGGCCTCGCGGCCTGCGTCCACACGCTGTCCTGCTTTTTTACGCTCGCCTATCACTTGCTGCAGGGCGCCAAGGGCATTCAGCGAGCGGGGAAAGCCCGTGTAGGCGTAGAGTTGTGACAATGCCTCCTTGGCCTCGCTCGCGGTCAGTCCTGCGGCGAATCCTTCGTTCAGGGCTGCTTTCAGCCCTTCGATGTCTCCCTTTGCCTCGGTGGCGGCGATGGCCACGAGTGCCTGTTGTCTTGTTGTTAGTGCCATATCCTGTGCGTTTGTCTGCAGCGTCATCATCAGAAGTGACGCCAGCATGATTGTTTTTTGCATATTATCTTTGTTTGATGAATATCATTTTCATTGTCTCCGGGTCGAGGGGCTTCATGGCGGGCAGTTTCAGGCTCTTCACCATGTGGAGCGTGCCTTGCTTGTACGTCTGGAAGTGACGGGTCTGCAAATGGCTCTGATAGGCTTCCTCGGATGCATAGATCTCGAGGATGCGAATCTGTGTGGAATCCTCGGCACTCTGCATCGGGAACAGGCAGATGACGCCTGGCTCACGCTCAACGCTGAGGCGGTCAACCTCATTCGCAAATTCCAGGTATTCCTTCAGGTGCTGCGGATAGACTTCAATTTCTGCGATACGGACAAGCATATTTTCGTAGGTTATAGGATTTGTAAACTCTTCGTCGGTCACTTTGCGCAGTTGTACGGCATGCTGCTCGCCGGGGACGATGTCGCTGACAGTCAAACACTCGGCATCGCTCCAGGGGGTGGCGCCATTCCAATGACGCACATCCGGTGCCGTTGTCACCACGTCGCCTTTACGGAGCAGCTGCTTGGGCTTTCCCTCTTCCTGATAATAAGCCTCGCCGCGGAGTACCATCAGTACTTGTGTGGCGCCGGGATGGTAGTGCCACGAATTGCGGCTTCCCTTTTCAAAGAAGAAATTGGTGGTCATCTGCCGTTCGCTGCGGCTAAGCACAGCGATGTGGACGGTTCCCGTGTTGAACTCAGCGGGAGCCGCGAACTGTGTGGGAAAGATGGTCTGTGCTGGTAACGTGACCGACATCAGGGCAAAAGACAAAAGAAGTGACAGTTTTTTCATGGGTGCCTTAATTGAAAAGTTGATGCGCATTTTTGTAAAGGATCATTTTGCGGAACGGGGCGAGGTCAGGCTCCGTCGTCAGGTAGTGTTTCATCCTCTGGAGGCTCTGCGTGAGCACTTCGGGAGCTACGTAAGGATAGTCGGAGCCATAGAGCAGGTGTTCGGGAGTGGTGATGGTGAGCATCATGCGGATGACCTCGGGCGAGTGGGCCCCGGCAAGGTCGTAGTAGAGGGCACCAAGGTTAGCCTCCCAGTCGATGTCGCCTACAAGTTTGTTTGCCTGCATTACGGGCGTCAGCGATTTCATGCGAGGCACGGCCAAGGGCAGATAGGCCCCACAATGAGGCACCACCACCTTGACGTCCCGATAGCGTGCCAGCACGTTACGGCTGATCATATTCGCTACGGCACGTGTGGTCTCAGAGAGGTACTCCTGCATGGCGAGCGGGGTCTGGGCCATCACTTCGCGGTTGACGGGTTCGGGGCGAAGGGGATGCAGGATGACGACAGCCTTCCGCTCATGTAATACGGCGAAAAGCGTATCCAGTTCAGGAGCGCCAAGGTACTGTCCGCCCACATTAGTGGCTAATTTGATGCCATCGGCGCCCAAGGTGTCGAGCGTATAGGTTGCCTCGCGGATGGCCGCATCGACATCGGGCAAGGGGAGGGCAGCGCAGAACAGGAATCGGCCGGGATGGCTCTTCTTGATCTGGGCTGCAGCTTCGTTGGCCTTTCTCACGACGTCGGCAGAGGTCGGCTGCGGAGCGGCCAATGTCAGCACAGAAGTCGCTATGCCGGCTTCGTCCATCCACTTCAGGTGTGTCTGTACGTCGTATCCTGGCAGGGGAAATCCCTCGTCCATCAGCCGTCCCTCCCGTTCGAGAGCCGACACATACTCAGGTGTGATGATGTGGCTATGCACATCTATTATGCCTTGTGCGGATGCCGCTCCGGCTAATAACAGGGAAAGAACCATTGCCCAGCGCCTTCGGCGCAATTGAAAAGTGATAATTGATAATTGAAAACTATCCATTGTACATTCTCTAACCTCTAACCCCTAACCTCTAACCCAATCATTTTAGATTCTCTTTGAAGAATTCGGCCAGCGTGTCCCAAGGGATCATGTTCTTCGGCTCGCCCTTGCCCTTCAGTTCGGTGTAGCCGCCGTCGTAGAGGTCGCAATGCGAGGCATCGGGGATGATGAGCAGCTGCTTGTTCTCGGGATGGGGATTAGGCTCGCCAACGAACTTGTAACCCTCGGCCTTACCCTCGACCATGTAGTGATAGGCTGCCTCGCCGAAATAGCGCGAGTGGGCTTCGGCACCATGCATCACAATGACGGCCGAGCGGATCTCGTTGATATAGTAGAGGAAACGGCTGTTGGCGTAGCCTAAAGTGCCGATGACGCGCCAGCCGTCGTTCGAGTTGCCGCTACGCTTGTGGTAGCCGCGCGGGGTCTTGTAATAGTCGTGGTAGTCGTGAACGAACTGCGGAGCCTGAGGGGGCACGGTGTCCAGTACGCCTCCCGCCATGGCCATGGGGTTGGCGAGGCGCTGCCTGGAGAGCATGTCGCGGTTCCGGTGACGTGCCTCTTCGACGTCGAAAGCGTCGTTGTAGTCGTTGCCGCTGACACGCGTCATGTCGTACATCGTCGAGGCGACGGTGGCCTTGATGCGGGTGTCGGCAGCAGCGGCGTTCAGGGCGATGCCACCCCAGCCGCAGATGCCGATGATGCCAATCCGCCCGGCATCCACATTCTCTTGCTTCGACAGAAAATCAACAGCCGCCATGAAGTCCTCGGTGTTGATGTCGGGCGAAGCCGTACGGCGCGGCTCGCCGCTGCTCTCGCCGGTATAGGACGGGTCGAAGGCCAGCGCCACAAAGCCGCGCTCGGCCATCCGCATGGCATAGAGCCCGCTCGACTGCTCCTTGGTGGCTCCGAAGGGACCAGAGACTGCGATAGCTGGCAACTTTTCACTTTTCACTTTTAACTTTTCACTCGCCGAAGGCGTATAGAGGTCTGCAGCCAGCGTCAGCCCATACTGGGTCATAAACGTCACCTTCTTGTGATTTACCTTCTCGCTCAGCGGGAACACCTTGTCCCACTCCTGCGTCAGATTCAGCACTTGTTTCATATTCTCTTCTGTTTTGGTTTGTTCGTTGTTCGTGCAGCCTGCGAGCATCCCGCCTATCAGTACTGCTGTGAATAGTATCTTCTTTGTCATATTACACGTTTCTTCCCAGTTCGTATGCCTCTTGCAGTTTGGGACTCCCTTCAATCTCGCGGGCATCGTTCACCCCTCCGCAGAAGAGCTTCCCAGCCATGCGGCTCTTGGGATAGCAGTCCGTCCAACCCGTCAAGCCCGTCTCGGCCCGTTTTGGCGTTTCCTCCTCATCTTCGGCAGCCGTCGTCAGCAGATAGACGTCGCGGAACTGATAGTCCAGCTCGTACATGGCGTTCATTCGGTCGATGAGCGTCTTCATCTGTCCGCTCATCTCATAATAGTAGATGGGCGTTGCCCAGCAGACGACGTCGGCTTGCAACACCTTGGCCATGATGCCGTTCACGTCGTCGTCGATGACACAGCGCCCCAGCTTCTGACAGCCCAGACAACCCTTGCAGAACTGGATGTTCTTGCCCACAAGCGAAATCTTCTCAACTTCGTTTCCGGCTGCCTTTGCTCCTTGGGCAAACTGGTCAGCGAGCATGTCGCTGTTTGAGCCACGTCTGAGGCTCGTCGAAATTACAATTACCTTTTTCATAATATCACTTTTTTACCGTTCATAATAAAAACTCCCTTCGTGGGGTTGTCAGCATGTTGGCCGTTCAGCGTGTAATACTTCTCTTCGTCCGCTTTGCGCTGAGTCTGTCCGTCGATGGCGGTCGTGCCGGCTGTGAGCGACAACGTGACGTTGATGTGGCTTTCGCCTGCTTTCAGGAATGTGCGCAGTTCGCTCTCCGTCAGACCGTCAATTTTACCCAGACGGGTATAGCTCCATGAGTTCGAGCCGTAGAAGAGGCAGATGTTGCTGCCGTTGTAGAGGACGACGTCGCCAGGTTGGGCTGTCGTCTGTTGGTTGCTGGTGGGCAAGGAGAAGCCCAGGGCTCCCCATATCTCAAAGCCACCGCTGCTTGCGAGCGTCATGGTGATGGGTGACTGCTGCAGTTTCTCGACCAAAGCCTTCGTGGCGACATTGGGGGTGAGCGTCACGCTCTGTGTCTGTCCGTCGATGGTGATGTGCATCTTATTCAGGGTTTGTTCTTTGGCGAATTCCAGCGTTTCCAGCCAGTCGGCTACGAGCGTGGCTCGGCGGGCGTGGCTGCTGGCGTTTATCCATAGCGCGTCGCCCATCCAGGTCACGTCGGGCAGCAGGCGCTCGGCATCCCTTATTACGCCGCTGATGCCGCTCGAATGGCTCGATACAATCAGCCCGACGTGCTTTCCGGCCATCTGCGGGCCGTAGTTGAACAGGTACGTCTGCATGATGGCTGCCATCTGGCTCCACCATAGCGGTGTGACGATGATGATGTTCTGGTAGTTGCTCGGTGAGGTCGTCACAGGGTCGATGGCCGGATAGCTGGAGGCATCGCTCGGATGAGCCTTGATGGCGTTCAGCAGCTCGGTGCCGAGGGCATAGCCGTTGGCCTCGTACTTCAGGCCCTTTTCGGCAGGCTGGATTTCCAGCACGTCGGCTTGAATCTGGCTGGTCAACGTGTTCACTATCTCACGGCAGTTGCCCGTGTAACTATAGTATACCACCAGCGTCTTGCCTGAATCTGACGTCACCTCTGCCATCAGTTCACTGTTCGCGGAGCAACAGCTAAGTAGCATCGCTGTTAATAATAAAAGAATCTGTCGCATTCTATGTTTTTTGAATTTCATGGCAAAGGTACGGACATAATCTGGTTTTGGGGTTACATATATTGGCTGATTATATACCAATTTTGCAGAATGTTATAAATAAAAGTCAATAATATACCATTATTAGATTATTCTATGTATCTTTGCAAAAAAAATGATAGCATAAATAGAATTGATGGACGAATTGAAGCATACCCTCGAAGCAATGGAGATAGACTATTACAAGCCCGCCATAAAGTGTCTGCGCCAAAAGGTTCTTTGGCGGGCGTTATCAAAAGTATTCTGACAACTTAAGATAACAAGTACATTCAATGAGTAACATCAACATAGAAATTGAGCAACAACTGAGAAACGAAAATGTGGATATTATTCATTTCGTTGACATTTCCATGTTAGATATAAAGCAAAACCGAGGACTCCCTTTTGCCATACTGATAGGAATTGCCATTAATCCGCATTTTCTTGAGATGGTGTGTAACACTCCGAATTATATACATACTATAGACGATGAATATGCACAGACTGAAAGTAGGGTTGGATTGATTGCTGACAAATTGGCAAATAATCTTATTTCAAGTGGTTATAAGGCATTATCTCAATCTGATAATGGATTAATGGCAGAGAATGCCTTCGATTTTGATACAAAAACATCTGCCCTTCCACATAAAACCATTGCAGTACTTAGTGGTATCGGATATATTGGTAAAAGTAATCTATTCATTACCGAAGAGTTTGGATCTGCACAATGTTTGGGTTCTGTTCTGACAAATGCACCATTAACGGTTACTAAAAACAATATCCTGCTGCCGAAATGCTATCGCTGCACTATTTGCCATAATATATGTCCACAAAAAGCGTTGAAAGGAGTGTGCTGGAACACAAACGTTTCGAGGGATGAGATAGTAGATATTTATAACTGCATCACATGCTTGAAATGCTTGGCATGTTGCCCAAAATCGCGAGCATATATGAAACAGGCTATATGAAAAAAACTTTTAACAATAAAATGAAAATGGAAAAAGAGATGAAATTCTGTCAGAGCTGCGGCATGCCGCTCACAAACGATGTCCTTGGCACCAATGCCGACGGAAGCAAGAACGAAGATTACTGCATGTACTGCTATAAGGATGGAAAATTCTTGCAGGACTGTACGATGGACGAGATGATTGAGCATTGTGCGCAGTTTGTGAATACCGTTAATGAGGGGTTAGAAAAACCTATTACCAAAGAGGAGTACATCGGCCAGATGAAAACGTATTTCCCCCATCTGAAGCGCTGGCGCCGAACGTTGGATGTTAGTAACGATGAAGTCATGAATGCTAACCCCGCTTTGGCAGGCGTTAAAGAGCTTATTGCACAGATGGCCGACAAACTGCCCATCGCTTACATCTCATCCGTAGACCAAGAAGGTTTTCCTTGGACCAAGGCCATGCTGGCACCTCGAAAACGTGAAGGTATCAAAACCTTCTATTTCACCACCAACACCTTCTCCCTCCGCGTAGCCCATTACAAGGCTAATCCCAAGGCAAGCATCTATTTCTGCGATGCTGAAGGCTTCATGGGCATGATGCTGCGGGGCACGATGGAGGTGCTGACGGATGCCGCCTCGAAAGAAATGATTTGGTACGATGGCGATGAGCAGTATTACCCTGGCGGCGTGACCGATCCCAACTACTGCGTCTTGAAGTTCACCGCCACCGACGGTCGTTTCTACAGCGATTTCTATCCGCGTAGTTTCGTTATTGAGTAATTAGGATGAAACAGGAAATCAATCCCAAGGACACAAATCGTGCTGATGCTTTCGAGTTGTGGATGAAGTCGCCCATGCCGATGGTGACGCTCACGA
>CAMYYY010000044.1 GCA_947303715.1 uncultured Bacteroidales bacterium | reverse complement strand
CCAGCATCCGCTCGGTGAACGACATCATCCAGTTGTAGTCCTTGTAGCTGACGTAGAGCTCCATGCAGGTGAACTCGGGGTTGTGGGTCTTGTCCATACCCTCGTTGCGGAAGTTCTTGCCCATCTCATAGACGCCCTCGAAGCCGCCCACGACGAGGCGCTTCAGGTAGAGCTCGGTAGCGATGCGCATGTACATGTCCTGGTCGAGGGCATTGAAATGGGTGATGAAGGGACGTGCTGTGGCGCCTCCGGCAATGGTCTGCAGGATGGGCGTCTCCACCTCGGTATATCCGGCATCGTCAAGGATGCGGCGCATGGTGCGCACGATGGTGGCACGCTTCAGGAACGTCTCCTTGACGCCCTCGTTCACCACGAGGTCCACGTAGCGCTGGCGATAGCGCAGCTCAGGGTCGTCGAACTTGTCGTAGGCCACGCCGTCCTTGTACTTCACGATGGGCAGCGGGCGCAGGCTCTTGCTGAGGAACGTCATCTGCTCGGCATGCACGCTGATTTCGCCCGTCTGGGTGCGGAATACATAACCCTTGATGCCCACAAAGTCGCCAATGTCCATCAGGCGCTTGAACACCGTGTTGTACATCGTCTTATCCTCATCGGGGCAAATGGCATCGCGCATCACATACACCTGGATGCGGCCCTTCGAGTCCTGCAGCTCCATGAACGAAGCCTTGCCCATGACCCTGCGGCTCATCATACGTCCGGCGATGCTCACCTGCCAGCGCTCACGCTCCAGTTGGGCAGCTTTCTCCTCGTCCGTGGCATCCTCAGGAAAGACAGGGTCGGTCCATTTCTCCTTTATCTCAGTACTGAATGCATTGGTTACATACTCGGCAGCGGGGTAGGGCTCGATGCCTATCCTGCGCAATTCTTCCATGCTCTGTCGGCGGATAATCTCTTGTTCGCTCAGTTCCATTGTTTTCTTTTCCTTTCCAGTTTTCAGGCCGCGAAGGTACGGCAAAATCGGAGAAAAATCAAATTTTTTTCTTTCGCGCGTTCCTATAATCATATTTTTTCTCTATTTTTGCACCCAAATAACATTTTTTAAATTCCTGTTTTATGAAAAACCGTACGCTTATGTCCATTGCATTGTCAGGCATGATGCTGTTTGCTGCCGGTTGTGGCAAGCAAGCTCCCAAAGTGGCGCCAGCCATTCCCTCCAACCCGGAGATTGAGGCCCAAGTCAAGAAAATCCTTTCCGGCATGACGCTGGAGGAGAAAATCGGCCAGATGTGCCAGCTTACCATCGGCACTATCGAGGACTACCGCTCGCGCGATGAGTTCAAAATCAACGAAGAAGCCCTCACAAAAATGGTGCGCGACTACAAGGTCGGCTCGTTCCTCAACACCCCTCGCAACGTCTGCCAGACCCGCAGCAAGTGGCACGAGATTATCGACAAGATTCAGACCGTCTCCATGGCTGAGATTCACATTCCTAACATCTACGGCCTTGACCAGATTCATGGCGGCACCTACACCACGGGCTCCATCCTCTTCCCGCAGGGCATCAACATGGGTGCTTCGTTCAACCGCGACCTGGTTCGTGAGGAGGCTGAAATCAGCGCCTACGAAACCCGTGCCTGCGCTGTGCCCTGGACCTTTGCCCCTGTCCTTGACCTGGGCCGTGACCCGCGCTGGAGCCGTCAATGGGAGAACTTCGGCGAAGATCCCTTTGTCAATGCCGCTATGGGCGTCGAGGCTATCCGTGGCTTCCAGGGCGATGACCCGAACCACGTCGACGGCGCTCACGTGGCTGCCTGCCTGAAGCATTACATGGGCTATGGTGTCCCCACTTCCGGAAAAGACCGTACCCCCTCGCACATCACGGATGCCGAGATGCGCGAGAAATTCTTTGCTCCCTACCTTGCCACCATCCGTGCAGGAGCCCTCTCCGTCATGGTCAACAGCGGCAACAACAACGGCATCCCCTTCCACGCCAGCTATAAGTACCTCACCAAGTGGCTCAAGGAAGAGCTGAACTGGGACGGCCTCATTGTTACCGACTGGGCCGACATCCAGAACCTCTACACCCGTGACCATGTTGCTGCCAGCCGCAAGGAGGCTATCAAGATGGCTATCAACGCCGGCATTGACATGAGCATGGATCCCTACAACCCCGACTTCTGCACCCTGCTGAAGGAGCTTGTCGATGAGGGCGAGGTGCCTATGAGCCGTATCGACGATGCTGTCAGCCGCTGCCTCCGTCTTAAGCTGCGTCTGGGCCTCTTCGAGAAACCCATCATCGACGGTGATGTTGATTACTCCCGCTACGGCTGTGATGAATTCGCTGCCAAGGCGTTGCTTGCTGCCGAAGAGGGCGAGGTCTTGCTGAAGAACGAGAACAGCCTGCTGCCCCTCGCTGCCGGCAAGAAGATACTCGTCTGCGGTCCCAATGCCAACAGCATCCGCACCCTCAACGGCGGTTGGAGCTACACCTGGCAGGGCCAGCAGGCCGACGTCCTCGGTGCTCAGTACAACACCATCCTCGAGGCTATGCAGAACGAATTCGGCAAGGATAACATCCTCTATGCCGAGGGCAGCCGCTATCTGGGCGACCAATGGGATGCCGAGTATGGCGACGATGCCATGCTTGCCGATGTCCTTGCAAAGGCCCGTAAGGCCGATGTCGTTATGGTCTGCGTCGGCGAGAACTCCTATTGCGAGACTCCTGGCAACCTCAACGAGCTCACCCTTCCCGAGTGCCAGCGCAACATCGTGAAGACCGCTGCCAAGGCTGGCAAGCCCATCATCCTTGTCCTCAACGAAGGCCGTCCGCGCCTCGTCCGCGACATTGAGCCCCTCTGCCAGGCTGTCATCGACATCTTCCTCCCAGGCAACTACGGAGGCGATGCCCTTGCCCGTCTCGTCAGCGGCAAGGCCAACTTCAGCGCCAAGATGCCCATCAGCTATCCCCGTCATGAGCAGAGCATCACTACCTACGACTACAAGCCCTGCGAGCAGGCCGACGTAATGGAGGGTGCCTACAACTACGATGCTGTCGTCAGCCAGCAATGGGCCTTTGGCTACGGCCTCAGCTACACCACCTACCGCTACGCCAACCTCAAGGCTGACAAGCAGACCTTCGGCCCTGCTGACGTCCTTACCATCAAGGTTGATGTCACCAATACAGGCAGCGTTGCCGGCAAGGAGCCCGTGCTTCTCTTCTCTTCCGACCTCGTTGCTACCAGCACCCCCGACAACCGCCGTCTGCGTGCCTTTGACAAGGTCTCCCTCAAGCCTGGCGAGACAAAGACTGTCACCTTCCAGCTTCCCGCCTCCGACCTCGCCTTTGTGGACGAGTGTGGCAAATGGGTTATCGAGGAGGGCGAATTCCGTCTGCAGGCAGGCGACCAAACCCTTACCATCACCTGTAACGAAACCAAGCATTGGGACACACCAAACATCTGAAGCAGCGAGCGCAAAGCCAAGCTTACTTGTGCTTTGCCGAGTCGCGTCAGATGAAGAACGAAGTTCAACATTAAAAACGGCGAGCTCAAAGCCAAGCTTATTCTCTCAAACACTATGTAGCCGGAATCACAAAAGTGGTTCCGGCTACTCCTATTAAAACCGTGAAAGGACTATTCCTTGAGAATCACCTTCTTTATCGACCCGTCATTCAGCAACAGGATATTCAGTCCCTGCTGCAGATACTCCATTTTCCTTCCTGTAACGTCGTAGATGGCACGGACGTCCTGCATGTCTCCTGTTTCGAGGACAAGAATGCCATTATCATCAACGACTGTCACTTCGCAAGTGGCTACCTTACCGCCATCGACGGTAGTGGCAGAAATGGTTGCCGTTCCTGAACCTACAGAGGTGACAAGTCCTGATTGGGACACGGTACAGACCGCTTCATCTGAACTGGCCCATGTCACAGACTTATTACCGGCATTTTCAGGCATCACGGTTGCCGTCAGTTGATACGTTGCCCCTATCTTGTCAAATAAAAGGGTTGCCATGTCGAGGTATATATAATCAACAGGCTGTAATACTGTCACTTCGCACGTTGCAGTTACCTCGGGATTATATACTGATGCAGCTGTTATTACCGCCTTTCCAGCCTTACATGCATGAAGTTCCCCTTTGTTAGTAACAAGTACAACTTCATTATCTGAAGAAGACCACGTTACACTCTTTTCCGATGCGTTTTCAGGTAGAACCGTAGCAATAAGTGTTTCCGTTTCATAGAGATTCATTGAAAGGTTTTCCTTATTCAAGGCAATGGATGTTGCGTTTATAAAGTCATTATCGCTATATGTGAAACAACCGCTAAGATAAAGATTTTTAAAATCTTTGTTGTTGTTATAAAGAATGGTAAGGTCATAAGAGTAGTTCTTCTGAGTAAAGATTTCCTTTCCCATTGTAAACGAAATCTCAGCACTTTCGCTAGGCTCCAAGTGTAAATACCAGACTCGTGCCCATCTCCAAGCGGGGTAGCCTGTTTCAGGCCGGTACAGAACGTTCCCATTCTCGTCAATCTCATCTACAGATAATTCCGCATCTATCATATCGGCAAATGTGGTTGTTCCTGTATTTGTTATTTTGCAGACCACATCCAAATCCTTGTAAACTACGCTGCCAATCAGTCCTTTTGCTGTAACTTCAGCCTCCAGCTGGCATTCCGGGGGGTCAGTGACAGTCAGTTCATCTGTGTAAATAATCACTTTCCCCTCCCAGTCAGCGGAAACCTTGATTTCGTGTGTTCCCTTTGTGGGGGCTGCCGTGCAGAAGTCGATGTAGTCCGATAAGCCTGGATCCACGTAGGCGCCCACGCCTGCTGCCAGTTCTCCGTCTATCCAGAGCATGAGCAGGTTCTCGTAGTTTGTGCCGTTGTTTGTAAACCATACGCGCATGTTCAGTTTCTCACCCTCGTAGGCGGCAAAGTATTCTACTTTGTTGACATTCAGATTGGGCTCTTTGGATGACACGCCAATATGCAGCTTGTTGTTTTCTATGGTGGCGGTGTAGTGGCGCATGGGGGTGCCATCTTCCGTCGTATAACCATGTTCAAAGTATAGTTCCCACTCCTTTGCCCCATGATTTCGGAAAATGGGGAACAGCTGGTAGGTTCCGTCTGCCAGCTGACTGCCCATGTTGAATTTCATGTTGAGGCTGGTGATTTCCTGGTCGGTCGTGGATGAGCACAGCTCTTTCTTTAGAAGTCCGTTCTGGTACAGACCCCATCCGTAGTCCATCGTATGGCCGTTGTTGTCGTACCGCTTCATGCTGGCACTCAGTTCGATGTCCTTGAAGTCTTCGCCAGCCGATTTGCGTGTAAAGTCGGCCTTCGGAAGCGCATAATTGCCATAGTCCACGCTGACCGAAGGCACAGGGTCGTTGCCCTTGTTGGGCTGGAAACCGAAAATGCCGGCCTGATAGACATTGTAGCCACTGAACAACACTTGACTGGTTTGGTTATGACACTCGTTCAGTACGCCCAACTTAAAGAAACCGTTAAAACCTCCACGTCCTATTTCTCCGATGTTGGCATGGAAATAGCCGTGCCCGTCATAACCGTCTATTATAAATTCATGATTCTGATTTAAAACGGCACCTGCGGAATAAGGTATGGGACGACCTGCGGCGAGTTCATTATACACCATTTCTTCCCACACTTCATGCGGATAGTTGCCTGCCATCAGGTAGCGGGCGCCTTTATCGTAATCGAAATACTTGGCAATGACTTGAGGGTCGAATACCGCTGACGAACCCATCGTGGAATAGTTCATCTGCAGAGCACATCCTGCATACATCAGGAGCTTTGTCACTTCGATGAGGGAAGGGTCATTAGGGTCTATTGTCTCCCTGTCACCCTCGTAAACATGGTCGTAATTCAGGTGCATCTTCGAATAGTCAAACGTGGTTGGCGGCAAGGCTGGCATCTCATATCCCGATCCTGTCGTATAAGCAGGGATGGTAATCGTCGTGCCCTGGGGATACTGATAATAGTACATGATTTGAGCGAGCGTCAGCGCCACGCAGCCCACAGGCGTATTCTGGCCAGCACTCTCGTTGAAGGGCGTATTATATTTGAGCGGAAGATACTGGTGCCATGTGGTTTGGATGAGTGGTGGAATGGCCTCGCGCTCGGATGCCTCTCCCGCCTTGCGGACAGGGGCATTGCTGGGGCTAATGCTGCTTAGCTGCTGCTCGTAGCCCAGAAGCATTACCTGCATGGACAGGGGCATCGTAAATGGGTTGAAAGTGTCCGTCTCGCTGTAGGCCAGCACGGGTTCCACACAGTCGTCGTTGGCAACGATGACGAAGCCGCCGTTCACATCGTCGGCAAAGGCGTAGAGGTTCTTCATGCCAAGTTCCTTGTAGGCCAGTTCCCGCTGGATCGAAGGTGCCTGGCGCTTGCCCTGCGAGTTATTCGATGGGGTTTGGGCCAGAAACTCATTGGCAATCCGGCGAGCCTGCTCCCTGTCTATGGGATGAGCCTGCAACAACATGGGGACGATTGCGAGAAGCAACAAAGAGGTAATGAATCGTTTCATAAGCAAGACTTTAAATAAGGTACATCAGTAAGGATTCTTTTACTCGGCAAAGAAAGTAAAAAACATGCAAACGGCCAAACGGAAAGCCGTTTTTTTGCCTGCGCTGAAAAATTATTCGCCTATTCTAAAAAATTATTCGCCTGCGTTGAGAATTTATATGCCTGCGCTAGGCGAACAGTTGCCTGCGCGAGAAAACAGAAGGTGATGGATAGTTCGAAAGTTTTTCTATTCCTTGAAATAGATACGTTTGACGCGGGTGGAGACGGCTGTGAGGATTTCGTAGGGGATGGTGTCGAGCCACTCCGCCAGCTGGGTGACGGGGAGGTTAGGGCCGAAGATTTCGACGCTGTCGCCCTCGGCGCAGTCAGGGATGTCAGTAACGTCAATCATCGCCACGTCCATGCAGATGTTGCCGACGTAGGGTGCGGGCTGTCCGTGTACGAGGCATGCGCCACGACGGTTGCCAAGGTGTCGGCTGAGGCCGTCGGCATAGCCGATGGGGATGGCAGCGATGCGCGAGGGACGGGTGAGCTTTCCACGTCTTCCATAGCCTACAGTCTCGGGCGGCGTGACGTCGTGAATCTGCAGGATGGTGGTGCGGAGGGTGCTGACAGGCTTAAGAAAACTGGCTTTCCCCTCTGCCGGGCTTTCTATCGGGTCAATGCCGTAGAGGCCGAGGCCGAGACGCACCATCTCGTAGTGATGATCGGGGAAGCGGATGATGCCGGCTGTGTTGCAGATATGGCGAAGCAGGGTGTCGCCATAGTCGGCGCGGAGGGCATCGGCAGCACGGTCGAAACGCTCCATCTGCAGGCGGCTGAAGGCATCAGCATCGGGATTGGGGGTGTCGCTACAGGCAAAGTGGCTGAAGACGCTACGGGGGATGACTGCCGTCTGACGGCGCAGACGATCGAGTAGGGCAGGGACTTCCTCAGGGCGGAAGCCGAGCCGGCTCATGCCCGTATCAATCTTGATGTGAACGGGATAGCCGGTGATGCCACGAGCGTCGCAGGCATGAATCATGGCTTCGAGCAGGGGGAAACTGTAGATTTCAGGCTCGAGGTGGTAGTGGGTGATAGTGCTGAGGGCGCTGCGCTCGGGGTTCATGACGAGGATGCCGGTGGTGATGCCGGCTTCGCGCAGCTGGCGTCCCTCGTCGGCTACAGCCACAGCAAGGTATTCGACGCCATGATCCTGAAGGGTCTTGGCAATCTCGTAGAATCCGGCGCCGTAGGCAAAGGCCTTCACCATGCAGACCATGCGCGTGGTGGGAGGGAGGAAGCTGCGGTAGTAGTTGAGGTTGTCCACCAGGGCGCTGAGGCTGACTTCGAGCACGGTCTCATGGACACGCAGGGCCAGGGCATCGGCAATACGGTCGAAACCGAAGCGACGGGCACCTTTGATGAGGATATCGGCATCGTGGAGGACAGAAAGCTCGCCAGAGTCGAGGAGCGCTTCGGTAGTAGGGAAGAACTTGATGTCGAAGGTGCGAAGGGGCGAAGAGCCGGAGGGTGCTTTAGGGCTTTTTATCTTTTCGGTTTGCTCATTTGTAGGCCTTTCATCCTTTATCCTTTTTATGTCGGTTCCGACGGCGATGAGGCGGGTGATGCCATGGCTGGCAGCAAGGCGGGCCACTTTTTTATAAAGGTTACGGGGGTTCTGTCCCGTCTGCTCCATGTCGGAGAGGATGAGCACGCGCTGGCGTCCGACAGCGGAGGAGCGGCGTGCCACGAAGTCAAGCGCGATGTCGAGCGAGGCAAGGTCGCTGTTGTACGAGTCGTTTACCAGCGTACAGCCGTTCTGCCCCTCAAGCACTTGCAGACGCATGGCGACGGGCTCGAGGCAGGCCATGCGTTGGGCAATGACGGAGGGCGACATCATCCGGTAGAGGCAGACAGCGAGGCAGTGAAGGGAGTTCTCGATGCTGGCATCGTCGATGAAGGGGATGACGTAGCTGCTCTCGTAGCCGAGGTAGCGGTAGGCGATGGTGGTAGAAGAGGTGCCCTTCGTGACGGATTGGATGAAGAGGGGACGCTCGTTGTCGCGTCGTGACCAAGCCAGTTCGCGGATGGAGAGCAGCCGGCGCCCCACGCAGTCGCTGATGAGCTCGTCATCACCGTTGTAGATAAGGATGTCGCATTCCTTGAAGAGCTCAAGTTTCTCCATACACTTCTCGTGGAGGGAGATGAAGTTCTCCTGATGGGCGCCTCCGATGTTGGTGAGGATGCCGATGGTGGGTTGGACGATGGGCTGCAGGCGGCGCATTTCGCCAGGCTGCGAGATGCCGGCTTCGAGGATGGCAAGTTCGGTCTGGGGCGTGATGAGCCAGGCTGAGAGGGGTACGCCGATTTGTGAGTTGTAGCTGCGGGGCGAGCGCGTGACGATGCTGTCGGGGCTCAGCAGCTGGTAGAGCCATTCCTTGACCACCGTCTTGCCGTTGCTGCCCGTGATGCCGATGACAGGGCCATTGAAGGTCTGGCGATGCAGGGCTGCCAGCTGTTGCAGGGCCGCAAGCGTATCGGGGACGACGAGGTAGTTGGCATCCTCGTGAAGCTCGGCAGGCGTGCGGCTGACGACAAAGGCACGCACGCCGCGGCGATAGAGCTCGTCGATGTAGGCATGGCCGTCGCCACGCTGCCCTGTGAGGGCAAAGAATATGGTTTCCTCGGGAAGCCAGAGGGAACGGCTGTCGGTCAGCAGCCGCGAAACAACCGCCGGAGCACTGCCGATACGGCGTGCGGAAAGCAGGGTGGTCAGCTGTTCAATAGGGTATGACATCGGTCTATGAGTTTTCCGCTTTCAAAGTACGGAATTTCTTTTTGAATATCTTCAATCTTTAACAAAGTTTGACGCAGGAAGCGCCGGTATTCGTCACTCTCAGGGTGGAGGGGACGGTGTTCCAGGGCTTGCACGACCTCCTCGATGCGGCTGGCGTTACGTCGGGTTGCATCGTCGAAGAATGTGTCGGCAAAGCGCTCCCATAGGTAGTCGATGGCGAGCGGCGAGGGGTGCGCCATGTCGTCGGCATAGAAGCGGTAGTCCCGCAGCTCGTCCAGCACGATCTCGTAGGAGGGGAAATAAGATGTGTTGACTTGTTGACTGCCTATGAGCTCTTCCACGGCAAGCAGTAGGGTGGCCTTGCTGAGTTGGTTGGCGTGGGCGCCGTCGCGCAGATGCCGGATGGGGCTGACGGTGAAAAGAATATGCAACTCAGGCTGTTCCGCGGCAAGGCGCTGGAGGAGGGGTTGCCAGAGGCTGACGATGTCATCTGTCGTCAACCGTTCCCGTTCAAAAGCAGAGCTGGGCTCATGATGGCAGTTGGCTACAAACAGGTCAACAAGACTACGAGTCAACGAGTCAACGTGTCGTAATCGGTCTGCATCTGTTTGTTGAGCCTCGTCCTCTGTTTGTTGACTTGTTGACTTGTTGACTTGTTGACTTTTCAACCTGTACCCCCACGCTGTGCCGAAGGTGATGAGGAGCACGCGGGCATCGCGCAACTGCTTGGCGGCTTGTGTAATCCGTTCGTTGTGTATCTGCAAGGCCTCCTCGGCTGTAGGGCGCGAGAGCAGGCTGTGGCTCATCCAGGTGCCCCAGCCCTCAGCGCCGAAATGCCGGATGTCCGAAAGCTCGAACAGTCGCCCGTCAAGCAATCGCGTCAGCACCTCAGCCACGCTGGCAGGGTTGTAGAGCGTGCCCAGCGGATTCGCCTTAACCTGAAATCCGGCACGGGAGAGGCGCGCTCCGATGTTGTCCGCAAAACACGAACCGAGGAGCATCAGCTTGTCGCTATGTCGGATGAGCCAGGGGGAACGGGGGAGGTCAACAGCGGTATAGAGTTTCATCAGAATCACGTTTCGCTGGCGAAGATACGGACATTTTGGGGAAAGAAAAACGGTTTGATGTGAAAAAAGTGAAAAAAAGCAACGCTTTTTCCTGAATTATCCGTATTTTTGCCCGATAATATCCGAACTATGCCGGATAAAACAGGAAAATAGACGTGAAGAAAGAGCTATTGAAAGAGTCGCTGCTGGCTACGATTGACAGTCCTGAGGACTTACGCCACCTGAAGCAGAACCGCCTGCCCGAGGTGTGCAACGAGCTGAGGAGCTATATCATCGACGAGCTTTCGCACAATCCTGGTCATCTGGGGTCGAACCTTGGAACCGTTGAGCTGGCTGTGGCTCTTCACTACGTATATAATACGCCCTACGACCGTCTGGTCTGGGACGTCGGGCATCAGGCGTATGCCCATAAGATTCTGACGGGGCGTCGCGACGCCTTCCATACCAACCGTAAACTGGGCGGACTGGCCCCCTTCCCCTCGCCGGCTGAGAGCGAATACGATGCTTTCACGTCGGGCCACGCCTCAAACTCCATCTCTGCCGCACTCGGCATGGCTATTGCGGCAAAGAAGACGGGCGATACGAAGCGCCATGTCGTAGCTGTCATCGGCGACGGAGCCATGAGCGGAGGACTGGCTTACGAAGGACTGAACAACGTCAGCGAGAGCGACAACAACCTCCTTATCATCCTCAACGACAACCACTACTCCATCTCCAGCAGCGTGGGCGGCATGAAACGCTATCTGCTGAACCTCAGTACGTCAGTCGGCTACAATAACTTCCGTTATCGTGTCGCGAAGGTGTTGCGGAAAATGGGCTTGTTGTCTGACACCCGGCGCGAGCAGTACATCCGCTTCGGCAATAGCCTGAAGTCGCTCCTTGCCCGTCAGCAGAATATCTTCGAGGGTATGAACATCCGCTACTTCGGCCCCATCGACGGCAACAACATTCAGGAGCTGATTCGCGCCCTGCGAGCCATCAAGGACATGTCGGGGCCCAAGCTGCTCCATATCCACACCGTCAAGGGTAAGGGCTATGCACCCGCTGAGGAGTCGGTGACGGAGTGGCACGCCCCTGGGCTGTTCGATAAGGACACCGGCGAACGCGTTGTGCCTCATCCTGATAGCCCGCAGCCACCCCTCTTCCAGGAGGTGTTTGGCGAGACACTGTTGGAGCTGGCTGAGCAGAACAAGCGGATTGTGGGCGTCACCCCTGCCATGCCTACGGGCTGCTCGATGGACATCGTGATGAAGAAATACCCCTGCCGCTGCTTCGACGTAGGCATTGCCGAGGGGCATGCCGTGACCTTCTCAGGCGGTATGGCCAAGGAGGGGCTGGTGCCCTTCTGCAACGTCTATTCCTCGTTCCTGCAGCGGGCATACGACAATGTCATTCACGATGTTGCCATCCAGCGCCTGAACGTGGTGCTCTGTCTGGACCGTGCAGGCTTAGTGGGCGAGGACGGGCCCACCCATCATGGCGTCTTCGACTTGGCGTTCCTGCGTCCCATACCCCACCTTACCATTGCTGCCCCTTACGACGAGCAGGAGTTGCGCCGGCTGATGTATACCGCCCAGCTGCCCGACATGGGGCCCTTCGTCATCCGCTATCCGCGTGGACGAGGTAAGCTCGTCGACTGGCGTTGCCCCCTTGAGGAGATTCCTGTGGGACGGGGGCGCCTGTTGCGCCAGGGCACGGACATCGCTCTGCTCAGCATTGGCGCCATCGGCAACCTGGCTGATGAGGCTATTGACAAGGTGGAGCGGGCAGGAGGCCCCAGCGTGGCACACTACGACATGCGCTTCCTCCGTCCGCTTGACGAAGAGATTCTCCACTATGTGGGGCAGCACTTCCGTCAGGTGATAACCCTTGAGAACGGCGTCGTGAACGGAGGCTTCGGCTCGGCTGTGCTGGAGTTCTTTGCCGACCATGGCTATGCGCCCCACGTCGTGCGCCTCGGCCTGCCCGACGAATTCGTCACCCACGGCTCGGTGCCTCAGCTGCTGACATTATGCCACCTCGACGTGGATTCTATTGCGGAAGTTATCTTACACAACAATAATAAGATATGAAAATCATTATTGCCGGAGCAGGCGCCGTCGGAACACACCTTGCCAAGCTGTTGGCAGGCGAGCAGCAGGACATCGTCCTCATTGACGAGAGTGCCGAGAAACTCAGCAAGCTGGAGTCGAACTTCGACTTGCTGACGCTGGAGGCAAAGCCCACGTCGCTGGGTAACCTCAAGGATGCCGGTGTGGGCAGCGCCGATTTGTTCGTGGCTGTCACCCCCGAGGAGAGCCGCAATGTGCTGGCCTGCATCCTGGCCCACAGCCTCGGTGCCCGCAAGACCGTGGCCCGTATCGACAATTACGAGTACCTCTCTCCGAAGAACAAGGAGTATTTCCGCAGCCTCGGCGTCGATGCCCTCATCTACCCCGAGTTGCTGGCAGGCAGGGAGATAGCCGACAGCCTCCGCAAGAGCTGGATACGGCAGTGGTGGGAGTTTGCAGGCGGCGCGCTGGTGATGCTGGGCGTCAAGGTGCGTGCCGGCAGTCAGCTGCTCAACATCCCCTTCATGGAACTGAAGAAGGAGGAGCCTTACCACATCGTGGCTATCAAGCGTGGCACGGAGACCATCATCCCCAAGGGCAGCGACTGCATCATGGAGAACGACCTGGTCTATTTCATGGCAGCGCGCGGCTCCATCGATTACATACGCCGCATCACGGGCAAGGAGGCCTACCAGAAAATCAAGAACGTGCTCATCATGGGCGGCAGCCGTATCGCCGTCAACGCCGCACGCCTCATGCACGACGATATGACGGTGAAAATCATCGAGAGCGACCGTGCCCGCTGCGAATGGCTCACGGAGATGCTGCCCTCGGACGTCATGGTTATCCATGGCGACGGGCGGGACCGCGACCTGCTGCTCTCTGAGGGCATCGACAGCGCGCAGGCCTTCGTGGCCCTCACGGATAATGCTGAGACGAATATCCTCACCTGTGTGTCGTCCAAGCAGTTTGCCAACATGAAGACCATTGCCGAGGTGGAGAACATCGACTTCATCCGCATGGCCGAGAGCTTCGATATTGCCGGCATCATCAACAAGAAGAAGATTGCCGCCTCCACCATCTACCAGATGCTGCTTGATGCCGACGTCAACAACGTCAAGAGCCTCACGTTTGCCGATGCCGATGTGGCAGAGTTCACCGTCAGCGAGAAGGCGCGCGTCACCAAGTGCCTCGTCAAGGACCTCGACCTCCCTTATGGGGCTACCATCGGAGGCCTGGTGAGGAAGAAGGAAGGGATGCTCGTCAACGGCAACACCCAGATCCTCCCAGGCGACCATGTCGTCGTCTTCTGCCTGGGCTCCATGATAAAGCGGCTGGAAAAGTATTTCTAAAGGGAGGGTCAACAAGTCAACGGGTCAACGGGTCAACAAGTAAAGAGTATGCATATCAAGACTATCCTCCGCATCCTGGGTTCGCTGCTCATGCTTCTCTCTGCCGTCATGGCGGGATGCGCCGGCGTAGCCCTCTTCTTCGGCGGATACGACTTCTTCGCCTTTCTCGCGTCGGCACTCATCACCGTGCTGGGAGGGCTCTGGCTCCTCTATTTCGGCCGTGGGGGGGAGAAGAAGTACTCGAGGCGCGACAGCTATCTTACCATCACCCTCTCGTGGGTGATGTTTGCCTTGGTGGGCACGCTGCCGCTGCTGCTCAGCGGGCTGATAACCAACTTTACCGACGCCTTCTTCGAGAGTATGTCCGCCTTCACCACCACGGGCTGTACGGTTATCAATGACACCGAGGCCATCCCCCGTGCCATGCTGCTGTGGCGCTGCATGAGCCAGTGGCTGGGCGGACTCGGCATCGTTTTCTTCACCGTGGCTGTGCTGCCCATGTTCGGCTTCAGCGGCGTCCAGCTGTTTGCTGCCGAGGCCACGGGCTACGCCAAGAAGAAGGCCAATCCCCGCGTAGCCATCACGGCCCGCTGGATTCTGACGGTCTATGTCACCCTCACCATCCTCTGCGCCCTCAGCCTGTGGCTCTGCGGCATGCAGCCCTTCGAGGCCGTCTGCCATGGACTCACCACCATCTCCACGGGTGGCTTCTCCACCCGCAACGAGAGCATCGCCTCCTTCCACTCCATCTCCATCGAGTGGGTGCTGGTGTTCTTCATGTTCGTGGGTGGCATCAACTACACGCTCATCTATCTGATGGTGGTGAAGGGTAAAATCCGCGACCTCCTCCGCAGCAGCGAGTTCCATTGGTACTTGTTCATCGTGTGCATCTTCACGGGCATTATTACGGGTGGCCTCGTCCATCGCGAGGGACGCGACTTCATAACTGCTCTCAGCGATGCCATCTTCATGGTTGTCTCCACGCAGACCACTACCGGCTTTGCCTGTACCAACTACTCCACGTGGCCCTCGTGGGTGTGGATGATTCTGGGCTTCTCCATGTACTTCGGTGCCATGGGCGGCTCGTCCAGCGGCGCCATGAAGAGCAGCCGCATCGCCATCTTCACCAAGAGCATCGCTGCTGAGTTCCGCCGCATCCTTCATCCCAACGCCGTGCTGCCCGTGCGCATGGACGGCATGGTCATCCCCTCCAGCACCCGCACCACGGTGCTCACCTTCGTCTGCCTCTATGTGCTGCTGGTGCTCTTCGGCTGGCTGCTGTTCATTATCTTCGGACTTGATTTCGAGAACTCCTACGGCATGTCGCTCTGCTGCCTGGGCAATGTGGGCATCATCGTTCCGGGCACCTCATGTGTGGGCCTTCCCTTAGGTGTCAAGTGGGTCAGCTGCTTCCTGATGCTCGTCGGGCGTCTCGAGCTCTATTCCGTCCTCCTCATCCTCACCCCCACCTTCTGGCGCGAGGGGAATTTCTAAGGAAATCCAGGGGCAAGCCCCCGTTCAGGCGCCCCCTTTTACAGTCCGTCATATCCTCGCGCGTATAAGCGCGCGTACGCGCGCGAAATCATGCCAGACGGTCCGTTTGTCATCTGCGGGCTCCGATGCGCTCAGACGCGAGAAAAACCGCCTTAAAACCCCAATCAGTCATTAGAACGCAATTCTTGTTTTTTGTGTGGCTTTTCATGTCATAGCGGCATTCCTTTCGGCATCTTCGCCGCGTCATCGTCTCACCGTAGCTCGCTACGCCTTCGACGATACCACAGCAAATCTGCTCGAAACTAATACTACTCTGACATAAAATCCAATGGCTGATTGGGGTTTAATCGCGCGCCGCGCAAAGCGTGGGGATTCCCCCAACGAGTCGCCTTCGATTCCTGAGAAAGGGGACAATGCGAAGGAGGGGAACTGTCTTACCCTGAATATGATTGAACGGCTTTCCGCGGAGCCTGTTCAACAAAAACAAGGGTTAAGAGAGAATCATTCAACTTCTGCCAGGGATAAGGATTAAGGTATCAAACGAGCATTCAACCTATGGCAGGGTTAAAGTAAAAACCATTCAACTTTTTCTAGGGAAGTACACTCCCCCGTAGAGGTCATGAGGTCATGAGGTCAACAGGTCATTTTCGTTTCTATGACCTCATGGATCTCTGACTTCCGCAGAAACTCATTCCCAAACGACAAGGTTGCGAGGGAGGGTAATCTTCTTCGGCTCTCCGCTCTTTCCCGTGATGTAATACTGATTGGCAAGCGTTACGTCAACTTCAGCAAGGAAAGCAGCCCTTATCCGAGAACACTTTTCATTGATGGAGTTATTCAGGGGATTTGTCACATCCTCTATGCTTTTGATAGCCTGATCATTCAGCCCATAGGGCCTTAGCTTGGAATAGAGCGATGTCAGCTCGTCCCTGAACGTAGGCAGGGCTTTGAAGGCGATTCCCTCCGTGTGATACAGGAACAGCAGATAGACAGCCTTCACCAGCGGCTCCATCTTCACCTCTTTGTTATAATCGGTAAGAATGATGCCGTAGTCCTTCGTAATGGTCAGACGGCTGAGCTTCACCTGATTCTTCAGCTTGTTCTCGTGGAATCCCAGACGCCAGATAGTCTTGTCGCACGGCTGGCTCTCATAGTATTTATCCAGCACCTCCTTGAAAATGTCATTGGGCGAAACCAGATTAAACAACGTCATGCACGATTTCACTTTCAATACATCGGGGAAGCCCAGAATGTCATCTGCCGAAGGATTGCCGCAATCGAGCAGCGCCTTGGTTATCTCCCTGAGCCTTGCCCCCAGCACGGGGTGTTCTAGATAAGCCCTTGCCTCTTCCGTGCTGCTGATGCCATAGAACTCCGAGTTGTAGCTGTGCCCCAAGCCTTTGATCTGCGGAAACACATACCATATCCAATGGCCTCTTTTCTGTCCTTTCGTGATTTCCTGAAGGGCAGTCGCATAGGCCGTTTTCTGCGCCTCCAGGAAACGTTCCAGATGATAATTCTCCTGGCTGTCAGAGAGGGCTTCCACGAAACTCTTTGGCAGGCAGACATTCTTCAGTTCCAGAGCCTCCTTGAAGAACTGCGCCATCTCCTTGTCGTGATATCCGGCAATGCCACAGCCCACTCGGGTTACGAAGAAGAACAGCTCTGTATGCGCCTTGGCAAAATCGATAAACCGCTCTACTGCCGCCTTGACTTCTGCATCTTTCCTGACATCCTTGCCATAGTCCACAGGGATGGCATAGCTCTGCCCCTGCAAGCCCTCTGCCTGCCCCCAGACGGCGCCGAATTTCTTTCGCGCTGTGCCCGATGCACCTCCTGTATGATAACCCAGCGTGTTGCTGCCGAAGACAAACACTTGCTTAGGCAGCAGAATGTCTATATAGTCGGGGGTATATCCTATATGCCTTTCTTCCATTGCTTTACATGATAACAAGTGAATAGTCATCGTATCCTAATAATCCTTCTCTATAGAACTTTTTAAGATGTTGCTTGAAATGCCCTTTGTGTTTCCGCCCCAATAAATTCATCAACATCTCCTCAAAGTCCAGCTTCTTCAATCTCATAGCAGCCCTGATGAAGTTGCTGTTCTTTGTCTGTGCGTCGATGGCCTCTTGCAGCTCATCGGCAAACTCGTCCCTGTGCGCCACTTCATACATCATCAGGATGTAATGGGCCAACGCGTCGCTGGCGGCAAAGACGATGCTCTCTTCGTCCGTTTCAAACGTTCCGCTCTTGAAGCCGTTTTCATCCGTCGGGTCTTTGCAGTTCACCAGATAGGGGGGCTTGTTGAAGTCCGCTATGCGCCCAAACGTATGCTGCAATCGGCCCGTCGTCCTGTCATAGCAGAAGGCTACGCTGTCGCCGTAGCTCACCCATTGCCCCTCCTTCCATACTGCCACCAGCGTAGCAAACGAGCCTTCATCGTAGAACTTGTTCAGCAGCATGCCCCCTTCTTTCTGCGCCTTTTTCTCGCAGTCGTTGTAAAAGGGTTCCCAGATGCCATCTATCCATTTGTCGAAAGTCTGATAATCTGCGATGGGCTCATTGGGCAGATGATTCACAAGGTACTCCGACCATCTGTCAGCAAACAACCCTCCCCCTCCGGCACCATCCGAAACGGCTATCAAACCCTCTCTTGCTAGGACTGCATCCTCGTTGAAAAGGCCTTCCTCAAACTTCCCTATGGAAAATGCTCTCATTGATTCTGACTGATATTTGTGGGCGTTCCGATATCCATCAGTTTGATGAGCGTGGTTGCATCGGCGTTTACGCCCATAGCCACATGACGCCCGGCTCTGGTGTCGTTCAGGCAACGGGCTATGTCCGGATTGTAGCGCTCTGGCAGCAGGCTCGACATGTCGAACAGATCCTCTGCTAACGCATTCTCGTCAAGCTCGCTCTTGTCAATGGGACATGCGACAGGTTCTGCACCCAGTTCCGACGTAAAGTGAATGTTGAAGAGTATCACGTTTCCATCATTGGTGAACATCGCTTTCAGCTCGTTCGCCTTCTGCATCACCTCGTCCTTCGTGGCATGATTATATTCGCCATCCGTAATATGGATTACCGTAGGTGGGTAGCAGTCCTTATCATGATGCTCCATCATCCACTCATCCAGCAGATTCCTTGCATAGTCAAAAGCCTTGTGGTAATGCGTCCAGCTGCCGTCGTGACGGGCGCTTACCCATTGCACCTGTTCTACCTCTTTCACCTGAACGCCTTTCCGCGTTCTGGTTTCTTTCCGCGTCACAATCTTGGTGAAGGGATGGTTCTTCAGTTCTTCGGGCGAGACGAAGTCCCTCCCTTCCAGTTCTCCCTGCCATCCGCTATAGGCATCCACGCCATAGCCCACGACGGCAATGTCGTAGTAGTGCCGTGTTTCGCCCATCTTCACGCATCGCAGCACCAGCTCGTTGATTTGGTTGTTCACAATCCGTGCAGCAGCCTCAGCCATCGTCATTTCCTCGCCATTAAGATAGGTGCTCTGTTCCATGCTCACAGAGTGGTCCACCAGGAAGATGAATGCCGTAGGCGTATTCCTCGTAATCTGTGCCGTGTAGGGTATCTTGGCTTGCAGCATCTTGGGCTGGGCAGGAAGGGGAATGCCGAAGTTGCCGATGTTCTTGATGTACTTCAGGGGAATGAAGTTCTTCACCAGCACCTCAGCCTTATAATACATCTTCGCATCGTCGCTCATGTCAAAGTAACGTTGCCCCCAGAACAATCCGAAGTGAACGGCTTTCAGGTCATCCAGGCTGCCACCCACATTCGCGCCGTTCTTGGTCATGTTCCTGTCGGCATAGAGCGTGTCCTCCCAAAGTGCCGCTTCGAGGTCGATTTCCAGTATGACAGGGTTGGAGATACGTCCGTCATTCATGGCAACAAACATCATCGGATGGTCTGGCACGAAGCTCAGTCTGGCATAATGCTGAAGTCCGTCCCTCATGTCGAGCGAACGCGACTGGCCGCTCCCTCCAGGTTTGGCTATCTTGATACCTTTCTCCTCGCAGTCGGCCCACGAATAAAGACCTCCGTGCTTGATGATTGACTCCAGGTTATCCCTGTCCGTAAAGTGATAGAGCTTGTGGATTCTGCCCTCTTTGAGCACTTGCTCGTACGCCTGCCAGTTACTTTTCTTGTTCATAGTCGTCAAATAATGTGGGTTCGATAATCTTTTTTGTTCTCTTCTTTTTAGGGGCTTTTTGAGGCGCTTTCTCTCCGTAGGGATAGATGCCCTCCACGTATGCCTTTATCAGCGACGCATGCGACAGGGGCTTCTTTGCATTCTCCACATCGGCATTCGTGTCGTAGTCCAGCAGCACAATCGTCTTTGTCTGGGATGCCTCTTTCAGCCTGTCCATAATCGCCTTTACCTTATTTTCCAACACCCAGCGGTAAGTCGGAATGTATATCTGCTTCCTTGCCTCGATATAACTCAAAAGCTCCGTGCCATTTACACCCTTGCGATGTCCAAGCGGCTTGCCGAAGCGGCGTACCGTCCGTTTCAGCCCCTTCATCGTGTCGTTCTCAAATAGCGCGACATCCACATCAGCCCCCTCGAACACCTTCAGCCCCTGCCAGATGGCTTCCACGCAGGTTGCCGTATAGCCCTCGCTGAAGGGCACGGGAATCCCCCCGTGCGGATAGAACGGGCTCAGCTTCACCAGCCCGTCTTTCGCCCCGCTGGTGACGTCTGCCAGTATCGCATCCGGATATTTCTTCCGTATCGTCTCTGGCTTCTTCCGCTTCGATTCAATGATGATCATTTATTGAGAAACTTGAAAAATGTTTGGTATTTGTGCCAATTTGAATGGCACAATTCTGTTATTGACAACACGCACAACCCTTTTCCGATGAGTTGCTATGATGCTATAAACGGCCTCAAACTCTTCCTTATGCTTAAGGAGACCTCCATCATTATTGATTTTCCTTAAATCATTGCTCATATACTTATCTCCATTTATTTGCAAAGCTACAACTTTTTATTCATATTTTATGGCTTACTACCATTTTTACGTCTTACGTCATTATTATAACATGCAAAACAGGAAGTGATACCACTTACCATCCCTTTGGAGGCAGAATTTTATTCTTTGTAATACCAAGTTTCAATAATTTATTAATCATCATTTCGTCTTCTCCATCTTGATGGTAATATAAAAGCCAGTCAGCATCAGGAATGTTTTTATTTGCTTTTATTATTTCCTTAATATATGGCATATCAATGTCGTTGAACGAAAATCCCATAACAACGAAATGCTTAATATCTGCATATTGAGTAAATTTGATACGGTTCATGTAGATAATATCATTTACTTTTTTAGCGGCATTAGCAACTTCATTCATAATCATATTAGCAACATCTTGTCTGATGGGATTCTTTTTCTTATCTTCAATTAAAAGTTGCATCAAATCTACATTATTAAAATCATGTCCAACAATAGGGTTTTTTCCTTCCTTAAAATCTTTTATCGAATGATGGATATGCCACACATTCTCTTCATTCACATGATAAGTTTTTTCTAACACCATAGTGTAATTAAATGTAAAAAACTTGGCATCAGCATCAATCCCGATTGTCTCATCGGGCTCAACTTTATCATTTACACCTTGAATCCAATTGCCAAAAAGAGGGGGGAGTTTGCCCTTTAATAAATTCTTTACCTGCATAAAGCCAAGTGCCTCTCCATTCATTAATTTCACAATGTTATTGTAATCAACACACCCTAGCATTTTTTCAAAATTCCACCACCAAAAATCTTGCTTGGGTGAATCACCATATATTTTAAGAAGTACTTCCCAAAGGGGTTTATTCTTTAAATAGTTTTCACGAAAATCCATATAAGATGTTGGCATCTTATGATGGAGATCAAATCCGTTGCCTATTATAAAAAGCTTTTCTACCATAATTTCTGAATTTTAATTCAAAGGATTGCTGTCATTCCTAATATAACGAATCTCTTTTTCAGCTACTCTTCCTCCACAAGTTTATCCTGATACTCTAGCAACAACTTTTTAAATTTAGTTCTTGTTCCTTTGGGGATAAGGATTCTCATTAGATTGCTACATTCATGGAACGCACTATTTCCTATAGTTGTCACGCTGTCAGAAATGGTAATACTTGTTAAGCCACTGCAGCCATAGAAGGCACAATTTCCAATTGCTGTCACGCTGTCGGGGATATGGATGGAGGTGAGACCCTCGCACCAAGAGAATGCCTGCTCGCCAATTGTTGTCACGCTATTGGGGATTTGGATGGATACGAGACTTTTGCAAAGGGAGAAAGCATGCTCGCCAATTGCTCTCACGCTGTCGGGGATATGGATGGAAGTGAGGCTCCCGCAACCACAGAACGCCCCCTTGCCAATTGCTGTCACGCTACCGGGGATATGGATGGAGGAGAGGTTCTTGCAAGAATAGAATGTCCCCTCGCCAATTGCTGTCACGCTGTTAGGGATATGGATGGAAGTGAGACTTTTGCAAACAGAGAAAGCCTTCTCGCCGATTGTTGTCACGCTATCGGGGATTTGGATGGAAGCAAGTCTCTCGCAAAAAGAGAAAGCCCCCTCGCCAATTGTTGTCATGCTGCTGGGGATATGGATGGAAGTGAGGCTCCCGCAACTACGGAAAGCATAATCGCCAATTGCTGTCACGTTTTCGGGGATAAATGTGCTCTTACATCCTGCAATTAAAGTGTTCGATTTACTATCTATTATTGCATTGCAGTTATTTCTACTGTTGTAGTTTGCGTTTCTTTCACTGACAGAAATAGCTATGAGTTTCACACAACCAGAGAATGCCCCCTTGCCAATTGCTTTCACGTTGCCAGGGATATGGATGGAAGTAAGGTTCTTGCAACCACCGAAAGCATAATCGCCAATTGCTTTCACGTTGTCGGGAATATGGATGGAAGTAAGGCTCTCGCAACCAAGGAAAGCCCACTTTCCAATTGCTGTCACGCTATTGGGGATTTGGATGGAAACGAGATTTTTACAATTGAAGAAAGCCTCATTGCAAATGACCTTTGTACTATTTAAGATATCGTATTTCTCGCATTCACAGGGAATCTCTAATAGTCTTTTCTTATCTAGACTATATTTTACGCCAAATTCATCCGTCCAGGCATTATCCCAATCTTCCATTGTCACTTCTGTGGAAAGATTCTCTTCTTCATATTGTGGTCTTTCTGGCCTAGTTAGATTGAAAAGGCGGAAAGAGACCTGGGAAAGATTATTCTGGGAGATAGCAAGGATGAACAATGAATAGAGTGAAGCCAATTCGGCATCTTGCATCAAGGGCTTAAAGGCATCTATGACTTTGCTTTCGGATAGATTCCGATAATCCTTTTCTGAGAATAACAGGCGATCAGAGGCACCATATTCTTCCAGAAGTTCAGGTTGGAGGGAGATGGCTTTCAGGGAAAGGAGGATGCTGGCAAGGGAAAAATCATCGATATGCTCATCGAAATCTATCTCTGTCCGGCTGGGATGGCGGAAGTCAGGGCTGCCCAGTTCACGGGCTTTCTGCCCCTTCATGGCAGGGACGTACATACCATCGTAATCAACTAACGCCAGCGTGCCATCATCGCGTACAAGGATATTGTCAGGCTTCAAATCACCGTGTGCAAAGGGCTGTGGCATCAGCCACATCGCCAAGCGGCTGAACTGATAGGCAAGAAGCGACAACTCGTACTTGTCATGGAGATGCGCACGGATGTATTTATCGAGCGTCATGCCTTCTACCCAGTCCATCAGCAACACGGGAAACTCCGTTTCGTCCGTCTGGCTGGTATCTACAAAAAGTTCCTTATCCAAATACTTGATAGGCGTGAGGAAGGTGCTGCTGACATACTCCAGCTCTTCCGCTATGAGCCGATAAGCCTCTGCACGACTCTCCTGTTCCTTCAAGAAACACTTCACGGCATGCAGGCGTCCCGTCTGCTCGTCCTTCATCTTAAAGACTACAGCGAAACCGCCATTCGACATCACAGGCATACCATCCGCATCCAATACGGGGCGCAGCTGCTTCAACTGCTCAAAGTTGTCCTCTGCTGCCTTTATGGCTTCGACATATTCAGATATCAGCGGGTAGTTCATAAGCCTATACTCATTTGGAAAGCGCAAAGATACAACTTTTTTCAAAAGAATAAAACATTTTGCCCAAAACCTTCATTCCGCAAGCCTTGTGGAGAGAAATTTTTTGGAGAAAAGCGTAAAAAACGTTTATCTTTGTAGCAAAAATGAACGAAAAACAAAAGAACACTTAATCCATATCCATTATGTTACCCGATTATTCAGATTTATTAAAATGTCCCTTTTGCGGAGAGAAGAAAAAAGTATTCAGTTTGTTATCCGGCAATACATTTGAATGTGAGCTTTGGTCAGACACAAGGTTTGTTGCACCCATGCTGCCTGAGGTCTCGCCTGTTCAGAAATGCAACCGATGTGGCAAGTATTACTTCAAAAACAGGCAGATGTGCGGAAAAAGTGATGACTATGACGGCGATAGAGGCTTGTTGTCTTATCAGGAATGGAAAGAAGCCTATTTCCAAATGCTACGTGACAACGCAGAGGGTGCTCATGGAAAACATGTGGTATCTGATGATGAGGTGCTCGAAGTACGGTTTTTGTTGATTTGGGCATATAACGATTATTACTATAGAAACGATGAATGTATCATTCCTTCGGAAGAGGAGCATGATTTCATGGTTAGTCTCATCAAGACACAACTTGAGGCTACTAAAGGATGGAAACCAAAGGGTCTGCTTCTAAAAGCTGAATTTTACCGAGAATCCAATCAAATGGATTTGTGTCTGGAAACATTAAAAGCTGTTTCCGATTCAGGTGTCAGCTTGGATAAAGTAGAAAGCTTGGTGTTTGAACGTCTGAGAGAAGAAGCCTTAAAAGGAAACGATAAGGTTTTCATTGTGTTTTCGAAAAAATGAGGCTCATACGGGAAAAGGTAGTTGATGTGTGATCCTAAAGAAAAAAGAACTATGGAGAAAAGACCTTTGAAAGATGCTGTCAGATTTGTTTTTCTGATAGGTTGCAGTTTGTCTGCGTTGCTATTCAGTTGTAGCCCCAAAAACGAGTATAAGGATGCTTTTGACTACAGCCATCCTGTAGATCTTTCGGATATCCTTCAGGCGTATGATTATTATGAAAAACATGGGGAAGAAGAAAATGATTCGATTGTGTCATCGATTTTGAGGGGTAATGCTCCAGAGACAGTTACTTATGAATCGCCTGATGGTCCGCCACAAATAATGGCTTATTTGTCAGAAGACACTTCGTTTATCATGAGGGCTCCTGAATATGCCGAATCACCCCATCCGTTTCTGGCTTTTGCGGAGGATTTGTATAATGGCTTCGTCTGGATATGGAATGTGTGGAGCAATATAGAGTTCTGGCATCGAGGGAAAACGACTGTTACGGATTATGATGGTGAGGATGTGAAAGATGCCATCAGGAAGTTGGATACCGGCATCTTTAACGATGAGGAAATACGTCTGGCAGCAAAGAATTGCCAAGACAGTATGCTTGCGCTAATGGACCTCCCCATTGAGGATTGGAATGAGGACATACCCATAGATAAATACTTGGAGACCTATATGAATCTTCTTGAAGAAAAAATGAATTCTTTCATTACAGACTCAGATTTTTTTTATGAAAAACATAATGACCTGATAGAATCGTTGGGTGGTAAAAGTGTGCGAGAGAGCTATATACGCTATGAAAAAGCAGATGCAGAGATAAAACTGAAAGCAATACTTGACGAATTAAAGTCTTCCCGTATCTTTAATGATATGATTACTCGCTATGAGAAAGCACGTTCAGAGAAGCAGCTGAAAGTAATACTGGGCGAATTAAACTCTTCCCGTACTTTCGACGACCAGATTACTCTTTGGGGATTATGGGCGAACAACAAGAAGTCAATAGGCGAGGATGCATGGATTGTGGCTGTTGGGGAGCGGTTACTTGAAAGCGGACTATATTGTCCAGTCCTTGATAACATTTGGCTTACATGGCGTGCATTATGTCAATATATGTATTTCGGCATGTCGCGAGATTCCTGTATTCCCAATCAATATTATAACCAGATGCGGAAAATATGCTTTTGCGCTTGCCTGAAACGAATCCAGTCTCATCCTGATGATTTCTTTGCCATGAACTGTGCCTATAACCTTGTCCGAACGTGCAACCTGAACAGATATGGTGAAAACAACTTTGGGAACAATGCTCTTACGGAGATGGCAATGACATTACCAGATCGTTTTGAGAAAGAATAGCCGTATGAAAAAGTGGATTTTCTGGTTTAAGAATTTTGTTTCCCCTAAGGGGACGCTGGATAGAAAGGGATTCTGGATTGCATTTCTTGGTGCTAATCTTTCTATCTTTCTGTTTTATACTACTTTTTGTCTCCTTTTTGGATTGGGTGTAAGATGGAATCTCTATTTGAGTTATTATGTGGGTGTGGGGCTGATTGTTTTATGTGGAGGTTTATTACCACTTGGCGCTATTGTACTTGCTGGAGCTACTTATTATTGTATAGATCAAGACTTTTTTTCTTCCTTACTGGCATTGTTCGTTGACGCCCTTTTCGTCTGCTATTGGTTTCTGTGCATCAGACGATGCCACGATATGGGGCGAAACGGATGGTATAGTCTGATACCCTTTTACAATCCTTTTGCGTTACTTTTTAAGAAGGGTACACAAAAAGAAAAACTATAAAAGATTAGAAGAAAGAAATGCAAGATATAGTTTATTAACAATTAAAAGTAAAAAAATGAGTTTATTTTCAAGTCTATTCAAGAAAAAACAGGAGTCCCGCCAACTAGTCGAAAGGGATCAAATCGGAGAAGAGATTTCCAGGCCTGAACCAATCAGCGCCAAGATGTCGGAATTTTTTAGTCAGTTACCATCGTGGATTGGTGACGAAAAACGATGGGGATATAGCAAGGACGACGCATTTATTATGGCTCGTGATAATCATATGGGAGGCATTCGTAGTGAATATGGATTTGCCGAATTCCGTTCAAAGGTAGAAGTTCGTGAAAAGCTGAAGATGGTGTATGAGGGCATGGAACGTTATAAACAAAGATTGGTAGATGATGGGCCTAACCATTTTGATGTTCTCAGCATTAAAGTCTATTTGTTTACAAATGAGGATTGGGAGTTTCTGAAGAATGACTATGAAAGCCACAATAGTTACAAAGATGACGAAGAGGGAAGGAAACGACATACCCAGTTGAGAAATGAACGAATAAAATACTATATGACTGAATGTTGGTTTAATATTAATAGCTTCTACAAGGAATAATTGCGCTTTAAGTTTGTAAGCGCATTTGAAAGGGAAGCCGTGTGGGCCAAGCTGGACTGCGAAATTTTGTCTGATATATGAAAGGCACCTTCCTCATGGAAGGTGCCTTTCCGCTCTAGAGGTCATGAGG
>CAMYYY010000043.1 GCA_947303715.1 uncultured Bacteroidales bacterium | reverse complement strand
AAGGCTTCCATGCGGCTGCGCCGCAATTCCGCTGCAAACTTAGAGTTTGATTCTAATTCCGAAGAGTTTGATTCTAATTTGACAGAGTTTGATTCTGAGCGCGTAGAATCAAACGTTATGGGAATAGCGTTTGATAAAGGTGTTTTTTTTATATTTTCACGCTGTCATACAATAAAAATGCTTTGTAATACGTTTTCTATTCATCGTCGCACATAACGCGCACTACGCACGAGCGCGGAGAAAAATTGAAGATTGAGGATTGAAGATTTTTTAAGAATTAAGAGTTAGTAAGAAAGATAATTATGATTGAATATGTCAAGGGAGAGCTCACGGAACTGACGCCAGCTACGGCTGTGGTGGAGTGTGGCGGTGTGGGCTACCTGCTGAATATCTCGCTGAATGCCTACACGGCCATTCAGGGCAAGCAGACGGTAAAACTCTTTGTGTATGAGGCCATCAGCGAAGATGCCCACACGCTGTTCGGTTTTGCAGACAAGATGGAGCGTGAGCTGTTCCTACAGCTGCTGACGGTAAGCGGCGTGGGCGGCAACACGGCAAGGATGATTATCTCGTCGTTCACGCCCCAGGAGCTGGCCAACGTCATCCGCACAGGCAACGAACGGCTGCTGAAGTCGGTGAAGGGTATCGGCCTGAAGACGGCCCAGCGCATTATCGTCGACCTGAAGGATAAAGTAGGCGGAGGAATTGGAAGTCAACAAGTCAACGGGTCAACAAGTCAACAAATAGAACCGATGGGCGGACAGGTGATGGACGAGGCCATCAGCGCCCTGATGATGCTGGGCTTCCCTTCGGCAGCCTCGCAGAAGGTGGTGACTGCCATCTTCAAGGAATCGCCCACCCTCACGGTAGAACAAGTCATCAAAGAGGCGCTGAAGAGATTGTAGGTCAACGGGTCAACGAGTCAATAAGTCAACAGGTTTGAAAGCAATTCGCCAAATCATCCTTCTTGTGCTGCTGGTGTGCAGCGCGACGCTCTCAGCTAAAGGGAGCGTTTCGGCTGTTGTATTGCCAGAGGATACGGTGGAGGTCAAGCCGCGGTACGACGTGTCGAAGACATCGCCCGACAACGAGGATGATCTGAAAAAGAAAACCGCAGACCTAAAGACGCCCGACAACCTGAAGACCGAGACCACCTACGACGAAAAGACGCATACCTACCTCATCGGCACGAAGATAGGCGACTCGTACCTGAGCGTGCCGCTGTTGATGACGCCCGAAGAGTACCAACAATGGAGCATGAAGCGCAGCCTCGATGCCTACTTCCGCGCCAAGAACGAAGAGGAGTTCGAAAAAGAGGGCAAGAAGGAGAAGTTCGACTTCTCGGACATGCACTTCGACCTTGGCCCTGCAGAGAAGATCTTCGGCCCGGGCGGCGTGCAGATTCGCACTCAGGGAACGGCAGAGCTGAAGTTCGGCTTTAACCAGAAGAGCATCGACAACCCCACCCTGCCCCAGCGCAGCCGCAACACCTTCGGCTTCGACTTCGACGAGAAAATCAACCTCAGCATCAACGGCAAGGTGGGCGACAAAATCAACATGAACATGAACTACAATACCGAGGCCACCTTCAACTACGACACGAAGAAGATGAAACTCAAGTACGAAGGCAAGGAGGACGAGATCATCAAGCTCCTTGAGGCCGGTAATGTCAGTTTCCCCACCAACAGTTCTCTTATTACGGGCAGCACGTCGCTGTTCGGCATCCGCGCCGACCTGCAGTTCGGCAAGTTGTCGCTACAGACGGTGCTCTCGCAGAAGACGTCGCAGTCGACATCCGTCAGTTCGAAGGGCGGCAAGCAACTGACGGAGTTCGAGGTCGACGTAGCCGACTACGATGAGAACCGCCACTTCTTCCTCGCCCACTACTTCCGCGACACCTACGACCAGAATATGGCCCAGCTGCCCACCATCATGTCGGGCATCAAAATCACGCGCATTGAACTGTGGATCACCAACAAGACGAGCAGCTACGACAACCCGCGCAACCTCATTGCCTTCACCGACCTTGGCGAGGCCAACCACATCAGCAACAGCGCCTGGAAGGCTACGGGTACCACCCATCTGCCTGCCAACACAGCTAACGACCTCTACTACAAGATGGTAAACACCTATGGTGCCGTCCGCGACATCGATCAGGTGGGTGCTGTCTTCAGCGGCTTCCTCAGCGGCAGCACCGACTACGAGAAAATCTCCAACGCCCGACTACTGAGCAGTTCGGAATACACCCTCAACAGCACCCTCGGTTACGTCTCGCTGCGCACCACGCTGAAGAGCGACGAGGTGCTGGCCGTCGCCTTCGAATACACCTACGGCGGCAAGACGTGGCAGGTAGGCGAATTTGCCGCCGACCAGAAGGAGAGCGGAAAGGCCCTCTACGTGAAGCTGCTGAAGTCCAACAGCATGTCGCCCTCTAACGGCACATGGGACCTTATGATGAAGAACATCTACAGCCTCGGAGCCAAGACATTGAGCAGTACCGATTTCCGCCTCAACATCGAGTATGAGAGCGACAGCACCGGCACCAGCCTCACCTATCTGCCCGAAGCATCGCTGAAGGGAAAGACGCTGCTGCAGCTCGTCAACCTCGACCGTCTCGACAACAAGCAGAATGCCAACCCTAACGGCTTCTTCGACTACGTGGAGGGCTATACGGTACAATCATCCACAGGCCGCATCATCTTCCCCGTCGTGGAACCCTTTGGCGGCTGGCTTAGAAAGGTTATTGGCAACGATGCCGTAGCAGACAAATACGTCTTCGAGGAGCTTTACGACTCCACCAAGACCACCGCCAAGCAGGTAGCCGAGAAGAACAAGTTCCTGCTGAGAGGCGAATATGCCGGCAGTGGCGGGGGCAGCGTCATCTCGCTGGGAGCCTACAATGTGCCGCGAGGCTCGGTGAAGGTCACGGCAGGCGGCGTCACCCTGACGGAGAACAGCGACTACACCGTCGACTACGCCAACGGCGAGGTAACCATCATCAACCAGAGCATCATCGATGCCGGCACCGCCGTAAACGTTTCCATGGAGAGCAATACTGCCTACAACATGCAGCGCAAGACCATGATGGGCATGAATTGGGGCTACGACTTCACCAAGGACTTCAAGCTGGGCGGCACCCTGCTCTACCTCAACGAGAAGCCCCTCACGAGCAAGGTGAGCATGGGCTCCGAGCCGCTGAAGAACACCCTCTGGGGACTGAACATGGCATGGAAACGCGAGAGCCAGCTGCTCACCAACATCCTCGACTTCATCCCCGGACTGCACGTCACCCAGCCTTCGAGCATCAACTTCACCGCCGAGTTTGCTCAACTCATTGCCGGAGTGTCGGATATGGTGCAGGGCAGCGCCAGCTACATCGACGACTTCGAAAGCAGCGAACGTGACATCCCCCTCAACACCCCCTCAGCATGGATGCTGGCCAGCATCCCCTCGTCGATGCCCTACGCCTCGCTCACCAACGACCTGCGTACCGGCATGGACCGCGCCCTCTTCAACTGGTACACCATCGACCCCCTCTTCACCCGCCGCAACAGCTCACTCACTCCCGCTCATCTGAAGAGCGACCTCGAGCAGCTCTCGAACCACTACATCCGCGAGGTGTACGAACGCGAACTCTACCCCAACAAAGAGAGCACCTACGGCGAGTCGTCGACCCTCAACATCCTCAACCTCGCCTACTACCCCAACGAGCGTGGCCCCTACAATCTGGACACCGACCTTACTCCCGACGGCAAGCTCACCAATCCCCGCCGGCGCTGGGGAGGCATCATGCGGCAGCTCACCACCACCGACTTCGAGACCAGCAACATCGAGTACATCGAGTTCTGGATGATGGACCCCTTCATCTACAACCCCGAAGCAGCGGGCGGCGACTTCTACATCAACCTCGGTGAGGTGTCGGAGGATATCCTCAAGGATGGCAAAAAGTTCTACGAGAACGGCATGACCGCCACCGTCAACACCACCGACAGCATCAACTACGTCGAGACCGTCTGGGGCCGTGTGCCGAAAGCCCTCAGCCTCGTCTATGCCTTCGACAACAACAGCGCTGCCCGCGACCGTCAGGACGTGGGACTCAACGGCTTGACCAGCGACGAGGAGCGCTTGTTCCCCAGCTATGCCGAATGGCTCAACGCCGTGAAGGAGAAAGTCAGCGCCGAAGCCTTTGCCGAATTCGAAGCCGACCCTGCCGGCGACACCTTCCACCACTATCGCGGCAGCGACTACGATGCCCGCGAGCTTTCTGTCCTCGACCGATATAAACGCTACAACGGCACCGAAGGCAACTCCATCTCCACCGACAACGACAGTTACGACAAGAGTGCCAAGACCACTCCCGATGTAGAGGACATCAACCAGGACTACACCCTCGACGAGTATGAGAAGTACTTCGAGTACCACGTCTCGCTCCGCCCCTCCGACATGACGATGGGGCGTAACCACATCACCGACGTCCGCACCGTCAAGACCAAGCTGCGCAACGGTAACTTCGAGAGCATCCGCTGGTATAAGTTCCGCGTGCCGGTAGATAACTACGAGAGCGTCTTCGGCAGCATCCGCGACTTCACCAGCATCCGCTTCATGCGTCTCTACATGACGGGCTTCTCCGAGCCTATTATCGTCCGTCTGGCCTCGCTGAGCCTCATCAGCGGCACGTGGCGCAACTACGACCAGCCCATCTACTCCGCCAACAACTCATCTCCCCGCGTCAGCGGCTCGATGGTGGTCAGCTCCGTTAACATCGAGGAGAACGGCGACCGCAGCCCCATCAACTACACCATGCCTCCCGGTATCACCCGCATCCTCGACCCCAACCAACCGCAGCTGCGTCAGGACAACGAGCAGGCAATGAGCATTCAGGTCAATGGCCTGGAGCCCAACGAAGCGCGCGCCGTCTATAAGAAGGATAACAAGGATCTCCGCAAGTACGAACGCATCCAGATGTTCGTCCATGCTGAGCAGCTTGTCGACAGCGACCTCCCCCTCGAGGACGACCAGCTCAGCGTCTTCATCCGCCTCGGCTCCGACTACAAGAGCAACTACTACGAGTACGAGATTCCCCTCGCTGTCACCCAGCCGGGCTACTACGACGACACCAGCACAGGCCGAAAGGGTGTTTGGCCGGAAAGCAACATGCTTGACATCGCCTTCACCAAGTTCACCGATCTGAAACGACTGCGCAACAAGGAGGCGAACGTCAACCCCGCCGTCAACAAGGCCACCCTCTACACCGCCTTTGACGAGGATCACCCCAAGAACCGCATCAGCGTCATCGGTAACCCCACCATCGGAAGGGTGAAGACGGTGATGATCGGTGTGCGCAACAACAGCCGCAGCACCCGCTCAGCCGAGGTGTGGGTGAACGAGCTCCGTCTTACCGGTTTCCAGAATCAGGGCGGCTGGGCGGCACAGAGTGCACTCAACGTCAAGCTCTCCGACGTGGGTAGCGTCAACGTCAGCGGCCATGCTGAAACGGCAGGCTTCGGCGGACTTGAACAGGGTGTCAGCCAACGCCGCGACGATGACCTCTACCAGTACGCCTTCACCACCAACTTCGACCTGGGTCGCTTCTTCCCCGAGAAGCTCAAGGTCTCGCTGCCGCTCTACTACTCCGTCTCGCAGGAGAAGGTGTCGCCCCTCTACAGCCCCTTCGACACCGACCTCTACCTCGACGACATGATGGAAACCCTCGCCGACAGCCACGAACGCGACTCGCTGCTGCGCATCGCCAACGAGGTCGTCACCTCGCGCAACCTCTCCCTCTCGAACATCCGCATGAATGTCACCTCCAAGACGCCCATGCCCTACGACCCCTCGAACTTCACGTTCGGTTTCTCGCGCAGCACCAAGGACAACGGCGGCAACACCATCGACTACCAGCACAACCTCAACTGGCGCGCTCAGGCCTCCTATGCCTACGCCCCCGCCCTCAAACCTTGGCAGCCCTTCAAGAACCTCAAGTCAAAGTCCAAGTGGCTCGACATCCTCCGTGAGTTCAGCCTCAGCCCCCTGCCGCAGAGCTTCACCCTCGGCACCGACATGAACCGCGTCTATTATGAGCTACAGATGCGCGACCTCGAAGGCTCCTACGGCTCCCTCGGCATCCCCGTCAACTTCTCGCAGGAGTTCCTCTGGAACCGCAAGATGACTCTCCGCTGGGATCTCACGAACAACTTCAAGACCAATTTCAGCTCAGGCACCAATGCAGAGATTGAGGAGCCCTATGCCCCCGTCAACCGTGCCCTCTATCCCGACGAATACACCCTCTGGAAAGATTCCGTCCGCCACAGCATCGCCCAGATGGGTCGTCCGCTTACCTACCAGCAGACCTTCACCGCCACCTATCAGCTTCCGCTCACCAAGCTGCCCATCTTCGACTGGCTGAAGGCCGATGCCAACTACAACTCGTCCTATAACTGGAAGCGCGGCGCCACGCTGCGAAATGGCGGCTCCTACGGCGACAACATCGCCAACCAGCGCTCCCTCACCCTCAACGGTAGTGCCAACTTCGAGACATTATATAATAAGGTAGAATTCCTCAAGGAAACCAACAAGAAGTTCTCCGGCTCATCCTCCAGCAGTTCCTCTTCCCGTCGTGCTTCTACGCCCACCACCCGCAAGACACCGGAGAAAAAGCCCGAGCCCAAAGAAAAGAAATACTCCTCCGAACTCAAACTGGTGCCCGACAGCACCTACGAAATTAAGCATAATCAGAAGTCGAAGCGTCCCGAAGTCTCCTTCCGCACGCAGGACGGACGAGCCTACAAGGCGAAATACAAGGTGGTCGATGAGAATACAATCCGCTTCACAGCCCGCGACAGCGCTTCCATCAAGCTCAGCGTCGCTCCCGGCCCCGAACTCAGTGAGCAGGGTTGGTACAAGGCTGCGCAGTACGGCGCACGAGGGCTCATGATGGTGCGCAACGCCTCCTTATCCTACAAGAACACCCGTTCCCTTGCCCTCCCGGGCTTCATGCCGCAGATGGGCGGACTGCTTGGCCAAAGCACGCTGGGAGCCGGTGCCGCGCCGGGCTGGGACTTTGCCTTCGGACTCACGGGCGATGACTATCTGCAGCGTGCCTCCGACAACGGCTGGCTGCTCCACAACGACAGCGTGGCCTACACCTCCGCATCCTCCAACGTCGAGGATCTGCAAGTAAAAGTCACCGTAGAACCTGCCCGCGACGTGAAGATTGACGTCAACGGTAACTGGACCCGCACCGACTCGCGCACCGTGCAGTTCATGTATCCCGGTATGCCCGAGACACGCACCGGGCAGTTCAACATGTCCACCATCACCCTCGGCAGTGCCTTCGAGCCGCGTCGCAGCAGCGACGGTTACCACTCTGCTTGGTTCGACCGCTTCGTCGAGAGCCTTGCCCTCATGCAGCGTCGCGTCGAGGGGCAGTATGCCGGTGCCGTCTATCCCTCGCAGAGCAACCTCGCCGGCTCCACTTTCGACCCCGCTAACGGCGGCGTATCCCTCTACAGCCCCGATGTGATGATTCCTGCCTTCCTTGCCACCTACAGCGGACGCTCTGTTGAGAACGCCAGCCTCAACCTCTTCCCCTCCATGCTCAGCCTTTTGCCCAACTGGCGCATTACCTACGGCGGGCTCTCCAAGCTTGAGTTCTTCCAGAAGTACTTCAAGAGCGTCAATATCAACCACTCCTACAAAAGCACCTACGCTGTAGGCTCATTCGGCACATACAGTTCCTATATGGCCTACATGAACGGGCTGGGCTTCATTGAGGATGTCACCACCGGAAACCCCATCCCCAGCAGCATGTTCGACATCAGTTCCGTCAGCATCAACGAGCAGTTCTCACCCCTCATCGGTATCGACGTCACTACGCCCGATAACCTCACAGCCAAGCTGGAGTATAAGAAGACGCGCGTCATGAACCTCTCCCTCACCGCTGTGCAACTTGTTGAGACGTGTTCGGATGACGTTGTCGTCGGCTTAGGCTACAAGGTGGTTGGCCTCAAGCTCTTCGGCGCTCGTGCGGGTGCAGGACGTAATAAGGTCAGCAACGACCTCAACCTCCGCGGCGACTTCTCCCTGCGCGACCAGAGTGCCCTCTGCCGCAATATCCAGGAACTTACTACGCAGGCAACCTCTGGCAACAAGGCCATCAAGCTCAGCTTCTCTGCCGACTATGCCTACAGCAAGATGCTCACCCTCAACGCCTACTTCGACCATCAGACCAACATCCCCGTCGTCTCCGCTTCAGCCTACCCCACCTCCACCAACGACTTCGGCGTCTCCCTCAAATTCTCCTTGACGAAGTAATCGCCTAAATGAATCCCGCGAGAGGGCTCTTTACTGTGCCTAGTTCCACACTGTAGCAATGCAGCTGGAGAAAACGGAAAAAGTCGGTAGCGATAATTTCGGCGTCTTCGTATATTCCTTCATTCAGGAGGACAATCTTGCCGGCATCCTCCCCTGTCAGGACGATAGTAATGGAAGATTCGTCCATCACATAGCCATATAAGACAGGAAGATGATTCTCCCAAAAGCGTTCAATGACTTTTTTCTCATCGTCAGTATCAACTCGTTCAAGGTCTTCTCGTTCAAAATGATTCCAGGTACAAGTGTCATCTGTTTCTGCCTTCTTGGAGAAATCTGTAAGGGAGTTAAACCAAACGGAATCACCATCATTAAAAAGGGACTTGAAAGACGAAAAAAAGCGGATTACATCTTTATCAAGATGGGCAAGACGTCCTTCAGCCCCGTTTTGGATGATTTCAGGGGAGAGATCCTCTTCCGCTGGAATAAGATTCCAGCCGTGAGCAACTAACGTATCGAAATAACGTTTTAGAAAAGTCTCTTTTTCTTCGTCCGTCTGAGGCAGAGGCATCAGTTCGACCTTTCTTTTGGGTTGATGTTTTTCTTCTTTCTTTCCGAATAACGATTGCAAGAATGACATGGGTATATAGTTTTTTGTTCAATACATTAGACCGAAGTTCCAAAGAGGAATGACATTGGTAAAACCTGTTTCGATGTCGTCCTTCACAACGTAAGCGTTAGGGAGGCCCTGTATCTGGCGCTGCTTTTTCGAACGGCCTCCAACTTCGAAAGTGTAACGTTCATCTACCAGAAAATCGGAAACGGGTGATGCGCTTACGCCATGACAAATGCGCATTTGGTTGAAGAAAAAGGTTTCGCGAACATTCCCTATCTCTGCATGTGATTGCCCAATAGCGTACATGAGGGTGGGATTATCCAAATAAACTTTCTCTACCTTGCCAAGCCCGAGGACACCCTTTGTGGCATCGCGAAGTTGGGCGATAAGGCCTGCCTTTTCAATATAAGCACAAAGGTCGGACACATTGTTCCGCGAAACGCCAATTTGACTACCAAGACTCGTAAAGTTTGGCTTGAAGGGCGCACTTTGGACAATGATACCCAACAATTGCTTGAGCTTGCGGGCGGTGGATACCGTCAGTTCGGCATATTGAGGGATATCGTTCTCCAAGGTTACACTCACGATTTGACGGATGTATTCGCTGTAGTTGTCGTCTGATGCGGAGAAAGGATAATACCCTCGAGAAAGGTAGTCGGGAAAGTACTGCATAGGAAGGAACCCCAATGGCAATTCCACCTGATGGGCAAGAATAGCCTCAAGCGTATAAACAGGCAGTTCAATGTGGTGGAAAAGCATGAGGTATTCCCTGAAAGAAAGACCTTGCATCTGATACATCAGGGTACGGCGGCTAAGGTCTGAAAGACCCTCTATAATGTCCAATACAGAAGAACCCGTGAACACCACATGGAGCTCGGCGTGATAGTCGTAGATAAGCTTGAGTTCACGACTCCAATCCTTATACTTGTGTATTTCATCAATAAAAAGATAATGTCCGCCTGAACGGGCAAAGGTATCAGCTAAATCCACAAGATGGTGCGTGCTGAAATAAAGATCCTCAGCTGTGACATAAAGAGCTTCTTTGCGCGGGAGTTGTTCCTTGATATGCTGAAGCACAAGTGTTGTCTTGCCCACGCCTCGCGGACCGACAATGCCGAGCATCCGTGCATCCCAGTCAATGACGTTATACATATAACGATGGAATGAGACAGAGGTTTCGCGTAGTAACTTGTCGAAATAGATTTGCAGCTGTTCCATATTATATACTGTTTTTTCCGCTGCAAAGATAGGCATTCTTTTTGAAATCGCACTGTATTCAGTGCAATTTTTATGAAAAAACGCACTGAGTTCAGTGCGTTTTTGGGGATCTTTGGGGATTTAAGACGTTTTTAGTAGGTTTCAGGATGGAGGGCGGCGTACTCGTCGAAGAGGGCGAGGCAAGCGTCGCGGTCGATTTCGGTGAGGTAGTCGCGAAGTTGAGCACGGCCTCCCATGAGGGTGTCGAAGCGTTCGTCGCGGAAGCCGATACGGGCATTGTCGGCAATAGTGCAGCCGTAATAGACTTTGCTGATGTTAGCCCAGAGGCAAGCGCAGAGGCACATGGGGCAGGGCTCGCCGGTAGTGTAGAGTTCGCAGCCCGTGAGGTCGTGGGTATGGAGGCAGCGTGTGGCCTGTCCGATAGCGACAATCTCGCCGTGTAGCGTGGGGTTCTGGCGGCGCAGCACCTGATTGTGCCCTCGCCCTACGACCATGCCGTCCTTGACGATAACAGAGCCGAAGGGCCCTCCATGCCCCGCAAGGATGCCACGACGAGCCTCACGAATAGCCATTTGCATGTATTTGTTCATAGCTTTATCTTCTTTCCATTCAAGATGTAAAGGCCTTTCTCGGTGGGTGCGCCGATAAGACGGCGGCCCTGAAGATCGTGCAAGGCATTGCCGGAAAGTTTATTCACTACCGCTTGGCTTTGGGGGCCTTCCTGCCCCCAGACGCAAAAGGGCTGTTAACGGAGGTAACAATCTGCCAGGCATCTACGGCGGCTGGGCCTGTGTGAGTGGGAGTGACAGGACGGATGGTACCGTCGGCATTGAACTCCAGACGGTCTATGCAGGTTTCGCGGTGATAGCCGCTGCCGTTTTTACCCTGCCAGTTGCAGTTGATGCGGTGATAGACAATGTACCACTCGTCGCGTCCGGGAATTTGCAGAATGCTGTTGTGTGCCGTGCCGTAGATGGCGTCGTCGGGGCGCTGGATGAGGATGACGGGGTTGCGCGCCACCTCAATGGGGCCTGTGGGAGAGGAGGAAGTGCCGTAGGCAACGTGGTAGTTGTTGGAGCCTGTGTCGTCGACCGACCAGAGGAAGTAGTACTTGCCTTCGCGGTAGAAGACATACGGAGCCTCGCGGTAGGCATAGTCGCTGAGCGTGCCGCCCGTGGGCGTGAGGACGCGTGTGGTGCCCTCGCGGAGCGACGTGCGGTCGGGGTTCAATTCGGCGCAGGCCATGTAGCCATTGCCCCAGTAGATGTAGGGTTTGCCGCTGACGGGATCGGTGAAGACATCGACGTCAATCTGCTGTCCTCCACCGGCAGGAGAGTTCTTGATGATGCTCTCGCCATGATCGGTAAAGGGGCCTATGGGGGTGGGGGCTGTGGCGACGCCAATCTCCTTGCGCGGGCCGGCATTGCCGCTGAAGTAGAGGTAGTAGGTGTAGCTGCCGTCGTCGTTCATGACCTCCTCGATGGCAGGTGCCCAGGCGTTGCCCGAGGCCCAGATGACCTGTGCCGTGGCGAGGTCGAGGACGTTGCCCTCAAAGACCCACTCCTTGAGGTCGGCCGATGAGTAGGCGGTGAAGTACGTTCCCGCCCATCCGGCCACGCCGTCGGTGGTGGTATAGACGTAGTAGCGCCCTGTCTTGCGGGAGTAGAGCACCTCGGGGTCGGCGTGGAAGTCGGGGAGGATGGGGTTGCCCACGCGGCTGTCAGGCAGGACGCCGAAGTCCGTAGCATTGAGGCCGCTGGAGGGCCATGCGTCGATGAGACGTGCGGCTTCGTCAGGGGTGATGGCGATGACGGTGCCGTGTCGCGGGGTGAATGAGCCCGAAGTCTGCGTGTTGCAGACGAACGTGAAATCGTGCAGATCGCTGCTCGTGCAGAACTGATAGTGCCCTGAGGTGTAGCAGTCGTACATCAGCACCCACTCATCGGAGTCGATAAGGCGGAAGACGCCCGAGCCCTCGACAGCCACGTTGGTCTGCTGGAGGTAGCGGCGCTCGGCTGTCCAGGGGCCGTGTAGCGAGGTAGCCGTAGCCTGCTGGATGCCGTTGCCCTGACCCTCGGTCTTGAAGAACATGTGGTACACACCGTCGTCGCTGCGCACGATGTCGGCGTCGATGGTGTTGGCACCGTGATCATAGAGCACCTGCGGCTCGCTCAGGGCGGTGAAGTCGGCATTGGCGTAGGAGTAGTAGATGATATAGTGCTTCCCCTTCTCGCCGATGGAGTAATAGACCATGTACTGCTTCGTCTCGGGGTCCCAGATGGTCTGCGGTGCCCACACCTGGGTGAGCGCCTGACGGTCGAAGCGCGCCGGCCAAGTGTCAGGGAAGTCAATGGCGCTGTGCGTCCAGTGGATGAGGTCGTCGCTGCGGAGGAGCACCAGACCGTCGTTGGACGACCAGCCCTCGCTGGACTTCATGTCGGTAACGACCATGTAAAAACGTCCGTCCTCGCCGCGCAGGATGTGGGGGTCGCGGACAGCCTTCTTGATGGCGATGGTGTCGGAACTGATGATGGGTGCCCCGTTGTTGAGGGGAGTGTAGTTGAAGCCGTCGGTGCTGAGGGCGAAGCGTATCTGCTCCTGATTCTGGCTGTTGCCCGTGAAGTAGGCAAAGAGGTAGGCGCTGTATTCGGGTGCCTCGGGAACGGTGACAGCAAAGCTCACCGAGTCGGCTTCGGCCCCCTTGACGAGCAGGGCGGTGAGGCTGACGGTCTTGCTACCCTTCGGGGAATAGCTGCGCAGGAAGCCGGCATGGCTGACGAGTGTGGGGTCTGACGAGCGCCAGCGGACGTAGGAGCCCTCGTTCGTCACGGTGGGCAGGCTGAGGTCGGTCTTGAGGCAGTCAAGGTCGGCACCGGCATTGCGGCGCTCAAACTCGCTGACTACCCAGCGAAGGTCGGTACGGACGCTCTCGGCATTGTCCAGAAGGGGCACCACCTTGACAAGGAACACCTTCGAGGCCTTCAACGTCTTCTTACTGAGTGTGGCGGTGAGTGTAACGCGGGCGGTGTCCTCGCCTAGGGCAGGGCGCGTCACCTTGCCGGTGGAGGAGAGATGAGCCTCGTCCGACGATGCCCATGCCACCGTGATGCCGTCGTCCATGTTCGTAGGCAGGGCGATGTCGCCATAGAGGATGTCGGAGGAGAGTGTCAGCCGTTCCTTGGCCTCTGCCAGCTGGGTGGCAAACAGCTGACTGTTCAGTTTGTCGAGGTCGGCGCAGGCATCGAGGATGGCCTCGTCGGAAAGAGCGCCGGCGTAGATGCGGAGGTGGTGGTAGCATGCCCCGCGGAGGTAGGCATCGCCCTTGTAACACGAACGTCCCAGCCAGTTGAAGGCGGTGGCACCGAGGTCGCGCGGCGTGAGGCGCACCGAGTCGGAGCTGACGGGCAGGCCGTCGATGAAAAGGGTGCCGAGGCCCGAGCGCTGGCGATAGGTGACGTTCTGCCAGATGCCCTGGGCAAGGGGTGTGCCCGCCTGCACCGCCTGCTCGTCGCGGTAGTTGGTGGGGGTGATGGCATAGCGTGTGGCACCGGCGCCGAGGAAGAAGCAGCCCGAGGGCTTGGCGTGGATATCGTCGGAGCGTGAGAAGCTCCAGACGAAGTTGCCCGCTGCGCCGAGGTTGGCCGTGGAGGGGATGAAGAGGCCGGTGGTGATGGTGAAGTCGGCGGCGGAGCCCAAGTCGTTGCCCAAGTCAGCACCGAGGTCATACCAGCCGTTGTCGTCGCCCAGGTCGAGGACGCGCTCGCCGCTCACCTCCGTCAGCTGTGCGCTGCCGTGGAGCGAGGCCCCTGCGGGGGCGGCATCGGGGGCGAAGGTATAGTCGCCGATGATGGTGGAAGTATCCTCCTTGTACTCCTTGCCTGCGAGGGCGCTGACCTCGGCGGTAGTGAGGGCGCCGTCGTAGATGCGGAAGTCGCTCAGGTAGGTGCTGGCCAGACGAGCCTCGCCCTCGTTCACCGTGCCGAACAGGCGCCCGCGCAGTGCCGTGCCGAGGTCGCGGGGGGTGAGGCCGATGCGTCCGCCCGTCTGATAGGTTCCATCGACGTAGTAGCGGACGACGCCCCCACGGCATGTCCAGGTGAATGTGTGCCAGCCGCCCGTCTGCAAGCCTCGGGTGGCGGTGACGCTCTGCTCGTCGCTGACGGTGGAGGTCGAGAGGTGGACGCCCGCGTCGGCAGCGCCGATGTAGAGATAGCCCTTGTCGGAGAGGCTGATGTTGTCGCCCGGCGTAAACGAGAGCAGCACATAGCCCGCACGGTCGTAGCGGTTGACGGTGCTGATGTAGAGCCTTGCCGAGACGGTGAAGTCGGTCATCGCCCGCAGGGCATCGTTCAGCCCTTCGCCCAAGTCCACCCAGCCCTTCATGCCGTTCTTCAGGACGACCTCCTTCTTGAAGGTGGTAATGGCGGCGCCGTCCATCAGCGTGCCGTCGTGGCCGAGGCCGGAGAAGTCGTTCAGCGAAGTTTCGCCTTCGGCAGCGCGCGTCAGGTCGTAGTGCAGCATCAGCCGCGTGTCAGCTGCGGCAGCCATGGTCAGGCCAATGAGGAAGAGGATGAGGAGGAGTCTTTTCATATCAAGGTGATTGTTATTCTTGGGCAAAGGTAGTGCAAGGCGAGCGAAATACCAAATTTATTTGAGTATTTCCGAGCCGCAGCCTATCTTAAAGCCCCCGAAGGGGGATTAAAGGTACGATTAAGCGAGTGAAAAAGCAAATTTATTTGCGATTTTTCCGAGCGTGAGTACCTAAAACGGGACACAGTCCCGTTAAAGATAGGGTGAGCCGAGCGAAAAAACAAATTTATTTGTAATTTTCCGAGGCGACCCCTATCTAAAAGCCTCCAAGGGGGGATTAAAGATAGGGTGAGCCGAGCGAAATACCAAATATATTGGGATATTTCTGAGGCGACCCCTATCTAAAAGGATTCAAGAATCAAAGTATGATGCAATTCTGCGACAGGCTGTCGCAGTTATTGACAAGACAAGGGCAATGGTGGCAACAACGGTATGTTCTGCCATCGATACCGCTCATTGGGAAATAGGAAAGCTTCTTCACGACAAGAAGCTTGAAAGAAAACATAGTAGTGGCGTAGTCAACCGCCTATCCTATGACTTGAAGTTTTGGCATGGCGAGAAAACGAAGGATGAAATCCAACGTTTGCAATAAAAAAAGTGAAAATATTGCAAAAAAATCAGAGTTTGTTAATATTGTTTTATAGAAAATTCCTATATTTGCAAACCATACTTAATAAAATTGCGTGATTCTTATAAAGTATAGTTTATATGAGTATTAGTAAGGATGTCATAAAGCAGTGCCTGATTAGTAAGCAGCGCGAGGTGGATGAGGCGGTGATTGTGAACCGTCCCATAGACTTTGAAGAGAATGGCAACTATGTGATAGTTGGCGTGAGACATGCGGGTAAGTCGTATCTGCTGTATCAGCGCGTACGTCAGCTACAGGCAGCAGGAATGGGATGGGACGAGATTCTGTTTGTGGACTTTGAGGACGAACGTTTGGCTGAGTTCCAAACGGAAGACTTTGACAGCCTGCTGGAGGCTCATCTGGAACTATACGGAAAGAAACCTGTTGTTTTTCTGGACGAGGTGCAGAATATACCTCACTGGGATAAGTTTGTACGCCGACTGGCTGACGCCAAATATCGGGTTTACGTAACGGGCAGCAATGCGAAGATGCTGAGCAAGGAGGTGGCAACTACGTTGGGTGGACGGTTCTTTATCCATGATGCGTACCCATATTCGTTCAAAGAGTATCTGGCCGCGCAACAGGTAGAACTAAAAGAGCATTGGGAGTATGACACTATCCAGAGGAGCGAGGTAAAGCGACATCTGAACGAGTACTTGTATTACGGTGGTCTGCCAGAGATCCTGTCGTTTAAGAATAAGCGAGCTATGCTTTCTAGCTTGTACCAGAAGATCTATCTGGGTGACATCTGTGCACGAAACAACATTAAGAACGACAGGGTGCTGAACATCCTAATCAAGAAGATGGCGGAGAGTGTGAAGCAGCCACTGTCGTATAACAGGCTGAAGAACGTGATAGTGGCAACGGGGTCGCCCATCAGTGTGCCTACTACGATAGACTATGCGGATTACGCCGCTGACAGTTGGCTGATACTGCCCATAGAGAACGAGGTTGGGAAGCTGACGGAGAAGGAAATGCAGAAGAAATACTACTTCGTTGACAACGGTCTGCTGAACCTATTCTTGATGAATTCAGAGACTTCGTTGCTGGAAAACATGGTAGCAATAGAGCTATGCAGAAGGTATGGCAAGAAGAATGTGTATTATTTGAATACGGAAAAAGAGATAGACTTTATTATTCCCGATGAGAATCTGGCCATCCAGGTGTCGTATAGCATCAAGGAGGAGACCACTTACAATAGGGAGGTGCCGCCACTAGTGAAGTATGCCAAGGCACATGAGGACTGGAAGTGCCTGCTGATTACGTATGATGAGGAGGGCACAGAAGAGGGAATACCCGTAGTGCCAGTGTGGAAGTGGCTGATGAAAGTGTGACTTCGGATGGAGAAACGGAATATGACGCAAGATGAACGATGTATAGTACAATGGAAGGCTGTTATGGACTTCATGGAGGCCAATATAAGAGGGCCTTCTAAATTCGTGAATGAGGAACGGGGTTTAAGAAACTGGTGGAAGTACCAACCGAAATTGGTGAATGCCGGGCTTTTGAAGACTAATCGGGTAGCACTTTTCCAAGAACCGTTGGAAAAAGGGTATAAATATAGGCATATGAATCAATATATGTAGAATTTTAACGACTTATATTATGTTGACAATCAAATCAATTGAAATAGTTCAACTATTTGGAACTATAAATCATCAGATAGAATTCTCAAAGGAGGATGATATAACAATTCTGTTAGGACAGAACGGAGTGGGAAAAACAGCCATACTTAGATTAGTTAATATGCTGTTTAATCATCAGTTGAGTAATTTAACAGAGATTCCCTTTCAAAAAGCATCTATTACTTTTTATGAAGGGAAGGAACTATATGTAAGTCTTTTAAAAGGAGATGCAGATAATGTGTCTGATTATGAGCTTTCTAATGGGAGTTTTCTTAATAGAACAACATGTAGCCAGATATCAGAAAATGTGAAAGATGCATTACGAAATATAAGAGGATATACATCAGCAAATTATAGGAATGATGATGTTATTTGGATAGATAAAAACACAGGAGAATGTTTGACCAGTGAAGAACTAGTTTGGAAGTGTCAGGAAAAACATCCAGAATGGCTGGTTGACACAAAGGACATCTATCCTATGTGGCTTTATGAGATTATGGATGGTATGCAGGTCAATTTCATTCAAACTCAAAGACTACAATCCCAGATAGCTACGATTATCCCAGGAAGGGTGATTTCCAGGAATAATATTGAATACCAAAGCACTTTGAAGCTCATTGCTAGTGAGATGAAGAATCGGCTCGCTCAAATACAACAAGAGTATGGGCAGAAAGCTGCGGAATTAGATGAAAGCTACCCATATCGCTTGGTTGATAAATTGGAAGAGATTGTATTTACTAAATCGGAGTTAACAACCCTTAAGGCATCTTTGGATGATCTGGAGGGGAAGAGAGAAAGGTTAAGAGAGGCAGGACTATTAAATAAATCGACGTGGCAATCAAGATCTCTAAACACCAATACCCGAAGTCCATATGTGTTGAAAGCTATATCCATACACATTAAGGACACCAAAGAGAAATTTTCTCTTTTCGACGAAGAATTAGAAAAAATAGAATTGTTTCGTAGCTTAATCAACGAACGTTTTCTGCTAAAAATCGTTGTAATAGATCCCTCCGAGGGTATATGTATTGAATCAACGGAAACGGGATCTGATATTCCATTGGAAAAATTATCATCAGGAGAGCAGCACCTATTGGTGCTATATTATGATATGATATTCCGATTCCCTAAAGGTACCCTTGTCCTTGTTGATGAACCAGAGATATCACTTCACGTATCATGGCAGAAGCGGTTTGTTAGTGAGATGAAGAAAATAATGAAGATTAATGGGATGAAAGCGATTATTGCCACACATTCACCCACATTGATTGGGCGATACTGGGGATTGACAAGGGAATTAGACAAGAATATTGGAAAAGAAGACAATGTCGTTGAGGGATGAAGTAAATATAGAAACGATTCGTAATGAAATCGCTATGGATAGCACTCACACAGAGATTAATATCATTGTAGAAGGAGCTACCGATGCAAAATTGTTCGAGGATTTTACGGATGAAGACAAATGTACAATTTATCAAGTCAAGAATCGGGAAAACGTAATTAATCTAATGCAACAGTTAGCTGATATTAACAAGAATGAGTATACTATCGGGATTGTGGATGATGACCAGAATAGATTGTTGGGGATTGAAGCATTACCTCCAAATACATTGTATACAGATACAAACGACATAGAAACCATGATATTTTGGTCGACTGCTTTCCCCAAAATAGCCAGACATCTTTTTGCATATGATAAAACACCAGACAATGCAGAAATAATGAAAACGCATCAGATGTTGATGGATAGAGCTTTGCATGTCGGTGAATTGCGCATTGTAGATAAGCGAAACGGCTGGGGCCTATCCTTTAAAGATGGTGGCAGTAAAAAGGATTTGGACTTTGGGAAATTCATCAATTGGAAGTCTGATATGACTTATAATGGAGATGATGATTTGGTTACTGCCGTTAAGGGGCATAGTCATAGGCCTGAGATTAATAACAATGATGCTAAGACGGGCCTCATAGCATTAAGAAAAGAGAAGCATAAGCCATGGGAGATTGTAGTAGGACATGATTTAACCAAGGTGATAGCATTGTCTTTAAAAAAGATGCTCGGAAAAAAGGAAACTAAAAACTACGAAAGAGAACAAGTTGAAGTTTCTTTTAGGCTAGCATATTCGTTAGACGATTTCAGGAATACACAGCTATACCAGAATATGAATAGCATGATGGAGCATCACAAAATAGTGTTTTTGAAGTAGAATCAAAAAAATATACTTTTGTTATTATGAGTGGATTCCAGACTCCAATAAGTATAAAAGAAGCGATTAATAAAATCGTTGAGAGAAAATATTTGTTGCCTGCTATACAGAGAAAGTTTGTGTGGTCGGCTTCAAAAGTAGAGGCTTTGTTTGATAGCATTATGCAAGGCTACCCCATTAATTCTTTCATGTTTTGGCAAATAACTGCGAATTCAACAAGCAAGTGCAAATTTACAACAAGTAATTGAAGAAGTACTCAATTGGCGTTGATAAATTGAGTATTTTCTCGCTCTTATGTTTTTTTGTAGTTATTTCATCTATACTGTAGTCCTTCATATGTTATATGGGCTCTCTCCTTATGTATTGTTAGATATCTCCAAATAATCTATCACTTCCATCAAACCTTTTATAGAAAGAGTGGGATAATCTTTCTGTCTCATGAATTGACAAATTCTGTTTTTGTTCTCGATTAGCGAGAATTCAAGTAAGCCATAGTCCCCATATTCCGTTTCTGTCTCTTCATAAAAATCATTAATGGCATGTAGTTGAATTCTCTCTGGTACTCTAAGCTTGTAGATCTCATACATCAGCCTTTTGTTAATTCCTAATCTCAAATATTCAGGCCAATAGGTTGCTGTACCTACTTCCAAATCTTTAACTTCACTCATGTATGACAATACACTCACAGTTTTGTCATGCACCATTCCTTGAAGAAAAATGACGATGAGAACCACTTTATCTACATCGATTGACACTTCACTCGCTATTTCATGGTATTGTCTTCCTTGCATCCATAAGATGGCAATTCTTTTCAACCGATCAGGATCATTCATCAACTTCTTTTTTGTACTTGTACTAAAAATCTCTTCTTGAACTGTAGGTAACACTAATACACAATCTATCATAAAGGAAACAAACGCTCCATCAGTCATATTCCACAATTCAGTAGCAAGCTTAACATGCTCATCCGTAATAAATTGCCCCACAGCATCCAGCTCACGCAAATTTAGTCCAGTTTTTTTTGCTAGTTGGTAATGTTCGTCATCAAAGATTCCTTTTAGTACATTATGCCTCGCTCTGAACACACTTTTCAAACCCTTTTTCTTTTCATCATCAGAAAGTGTATATGCCAAAGATTCTGTCACTAATTCATCAATATCCATTTCATTGACATTCCCTTCTGCGCTCCGTACTATCATTTCATCAATGGCATCAGCGAAAGTAGTCACGGCCAAAAGTTTATTGATATCTTTCTCATCTTCTATCTTCTTTTGATTTACAAGATTCTCGACAAGCGTATACAGCGTGCCTTTCAATTTTTCCAGTTTACTATCGTTTGGATCAAGAGCCTCCCGGATTGTTTTAATAAGACGACCATTACGGCATATAACGGGTACCATCACCGTTCCATACCTCTCTCGCCCAGCTCTTCCTACTCTCCCAATGATATTCTTCAATCTTGTATTGGGCAAATAATTGCCAGGATTAGACTGATCCATTGCAAAAGCAATTACGATAGTTTTAATCGGTAGATTAATACCTTCGGCAAGTGTCGTGTTGCTTATAATCATGCGAAATAATCCTTTATCATACGCTCTTTCAATCTTCTCCCTAAGATCTTGAGGGACATCACCATGATGATATGCAAAGCCATAGTTCAAAGCACGGCAAAACAAATGATCACAACCCAACTGAAAGGAAGCATATTCTTTAATAAAGTAAAGTTCATGAGGGTTGGCTATATAATTGGCTGGCGAATCGAAAGGGTTATTCTCCAACACTTCAATTATATGCTTTGCAAGTGTTGTGCAACCAACACCCTTTGTTTTTCCAGTCGTAAATAACAAAACAGGACCTGCTTTCAATGATCTGAGCGCAAGTGTACAACCAACCGAGACTGCCGAGATTCTCCATCGGCCCTTTTCTCTATCATAATTACATAAGGTATATCCTTTTATGTCATCTTTAGTGATAAAGTCTGGTACTATATATTCGTTATCACCTTGTAAAAACAACTTCACCGACTTTTCTTCAACTAAGGCTTCTGCCAAGACGAGTTTGCTTGGTCTATAAGTACTATCACCAATGTGGTCATCGGTTCCCTTGAGCCATTGATTAACCTCCTCAATATTGGGAATAATCGCGGATATAAATAAGAATCTGATATTATTTCTTGTACGCAACCGCGTTAGAAGCATTTCATAATTGATTCCTCGGGACAAATCTTCAAGCAGTTGCCCTTCATCACAAATAACCAAGGTAAACCTATCCAGTGCTTCTAAAGATGACGATTCAATTGACATGAAAGATTCAGGAGTTGCCACCAGTAGTTGTGCGTTTTCTATTTCATCTTCAACAATTGACGCTGAGCTACCACCGTATTTCGTTGCGTATGTAAACCCAAGTGGTTTGTATATTCTTTTAAAACGATCTCGTAACTCTCTACTTAGTGCTCTTAATGGTGCGAGGTAAAGTATTCGGGCATTAGGATTGCTATGCACCTCATGGTAAATCAAAAGTTCTGTAATATATGATTTTCCAGCGCTTGTTGGCATTTTTAAGCTGAATGCCCCCTTATAATTCAGGAGTCCTTTGTCAATGGCATCTTGTTGTGACGGCAAAAATGATAATATATGCTGGCAATATGAATGTTTCACGTAGGCAGTCCAGTCAAAAGTAACATCAACGCCTCGGAGTGTTCGCCAAATGTTATCCTTATGAAATTTTTTTAGCACGCAGCGCAAAACGCTGGTCATATAAAAATCTGTCGGGGAATCAAAGTCACGTTCATTATACTTCTTGTTGTAATATTCAACCACGTTTTCCAATAAAACATCTTCTCCTTTCAGAATAAAATCCTCAACATCCTTGAAGACCTCATAATATCTTGTTCTAATTTCCTCGTCTGTTACCGAACCGCCTCCTGTGACAATGAAAGATAGTAACTGGCCAGAATTATCATCATAGTCTTCCATACTTATATCTTTCATGACCCACGATGCTACAGCAGCATAATCGCATAAGTAGAATAAAGCCGCCACATATAACTGATTATTCACCTGCCTTACCCCATGGAAATCATCTGCCGTTTCTTTCTGTGAGTAAATTATGAGTCCCTTTACTATACCCAGCAATGCTTGTTTGGCCTTCTCTGTTTGATCACTTTCTTCTGCCTCATAATAAGCCTTTAGAATATCGTGAAGTTCCCCAAGCAAAGAAATGTAGTAGTCCTCCTGACGGACAACGAATTCACCTTCCGCAGGAATACCATAACTTCTGCAGAACTCGTATTTCTCCGACTCGTTAATCCAATCCGTCAGTCTTGACATGGCAGCTTATTTTGCCTGTTTAAGTATTTCTGTATAGATGCTTTCATAAACGCCCTGAAGGCTATCTATCGGTACACAATAGACATTCTTCACTTTGGGATGCATTGTTAGTAAGTCACTCGGCATTCTTTTAATCTGTTCTGCCAATGTTGTACTATCTATAACAGCAACTGCATTATATTCTTTCTGATAGGTTGTCTTTGTCGCATTTCTAAAACGGAATATTTGTTTGTAAAGTTCGTCCAAGTCTTCATCTTCGCAACGGGTTAATAAGTATGGTATGGTTTCAGCTGCCCTTTCCACAGCGTCTTTATTAGCATCGAAAACGGCTTCCAGAATAGTACATTCCTGTTTACCATCCTTATAATTCACAAATGATGGACGCTTGTGAATCTTATATGCACTATTCCCAAGTCCTGTTGCACATGTTTTTACTTCATAAGTGAACATTGCATCAGCAACGGATGGGTTATCAGGATCGATTAATGAAAACAAGATAATATCGGTATACTTGCTTGCATCTTTTTTGCTGTCCCTTAAACGCCATTTCATCGGTAGCACGTTTGCCGTAGGTGCCCATGTCTGGCAAGCAAGATAAAACGACAATATCTCGCCAAAATCTCCCGACATCACCATTCCTTTTTGGGGAAGTCTTTGAGAGATGGCATCTTTCCTAGTCGTCGAAAATCGTGATACAATGTGGGTGAGTTTTTCTTCGCTTATATAGGCTTCTCTAAAAGGTATTAGACAATCTTGGACAAAAGCTTTTGACTTACTGTTATCGAAGACATAAAATTCCAGCCCACTCTCAGGATACAGGCTAGCATCATGTGTGAAATAATCAGGAATCTCTGCCATTGTTAGTACTATTACTTTTCTTTATCAAAATACAGTGTATAATACTTTTGTCTACGTTTCTGGTTATATCCTCTCTAGATATTCTTTTCACCACCAAGAATGCTAATTTCAAAGTTGTTGTCTAGGCGTACTTTAGTAACGGTTCTTACGCTACGACTATTGATTGATTCTGCTTTCCCTTGGAAGGTGCCTTTAAACTTAACATCATTCTTAGCCTGAAAATCATCCACGTAGTTCATAAATGCATCTCCGACCCCTACAGGATTAAATGCTTTCTCAGCAATGCGATCAACAGAAACAGACTGTTCACTCAAGCTCTCTATTACCTTGTTCATCATCACCGCCTTCGTTGCCTTGTCATACTCGTCTTGCAAATGCGAAATAAAGCCCTTGCACATCGCCACAGCCTGCTCTGTCTGCCTGAAATCATCCTCGCAACGCTTCAATTGCAAGAAATCATTTACCCAGTATTTTGCATCACTTCTGTTAGCATTATCTACTACGCAGGCCACATAGCCGTCTTCTTTCTTAATATTAAATATTAGGCAACCTTTATCCAGCTTGTTTATGCTCATGCCCATTTGGCTTTCAACACTAAAACCACCGGCCACATAGTTAATCCGAATATAGGTATCTTTATTTTCCGACTTAAATAGTCCAATTGCATCAACGGTATCTCCGTCTAGAATACAGTCCTTAAAATAAACCACGTAAAGATCGCCGCGCTTGATATTCGAATGCTCACTCTGCTCATACAGGTATTTCGCCATATTCCTGCTTTGTTCATGGAAAGTACTGTCATTTTCAAACGCCTCACTTACATAGGAATAAACTGCATTAAGATCTGTATCTGTCGGATGAGTGAATCTATACCGTTCTTCATCCTTAAAAGCCATCAGAAAAAATGATTTCAGGATTTCGCTCAACATTTCATCCAGTTCTACGGGCGTCTCTGATAATTCTACTCCCTCCACAGCAGCCTTATTACCTATTCTGTGCACCGATAAAGCTTTTATCTTTATGTATTCTTTGTATAGCATCTCGTTATCGCTTTTAGTATTTTACCAATATTTGACGTTTCAAACAGATTATAACACCACAACCACACTACTAACAAGGCAAATATCACTAAGGCTATTGCCCATATCCATGTGTACCTTTTTTTTTGCCACAGAATGTAATTTGCATGAGTCCCATCTTTTCTTGGGTCGCTATCCTCAAACATTTTCTGTTTTTCCTCTTCACTCAACAACTGACTGTAGCGTTCTTTCAATTGCTCGTAATGCTTGGTGAATAGTCTCTCTTTTCTACCTAACGTTTTTCGAGAATAAATCAAATTAGCCGCTGATAAAACGATAAAGGCTAACGAAAGTATAGCTATATTCCCTGTAAACGCCCCAGCAATATCACCATTAGCTATCACACGTACTACCATAACGGTCAGAAAGAACGTTCCCAGCGAAATCACACTCTTGTGGAAATCACCTGTAAATCCTTCCACTATCGAGTTTACCTTCTCTTGCATATCAAGGAGCGTTTTCGACACATCATTCCTCACCTTGATATACTGCCTGACATTGTCCTTCTCAAATATCTTAAAATTCGACTTGATTGAATCAAGTGTGGATTTGTTCAACTCCAGTTTATTGATATCCGAGCAATTTAGTGAAATAATATTCCTGGCTATGCTTAAGCGGTCAGACGTGTACCCTCCTGTATAGCACCAGTCATATATCTTGTACCATTGCACCTTAGAAGCAGTGTCAAACCTCAAATCACAGGTTTTAACAGCCTTCGACTCCATTACCATCATTTTGTACCCGGATAGCCTCAGCGTTAAGCCAGACTTATCCAAAGAAGAAAAGTCCGCCATATAGAACGCACACAGCATTAAACACAGTTGGTCAAATATTTCTGTAAGCACGCCATCGGCATCTCTATTCAAAATATGAAAATCTTCGGGCATCAGATTAGTGAATCTATTGTTCCATTGGCACAATTCATCGCATTTTTCATTTCTTTTCTTTCTATCATCATTGAGCACCAATCTGGGCCGTGCATCGCCTTTTTTTATGGCAGCAATGCAGCTGGTATTAAATCGTTCATACTCTTCACTCCATATTTCCATCACGAACCTCTCAACCAACTTGTTTTGGAGAGCATTCAGGGTCTCAGTTATAGCCAAACCCTTTATATGTTTCAAGAACAGAGTATAATCATATACTGACAGTGTATCGTTAACCTTATTCTTCGTAATGGTATAAATTAAAGTCACGTCATCGCCATAATACGGCTGTAATATGTTCTCACTGCATGCTTCTTCCATATTCGCACCAGCACGCATGTCAAACAAGTCCTCATCGCCTTCCGTTATCAACTGCAATCGCCAAGTATCTCGGTCTGAAATGGCAGGCAACAGAACCAGCAAAGTATTCTTATCTGGCGTTCTTTTCAAAGTGAGTTTGACTTCACACTCCAATTGTGCGAAGTTCTCCTTTATGGTAGCACTTATATTTTCGCCAAACAGTAGCGCTATTGCTTCTACTTTCCCTTTCATTAGTCTTGCTTCTCGACGATTCGCTTCAGTTTCTCGGCATATTTATAGCCATCCTCGCTTTGTATCATCACATACTTAGTACCATCCTCTTCTTCGTGGGGCACTATTGTTCTCTCGATATAAGGAATATTCTGTTTCAACAGCAGTGTGATATCATTTGTCAGTTTGATTTCGTTTTTCATCTTGTCCGTTACCTTTGAAGGCACCTTTTCAAAGCGGCTGTCAAAATCATGTTGCGCAGGCAGGGCTTTCGCCTTTTTTGCCAATTCATTCATGTTTAAACTGTTTTCTTCCGGTTTATACACCGCCAAGATGTTATCTGCATAGTGTTCCATTGAGAACTCCCCTTCACTACGCATATATGCTACAGTCGAATTCCACAACACCAAGTAGTCACTCCTACTCTTCTTCTTGATAGGTTCAAGTATCTTGGATTTCAGATAGTCGAAAGCTTTTTTCGTATTTTCACCGTTATCATGCAGTGCTTTTAGGTCAAGGAATTCATCATACCAATATTTGCTCTGTTTAGAATTCACATCAAAAGTCACCATTTCACCAAAGCTATATGCCCCGGCATTCACGGTGATGTTGGCTTCAAACGACTTGAATATCTTCTTTTTCGTAGGAAGACCATTTTTCTTTTCACCAGTAGTCTCTTCTATGAACTCCGTATAATCTGCTTTGCAAATGACCATCTTATATTCTGTATCGGTCATCTTACAATATGCTATCAGAAGAATACCTTTTTGTATTTCAGTGATAGTATGATAACGTTGCTGGGCATCATCCTCTTTTTGTAGCAAACGATTAGCAATGTCCACTGCACGGCCATCACGATTACTGTTGTTGACAATATCGCCTATCCATGTCTTCATCGTGAGTTCATCATCCTTAAACCTATAGCGCCTCTCTCCTGCATTGTCAGTAATCTGACCAATGATGTCCATCACATAATCTCTCACATTGCCTTCATTGTTTAAAGGTTCTTCCTGAACAATATTGTTCTCGTGATCAATTTTGATAAGTTTCAAGTACTCAACATTCATATTATATTTGAATTCACTAGTGTCCACTAAAAATGGATGAGTTTAAAAATTAAACAAATTAGGTT
>CAMYYY010000042.1 GCA_947303715.1 uncultured Bacteroidales bacterium | reverse complement strand
CCAAATTCATAAGGCTTCCATGCGGCTGCGCCGCAATTCCGCTGCAAACTTAGAGTTTGATTCTATTTCCACAGCGTTTGATTCTAATTTCTCAACATTTGATTCTATTTTTTTAGAGTTTGATTCTAATTTTTTAGAGTTTGATTCTATTTTTCCAGAATCATACGTTGTCGACATAGCATTAACGACAAATCCGACATTAGATATTCATGTCGTTGGAAGTATTAAAATCTATTGAGCAAAACAGTATTCCAAGTGCTTGGATTTTCATTTCCACGTGCGTGGAATTGCAGTTTCAAACACATGGAAATCCTTACGCCGCATACCGTCTGTCAGTTTTTTCGGTTTTTTCTTTTTTCTTTTTTAGAAAAAGCCTATCTTTGCAGTTTCAAAGTATAACGAAAAAGTAAACAAGAGATATCCCGATGAAAAAGATTGCCGCATTTTTTGCCGCATTAGCCATAGGCACAGCTTGTGCGCACGCCGTCCCGGCCCTCCGCACGCCTCAGCAGTTTACCCAACCCGATGGAAGCGTCATCACGCTGACCCTTCAGGGCGATGAGTTCGGCCATTGGTGGACTACCCCCGACGGTCGTGCCGTTAAGCGTAACGCCAACGGCATGTTTGTACCCTGTAGTACCTTCGAACTTGCTGCCATCCAGCAGCGTCGTCTGGAGGCTCAACGCAAGCGTTGGCCCAGCCAGCAGAGCAGTACGAATGCTCCGAGCCGGCGCGCAGGCATGTCGAAGCATCCCGTAGGCGAACAACGCGTGCTGGTGATATTAGCCGAATTCAGCGACTTGTCGTTTATCATCGATAATCCACAGGAGACCTTCAAACGCCACCTGAACGAGGAAGGCTATACCGCAAGCGGCGGCTTCGGCAGCGCACGCGATTACTTTATCGCCCAGTCGGACGGCAAGTTCACCCCCCAATTCGACGTTTGGGGACCCTATAAAGCACCCAACCCCATGAAGTTCTACGGCGGTAACAATGAAGAAGGCCACGACAAGAATGCCGCCCAGCTGATAGCCGATGTGCTGAAGCTGGCCAACCCCGACATCAATTTCCGTGATTACGACACGGACAATGACGGCGTGGTGGACTTTTGCTACGTCATCTATGCCGGCTATGGTGAAGCCCACCAAGCAGACCCGAACACCATCTGGCCCCACCAGTGGAACCTCGCCAGCGGCACCGGCGCTGCCATGAAACTCGATGGCGTACAGGTGGACGAATATGCCTGCAGCTGCGAGCTCTACGGCAATTCAGGCAGCAAGATCGACGGTATCGGCACCATCTGCCACGAATTCGGCCATTGCCTCGGCCTGCCCGACTTCTACGATACGGGCGACAAGGGCAACTTCGGCATGAACACCTGGAGCATCATGGACTACGGCTGCTACAACGAAGGCGGCTACACCCCCTGTGGCTACACAGCCTACGAAAAGGAATTCCTCGGTTGGATGGACATTGAGACACTCAACGAGGAGCAGGCTGTAACCCTCGCCCCCACCGCCGATGGAGGCAAGGCCTATCGAATTGAGAACAGCGCCAACACAAACGAATACTTACTGGTGGAAAACATCCAGCAGAAGGGATGGAACCGCAGCGCCTACGGACACGGCATGCTGGTCACTCATGTGGACTACAAGCAGTCGGCCTGGATGAGCAATACCGTCAACAACTCCGACCCCCAAAGAATGACCATCATCCCTGCCGACGGCACACGCGCGAAAACCCGCTCCAGCCTTGCGGGCGACCCCTACCCTGGCACATCGGGCAACAATGAACTGACGGACTACTCCGACCCGTTAGCGCTGACGAACGACGGAAACTTCTTCAGCCAACCCATCACGGAAATTACGGAACAGGACGGCATCGTCACCTTCGAATTCATGAAGAACAGCGGCGAGGCTACCACAGCCCTACAAGCCACGAACGTCAACGACTACTCCTTCAAGGCACGATGGAAATATCGTCTCGGCACCGAGAACTACACGCTTGAGGTATTCCACATCAAGGGCGACATCCCCGAGGACTCGAAAGCATGGGATGTTCCTCTGCTTAACGCTCAGGGCGAACTGATTACCACGGTTCAGACACAACGCTCCGAAGAGGTCATCACCAACCTTGAAGCCGGCCATCTGTACTGCTACCGCGTACGCTGCCTCAAAGACGGCAATCTGTCACCCTTCTCCAACCTGATTTACGTGCAGACGAATGCTGACCAAGGTATAGTTGCCGCGCCGGTGATGTACGCACCCAAGAAAGAGGATACTAACGCGACGTTCTCGTGGAGCCCCGTTGAAGGTGCAGAGAAGTACATCCTTGAATACGGCCCCGTCAACGAGGGCGACGCATCCACCATCCCTGATGGCAGACTCCTGGTGGGAGAAGAATTCAAGACTGTTAAAAGTAATAGTGGTGACATCAGCCGCGTGCTGGATATGTACACCGACACCACCGACTGGCGCGGAGACGAAGTCTATGGACAGGCAGGTGAGGTGTACATCGGCAATGAAGAGGAGCGAGGCTACCTCATAACCCCCATCCTGCCCCAGACGAACGGCAAGATAACCATCTTTTTTACCGTCAGCAAACACAGCAGCAAAGACGAGAAGCCCATACTCTACATCGGCCTGGCCACCGATGCTGACAAGATCCACTATACAGATATGATTGGCCTCTACGTCGAATCGACTGACGCTGTGAATTACTACGCCGTACTTGGTTCTTTGGATACGGGTTCTTACGTCGCGTTCATCTCCGAGAAGAGAAGCGACTCCGATGACACGCCGCGCGTCCGCCTCGACAACCTGATGGTCTTCTGGGGCGACTTGAGCGATGACCTTGAAGGCATCGGCGCCCAGCGCATACAATCCCAAGACAGAGACGTGGCTGAAGCTCCCCGCTTCACTCCTGCGGCACGCGTGCCCACTTCCGATAGAATCTATGTCGAGACCACCGATACGACATTCCAGTTGAACGAAATGGAGGATGGCACCTATACCTGCCGTGTCCGCGCCTTGAAAGGCGACAACTACTCGCCCTATTCCGACATGCGGAGCCTGACGATTGGCAAGGACTTCTTTAACGTCAACAACATGTTCTTCGAGCTTACCTCTGAAGAAAAGCTGACGGTGCAGATGGTTCCCTTCAACGACGAACGCACCTACAAAGGCGACATCGCGGTTCCTGAAACCATCACTCACGAAGGCGTCACCTATGCCGTCACAGCCTTGGGCGACAGCGTATTCCGCGGATGCAACCAACTGAACTCCGTCACCGTCCCTGCCTCCATCGCCTATGCCGGCAGCACGTTGTTCAAAGGTTGCCGCCAGTTGGAATACGTCGATTGGAGAAGCCCGGCACCTATCGACTCCACCTATTTCGTCGGTGTTGGTTACAACACGCTACTCTACGTCTATGGCGATACCGAAGCAACTACTGAAGATGCCATCGTCGTCCGTGATGGGCAGGCCGATAGCATCAGCCTGAACCTGAATAGCCCGTTCATCGTTCCCTATGAGTTCAAGGCGCAGTACATTGAGTATACAAAAGACTTCAGTCAGAAGAATATCATCGGCACTACATCAGGCTGGGAAACTGTAGTCCTCCCCTTCGACGTACAAAAGGTTTCGCACGAAGAGATGGGCGTCATCACCCCCTTCGGTGTCAGCGGATCCGACAACCACTTCTGGCTCGGTGCCTGGAATGGAAAAGCCTTTGAACATGCTACCATCATGCATGCCCACGTGCCCTACATTGTATCCTTCCCCAACAGCACCGACTATGACCCCGCTCGCTGCATCAGTGGTGCCATCACTTTCAGTGCCGACAATGCCATCGTTCACACGACGACTAACGTCCCCGCAGTCAGTGGAACGGAATTTGACTTTGTCCCAATTTATAAAAAGGTTTACAAAGCTCCGGATCGTTACATGCTGAACACCTACGACTATTCCACTTCATCCCCTGCCGGCAGCACCTTCCAAAGCGATAAGATGTCGCTGCGTACCTTCGGCGCCTTCATGCAGCCCAAGGGCGGTTCTAAAGCTCCGCGTGAATTCCCCATCTGCTTCGACGACAACGAAGGAGATGCCTCTGACGTTTTGATTCCCTCCACAGCTATCTTCACACCCGACGGACGCCTTATCCGTCCGGTAGAGGAATCGGCAACAAACGGCACTGACGGGCTGCGACACGGAACGTACATCACCAAAGGAAAGAAAATCCTTGTCCGATAAAAGCTACAAGAAAAAAGACCTTATATATTACAATCGTTATGAAAAACAGACATTTCTATATAGCCGCCATCCTCTTCGCCGTTGCCTTCCACCTCGTAGGCTGCGAAAAGTTAACCGTCCCTACCATCACCGATGCCACGGTGGAGGAACTCACCCCGGGTACTATCAGTGCCAAAGCCACCATGACGTCTAAGGAAATCGACGAATATGGCCTCATCTACAGCACCAAAAACACTTCACCTGACCTTAACGCAAAAGACGCTATAGTCAATGGCAATCTGGAGGGCAGCAACTTCACGGCTGAAGTCACACTAAAGACAAACACCACCTATTACTTCGTGTTCTATGCTACCAACGAAAAGGGTACCACTTATAGTACGGCTACCAAGCTGACCACCAGTCTCTATAATCCAAGTATCGACGATAACCCGTTTCCTAAACCATAAAACTCATTATCAGTATGTCTTTTGTTGCGGATAAAATCATCATGGACGGCGTCACCTTCGACGATGTTCTGCTCGTCCCGGCCTATTCAGAGGTTCTTCCTGTCAATGTCTCGCTCACAACTCGGTTTTCACGCAATATCGAGTTGAAGATTCCCTTTGTGACGGCTGCCATGGATACCGTCACCGAAGCCAAGATGGCTATTGCCATTGCTCGTGAAGGCGGTATCGGTATCATTCACAAGAATATGTCCATCGAGGAACAAGCGCACCAGGTGGCTATCGTGAAACGCGCTGAGAACGGCATGATCTACGACCCCATCACAATCAACCAGCACGCCACCGTACGTGATGCCCTTGCCATTATGACGGAGTATCACATTGGCGGTATCCCCGTCATCGACGAGAATCAGAAGCTGGTAGGCATCGTTACCAATCGCGACCTCCGCTTTGAGCGGGCGCTCAACACCCCTATCAGCAGCGTCATGACGAAGGAGAACCTCATCACTACCCATCAGCAGGTGGATATGGAGGCTGCGTCGCGCATCCTGCAACTGCATAAGATTGAGAAGCTGCCTGTGGTGGACAATGAAGGACGCATCATCGGCCTCATCACCTACAAGGACATCACCAAGGCGCAGGACAAGCCTATGGCTTGCAAGGACGCCAAGGGCCGTCTGCGTGTGGCAGCTGGTGTCGGCGTAACCAAGGACACTCTCCAACGGATGCAAGCACTCGTGGATGCTGGTGCTGATGCTATCGTCATCGACACAGCACACGGCCACTCCAAATCTGTTATTGAAAAGCTGAAAGAGGCCAAACAAATTTTCCCGCACATCGACATCGTTGTCGGTAACGTGGCTACTGCTGCTGCCGCCCGAATGTTGGCTGATGCCGGAGCCGATGCCATCAAGGTGGGTATCGGACCGGGTTCCATCTGTACCACGCGCGTCGTGGCTGGTGTGGGCGTCCCGCAGCTCTCCGCAATCTACGAGGTGGCGAAGGAGTTACAGGGATCGGATATTCCCGTCATTGCCGACGGTGGTATCCGCTACTCGGGCGACGTCACCAAGGCTCTTGCAGCCGGTGGCTACTGCGTGATGATAGGCTCACTCGTTGCTGGCACCGAGGAATCTCCTGGCGACACCATCATCTTCAATGGACGTAAATTCAAGTCCTATCGCGGTATGGGTTCCTTGGAGGCTATGGAGAATGGCAGTAAAGACCGTTATTTCCAAGCCGACCAAAAGGACACAAAGAAACTCGTCCCCGAAGGTATCGCTGCCCGCGTCCCCTACAAGGGAAGCCTCTACGAAGTAGTCTATCAACTGGCAGGAGGTCTGAAGAGCGGTATGGGCTACTGCGGCGCAGAGACCATCGAAGCCTTACATAATGCCAAGTTCGTCCGCATCACCAATGCCGGCATACTGGAGAGCCACCCGCATGATGTCTCCATCACTAGCGAGGCGCCCAACTACAGCAAGCCGCAGTGAGATGGGGAAAAACAAACTCAGTAAGTTCGCAGATATGAGGGAATACCCTCATGTCTTTGAATATCCATTCTATTTTAAGAACGAAGCTCAACCCACTTGCCACTTGAAAGGACGCTGGCGGGAGGATTTTTTCCATAACGCCAATCCTATCGTCCTTGAACTTGGTTGTGGCCGGGGAGAATACACAGTCGGGCTGGCCGAACGCTATCCCGAACAAAACTTCATTGGTGTAGACATCAAAGGTGCGCGCATGTGGAGCGGCGCTACAGAGGCACTGAACAAGGGTTTGAAAAATGTGGCTTTCCTACGTACCTCCATTGAGTTCATCGATCAATTCTTCAACGAAGGAGAAGTAGAGCAAATCTGGATTACCTTCCCAGACCCACAGATGAAGAAGTACACCAAACGACTCACCTCCACACCCTTCCTCATGCGGTATAGCCATATTCTTGTCCCTAACGGTATCATCCATCTGAAGACCGACAGCCCCTTCCTCTACACCTACACAGATGCCCTGCTGAAAGAAAACCATTTGCCAGTGGAAATCAACACGACGGATTTGTACGAAGACAAAGGGATAGAAATCAACGCAGCCGCCATTCAAACCTACTACGAGAGCCAATGGTTGTCACGTGGCATGGCTATCAAGTATATTCGCTTCCGTCTTCCGGCCAATCCTGCGTTAGTGGAACCCGACATCGAAATACCACTTGACGACTATCGAAGCTATGGCCGAACGACACGCAGCGGCGTCACCTCACGTCCTGCCGCCAAATTGTAAAAAATAATCCTGTAAATCATAATGACTTTATATCCCAAGCTTATCACCGATGCCCTGTCCAATGTGCGCTATCCAGGAACGGGCAAAAACATCATTGAGGCGGGCATGGTGGAAGACAATATCCGCATTGACGGCATGAAGGTCAGTTTCTCGCTCATCTTCGAGAAGAGCACCGACCCTTTCATGAAATCACTCATCAAGAGTGCCGAAGCGGCCATCCATACTTACGTAGGCAAGGACGTTGATGTAACCATCACCACCAAGACCCTTCAGCAGCCCCACCCGACTGACGAGCCGTTGCTTCCAGGCGTTAAGAATATCATCGCTATTGCTTCCGGTAAGGGCGGCGTAGGCAAATCCACTGTGGCCAGCAATCTCGCCGTAGCCCTCGCCCAAAAAGGCTGCAAGGTGGGTTTGCTGGATGCAGACATCTTCGGCCCAAGCATTCCCAAAATGTTCCTTGTAGAGGACGAACGGGCCTACGCTCAGGAGATTGAAGGCAAGTCGTGGATTCTACCCATCGAGCGCTATGGACTGAAGATTCTTTCCATCGGCTTTTTCATCAATCCAGGCCAAGCAGCCATCTGGCGCGGTGGCATGGCTAGCGGAGCCATCAAACAACTGCTAAGCGAAACGCTTTGGGGTGACCTTGATTATTTGCTGATTGACCTTCCTCCTGGCACCAGTGACATCCACCTCACCACCGTCCAAACGGTGAGCCTTACGGGTGCTATCGTCGTTACCACACCACAAGAAGTTGCCCTTGCTGATGCCCGCAAGGCCATTGATATGTTCCAAAACGACAAAATCAATGTCCCCATCATCGGTCTTGTAGAAAACATGGCTTGGTTCACCCCTGCCGAATTGCCCGAGAATCGCTACTACATTTTCGGACGAGATGGCGGCAAGCGTCTTGCCGAAGAGTTGAGTGTTCCTTTACTGGGCCAAATTCCTCTCGTACAGAGCATCTGCAACGGAGGCGATGTAGGCATGCCCGTTGCCCTCTATCCCAATACCATCACCGGACAAGCCTTCATGCAGCTTGCTGACGCCGTCCTTAATACCCATTAATATGAACAGGATTCTATTGTCTTTTTTCCTTCTTGCGGGATGGCTGACAGCCTCTTCACAGATTGATGCCCGTTGGGGCGACTGGCAGACGTGGGGAGAGCAGACAGACAGCACCTACCGCAATCCTGTTATCCCTGCCGACTACAGCGATCTCGACTGCATCCGCGTGGGCGACTATTATTACGCCATCTCCTCCACCATGCAGTTTTCGCCTGGCATGACTGTGCTGCACTCCAAGGATTTGGTGAACTGGGAGATTGCCGGGAATGCCGTAACAGACCTCACACAGATTGGCAACGGCCTATCTTGGAAAGAAATGGACCGCTACGGACGTGGTATCTGGGCTGGTACGCTGCGCTATCACAAAGGAAAGTTCTACCTCTTTTTCGGCACGCCCGACGAAGGCTATTTCATGACTTCCGCTCCCAAAGCTGCAGGGCCGTGGGAACCGCTCACGCCACTACTGCAAGAGAGCGGATGGGACGACTGCACAGCAATGTGGGACGAAAAGGGACGTGGCTGGTTTGTAGGCACACGGTTTGCCGACAACTATAAGACCTACCGCTTCCGTATGGCAAAGAACGGAAAAAGCATCAAACGGAAAAGCGCTCAGCTGATTAACGAAGGCAATGGACGTGAAGCGAACAAGCTTCTCTATCACGATGGCTACTATTATCTCATCTTCAGCGAGCACCGTAACGGCATCGGACGCTACGTCATGGCCAAACGCGACCGAAAAATCACGGGAACGTTCAGCGAAGAAAAGCAATTGTTATTGCCCTGTGTGGATGCCAATGAACCCAATCAAGGCGGAATCGTAGAAGGCCCCGACGGCAAATGGTACTTTCTGACACATCATGGCTCGGGCGACTGGAGCGGGCGCATCGTCAGCCTGCTGCCCGTCGAGTGGCGCGACGGCTGGCCTATGATAGGCGACACACGTCAGGGCGAGCCAGGAACGATGGTTTGGCAAGCACCTATGCCTCTTATCAGTGAGGGTGAGAGGCTTTCTATGCAGCTTGACGGCGAATTTGACAACACTACACTTGGCCCACAATGGCAATGGAACTATCAACCTCGCTCCGATAAGTATAGTCTTACTGAACGTCCGGGGTGGCTACGGTTGCACGCCTTCCTTCCTTTGGAGGAAGATTGCCTGATGAAGGCTGGCAACACCCTTACCGTACGCTCGTTTCGTGCAGTATGGAACGAAGTAAGCATTCGAATGGATCTCCGCGGCATGGCTGACGGGCAGCACGCGGGCCTCTGCCACTTTGCGGCTCACTCTGGCAGCCTCGGCGTGGTGCGTCAGGATGGCAAGAATTATCTGGAGCATCGCATCAACGACCATGCCGAGCGGGGTCCCGAACTCACTACCCCTAACCTCTGGCTACGCTCCACATGGGGGCTTGACGGCCTCTCCCACTTTGCCTATAGCACCGATGGCGTTCACTATGAATACTTTGGCAGCTATCGACTCTCATGGGGGCACTACCGTGGGGACCGTATCGGCATCTATAATTACAACAACAATTCCGAGAGTGGCTATGTGGATGTCGATTACCTGCGCTACGACATGCAGCGTCAGTTAAATAATCCCTTCGGGCACCCCATCGTACCCGACATGATTGCCGATGCCAGTATTGAACTCATCGACTCCACTTTCTACTGCTATGCCACTACAGATGGTTATGGACGTGGATTAGAGACTTCAGGGCCACCAGTGGTATGGAAATCAAAAGATTTCGTCCATTGGAGTTTTGATGGCATTTGCTTCCCCTCTGCCGACGGAGAGAAATACTGGGCACCGAGTAAGGCCGTAGAACGGGGTGGCCGATGGTACATCTACCCCACCGTCAACGGCATCATGCACGTCGGTGTAGCCGAAAGCCCCGACGGCCCATTCCGATTGGCGCGGGGCGAAGACCGCTTCAAGCTTCCTTATGCCGAAGCAGCAACACTCTTAACAGAAGGCGACCGTAACGGCATCGATGCGGAGGTGTTTATCGACGATGATGGACAGGCATACATCTTCTGGGGCAAGCGCCATGTAGCACGCCTTGCAGAAGATATGATGACCATTGATTCCATCCGCACCCTTACCACACGGCGCAAGGAGTACAGCGAAGGCCCCATCTTCTTCAAACGCAACGGTATCTATTACTATCTTTACACCATCGGAGGGGATGAGCGCTATGAGTACTACTATATGATGAGTCGTACTTCGCCACTCGGCCCGTATGAGACGCCTGCCGACGACTGCGTGTCTACTACCAATGTCAATCGTGGGGTATTCGGCCCGGGTCACGGCAGCGTATTTAATGTGGACAACGACTATTACTTTGCCTTCCTTGAGTTCAGCCGGCGCAGCACCAACCGACAGACGTACGTCAACCGCCTTGAATTCAATCCTGACGGTACCATTCGTCCCGTTAAGGTGACATTAGATGGTGTAGGAACATCACCTTCTACGAAAAAAGCCTCAACGCCCTTATCTAAGGAGAGGAAAGAGGCGATTGTCAGAGCGACATCAGCTTCCTCTACTGCAGCGGCTTATTCTATCCGCCACAATAAGGACGAGCGCTGTCAGCGTACCGAGCAGTTCTTTCCTACCTTCGCATTCGATGGTGCCAACGGTTCCCGTTGGATGGCAGCCGAGGGTGATAAGGACTGCTGGCTCTTTGCTGACTTAGGCAGAGAGGTTGCCATCACGCATAGTGAGCTCTGCTTTGTCCGCCCCACTGAGGGTCACGCCTACCTGCTTGAAGGATCTGCCGATGGCATCCACTGGCAACCATGCGGAGGGCATGAAGACGTACGCCGGCAATCTCCCCATACGGATGTCATCAACCAGACATTCCGATACCTCCGCGTCCGCATCAAAACGGGCATCCCTGGTGTATGGGAATGGTGCATCTACGAGTAATACAACCTACGAAAAAACGAAAATCCCCCGATGAAATGGGTGATTTTCGTTTATAAAGCGCTTTATTTGCCTGCATATTTTAGTGTAGTAAAAGTCCCGTCGGCAAAAAGGACCTTCACCAAACGAAGACCTTCCGGGGAGATGTCATCTAAAGGAATTCCTGCAGGGGAAAAGACGCTGACGTGGGAGATTGACTGTATGCCCTCCTGCTTCCCTTTAGTCTTCAGCTGCTGCCCCAGCGAAGTATCCTTTAGAGTAATACAGTAGATACGGGCGTCCCTAGCAGGTACGTCGTAGGGAAGCAGAGCCTCACCGTCCTGAAGAAGGGGTGTTCCGATGTCCTCGCCCTGCCATAGTTCACGGATGCTGAGACAATCATTCCCATTGATTCCAAGTAACGAGAGGGGCAGACGTCCCGTAAGAGAAGAAGAGGAATCGTAGTTGATAATAGCCACATAGAGTGTATCGCCTGTGCGGAGCATAGCAAAGTTCTCTGCCCCGTCTGCCTTTCCACCATATTCCTTATATCCATAGATGGGCTTAAAAGTACGGCCCGTGCCGAGAAGGGCATTAGACTCTGTATTGGAAAAGAGATGCTCGGCACGCTTGCGCGACACAGTCGGGTTGCCCTGTCCAGAAACGTTGGACTTGCTGAGGTTATCTGCCAGCAGCACCATGCCGGTGATAGCGGCATTGGTAAGGCGAGCGCGATTCTCGCCCAGCGTAAGGGCAGCCTGATCGCCTCGCCCTATAAGAGGCACGCCGTCTGGATCGTTGTATTGATAGAGCCCTGCCGTCCACCAACCAGCAGAGAGGGCGTTCATGCTGTACTCCGTCCAATTTATACTACCCCATGTGTCGCACGAGACGCGACGCGCATTGGCATACTGGTAGGGAAAGAGAGGCGCAATAGAGTTGAGGATGAAGATGGGAGTTTTCACCTCATCAACCTTCTTGCAGAAATAGCTGAAGCCCTCGTTGTAAGCCTCAACAGCAGTATGGACATCGGGGTTATAGTAGTTATCGGCTTGGAGAATGCCACATGTAACAAAATCAAGTTTCATATAGCGGAATCCCTTCTGAATCTGTTCTGTAATCCACTTTGCCATGCTAGCTTTGACAGCAGGATGAGTCGGGTCAAGGCAGAACGCGCCTTCGAACTTCAGGGGCTTGCCGTTAGCTTTCAACACCACATCGCGCCCCGTGTAGGAACTGAGAGAACTTTTGTAATAGGTATTGTCCAGGTCATTCTCGTTCCACCAGAGACTGAAGGGATTACCGTAACAGCCCACAATGGCGCTCAGCGGAACGGCATCTTCACACAACTCACGCTCCTGACTGCGATTCAAATTCGACCACGCGTCGATGCTCATAACATTGGGTGCACCCTGCCGATTGTGGAAGCCCAAAGGACGCAGCACGGTACTGATGTACTCCATGATTTCATGGTCGTCCGTGTAGTTATTTTTCGTTTCCATCACGTTCCAGCTCATCCAGCCCACAGGTGTGCCATAGAGCCAATTGCTGCGCTTCGGGACTACCAGATTGCAGGCGTCAGTAAATGCTTCCATACCTTGACGCCAATCATCGTCGCAATCAAGGAAGAAGCGGGCAGATGTTATTCTGGTGCCGACGAGCTTACCATGCGGGAGAACATCCCAAGTGCCCTTAGGGTCAGAGGCGCCAGAGTAGGCACAAAGCGCGCGTATACGGCTATCCGATGTAGCATCAATACGGATGGCGCTCTTCCAATGATCATGGTCCACGGAGCCGATAATCACGCCACGTCGGCTTTCGCCCTCGTAGATTGCCGTGACCTCATAAGAGGTGATAGTAGTACTGAGGGGATGACGTCCGTAGCGCACAAAACTATCGTTATCAAAGGGTACACGCAGCATACGGTTATTAGGCGAAGCGTTAAAGAGGGCATACGTCTGCTGGGTGCTGAAAGGAGCGAGATAGTTTGAACGAAGCGTGTCGGATGACGAAATTTCCAGCGAAGTGAGCATCCAAGGATGATGCTCGAAGAAGTAGAAGTGCTGCGTGAGGGTGATGTTGTCGCCGTTCGATGGGCGGCTGAAGATAATGTCAAAGCAGGTACCTGGACCAAAGGCATCGTCTGTGGAAACTTCCATCGTTTTTACATCCGCAAAGTCGGAAGCCTGTACACTACGGCTGACGCCAGAAGCATTATCGTAGTGAGCCTCAGGAACGGAGCTGATGATAACAGGACGGTAGTCTCCCTCACTGTCAGCGTGGTTGACCTTCACAGTACCCTTTTCACTGACGTAGGTCACCTTCCAACGCCCAAAGGTAAAAACTTCGTCGGCACGACACTCCGTGAACGTGAGTGCCGACGCCAACAAGGTAAGCAGAACGAACGTCAAAAGAAGCCGTTTCATGCTACAAAGCCATTTTCACCGTTTCGGAACCGCAGCGAACGATGCAGACACCTTGCGCAGGAACAGGAATGGGCTTCCCTGTCACGCCTTCAGCGACACGTTGTCCGGCTGCGTTGTAAATCTGCACAGGCTGTACGCCCTTGCCCTGCACAATAAGCATATCATTCTGACGGAACACACGCATCTTGTCGGCCATTACCCGCGCAATTCCATTGTTAATATCCACCGTTGCCGTAGTAAATGGACTGGCAACATAAGAGTAATTTACGGCCTGCACACCTATGGTGTAGGAACCGTCGGGGAGTCCGACGAAGCGTTTCGAGGCCGTTTTGCCACCGAGGCTGGGCACGTAGGCTCCGAAGCGGCTGTAGCCCAGCTGAGCACCTGTGGCAAGGTTTGCAGGAACCACTTGACGGAGAGCACCCGTGGTATTGCTCTTCACATATACGTTGTAAAGCGCATCGCCATAGGAGTTCAGCTGCACATCGCTCCAACTGACAACAAGTGCACCGTTTGGGTCTAACAAGGCATTAATATCCTCTGGTGCCGAAGGGACGGAAGGAGAGTATTCCGTCGTGTTGTACGAGGGGATGAAGTCGTCCTGTTTGTCTGTCCAGCCGGTTGCAACGATATCCAGCTTGCCGTCACCATTAAGATCACCAAACGAAGTGCTGCGTTCGCCGATGTAGGCCCCGCTCCAGTTGCTCTCATGGCCATGCAGAGTGACGTTATAGCCGTCAATGCTGCCCTCGCTAAGGCAGATAGCCTCCGCCCAGTCATTGCGTCCCTCATAGTCTGTCCAACCCCGGGTGAAGTTGTCGCAGATGTCATCGCCGTTGAAGTCTGCCCAAATAAAGGTGCGGCAGCCCAAGCCGCTTTGGGGAACCAAGCCCGTAGTCAATTCCTCGACAGATACATGTCCTGCACCCTCGCCCGTATTGAGGAGGACGTAAGCCTGTTTGCCACTACGATTCACAGCCGAACCCATAAGGAGCAGATCTTGACAGCCGTCCTGATCATAGTCAATAACGGTGATAATGTTGTCCGTACCACCCCATGTATCCCAGACGTCCGCCACCTTCTCTGCCCCTTCGATAGAGGCTATCAGCTTATCGGTAGCATCCTGGAACCATCCGTCGCAGGTGTTCTCGTAATAGCGCAACTCGTATCCGCCCCGCTCGGTGTCGTTTCCGTCAGCCCAGCCTGTGATGACAATGTCCTGCCAACCATCATTATTGAGGTCGATGAAGTTGACATTGCCGTTTGACATGCGTTTGATAGCATAGGTGGGCTGTTCCGTCCATTCACCAGGAACGACGACCTCCACACCATCCTCATCGATAGTGATACTGTCCTCTTTTTTAACGTAGATGCCAAGGCGGTTGGGTTCCACGTCGGCGGATAGCGGACGGAAGACGTTGGCCATCTCATAAGCCTTACCCTCGCAGTTATGAAGCAGGGCGACGTCGCGACGCCACTGATCATCTGTGCGGTTCCAGCCCCACGTCTGATATAGGATGTCGGGATAGCCGTCGTTGTCGTAGTCACCTACAGCTACAGCGCCCCATTCGTTGCTCTCGTTCCAACCATCGCCCGCATTATTCATTGTCAACGAAGCAAGAACGGAGTCATTCACGACAGTGAACGTGTAGTCGCCGTTGTTCCTCACGAGAATCAATGCTTGGGCAGTGCCCGTGTCGTTGCCTCCGATGTTCTGGATGAGGAGGTCGATGAAGCCGTCCTGGTCGAAGTCGAGAGTCTGGCTAGCCATGCCATAGGCCGAATAGGGCAGTCCGTTCTTCATGCCTGCCACGCGCTGGCGTGTCACGGTTTCCCAGATGAACTCGCCTGTTTCGTCGGTCTTGTAGATGATATCGCCATTGTCGTCGCGCAGAGGATTGCCCTCTTCGTCGGTTTCTGGTACACGCTCCTGTGTTTCGTAGTCTTCAAGAAGCGTTTCCACGTCTCCCGCGAAGACACCATTTCCAAGGCCCTTCACCAGCACACCGCGTACCTGCCAGCCGTTGGTACACGAGGTGCCTCCGTAGTAGGCATCCATGATGCCATCGGCGTTCCAGTCTGCCACGACAGGCACCGCACGGTGCGAAGGCCATCCGATAGCATCACGTGCATCACGATCCTGCGAAAAGGTTACTGACTGAGCCTGCACGGCTCCTGCTGCAAACACCGCCACAATGGCTGTAATAATTTTCAGTGTAGAGTGTTTCATAATTTCATAAATTATAGTATTAAATTCCGTGGGCGAAGATACGCATTTTTTCTGAAAGAAAAATCCTTTTTTTTATTTTATTATCTTCGTCATAAAAATCGCAAAAGGCACTATCTGCCGAAGGCCTTATCGCAGAAATCCAAATAGCAAGCCCAGTCGTAGTCAGTGACGTCATGGACTCCTGCGCGGATGTGGTAGCCTATGTGGTTCATGATGGGATGGTGGATGGCAGGCATGTCGGGCGAAGGCAGGCCGCTGAAGCCGTAGAGGGCATAGACGGGCGAGGCATAGTAGGCAGCAAGGTATTCACCTCGCGGATCGGCCCATTGGTCTTCCTGCGCACTGGCTACATAAAGATAGCGCGGCGCAATCAAAGCCAACAGTTCGTGCTGGTCAAAAGGCAGTTCCTGTTCACGTCCGGCATAGAGGCTGAAGTTCGGACAAAACCAATGGGGGAAGCTGCTTGTTATTCTTCCCACGCGTTCGCCGAAGGCCCTTTTGGAAAGCGCAGCGCCTCCGCACCCTGAGTCGTTGGAAATGACGACAGCAAAACGTTTGTCCTGTGCCCCTGCCCACAGAGCCGCCTTACCCTGACGCGAATGTCCCATGATAGCCAGTTGGTGCTTATTCGCCCAACGCTGCCGGATCACCCAGTCGGCTATACGGCTGCTGCCCCATGCCCATGCGCCGAGTGCTTGCCACGCTGTACTGGACTCTCCTTCAGGGGCACAGAGCGCCGTGACGCTTTGGGGACCTCCTTCAGCATGATCCGGAAAGATGTCCTGATAACACATGGTAGCCAGAGCATACCCTCGGCTGACGATATCACGTACCGCCCACCGGCTCGACTGGTTGCCCCGCTGAAGCACAGGATCTTCGCGGTTTTCAAGCTGCTGGAAATAGGGAGAATAGAGGATGCTCTCATCATCCAATACGCTGTGATTGCCCCGAAAGTTATATCCAATGAAAACCGGCACACGCCCCTGACGCGCATTGGGGATAAAGACAAGCAACAGCGCCTCCACCGTCTTTCCCTGCCCCGTGAAGGTAAACTGCACTTGCTGCATTGTTGCCAGTCCGTCCAGCGCCTGTTTGTTTTCTTGAAGCACCTTATGCTTAACGTGTACCTTCTTCATCCCCTTCGGCGTGACGCCATACTCCAGATGGGAGAGCAGCGCCATCACCTCCGGCCTGCGATGCCGTTCCCACTCCCGCACAGAGGAGACAACCGTCCCGTCGGCACACGTCAGCACATCGGGCAACACATATTCCGGCACCTTTGATTCGTCATAATTGACTTCAATCTGCCCCATGACGGGCACTCCCCGCAGCGATGCCGCCAGCATAAAAATACAAATCACTTTTCGATTCATTTTTTCGCGGTGTTATTATGGATTATTCGGATATTTTTTCTCCGTGGCAAAGATAGTGATATTTTTCAGACTTCCGCAAAAAAACGCAGGTTTTATCACACTTCAAAGTAACGGTATGCAATACCGAAAGCAGCAGAAAAAGAAAAGAAGGTAAAAAAATGTGCGATTAATTGCCGAAAATCTATCTGTTTCGGATTTTTTTTGTATTTTTGCCAACAAAACCGAAGAATGAAATTCGCCGAACTGATTTCCACCGTGAACGATGCGCTGTGGGGCTATGTGCTGATAGCAGCGCTGTTAGGCTGCGGGCTATGGTTTACCATTCGGACACGCTTCGTACAATTCCGCATGATAGGCGAAATGTTGCGTCTGCTCACGGACCCCGGCACGCCATCAGAGAAGGGCAAGCGCCACATCTCGTCGTTTCAGGCTTTCGCCGTTTCCGTTGCCACCCGAGTAGGCACGGGCAATCTTGCAGGCGTTGCCACAGCTATTGCCATAGGCGGACCGGGAGCCGTGTTCTGGATGTGGGTTACGGCCCTCATAGGCTCGGCAACAGCCTTTGTGGAATCGACGTTGAGCCAGCTTTTCAAGCGGCACCACAAGGATTCGTTCATCGGAGGCCCTGCCTACTACATCCGGCACGGTCTGCACAGCCGGTGGATGTCGGTACTCTTTGCCGTGTTGTTTACCGTTACATTCGGGCTCACCTACAATTCCATCCAGTCCAACGCCATCTGCGGAGCCATGCAGCAGGCTTTCGGATGGTCTCCGCAGTGGGTGGGCGTTGTGCTGGCAGGCATGGGATTGATTATTGTTTTCGGAGGTATCCACCGTATAGCGCGCGTCAGCTCCGTTCTGGTGCCGGTAATGGCCATCGGGTACTTCCTGCTGGCTTTTGTTATCATCGTCATTAACATCGAGCACATCCCCCACGTCCTGCACGTCATCATTTCCAATGCCTTCGGTGTAGAGCAGATAGCCGGAGGCGGGCTGGGTGCTACGATGATGACGGGTATCAAGCGCGGACTATTCTCTAACGAAGCTGGCGAAGGAAGCGCACCCAATGTGGCAGCTACTGCCAATGTGTCGCATCCTGTCAAGCAAGGACTTATCCAAGCGCTCGGTGTCTTTACCGACACGCTGCTGGTCTGCTCATGCACGGCATTCATCATCCTTATCAGTGGACTTTACCAGACACCCGAGCTCAATGGCATTGCTCTTACTCAATCGGCTCTTCAGGCAGAAATAGGCAGCTTCGGCTCTGTGTTCGTGGCAGTTGCCATCTTCCTCTTTGCCTTCAGCAGCATCATCGGCAACTACTATTACGGCGAAGCCAACATCCGATTCCTCACCCCAAACAAGGGCGTCATGGTGGTCTATCGCATCTTCTCAGCGGGTTTGCTGGTGATATTCGGCGCCCTTGCCACACTTGAGCTCGTGTGGAGCATCGGAGACCTCTTCATGGCGCTGGTTACCGCCTGCAACCTGATAGCTATCACGGCTTTGGGGCGTCATGTCTTCCGCCTGCTCGACGACTATCGTCAGCAAAAGCGCCGGGGCATCAAAGACCCTGTCTTCCACCGCCAGCAGATGCCGGAACTGGAAAAAGACTTAGACTGTTGGGAGTAACTCAGCAGCGAGGGGAAGGGCTTCGGGCTTGCCGGCATCGACAAGACGGAAGTCGGAGGGAGTGAAGGCCCTGATATCACCTTTCCCGGCAACTGAGAGATAGAAATCGATAATAGAGAAGGCTACGCCAAAGGCCTCCAAATCAGCAGCAAGCGTAGGCGAAATAATGTGAATGCCAGAGAATGCCCAAAGGCTCAGTTCGGAATCCTCGGGTTGGAGGGAATAAGCTAATGTCTCCAGCGCGGGCCGGAGTTCAGGAAAGGGGGTTTTTATTGCGCCTGTATTTACGTTCTTCCAGCCTACCAAACGCCCATTCGTGTCAAAAGCAAGGTAGCGTGAGGTCTTGCGCTTGCTGACAACCAGCGAGGCATCAGCCCTGCCGTCTGCGCAATACTGGGCATAGAGCTCAGCTAACGGGGCGTTGGAAAAGATGTCGACGTTATGCACGAGGATGGGCTCCGTACTGTCGCGAAAGAAGCGCATCGCCTGTCGCACGGCTCCCCCTGTGTCGAGCAGCAATCCGCGCTCGTCGGAGATGTCGATTTGGATGCCGAAAGAGTGATTTTCCCCGATGAAATCGATGATTTTTTCAGCAAAGTGGTGTACGTTGACAACGATATGGTCGAAGCCTGCAGCCTTCAGTTTCCGTATCTGATGTTCCAGCATAGGACGCCCCGCAATGGGCACCAGAGCCTTGGGCAGTGTGTCGGTATAGGGACGCAGACGAGTGCCCAACCCAGCAGCAAGAATCAGCGCATTCATTTGTGGTAAGCTATCAGGCCTTTCATGGGGCTTTGTAGGATGACGCCCATCTCCATGCCGAGGGCTTCGGCAGCCTCCTTCAGCTCCGCTGAGAAGACGCTGGCAATGGAGCCCACACAGTTGATGGGCAGCCAGGGACGGCGGTACTGGATGACATTGCGCTGCAGAAACTCTGTGAAGCTCTCCACCAGCAGATTATGTACCTCGGGCACTTCGCGATGCTCAGAGAGGAACGGCGTCAGGCTGGCAAGGAACCGGTTGACAAGGGGTTGCCGATAGACCCGCTCCAGTACCTTCTCCTGACTGAGGTTGTACTTCTTCAGGAACTCCTCCTGCAGGGCGGGAGGCAGCTGGTTCTTGAAGCAGTCGGAGAGCAGACGACGTCCCAGCACAGCACTACTGCCCTCGTCGCCAAGGATATAGCCCAGCGGGGGGACGTTTGCCACAATCTGCTTGCCGTCGTAGAGGCACGAGTTGCTACCCGTGCCCAGCACGCAGGCGATGCCCTCTTTGTGTCCGCAGAGCGCCCGTGCGGCGCCCAGCAGGTCGGTGTATACCTGCACGTCCGTCAGTCCGAGGACGGTTTCAATCATGCGTCTGACGCGGCTACACGCAGCCTCGTTTGCGCACCCTGCGCCGTAGAAGATGACCTGCGTATCGGGTTTCAGTTCAGTACGCAGGGCGCTTTTCAGTTCGTTCATCAGCACCTCGGCAATCACCTCCTCCGTCTGATGGTAGGGATTGAGACCCTGCGTCTGCAGGGCTTGCACAATTTCGCCGTTGCAGCAGACGCACCAGTCGGTTTTCGTCGAGCCGCTGTCGGCTATCAGGATGTCTTTCTTCTCTTTCATTTCACTAAACACTAATCACTATTTCTGTGCCCTATGATTCAATAGAATATGTACGGGATATTTCCCTCTAAGATGCTGTGCCAAATGCTCCGCTGCATACACTGAGCGATGCTGTCCACCCGTGCAGCCGAAGCTCACCATCAGGTGGCTGAACCCGCGTGCCAGATAGCGTTCGACGGCCTGATCCACAAGGGCATAGACATGACTCAGGAATACAGCCATATCGTCCGTAGCATCCAGAAAGTCGATGACAGGCTTGTCGCGCCCCGTGAAGGTCTTATATTGCTCGTAGCGCCCAGGATTGTGTATGGCTCGGCAGTCGAAGACAAAGCCGCCCCCGTTGCCGCTCAGGTCGTCGGGGATGCCTCGCCGGAAGGAGAAACTGTTGATTTCCACCGTCAGCCCCTCGGTTTCAAGCGGAAGTGTCTGCTGTGGCAGGCTGACGACCTTCTGCAGTACCTCCACCAGGTAGGGAATCTCAGGAAAGTTGTTCTGCAACTCGTTGGCAAGGCTCCCGATAGCCTGCGGGATGCTCTGCAGGAAGTGTGTCTTGCGCTCGAAATACCCCCTGAAACCGTAGGCACCCAGTACCTGCAGCAGGCGGAAGAGCACGAAGTAGCGCAGCCTCGCGCAGAACGCCTCCCCGTCCACCTTGCGGAAAGGCTGCAGCGCCTCCAGGTAGACGTCGATAAGGCGGCTGCGCTCCGCATCGGTAAAGCCTGCGCGTGCCTGCCAGAGGAACGATGCCACATCGTAGCAGATGGGTCCCCGGCGCCCGCCCTGAAAGTCGATGAACCAGGGACGTCCGTCGTGGACCATTACGTTGCGCGACTGGAAATCGCGGTACATGAATGTATCGAACGGCTCGCTGAGCAGCACGTCGGCGAAGTGCTCGAAGTCGTCCTCGAGCGCTGCCTCCAGAAAGTCGATGCCCGTAGCCTTCAGGTAGCAGTATTTGAAGTAATTCAGATCCCAGAGGATGCCTCGTCGGTCCATGGCGGGTGAAGGGTAGCACTTCGTGAAATCCATTCCCTGCGCCCCGCGGAACTGGATGAGGGGCAGCTGGCGCAGGGTCTCCTCGAGCAGCGCCCAGACGTGCGGAGCCTCGGCCCCGTCCTGCTGGATAAGGCTGAAGAGCGACGTGTCGCCCAAATCATCCTGCACGTAGCAGAGCCTGTCGCTGCTGACGGCCCGTACCACGGGCACGCTGACGTCCGCCTGATGCAGTTGCCCGGCTATCAGGAGGAAGGCTTCGTTCTCCTCCACGGAGGTACCCACAACGCCCACCAGCGACGTCTCCCCCGCCTGCAGCCTGTAGTAGCGACGGTTTGAGCCCGCAGGAGTCAGGGCACGGATGCTGTCGGCAGCGCTGCCCGTTACCTGCCGGAAGAGGGTTTCCAACGTCTCGGTCATACGTTCTTACTTTTTTTCGCGCAAAGATAGCCATTTTTCTTGGGGAAATAGCCATCGGAAGCAAGGAATTTTATATCTTTGTGCCAAATTTGGTTTAAGGAAGAACGCTTAACGTTTAACAAAAACCAAAGGACTAGTTCGTTAAACCTTAAACGTTAAACGAAAAAAAGACAAAGCAATGAAGAAAACATCCCCTTGGGCATGGGTGCCCAGCGTCTATTTTGCAGAGGGCGTGCCCTACGTAATCGTCATCACCCTCTCCGTCGTCATGTACAAGCAGTTCGGCATGAGCAACGGCGACGTAGCCTTCTACACGGGCTGGTTCTATCTGCCGTGGCTCATCAAGCCCCTGTGGAGTCCTCTTGTGGGCATGCTCAGGACGCGTCGCTGGTGGATTGTCGCCATGGAGATGCTCATCGGCGTGGGCCTGGCTGCCATTGCCTTCACGCTGCCGCTCAAGGGCTGGCTGGCATGGACGATGGGCATCTTCTGGCTGCTGGCGTTCAGTAGCGCCACGCACGACATTGCTGCCGACGGCTTCTACATGATGGGCCTCGACACCAGCCGTCAGTCGTTCTTCGTGGGCATCCGCAGCACCTTCTACCGCCTGGCAACCATTGCCTCCGAAGGGGGCATGCTGGCGCTCATCGGGTGGCTGACGGGGCGTTTCTCCACACGTCTGCCCGAGATGGATGCCACGCGGCGCGGCTGGACGACAGCCCTCTGCATCGTCGCTGCCGTCTTCGTGCTCCTTGCCCTGTGGCACCGTCTGGTGCTCCCCCGCCCTGCCAACGACAGGAAAAATGAAAAGATAGGAACGAGGAATGAGGAATCAGGCACGAGCCGCTGGGGCGCGTTCTTCCGCGAATTCGGTGCCACGTTTGCCACGTTCTTCAAGAAGGACCATGTATGGGCGGCGCTACTCTTCATGCTGCTGTTCCGCTTCCCCGAGGCGCAGCTGACGAAAATCAGCACCCTCTTCCTGCTCGACCCCGTCAGCGAGGGCGGACTGGGGCTGACAACGGCACAGATAGGGCTCGTCAAGGGCACGGTAGGCGTCATCGGACTCACGCTGGGCGGCATCCTGGGCGGCATCGTTGCCTCGAAGGGAGGCCTCAAGAAATGGCTGTGGCCCATGGTGTGGGCCATCTCGCTGCCCGACATCGTCTATATCTGGCTCAGCTTCGCCCAGCCCACAAGCCTCTACGCCATCGGGGGCTGCCTGTTCATCGAGCAGTTCGGCTACGGTTTCGGCTTCACCGCCTACATGCTGTTCCTGCTCTACTACGCACGGGGCAGCCACGAAACCGCCCACTACGCCATTGCCACAGCCTTCATGGCAGCGGGCATGATGCTGCCCGGCATGTTTGCCGGCTATCTGCAGGAGTGGATGGGCTACCGCACCTTCTTCATCTGGGTCACGGCCTGCTGCGCCATCACCTTCCTCGTTGCCGCCTTCGTGAAAATCAAGGAGGAATAGCGGCTGTTTCAGTCTGCTACACATAAAAAATCCATAGTCAACCGCCAGCAGCCAATAGCTTTTCGCAGCTCAGATCCGCACGCCCTTAATCTTCAATTTTCAATTTTCAATCTTCAATCTTTAATCTTCAATCTCCTTGCCTTTCCTCGCCATTGACCTCAAGTCGTTCTACGCCTCCGTAGAGTGTGTTGAGCGGGGCCTCGACCCCCTCCGCACCCACCTTGTCGTTGCCGATGCCAGCCGCACGGACAAGACCATCTGCCTTGCCGTTTCGCCCTCGCTGAAGGCATACGGCATCGGAGGGCGCGCGCGCCTCTTCGAGGTCAACCAGCGCCTCTGCGGCATCAACGACGAGCGCCTGCGCCGCCTCCCCGTCCGGCGTTTCACGGGCCATTCGTACCTCCCCGACGAGCTTGCCGCCCACCCCGACTGGAAGGTCGAATACATCGCTGCTCCGCCCCGCATGGCCCACTACATCGAGTTCAGCTCGCGCATCTACAACATCTATCTCCGCTATATCGCCCCCGAGGACATCCACGTCTACTCCATCGACGAAGTCTTCATCGACACCACGCCCTACCTCGCCACCTACCGTATGACGACGCGCCAGCTCGCCAGCCGCATCATCCAGGACATCCTCAGCGAGACGGGCATTACCGCCACGGCAGGCATCGGCACCAACCTCTACCTCTGCAAGGTAGCCATGGACATCGTGGCCAAGCACACCGTCCCTGACGCTGACGGCGTGCGCATCGCCGAGCTCGACGAGATGACCTACCGCCAGCAGCTTTGGGACCACCAGCCCCTCACCGACTTCTGGCGTGTGGGACGCGGCATCGCACGGCGCCTCGCCCCCTACGGCATCAACACCATGGGCAAACTCGCACGCTTCTCCCTCCAGTACGAGGACCTGCTCTACAACCTCTTCGGCGTCAATGCCGAACTGCTCATCGACCACGCTTGGGGCTGGGAGCCCTGCACGATGGAGGCCATCAAGGCCTACCACCCCGACTCCCACTCGTTCTCCAGCGGGCAGGTGCTTGCCACGCCCTACGACGCCAAGAAAGCCCTCGTGGTGGTGCAGGAGATGGCCGACGGCATGGCGCTGAAGCTCGTCCGCAAGGGGCTTGTCACCGATCATCTGACGCTCAGCATCGGCTACGACGTCACCAACCTCACCGACCCTGCCCGGCGTGCCGCCTACACGGGCAAGATTACCACCGACCACTACGGGCGTCAGGTACCCGCTCGCGCCCACGGGAGCGCCCGCCTCGACTTCCCCACCAGCAGCGCCCGCGCCCTCATGAGCACCGCTGCCGCCCTCTTCAATAAGATTGTCAACCCCACCCTACTCATCCGCTACCTCAACCTCTCCACAGGCCCCTTGATGGTGCGCGACGCCGCACCCCCTGCGCAGCTCAGCCTCTTCGACACCGCCTCGTCCAAGCCCGCACGCCCCGTCCTCGACCTCGAGAAAGAGCATCGCATGCAGGAGGCCGTGCTCCGCATCAAGGAGAAATTCGGCAAGAACGCCATCCTGCGCGGCCTCAACTTCGAAGAAGGCGCCACCGCCCGCGAACGCAACAACCAAATCGGAGGGCACAAGGCATGAATGAAGATTTGAAGATTATGGACTACGACGACATCATCCACCTCCCCCACCCCGTCAGCAAGCGTCATCCCCAGATGTCCCTTGCCAACCGGGCTGCCCAGTTCGCCCCCTTTGCCGCCCTCACGGGCCACAGCGAGGCCATCGACGCCACAGCCACCCGCCATCAGCAGGAGCTGGACGACCTCTACGACACAAGCGAGTACTACGACCCCGACGAATTCTACGGCACAGACGAATTCCACGATTCCTGACGCGCGTACACTTTTTTTCTTTTTCCTTTATGCAAACTGAAATTCCGCACAGAAAACGAGCCTTTTACGCATGGCAGAAAAGAGTTCGCTCTTCTAATAATACGTTTTCATAATGGCGCTGTTAATCTGCTTACTGATGGACGTGTCACCACGTTCCGACTTCTTGCCGTAGCCGAGGCTATAGGTCAGAGTAAGGTTGACGTTGAAACCGTCTGTTTCGCTATAGTTTCGAGTGTCGCGACAAAAGCAGCCATAGTCCATCGTGATGTTTTGCAAAGAGTAGCGACTGAAGGGATTTCGCACCAGCGCCTCGATGCCCCAGTTTTTGTGGTTCCAATTGACGAGCCACTCATAGACGGGACTACGATGAGTGAGGAACGGGCCTCGGATGTCGATTGTAGTATAAGGTGTATGATAGTTGAATCTCAATTTCCAGTCGCCTGTCAGGTATGTAAGGGAGGCTTTCGCACGGATGATGTTACGCGACAGGTTATAGGTGTTGCCACGTAGCCTATTGTATTCCTCGATGGCAGTCATGCTGAGGCGTAACTTGCCTCCGAAAGCTGCATAGGCATAGGTAGCCGAGAGCATGTTGCCGTAGAAAGTACCATCATTCGTACGGCTGTCGTAGATGATGTTTTGGTCGGCGTCGTACCTATGAAGGATGTTATCGAAATAGATGTTGTTATCGTAGGAGACGGAAATCTTGGTATTACCCAACTGGCCATTGTACGAAAGCGTATTTCCCAATACTCTAAGTGGGGCGAGATTGGGGTTACCCTTGACGGCTTCGAAGAATGAGGTGGGGACGGTCATGTCATTTTTGTTCGACGGGTCGAAGAGCGTGTGGGTAATGAGGCCGTTGAGCGAGAGTGCATGCCTTGAGTTCAATGCATAATTGCCGCCGTAAAAGGCTACGGGACTGCTATAATTGTAGTGGTTATCATTAAGATTGACAGCAGAGTTCGACAGGCCTGCTGACACATAGTAGTAATACTTCTGCGAAGAACTGCTGAGTTGCACAAGACCCATTGTCACGTCGGTAGTCAGTCGTTGTTCGCCCATAGAAGTCCCTGTGTAATTGTCCTTGTAGTAGTTGTGGTCATAGGTCAGCGAACTGGAGAGAGTAAGAGTCTTCCATGATTTGTAGTAGCGAGCCATTCCACGCAGGGTGTTATTTTCTTCGATGACGTTAGAGGATATAGCGCTCTGGGCCGTCTCGTTGTAAATACTATTGTATTTGTTATGGCCGAACGAGGCTAATGTGGTGAAATCAAACGCTTGGTCTTTGGGGAGATAAAGTGTATAGTTAGCATAGAAAGTAGGTACAATTCCCTGGCTATTCGATGAGATGTGGCGTTGGGTCGTACCATTATACCGTCCATCATATAAGGCATTCATAATAGATTCTTCACATGGAGAGGCTTGACGCGTCAGACTGATATAAGCGTTCAGCCGCTGGCGGTTACCTGTTGATGTTAGCTTCAGTCGCATGGCTTGATTGTTGGTTTTGCGTAACGATGACTCGCTCGTAAAAACTCTTGCTAAAGTTGAACCATCGGCGAAGACGAAAGCCTCATTTCCTTCCGAAAAGCTGTGGTCATGTGCCCAATCGCCCGATGCTGTCAACGATAAAGTGAACTTCTTCTTCGTGAAATCGGTGAAGGCAAGATAGTCGCCCATTTTATAGAACAGCCCTTCGGTGGCAGAAAGATAAACGTTTCCACCATATTCGAGTTTGTAGGTGATGAAGTTCACCAGCCCTGCCTTGCCAGCATACTTACCGCTTGGCGTACGGATGTATTCGATGCTTCGGATGTTCTTTACGCGGAGGGTTGCTACGTCTTCAGGCTGCGCCTCCATACCGTTAATGCATACTACCACCTCGCCGCCGCTATGGGTTGTAATGCTTCTTGTGTGTGGCGAAACCTCCAGTTCTGTTGTCTGCATCACACTCAATAAATCGAATCCGTTGGTCGAGTGCATCTTCTCCAATGCCGTAGGCAATAGTACCGTTTTGTCAGCCATTTCTATCTGTCCGTCAGCGTTTACTACAATTTCGGGCAGAGCCTCGGCCCTAATGCTATCATTTTCATTTTGTGCTTGTATTGTCGCTGCCATCAGACAGACGATTAAAAGCAGAGTCAGTTTTTTCATTTTTTTGTTATTTTCAATGAACACACAGATGCATACAAATTACAATGCCAAAGGTTCATTTTTTAAGTTTTTTTAAATTGAATGGGAATTCTGCAAGGAAAAAAGTAATGCATCTAAAATACTCCAAATCCGCCTGAACTGAGGTCATAGAAACGAAAATGACCTCTTGACCTCATGACCTCTATGACCTCTACAGGGTGAGACGCGGAATGCCGCGACGCATTTCGGCTGGCTCAGGGGCTTCTTTTTCGGGTGGGGAAATGGGGGGGAACTTACTCTGAAGAAAAACGTTTCATGCTTCGGAATTGTTAAATTTTGCAAAACTATCCGCGAAAAAGGCAGGTTACGATTTGTAACTCGTTTTGTCCATTTCATCGGATTTTGCCCCGATGGAGTGGAAATCGCCCAATGCGCAGGGGGAGCGGATGCTAAATAACGCAGGGGACTGGCGCGGCAGCGCAGGCAATTAATTTTCCAGCGCAGGCAACTGGCT
>CAMYYY010000041.1 GCA_947303715.1 uncultured Bacteroidales bacterium | reverse complement strand
ACTCGAGCCAGCCGCCCTTCACCACACCAGGAATGATGAGGTTCTGCTTCAGGGCAGTGTAGGTCAGGTTCTCCTGAGCCTGAGGCTTCACAACCAGCTTGGCTTCCGTGAACTCCATGAGCGTATAGGTGGTAACGCCCTCGGCGTCGGTATCCTCATCATAGATATAGTCGCCGTCATATTCATCCTCCACCTCGAACGAATATCCGTTCTTCTTGACCTTCAGGGTCTCGCCGACAGACAGCTCGTAAGGCGAATCCTGTTCTACATTTTGCCACAGCTCAACGACAAATCTGCCATTCATAGCATCAGCAACAGCATCGTCGAAGTCGGTGTAGTAGGTGGTCGTTTCGCCCTTAGTAACGGAGGCCACAGCAGGCACTGCCGTATATACATAGATACCAGTACTAATATCAACGATCAACAATTCCTCCACATTTACGACGTAAGGTCCTTCGGCCGTCACGGTAAGAGCATAGTCGTTCGTTTTTACATTAATTACCGTCCTCGTTTCGGGATCCATGACGTATGGCTCGTCAATGCCAGCAAGCAGCTGAATAACATCCTCGGCTCTAGTAGCGGCAACGGCCTCGTCGAAGGTTGCATAGTAGGTATTATCATCGGTGCTAGAATCGTGGTAGTATGCCACAGCAGGAACAGACAAGTAGTAGGTGACGCCGGTCTCTTCGTTGTCCAGCACGCTCAGTGCATATTCGGGAACGGTAACCACGGAAAGTTCTTTACCATCCTTACGTACGTAAAGTTCCTGTGCGGCTGGCAGTTCGTAGTCGATCGGATTCCCTTCGTCGTCAACGATGTTAGCAAGCAGGTCAATCACAAAAACTTCACCCGTTTCAGCAGCGGCTTCGGCAGCAGCTTCAGCGGCTTCAGCGAAAGTGACAAAGTAGTCTGTGACTTCTTCACCGTCGGAGATGTAGGCAACAGCAGGAGCTGCTGACCACTGGGTGTAAAGAATGACATCTCCTTCTTCGATGTCTTCACGTTGCGGGACATACGCACCAGCGACCGTCACCTCAAGTTCCATTCCCTGCTGATCCACTATAAACGTTTCTTCAGGATCCATTTCGTATGCAGTAGGCTGAAGGAGCAGAATCAACTTTTCCCCATTTGCAGCGGCAACGGCCTCGGCGAAGGTTGCATAGCCCTTTTCATCGACGGCGGCAACAGCGTCAACAACAGAGTAGATGGTAAAGTCACCGTCCACCTCCTCGTGCACCGCCCAAGGAAGTTCAGTCTCCATGGTAAGATCATTATCTTCACCCTTCACTACGATAATCGTTTGGCCTTCGGACATGGTGTATGGAGCCTCAATGCTAGTAAGCAGGAAAATCACATCACCTTCGCCTGAAGCATTTACGGCATCTTCGAAGGTAGCATAGTAGGTCGGATCTTCGTCACCGTCAAAGACGATGTAGGCAACAGCAGGTTCAACCGTGTAAACGGTGACGGTTTCGTCGTCTTCGTCAGGAGTGCCTACCACGACATACTCACCATCGACCACAAGGTTAAGTTCATAAGGTTCGAAGGGTTCCTCACCGTTTCCGAGATTACGTACACGAATCGTCTGACCAGGTACCATACCGTACGGTTCGGTACGTTCAGCAAGCAGGTCAATCACATAGTCCTCACCAGCATATGTAACAGCTTCGTCGAAGGTTGCAAAGTATTTCGTGTCATCAATAGTGACGGAGGCAACAGGAGTAACAAACCTAAAGATAGTGACACCTTCATCCGTAACCTCTACATCGAAGGCAAAAGGCTCTCCGTCTTGCGGCTGCACGTCAAAGTTATAATCATCAACACCCAATACACGAATCTCCGGCAGTCCTTCACTATTCAGCGGCGACGTTTCGGAAGACATGTAATATGTGTAATCCCCAAGATTGTCAATGGCATCAAGCAGGACAATCACAAGTTCTGCATTTCCAGCTTCATAAACAGCCTGAGCGGCAGCCTCGAAGGTGGCATAATATACTACGTCGCCTTCTTCAAAGGTGATGTAGGCAACAGCAGGAAGTGCCGTGTAGATAGTGACACCGTCTTCGCTTTCCTCCTCCTTCAATATCCATTCATCTGGAACCGTCACGGTAAGGTCACAGTTATTCTTCTCTACATAAATCGTCGGAGTCTGACTGGGATTTATAGGGTATGATTCCGTAATGTCACTAAGCAGTTTAATCACAGTCCCTTCACCCTTGTCTTTAGCAAACATAACGGCATCGGCGAAAAATGCAAAGAAGGACGTGTAATCATCAGCGGTGACGGAGGCAACAGCAGCATAAAACGTATAAGAAGTGACTCTATCCTCATCAGTATAATACATCACCACAAAAGGCTCTTCCGGTTGCGAGGTCACGACAAGTTCATAGTTATTGTGCCGTACAAGAATCTGACTCGGAGAATCTTCAGTCATGTAGTATATATTAGCAATGTTCTGACGCAAGTCAATCACATCACCTACCTGATAATCTGCAACGGCATCCTCGAAGGTGGCATAGAGGGTCACGACAGCCCCCTCTCCTTCACCGCGGGTGATGGAGGCAACAGGAGAAACAAGCGAGTAGAGGAAGATATCATCCTCGACCGGCTCTTCTTTCACCACCATATCAGGTACTAATGAACTCGGGGTAAAAGTATGTCCATTCTTCTGTACCTTAAAGGGATCGGTGGATTCAGCCAACAAGTATTCGGCATCCTGAAGCAGGGTAATCACATCCCCTTCGTGTGCATTACTAAGGGCAAGGGCAAAGGTGGGATAGTATATATCCTCATCGCCGTAGATGACGGCAGCAGCCTCAACAACTCTGTAGTAAGTGATGGTTCCGGTTTCGTCTAATGACCAGGGGGTAGCCCACACAGCATATTTTGTGTCTCCATCATTTGCCCCTTCAGCGAGAACAAAATCAAAACCACCCTCAAGTACAAGAATGCCCATACCCTCAGGTCCTGCATTATCTATAAAATCTGAACCAAACTCAAACGGTTCATCCATGCTGGCAAGCAGTTTATAAACAAAAGCATTATCACCATCCATTTGTTGCCAGTAAGAACCAGCTTCGTTGTAGGCAGCCTCGAAGGATGCATATTTACCGACGACATCACCGTCGGGGGTGCAAACGGCAACAACAGGCGTTACAGTCGTGTAGGTGGTGACACCCTCGGCGTCAGGAGTAGGATTTTCATCTTCCAGTACAAAGCCATCGCCGGCAGTCACTGTAAGATCAAAATCACCCTTCACTACCTTAATCGTCCCTGCGCGATTCATGGTGTATGGAGCAACGTTCGCATGCAGGGTGATAGTAGCACCATAGTGACTATCATTCGAGTTCAAGACATCCCGAGCAGCAATAGAGAAGCGATTATAATACTTAGTGTGATTGTCGGGTTCTGGCACCGATGCTTCGGCGACGAAGAACTCATACTCAGTAGAAGTGTCATTAAAAGAATACACGGTAGCAGGGAGGCCGGAAACAGGACGCAAATCAAAATCAGGTTCCTTATCGAAAGTCACCTTTGTATACGCCTTAAAATCAATATGCACGTAGTCGCTGGTGCTTATCAAAAAATCGCCCATCGTCAGGCTGACGAGAGCAGGATTGTCCTGTGTACCAGAGAATGTAGCGGTAATAGTACTTGACACGGTAACATTCTGCAAAAGCACAAGAGCAAGGTCGCCCGTAGTAAAGGTCAAGGCGTCCTCAAGCGTCAGGAAATACTGCTCCTCACCCACAACCTGTGCAACAGGGACGCCAGCTTGAAGAACATAGTAGCCGTCTTCATCTAACTTATAGCAGACATGCTCGCCTTCTACAGCCGGAGTAAAAAGAGCTAACAAAGCAGGATCATCAACCTTAACGATAACGCCCTCAGGCATCGAAATCGTAAATCCATTGGCAATAATCGTGTGCTCGTTTGAATTAAAAACATAAGACCTCGTTTTATTGGAGCCTACTCCTTCAGCCTCCAAGTTGCCTTCAAGGGTAATATTGTCAGTCAGATCAATCGTGATGGTTTTATTATTACCCTGATCGTGGGCCTCCAAGGCATCTTCTAAATCCTCGAAGCTTCCCACTTCAACAGCCATGGCATTGCCGGCAAAGCCGAGGAGTGCCACAGCTACCAGCATCCAAAGTTTAGTAAAAAATTTCATTTTCAACATATAACTATAAAAAATTGTAAAAATTGGTCTCTCTTTTTACGGAAGAAGCTGGAGGGACATTTTTCAGTCCCTCCAGTCTCTATTAAAGGATCAGAGGCTTAAATTACCACCTCTTCTGGGGAGCGCTCCAGCCTTCTTCTTCCTCACCAAGTTTATCTGAGATGGCTAATACTGTCATAGCGACAACCTTAACCTGCTCAATCTCGGGTTTCGAATAATACTTTTTCATCTTTTTCTAACTTGTTAAAAGTTTTTTTACTAAATACCTATTATTAAATCTTAAAACAGAATCTTCTTACCGTTCTGGATGTAGATCTGACCCTTGACAGGTTCAACGACCTTGCGACCCATGACGTCGAAGAGCTCGTTGCTCTCGGTCTCGACGTTGATGCTCTCAATCATAGTAGCATCGTCGTCACCCTCGAAGCGGAAGCGTGCGGAGTAACCAGCATTATCACCACTGAGATCAATACCGCTGATCGTCAGGACGGACTGGAAGGCAGAAGCACCAGACTTCACGTTCTCTTCGCCACGGTTCTTCATCTCGGCCCAGCGGCTGGTACCAGACTTCGGAGCGCCAGTGTAACGGAAGGTATACCACCAGCCCTGCCACTCGTCTTCGAACTTAGGCTCAGCAACCTCGTAGTCGTAGGTCGGGACATAGACACCCCAATACCTTGCGACGATGGGAGAGGCGGGTCTGTAGCTGTTCGTGATAGTCGTGTAGATGTTGGCGGTAGACTCGCTGGTAGCAACAGCAATCCAACCATCCTCATCGGCATCGCCTACGAAGTAAACATCCGTACCATTGCCCTCATAGATGTAAGGCTGGCTTGCGGAAACCTCGCTGACGAATTCACCACCTCTTCTCTTCTTGCTGAAGCGGAAGACGGGCATACCATCGTCGTCAACATAACCAGCGGAGAAGTAGTAGATAGGAGCCTCTTCGGTAGCGTCGGCAGCACCCAGCTTAGCCGTAGCATCGAACGGGAGGACAACCGAGCGGCGGAGACCGGCGTTCTTAGCCACATACTCAGCATTCTTGGTCATGAAGCGGACATCGTTGCAGTAGTAAACGGTCTGAGCCGTTTCACCGGCAGCGTCCTCAAGGACAACCCAGTATGCATACGGGCCATTGTAGGCGGGAGTGACAACCTCAGGAGTTTCTTCACCTTCACCTTCACCTTCACCTTCGCGCAGGGCATTTGCGCCATCCGTAAATTCGACGGTAGCCTCAGTAATCTGAACCTGCGTCAGCTCTGTGGTGCTAAGCAGGCGGATAGCATCAAGGTCGAGGTAGTTAACGAGAGGCATAGTTCCCTGTTCAAGATGAATGACTTGACGACGCTTGTAGTTGTAAACAAGGTTAGCAGCAGCCTTAGCGCCATAGTAGTCGGCCTCGTTGACGAAGTTACCCATGACGTCATCGGCAGTGAATGAGAAGACGTTAGCATTCAGCGTAGCAGCGTAGTCAGCAAGCTCCCAAACGCTCACGACTTCATCCTCACCAACCTCGACGGGCATGTAAGTGAACATACCGAAGTTCATCTTGACAAACTTGCCAGTCTCCTCGTCACGAGCATAGTCGTGGATGTTGAAGATATGGAACACAGCCGGAGTGTGGATAGCATCCTTGTTGGGAGCAACAATTTGCTCCTTCACAGCAGATACTTCAACCCAGACACCATTCGGCTCATACACAGTCTCCCAAGTCTCCGTATCAAAACCAGAGACAAGCAGCTGCCAACGATCACCCTCCTTATACTTTTCAGAGATGTAGAAGGTCTTACCAAGCCACTGGTCATTATCAACGGGAATACCCGGTTCAGCAACGTTGGTCTTGATTTTCACTTCATACCACTGGAAGGTTTCAGGAGCCTCGGTAGGATTAACCGTTTCTTCCCAAGAATCAGTAATCTCGACCGTACCAGATGCATACTGAGTAGCGTCGGCGGCAGAACCAGCGAAGGATTCGAATGTGGCTTCGTCCTCAGAATCAACTTCACCAAGGACCTCATTAAACCTCACACGGATAACATTGCCCATCTGGTCGCCATTCTGATACCAAGCATCGTACTCATAGTCGTACTTAGCGAGGATGTCTTCGGTAGTGTCGTCGTTGTCAACGGGGAAGAAGAACGAAACGGTATTGTCATCGTTTTGTACGCCCGTGATAGGATTGAACGCATAGTCGCCCTTGAGCAGCTTAATCGTCAGCTGAGCGCCTTCGGGAACGAGGTTGCCAAGTTCAGCGGATCTCACGGTCTCGTCATAGACGCGAGCTTCGACGTAGCGCTGAGGAGCACCCTCGACGGGATCAACAATGTAGTACTTCACAGCGGGATCAGGAACAAGTCCGAGATCGAGAACCTGGTCGGTGGTGAAGACGTATTCGAACGACATACGAACGACAGGACCGCGCTCAATCTCGTTAATAGGCTTCTGGCCATACTTCTTCTCCATAAGGGTGTAGCGCACCGGAGTGTACTCGACATAACCCTCGAGTTTGTACTCGGTGTTACCATCAACCTCGACGAAGAGCAGCTTACTGTTTCTCTGGATCTGACCAGCCTTGGTGAGAGTACCCTTAGCGGTGGTCTCTTCCCATGACTTGCCGCCTTCCTTGGTTTCGGTCAGCGTAGCGTGAATCTCATAATCGCAAGTCTCGCTGAACATAGCTCTGCCGTTATCACCCTTACCAACATACTCGTAGTTGAAGATGTTGTAAATGTAGAACTGCGGGATGACGGTCAGCGTGTTCTGGTTGTAGGTAGGACGCTGGATGATAGGATCGATAGCCTCACCCTCGTAGCCGGTGATAGTGACATCGCTTACGCCAATGAGGGTACCTTCTTCGTCACAAACGGGAAGGGTAGTACCGAGGGCGACATGACCTTCACGAGAAGCGATCGTGAAGACGCGGCGAATCTGCTGGGTGCCGCCTTCTTCCTTCTCACCCTTAACAACTGACAGGATGGGATAGCCAGGACCGTTGTTGTTCTTGATGGCCAAGGTATAGCCACGCTCAACGAGGGTCTTGCCCCACTCACCCGTATGGGTCTCGGGCTCACCCGTGGGATTCTCGACAATAGCCGTGTAAACATAGTCGGCCTCGACGGGCTGAGGATTGTAATCCTTGATGTACTGATCCATCGTCACCTTCTTGATGGGCTGGCCATTGTTGTAGGTGGTGGGGAGGACGTAAGTAATCTGCGACTGATAAGTCACGGTCTCGCCATCGACTTCATAGGTATAGACGCTGTCGTTGTACTCGATCTCGATGCTGGTGATATCAGCAGGGGTAGAGGGAGTCCAAGCCCAGTCGTAGTAGTAGAGGTTGTCGCCGGCTTCGGGCTTAACCTCGCCGTAGAATACGCTGCCCTCGCAGTAGAAGGTCTTACCTTCTTCGGTAACGGTCATACCCTCGCAAGTGAAGTATTCCCAACCAGCCTTCTTGTTCTTGATGATAGCGCTGGTGCAGTTGCCACCTTCATCATCCTGAGTGCCGTCGAGGACAGCAATCTTCATGTACTCGAACTTGGTGTTCTCTGGGAGCTGGGGATCGATAGCGAACTTAATGTTCGTACCGTCCTGTTCGCCGTAAACTGTAACCTCGTCGTTGTCACCAACCTTATAAGTCATGACAAACTGGTCGGACTCGGTAGGAACATACTCGTCAAGCGGCATCAAGAAGGCCTGAACCTTCGTACCACCGTTCTTGTAATCCTTGTAAAGGAGGTGCTTGTCAGCGATATCGAACGGGAACACATCGTCGAAGCTGGCAGTAGCCCAACAATCGGCAGGCATAGCATACAAAGCAGCATGGACACCGAGCTTGGATTCAATCTCAATTCTGAACTTGAATGTCTTCAGCCGGTTGGCGGGATCATCAGGAAGAACGTCGAAAGTAGCGATTTTCTGACTTGAACCCACAATCTGTGCGGCGAAGACCTCAGGAACCTCGTCGGCCTCGTCCGTGTACTTCACATAGAGCTTACCCATGCAGTTCTCGGGCAGGTCGCCGGGGAGAACAGCCAACGTGACGCGAGCACCAATTACCTGACCCTCAGACAGGAGTTCACCTACGTGAATGTCGTTAGGCTTGATGGTACCGCCCTGCCATGTACCCTGCAGGAAAGGAGTAGCTTCGCATTCCGCTTTGGAAGGCTCGGTTTCTCTCTGCACATAGGGGAAGATTCCAGCAGGAGAGTCTTCGCCCTCCCAAATAATCTCACCTTTGTAATAGGTATAGACGCCCTTACCTTCAACGCGGTAGGTCGTTCCACGCATCATCTGGATGGAACCGGCATTGTTATCAGCATTGATGGTAGCCTGAGATGTAATGTCGGTCAGCGCCACAGGAGTGGCAGCGATATTCACCTCGGAAACGGTAAGTTCGGCAGTAACGTCATCAAGCGGACCAGTAATCTCACGAGAGACAGACAGGTCGTAGTCCTCCAGCTTGAAGTTCACCAGACCGGTAGAAGTCTCCTCGAAATCCCAGCTCAGCTTACCAGGGATGAGCTTAGGAATAGCGCTGAGGAAGTAGCCCCAATCGGACTCAACGCCGTTGATCGTAGCCTTTACCTTGTAGAAGCGGTTCGGCTTCAGACCATCCATAACGAACTCGCAGGAGAGGGGATTTTCATCCAGCAGACGGACGTCGATAGCATAGGTAGCCGTAACTTCCGCGCCGTCATCCGTACCGTCGTCGTTCAGCAACTGGAAGGTGTACTCCACTTGGGGGTTGTCTGATTCCCAATAGGAAGCGGGTATTGCACCTTCATCCCAGTCAGCCAGCATCTTCTGGTAGATACCAGTAGTCGTAGCATCGCCACCATTACCAACAGTAATGCGGAGTGCAGGATCTTCTGCGAAAGCCCAACCGGAAACCAGGAGGGCGAACGCCATCATGAGTAATGTCTTAAATTTTCTCATAATTTTTTGATTTAGTTAAACAATTGATTAATTTAATAAAGTTAATAAATGAATGAATAAATGAATAAATGTTTTTTTTCTTTTCCAATGTTTACTTTTTCATAGGCATTGAGATGAGTTAAACAATCATTTCACGTACGCTGAACCTGTCTGGCACGGGGTGCCATACGGTCAGGAACTGGGGGTGTTTTGCACTAGTCATAGTATCTACACTACACAAATTGCGTGCAAATGTAATGCAAAGTTTGTTATCAGAATCTTTTTTCAGCAAAAAAAACACTTTGGGAGGCGTTTTTTAACGTTTTTTTAGATTTGGAGGGCTTTGCAGGGGGCATATACCTTATCTATATAGGCGCGCGCGAAACACAAAAAGAGGAATCAAAGCGAGAAGCCGCTACCACGCGGATTGCCCCGAATGAGCACGAAGGAGGCCCGAATCCGCGCGCAGACCAAGGGAATAATTTCACAGAGTAAGGGAATAAATCCGCAGACCAAGGGAATAATTTCGCAGACCAAGGGAATAAATCCACAGCCCTAAGGAATCATTCACAGAAAGGGAATATGGCCTTTTGCTCCCATTCCTATATTACGAATTCAACTTTCGGAAGTTAAAGAATGGAGTAAAAGAGGAAGTTAATTCGCTTGACATTGTCTAATCTTGTCGCGACTCGGCCAGTCAAACAAGTTTTTGGCTCTCGCTGCTCTAAGATTTCGCTCATGGAAGTAAACTCGCTTCGCTCGAGGACAAATGTTTCCTGCATACCAGACTATTGTCCTGCGCGAAGCGCATAACTTCCATTTTAACTCCCATTTTTACTCCCATTTTTCCTCCCGAAACTTGATGAGGTAATCGAGCAAAAACACACTTCTAACAAAAAAAACGGGATTTTCTTTGCAGAATCAAAAGAAAGCCGTACCTTTGCACCCGCTTTCCGCAGAAAGGCGGAAGAGTCAGGGCGAATAGCGCAGTTGGTTCAGAGCGTCTGCCTTACAAGCAGAAGGTCGGGGGTTCGAATCCCTCTTCGCCCACCAAACAGGTCAACAAGTCAACGGACGGAGCAGCGAGAGCCAAGGGGGAGACGAGACATGTCACGTCTCTACAGTTGGCCGAGTCGCGACGGACGAAGGCGAAGCCAACAGGTCAACAAGTCAACAAGCCGGAATGAAGACCGTTCGCAGCGCGTTGATTTGTTGACTTTTTTATTTGACAACTCTTTGACCTATTGACTCGTTGATATCTAAAAAGCGAAAAAAAGAATGGAAACAGTATTAAGCGGCATCCGCCCTACGGGCAACCTCCACATCGGCAACTACTACGGCGCCGTCACCAGCTTCGTCAGACTGCAGGAAGAGTACAAGTGCTTTTTCTTTATCGCTGACTGGCACTCCCTGACTACCCATCCGAAACCGGAGGACATCCGTCGGAGCACGCGCACCATACTGGCTGAATACCTTGCCTGCGGCATTGACCCCCAGAAGAGCACCATCTACATCCAGAGTGATGTTAAGGAGGTTCTCGAGCTGTACCTTTATTTAAATATGAACGCCTATCTGGGCGAGCTGGAGCGCGTCACCTCCTTCAAGGAAAAGGCTCGCAAGCAGCCTGACAACGTCAACGCCGGCCTGCTCACCTACCCCACCCTGATGGCTGCCGACATCCTCATCCATCGCGCCAACAAGGTGCCTGTAGGCAAGGACCAGGAACAAAACATGGAGATGGCCCGCCTCTACGCCAACCGCTTCAACAACAAATACGGTAAGGAGTACTTCCCCATTCCGCAGTCGTTCAGCCTCGTAGGTCAAGGCGTCAAGATTCCCGGCCTCGACGGCTCGGGCAAGATGGGCAAGAGCGAGGGGAACTGCATCTATCTGTGCGAGGAACCCTCGTCCATTCGCAAGAAGGTGATGCGCGCCGTCACCGATGCTGGTCCACAGGCACTTAACAGCGAGAAGCCCGAGGTTATCCAGAACCTCTTCACCCTGTTAAGCGTCGTTTCACCAAAGGAAACCTACGACTACTTCGACGAGAAGTGGAACGACATGACGCTACGCTACGGCGACCTGAAGAAACAGCTGGCTGAAGACCTCATCAACACCCTCGCTCCTATCCGCGAGCGCATCCTCGACTTCAGCTCTGATACTGAGCGCCTCGACCGTATCGCCCTCGAAGGAGCCGAGAAAGCCCATGAGAGCGCAGCCAAGACCATCCGAGACGTGCGCGAAATCATCGGCTTCCGCGTCTGATGTCCGCCAACCTTTTTTCCTTCAAACAATTCACTATCCAGCAGGAACTCTGCGCCATGAAAGTAGGCACCGATGGTGTCCTGCTTGGAGCGTGGGCGGATGTAAAGTCAACAAGTCCACAAGCCAATAGGTCAACAAGTATTTTGGATGTGGGTACGGGCACGGGCCTCATCGCCCTGATGGCTGCACAGCGCAATCCCGAAGCACATATCGTCGCTATTGACGTCAACCCTGATGCTGTCCTTCAGGCGCAGGAGAATGTCGACGCTTCCCCTTTCGCCAATCGTATTATCGTTCAGCAGGCTGATTTCAGAAAGGGGATTGAAGGACTTTTCAATGCCATCCTCTGCAACCCGCCCTACTTCGAGAACGCCTTACGCAGCCCCGATGCCTCTCGCTCCACAGCCCGCCATAGCGATACGCTCACCTTTGACGACCTTGCCCTGAACGCCTCCTCGCTGCTACATCCCTTGGGCACCCTTTCTGTCATTATTCCCTCGGAGCGCCGCATGGATATGATTGCAGCCTGCGCCACGCACGGCCTTACCCTTGTCCGCGAGACACACGTCCGCACCCTCCCCACCAAGCCACCGAAAAGGGTTTTGGTGGAATTCATTTCAGGGCTCGTAGAACAACAGGAAAGACTAGATAATCCGGAAATTCCGGAAATATCCACGTTTACCATCGAGGCAACTCCCGGAGTGCCCACGCCAGAATTCAAGGCGCTGTTGAAGGAGTTTTACCTGAAATTCTGAAAAATCGTTCCATATATTTGCGAATCTGCCAAAGACGCCCTATCTTTGCCTTCTCCAATATATTATCTGCTTATGAAAAAGATCCTTTCCCTCGTTTCAGTCGCTGCCCTTGCGTTGACAGCCCAGTCCCAGACAGCCACCCTTACCGTAGATGCTTCTCAGAAGGGCGTTGACATCAGCCCCACACTTTACGGCCTCTTCTACGAAGAAATCAACCACGCTGGCGAAGGCGGCCTATATGCCGAACTCATCCAGAATCGTTCATTTGAGGAGATGGATCAAGGTGTTCGCAACCGCCGCTTTGACAACGGACGAGGCGAGCGCTTCGGCCGTCCTGCCAACCCCAACCTCATCCCCCATTGGAGTGCGGAAGGAGGCGCTGAAATGAATGTGCTCACCGAGGGGTTGATGAACGACGTCCAGACACGCGCCTTACAACTCACGGCAAGCGCTAAAGCCTCCAAAGTCACTCCGTCAGGAGTCAGGAACAGCGGATTCTGGGGTATTAAAGCCACAAAGGGCGACAAATACACGCTCACCTTTTGGGCAAAAGCCGATGTTAAGACGAAATACAGCTTCACTACGGGTCTGAAAGCTGATGGCGAATGGAAAGCACAGAAGACCTTCACCAAGACCGTCACGCCCGAATGGCAGAAGTACAAGGTAACCTTCAAGGGAAAGTCTGATGCCGACGAAGCAGAATTTTACTTCCTCCTTAACAAGCCAGGCACGATTTGTCTGGATATGGTGAGTCTCTTCCCACCCACTTACAAGAATCGTCCTAACGGCTGCCGAAAGGACTTGGCTGAGAAGCTCGCAGACCTTCATCCGAAATTCATGCGCTTCCCCGGCGGATGCTTTGTGGAGGGCATGAGCCGCGAAACGGCGTATGAATGGAAGCGTACCGTCGGCCCCGTTGAGGAACGCCCAGGCCACATGAACGCCAACTGGGGCTATCTCTGCACGGACGGCATGGGGTATCATGAGTACCTGCAGTTGGCCGAGGACCTTGGCGCCGAGCCGCTCTACGTCGTCAACGTGGGCATCTGGCACGGCGGCAACCAGCCCTTCGACGAGATAGACGAATACATCCAGAACGCGCTTGATGCAATCGAATACGCTAATGGCGACGCCACAACAGTCTGGGGACGTAAGCGCATCGAGAACGGCCATAAGAAACCGTTCAATCTGCGCCTAATTGAGGTGGGCAACGAGAATTATCAGGCTAACCCTAACGAACAGAGCGACCATTATGCCGAACGCTACGCTCAATTCTACAAGGCCATAAAGGCCAAGTATCCTTACGTTCAGCTGATTGGAAACGTTGAAAGCTGGGGCACGGATTTCCCCTCCTGGCGTAACGACAACCCCGTTGACTTGCTCGACGAGCACTACTACCGCAGCCCCAGCTGGTTTGCCGGCAAATATCATCATTACGACAACTACGACCGTCAGGGTCCCAAAATCTACTGCGGCGAGTATGCCGTCACCAGCGACTGCGGCGAAGGCAACCTCAAGGCAGCCTTGGGCGAGGCCGTCTTCATGATGGGTATGGAGAACAACGGCGATGTGGTAAGTATGGCCAGCTATGCCCCCATCTTCGTCAATATACACGACCGCCATTGGATGCCCGATATGATACGCTTCGACGCCGCCCAGAGCTGGGCCAGCCCCAGCTACTATGTGCAGGGACTGATGGCGAAGAACGTCGGCACGCATACTGTCAAAGCCTCGCTTACCCAGACAAAGCAGGAGAAGCCCGACCACTTCCGTGTGGGCTTAGGAGCATGGAATACTGCTGTGGAATACAAAGGGCTGAGAGTTACCACACCCGACGGAAAAACACTCTACGAGCAGGTTCCTCCAACCAGTTCAAAATGGCCTTCTGTGGACGTAAAGGATTGGGATATTAGCGCAGGCACCTGGGAAAACGACCCTAACGGCGTCATCCGCCAGACGGCTATCCAAGAGCATTGCGTAGCCATCTGCCCTACAGAAATGCAAAGCCGCGACTACGACGTCATCGTGCAGGCTCGCAAGACGGATGGAGATGAAGGATTCCTTCTTGTCTTCGACCATACGGGCAAGCAGAACTACCGCTGGTTCAACGTAGCCGGATGGGGCAACAGCCAGCATGCTGTGGAGGACATCTTCAACGGCGGCAAGACGCAGCCCGCCAGCGCACGGGGACGAATTGAGACGGGCCGCTGGTACACCCTGAAAGTGGAGGTGCGCAACGACCATATCACCACCTACATCGACGGCGAGAAAGTGCACGACTTCACGGTCGAAACGCCCGATATATTCTACGCCAACGCCGAGGTTGATGTCAAGAGCGGTGAACTTATCGTGAAGTTGGTGAACTTTGGCGAAAAAGATGCTCCGGTGAACATCACCCTTTCCGAAGGCAGCCGTTACGACTGGAGCAAAGCGAAATTGACTCTCCTGAAAGGCGATGCTCTCGACGAGAACACCAAGCAGGAGCCTGAGAAGGTTGTCCCTCAGACGATCCCCTTCACTTTTGCTGCTGACGGAAGCTACCTTGCCCCCGCAAACTCCTTGTCAATAATAAGAGTAAAGTAATTAATTCTTCCTAAACCCTGTATATTCCAGTTTTAAGTTCAGGGGTTTAGAGATATCGAGCGTGAGGCCGAGGATTCCCCCGTTGGCCTCACCGCTTACTTTCACGGGCAGCTTGCCGTAGTTCTTAAACTTCACCTGCGGCTCTCCATAAAGGTTAAACTTCCCTTCGCGCTCGTTGTACTCAACGCCGCAATCTACCGTAAAGCTACCCAAGTCAAACGTACCCACTTGCAGATTCTCGAAGGCCACACGCAGCTTCAAATTATCAGGACTGGTCACCACCGTGTGAGCCATTCCAACCGTACCCAGCGAAACGGCGGAAACCTCTGCATCGACCTTCCCGTCGTACTCACCCTCCACATCGTGGACGCTCAACGATTCAGGATTGCACGAAAAGAGCAGCAGCACAGCACACAACAGCGCACATAGGCTAAAGAAAAAAAGGATTCTAGTCTTCATGATTTCTTGTTTTCTTAAAGGCGAATAATCGAGTTATTATGCGAGCACAAAGGTAACCACTTTTTTCCATATTTTGGCACACTTCCACGCAAAAAACGCATAAAACAACTAAAAAAAACCGTTTTTCTAAAAGAAAATCGGAGAAAACGAGGCAATGTTCCGCAAAAGCCGTATCTTTGCAAGTTGAATTAAAATTTTAACCAACTGTCATGAATCTTCTTCGAGAAAAAATGATGAAGTACCGCGAGCCTCAGCGCTTGATGGAGATAGGCATCTATCCGTACTTCCACTATATTGAAAGCAAACAAGATACCGAAGTGTGCATGGAAGGACATAACGTCCTCATGTTCGGCTCAAACTCTTATCTGGGACTGACGGGCGACCCACGCGTCATCGAAGCCGCTGTGGAAGCCACCCGCAAATACGGCACAGGCTGCGCCGGAAGCCGATTCCTGAACGGCACACTCGACATCCATCTTGAACTGGAAAAAGAACTTGCCGAATTCGTCGGCAAGGACGAAGCCATCATCTACAGCACGGGCTTCCAAGCCAACCTCGGCACCCTCTCCTGCCTCACGGGCAAGGATGACTACATCATTTGTGACGAGCGCGACCATGCCAGCATCGTTGATGGACGGCGCCTCTCCTTCTCCACTCCCCGCAAATACAAACACAACGATATGGAGGATCTCGAGAAGGTTCTCTCCCGCCTGCCGATTGATGCCATCAAGCTAATCGTCATGGACGGCGTGTTCAGCATGGAGGGTGATATCGCCAACCTGCCTGAAATCACACGATTGGCCGAAAAGTATCAAGCCAACGTGATGGTGGATGAAGCACACGGTCTAGGTGTATTGGGCCGTCAGGGCCGTGGCACGTGCGATCACTTCGGACTGACGGACAAAGTGGATGTCATTATGGGCACTTTCAGCAAGTCACTGGCCTCCATCGGCGGTTTCATAGCCACCGACTCCGACACGATGAACTGGCTTCGCCATAGCAGCCGTTCGTACATTTTCAGTGCCTCCGCCACCCCTGCCGCCACGGCAGCCGCCCGCGAGGCGCTCCATATTATGAAATCAGAACCCGAGCGCATCGAGCACCTTTGGGAGGTGACACGCTATGCCCTGAAGAATTTCCATGACCTAGGATTCGAGATTGGTGCCACAGAGACCCCCATCATCCCCATTTACGTGCGCGACTACGAAAAGACTTTCATCCTCACCCATATGTTATTGGAGGAGGGCGTCTATGTGAACTCCGTCATCCCGCCCGCCTGCGGCCCCGATGAAACGCTGTTGCGCTTCTCTCTTATGGCCACCCACACCAAGGAACAGGTGGACCGTGCCCAGGAGAAGATTGTCAAGTGCTTCAAGGCTCTTGGCCTTCCCTTGAACCATTCATTCTAATTCTATATCACCATGTTCAAAGGACAACCTAAAGGGCTTTACGCCCTTGCCCTCGCCAACACCGGCGAACGCTTCGGCTACTACACGATGTTAGCCATCTTCATGCTGTTCCTCCAGGCCAAGTTCGGTTTCCAAGGAGCCACAGCCAGTCAGATCTACGCCATCTTCCTGGCGCTCGTTTATTTCATGCCCGTCGTGGGCGGCATCCTGGCCGACAAAATCGGCTACGGCAAGTGCGTCGTCACGGGTATCTGCATCATGTTTGCCGGCTACGTCTGCCTCTCCATCCCTACGGCAGCCAACGGCCTCGGCCTTGCCCTCATGCTGGGCGCCCTGTTCCTCATCTCCGTCGGAACGGGCTTGTTCAAGGGAAATCTGCAAGTGCTCGTAGGCAACCTCTACGATGACCCGAAGTACTCGGCGAAGCGCGATAGTGCTTTCAGCCTCTTCTACATGGCCATCAACATCGGCGCCATGTTTGCCCCCGCTGCCGCTACAGCTATCACCAACCGTTTCCTCTCCAAGGCAGGCCTCATCTACAAGGCCGACATTCCCGCTCTGGCCCACCAGTATTTGGATGGCACGATTGCTGCTGAGAACACCACCAAGTTGCAGGAGCTCATGGGGCAGATGCCGAACATCGGCAACATGAATCTCACGGAATTCTCGAACTACTACATCGAGCACCTCTCCTCGGCCTACAACATGGGCTTTGCCGTGGCCTGCGTTTCGCTGATTGTCTCCATCATTATTTATATGGCTACCCGCAGCTGGTTCCGTCATGCCGACGTAACTGCCAAGCAGCAGGCCAAGAACGAGAGCTATGTGGAGCTCACTCCCAAGCAGACCAAGGACCGTATCGTGGCTCTCTGCCTCGTGTTCGCCGTCGTCATCTTCTTCTGGATGGCCTTCCACCAGAACGGCCAGTCGCTCACCTGGTTTGCCCGCGACTACACCATGGCCACCTGCGGAGGCTGGATGAAAATTGGCTTCAACATCTGGGCCCTCGCCCTCATCGCCATCAGCATCTACACGCTGTTTGCTGTGTTCCAGTCCGAGACGAAGAAAGCACGCCTCATCTCCGCCCTCGTCACGTTGGCTCTTTGGGGCGGCGTCTATGCCATCTATGCCCACATGGACAGCATTATCGACATCTTCCCACAGCAGTTCCAGCAGTTCAACCCCTTCTTCGTGGTTGCCCTGACGCCCGTTTCCATGGCTATCTTCAGCTGGCTGGCGAACAAGAAGAGTGCCAAGCATCCCGACGGCATGGAGCCCTCTGCCCCGAAGAAAATCAGCATCGGTATGTTTGTTGCTGCAGTCGGCTATCTGATTATGGTTCTCGCCTCCCAGGGCCAGGCCTCACCCGCCGAACTGGCAGGTACCGTCAGCCCCGACCCCGTCGTCCCCGGCTTCCTCATCAGCACCTACCTTGTGCTGACGTTTGCCGAGCTGCTGCTCAGCCCGATGGGTATCTCGTTCGTCACGAAGGTGGCTCCTCCCAAGTACAAGGGTTTGATGATGGGTCTCTGGTTTGCCGCCACAGCCGTGGGCAACTACCTCAGCTCCATCCCCGGCCTGCTTTGGGAGAAGGTTCCCCTCTGGGCCAACTGGGCTATCCTAATGGGCCTCTGCGTCCTTGCAGGTGCCATCATGCTGGCTATGATGAAGAAGATCGAGGCTGCCACGAAGTAAACGCGGCTCTCATAGCTATACGTCACAAGGTGGCGTCTCTCCACTAACGGAGGTTTCCCACACAGGGGAGCCTCCGTTTTTTCGCCTATTCTATTTCGCCAGAGCACTATTCTAATTTGTCAGCCCCCTATTCTAATTTGCCAGCGCACTATTCTGTTCCACCAAGGGTTTCCCCTTTCTCCATTTTTCGTTTATTCCTATATACATCCACCTCACGAGAGGTCTTTTTTCGCGCATACACATACATTTAATTAGAAAAAGTGCGAAAAAACAAAAAGAATCCGTATCTTTGCCGTATTTTGTGTAATTATTGACTTTATGAAAGCAAAACAATCCATTTACCGTATCGCCCTGAGCGCCGTCCTGCTCGTGGCAAATGCTTTGGGAACATGGTCATATTCCTCCTTCTGGAACTACTCCACTACGGCAAAAGACGAAGGCCGTGAGTCGGACGGAGGCAACTACGTCTTCCGCTACGACTTGGAGGCGACCAAAAAAGACATCATGTGCTTTAAGACTTATTACCGCTTCGATGTCAACAACAACCAATTCCTGTGGAATTTCGATCTCAAGGTGAACTACGGAACGGTTGACAATAACAATACCACCCATGTGTCCGTCACCATCGAGTATGCCGACGGCTACCGCATGCTGATAGCCGAAGCCAGTTTCGTAGGCTATCTGGCACCTACTGTGACGACATATAACCGCCCTGTCTATATCAGCCGCATTAAAAGTAGCGGCGATTTCAAGTATATGTTTACCCTGGAGTACCAGCCCACAGCCTACGACCTTGAGGAAGGGGTTAAGCGTATCTACATTGAGGGCGTGACAAAATGGGGCAATAACGTCCGCAACTTCCAGTACGAGCGCGACCTCGACATCTCGTCGTACACAAACATGGCACCCAGCTACAACTGCGAGCTGGACAACGAAGGTAACTACTTGTTCAACGTCACCGGCGACAAAGCCATTAACAAGTACAATCATTACCGTGAGAAGTATTTCACAGCCCACACCACCTACGGAATCAGCAACCTCGGCACGGACGAGATTACCTTCACCCTCGATGATGAGCATCGCTCGGGCGGCACCGACGAAAACGCCGACTATCAGTTTAAAGTTCCCGTCAGGTCTTACACCCAACCCTTACGAATCTACAATGTTGATTATACCATTGATGCGAAGCGCCACACCCAGAGCAATAGAAACACGGACCACTATGCCTACACGGTCAAGTCCGCCTCGGGCGATGCCTACCGAGAAGGCATCCTCTTCAAGCCCTATACTCGTGTCGACAACCTCAACGTCAGTTTCGACCAATGGACCAAGCAGAACGTCATCCAATGGACGCGCATCAAGCAGGTGAAGGACTGGATATCGCCGCGCTATATTGACGTCGATTGCCAGACCGACGGCACATGGTACGTCATCCGCTACGAAAAGGGCGAGGAGCCAACGAGCTATATCGTAATTAGCCAAATCGGCGGAAATAGCACCAACCTGAAGGTCACCGACGACAAAATAGACTATGATAAGGAATACATCTACAGGGTCGTATTCCTGCCGAAACTTCTGCAAGAGAACTATAAGGACAGGCTGACTAGCCTGCCCGGCGAATCGGATAGCCACACACAGTATGACCTCTGGGAAGAGACATCGGTGAACACAAAGCTGGATGTCCCCATCACGCTGACCCAAGACCGCAGCGACAACACGGGTATCCGCCTGATATGGGACTACAATGTGCAGACCTCTGGCCTCGACTGGCGCATAGACCGCCGTCCGACGGGCGAGACTACCTGGACACAGCTCACCACGTTGCCCGTCGACACCCGTCAGTCCTCAGCCAGCTACCTGACAGAAGGCACGGTGTGCGACTTCAACGACTATCGCTTAATGATCGTCCTCAACGGCCGTGAGGTCTATTCCAACATCCTGACAGCCAACCTTCCTGCCGGCAGTTATATTAGCCAAGTCCGTGCAACGGCAGGCACAGAAGAGAATAACGTCATCGTGAAGTGGAACATCGCTCGTGCCGACGCCTTCAACGACATTTCCTACCGCGTGCTGCGCCGACAGATTGGCACCGATGAGTGGACATTGCTTACCGACGAGATTCACGGCACAGCCTCGGAATACACCTACATCGACAACCGTGTGATGGCCGGCTCGTACTATGAATACACCGTCGAGGCCTATGATGCCAAGTGCGACGAACAATTAGTTCGCACCGACTCGAAAATCGTTCCCGGATTCTCACAAGCCCGCGGCACCATCACCGGCCACGTGGCCTATGGCACTGGCACGGCTGTAGCAAGCGTACGGGTGAACCTGGTGAAATCGTCGTCTGACGAATCAACTGACACGCCTCAATACCTCTCACGCTACATCGACGGTCTGGGCAAGGGACTGACATGGAAGGCTGACTCTACCAAGTATGCCAACGTGCTCTCAGGCAGCAAGGCACTCACGCTGCAGCTATGGGCACGTCCCGTCGTTGACGACACCTCCTATCAAACCCTGCTTGAGTTAGCGAATACTCTTGAACTGGGCTTTATCAACAGCGGTTCGGGCTGGCATCTATATGCTGTAGACAAATCCACCGGCTCCGATGCCACGGAGAAGCGGGAGATGGATGAACTCCCGATTGATGTCTACGACTTCAACCATATCACCGCCGCCTACGCTAAGGGTGAGTGGACATTCTACGTAGGTAACGACACGTTGCTATCCGCCCGAATGTCAGTTGCGAACCCCGCCTGGAACTGCTGCTCGGCTGATGCCGACGACAACGTACCCGCTACCACGCTCAGTTTCGGATGCATGACTGGCGAACTGCAGGCTGCCTTCAAGGGCTATGTCGACGATGTGCGCTTATGGAATCGCGCCCTCAGCGCAAAGGAGGTCGCTGCCAACTATACCCGTATTCTCGGAGGTACTGAGAACGGACTTATCCTCTACTGGCCTATGGACGAAGGGCTCAATGTGGAGAAGTATATCTTTGACGTTGCTTGTCAAGACGGTATCTGGCAGCAGAATCATCCGGAGGTGGGTGTCAATGCCCGTCCCTCAGCTACCGTGCCCCAGCAGCTGCGGCTCTATGGCCTTACCGATGCCGAGGGCGACTACATCATCCGCGGTATTCCCTTCCAGCAGGGCGGCACGAACTACAAGGTGGTGCCCCAGCTCGGCATCCACGAATTCAACCCCAACTCGTCATCAATGTTCATCAGCCCTACCAGTCTGACGGCCAATAGCGTCAACTTCGAAGACGTGTCGAGCTTCCCTATGGAGGGTTACATCTATTATGCCGGCACCAACATCCCCGCTGAAGGCATAAAGTTCTATGTCGATGGCGAACTGCTGACGGGTAATGGCGAATTCAAGACTACCGATGCCAATGGTTACTACAAAATCTCCGTCCCCATCGGCAACCACTACGTCGAAGCCAAGCTCGAAGGCCACACAATGGTGGATGGAGGACGCTTCCCCACACAGGGTACATATAACTTCAACCGCGCCCTGACCCACGACTTCACCGACTCAACACTGGTGAATTTCGTAGGACGTGTAAGCGGTGGTTTGCGCAACGACACCATTGCCGTAGGCTTCGGAGCCTCAGTGAACAACATTGGCACCGCCACCGTGCAGCTGAAACTGAACAACGAGTCGTTCTCTTTCAACTGCCAGGATGACCACATCAGCGATGCCACCACCCAGCGCACTTGGGATAGCGACACGACCAGCATCAACAGTACAGCCTGGACAGGTACAGGATACGACGCCCGTTACATCTACATCCGTACCGACCCCCAGACCGGCGAATTCTCAGCCTTGCTACCCCCGCTGAAATACATCACCAAGAGCATCAAGGTGGACTCGAACGAGGACATAGAGATCTACGACCTGCCTGAAATTGACCTCACCTCCGTACAGAAGGAAATGAAGGACTCGATGTTCATCTCCAGCGAAGGCGGCGGAACCACTTTGGCACGCTACTACTACAACACGAAGATGGTGCGCACCTATTTTGCCGAACCACAGGTGGAAGTCGTGCAACGCGGCGGCAAGGGAGCCTTTGGAGAGCAGGAGCTGAAGAACTACCGTGTCAGCAACACCGAGGCCACCAACATTACCGACATCTGGACACGAAAGGCCAACGGACCAGTCAATTACACCTATGATTTCCCCGTCTTCGGCCGTAACACCGAATACGTCTTCGACATCTACGCATACGAGGTGTATGTCAACCACGACAACGGAACTGTCATCGCCGACACCATCCCCCTCAACGGGCAGGTACTCACCATCCAAAACGAGATGAGTAATGCCCAGACGGTAGTGGCTCGCGTGATCGACCCCTCGCTGACGGACCTTAAGGAGGGTGAAATCTACGACCTCAAGCTCAACCAGATACGGCTGGACACCGACGGCAGGAACGAACTCAGCTTCACCACCGGCTTGCCGAACATCACAGCCCCTTATACCCGTCACTTCGGCATCACCTACGAGCGGAATGGACGTTTCTATAACGGCTTCGAAATGAATGCCATCGTACTGGGCGAGCTGACCAACGGCAACAACTTCGTCACCGAAGGCCCCGAGGTGGTATCGATGGTGTTACGCGACCCACCAGGGGCAAAATCCAAAACCACATGGAAGACCGGCACCATCAAAACCAAGATAGAGAATCGCACCAGCGGCGGGTATGAGAACGAGACAGTTCAGGCCGAATTGATTTGGGGTGCCGACCTCAGGACCGCTACCGGCGTGGGCGTGATGCTGGTCTCTACGAAGGAAGCTGTTAGCGTTGATAACGTCGGCGAGCACGGCACGTTGGAAATCCTCACCAAGAAGGAGAACACGTGGGTATATACCACCGGCGAGAACATCGCTACCAGCACCGGCTCGAAGTACGTCGGTGCTGCGGGCGACGTGTTCATCGGCACCTCCCACAACCTCATCGTCGGCACCTGCCGCAAGCTCGGCTTCCACCGTGAAGCAGAGGGCATTGTCCTGGGGCTGAAGGAAGCCATCAGTCTCTCCGACAGCATACGCACCGACTTTGCCTACGCTGCCTATGACATCGAGAACACCATGATACCGAAGCTTATCGACACCCGCAACGCCATGCTTGAATACAAGGACAGCCTGTCAGCCGCCGGTTTCGTAAACGACACAGAGCAGGATGTCTATCTTACTTGGCTTACCCCCGACGACCCTCGCTATGGCCAGGACAGCACGTATGTATGGAAGCAGGGCATCAATGGCAAGTCGCAGGACATGGTGCTGAAGTACAACCAAGCCGTGGAACGCTGGCGTGAAGCGTTACGGACAAACGAGAAAGACAAGATCATGGCCTTTGAAGATGCCGCCACCTATTATAAGGAAAACCGCTCGTTCGACGGCGGCACCAGTTACAGTTACAGCGAACGCCACGACACCACCCACGTTGTCAAGGACGTCGAGTCCATCTCGCTGGGCTTCGTCTTTAACACCAAAACCCGCATCGGCATATCCGCGGGAGCCTACTTCGGTGCCAACTTCGAGATGAAGACTGAGACTGGTTATAAGAGAACAACCGAAACCGCCGACTACGATGATAACATCAAGACTTACGCCGAGATTGCCTACGACCTCACCGACGGCAACCCGGGCACCGACTTCACCGTGGACATCTACCATTCGCCCAGTGGCTGGGGTGACATCTTTCTCTTGCGCGGCGGACAGAGTTACAACCCCTACGAGGCAGAAGAGAAGACCAAATACTACGAAACAGAAAAGGGACACACCCTCTCCTACGGCACAGAGCGCATGGAACAGCCCCTCATTGCCATCAGCACCGACGGCAGCGTAGGAGCAAAGAGTGCTACATTGACTGATGTACCGGCAGGACAGATGGGACAGTTTACCCTGCACCTCACCAACGGAACCACAACCAATCAGGACGTGCCGTTCATCTACAACCTGCAAGTGATGGACTACACGAACGCCCATGGACTGGAGATACTGATGGACGGAGTTCCCGCCAACGGCCGCAGCATCTATATCCCTGCCGGCGAGACCATCAAGAAGGTCATCACCGTCCGCCAAACCGACCAAAGCGTGCTCGACTACGAAGGAATTGAGCTGTGGCTTAGCTCGCAGTACCAGCCGGCAAAGATAAAGGACATTGCCCACCTGAGCGTACACTTCAAGCCCAGCTCAAGCCCCATCAGCCTCGCCGTAACCGAACCGGTAATGAACATCGAGACGCTGGAGCGCAATAAAGGAAACCTGGAGCTGAAGGTCAGCAACTTCAATCGCCAGTTCCGAGGCATGAAAGAGATAGGCGTGCAATACCGCTATGAGGGTAGCACCACATGGGTCACACCCTTTACCTATTTGGTTGACAGGGCTGACTCCACCCACGTTACCGACAAGATACTGCCCGAGGCGGGCGACCTGCTGCTGACCCTCAACATGAAGGCCAACACCACTTACCCCGAAGGAAACTACACCTTCCGCGCCTACACCATGACGAAGTACGGGCAGGAGAACGTCTATGTCTATTCCGACGAGGTGAAGGTAGTGAAAGACATGACACGTCCGCGCCAGCTCGTCACCCCCACCCCCGCCAGCGGCATATTGGGCGTAGGCGACGATATCAGCATTGAATTCAACGAAGACATCGTGCCCGGTTATGTGGATGCCAAGAATGTCATCGTCACCGCTAAGCTGAACGACCAGCCTATCAACCACGAGACCGCTTTAACGCTTATGCCCTACGGTACGGCAGCATGCACGGAAAGCCCCGTGTTCCTTAACGGCGACTTCTCCCTTGAGATGTGGCTGAAATATACACAGGGCGGTGTCGTCATCCGACAAGGAAACAGCTTCGGACGGATGGCATTGAAAATCACAAACACCGGGCAAGTGGCCGTGTCGCTCGGTGGGAATGACTTCGTCAGCACCGAACAACTGCCCCGGGACACGTGGATATTCTTCGTGCTGAGTTTCAAGGCAAGCGACATGACCTTCTCCATGCTGGGAGAGTACGAAACAACGTCGGTTCTGCTCTTTGACAAAGAACCTGTGACCTTCTCGGCCGTCGATGCCATCAACTATGTCGATGACAACCATCTCTATCTGGGCAGCGGCATTACCGGCACCATCCACGACTTGGCCCTCTACAACATCTACCGCGACGTTAATGATGCTGCTTCGAAGAAATACGTCTCGAAGGACAACTACACCTACGGCCTCACTAACTACTGGCCCATGAACGAAGGTCACGGCACCGTGGCCGCTGACATGCGCCATACACACGATTTCATCGTGAACAACCGCTGGGAGATTGCAGGTGTGAACTATGCACTTAAATTCGATGAAGCCGAAGGTGCAACAGCCGATATTTCGCGCATCAATACCTCAGCGGGCGACAGCTATGCCATCGAATTGTGGACCCTCGCTTTCAAAAAGGCCTGCACACTCTTCGAAACAGGCAGCGTAGCCTCCAACAAATTGTGCCTGCGCTATGACGAGGATATGAACCTCTGGCTCGACTATGGCGAACGGTCGCAAATGGTAGCCAGTGCTGAGGACTTCCCCAATAGCTACAGCTGGCATCATCTGGCATTGAACGTGGTACGCGGACAGGCTGCCAGTTTCTACTATGACGGACAGCGCACGGCAGTCATCGCTGAACGGGACGTGCCTATGATGGAGGGCCAACAGATGACCATCGGCGAGGGCCTAAACGGAAACATTGACGAACTGCGCATCTGGCGAGCTGCCCTGACCGAGAACCGCCTATTGGCGAACAGGTACAATTGTATCGACACCGCCGATGTATATTCACGCGGACTCGTGGCCTACTATCCCTTTGAAAAAGAAGGAGTAGCCAATGGTGTCGCCACCAAGGTGGCAACCTTAGAGAACATGGCCCCCAGCAGCCTTCCGACAACGCTTACCCTGAACAACCCCAGCGAGAACGTATGGGCATCCTCGACACCTCCCCTCAAGAGTGCTCCCCGTGAAAACACCCTTATCGCCTCGCCCGTAGCCTCCAACCGAAAGGTGGTGGTCAATTTGAGCGGAGCAGGCATCAGTCCGCGTGACATCGAGGGCGCCACACTCAACATCACCGTTGATAAGGTATTCGACATGCACGGCAACCAATCGACCCCCATCCGCTGGACGGCATACGTGCAGCAGAACACGCTGAAGTGGACCCGCGACTCGGTGAACATTTACAAACGTTATGGCGCAGACCACACCTTCGACGTCGACATCGTCAACAAGGGTGGCACCACAGAATACTACTCGCTAAAGAATCTGCCCAACTGGCTCACGCCTATCGACAGCGAGGTGAGCGACAACCTCGCCCCGCTTTCGCAGAAGACACTTCGTTTCAAAGTAGATCCGTTAGTGGCTGTGGGCAACTACGATGTGACCATAGGTCTGCAGGGCAATGATGAGATAATGGAACCCCTCCGCATCGTCATGAAGGTACGCGGACAGATGCCTGACTGGACGGTTGATCCCACCCAGTATGAACACCGCATGAACGTCATCGGACAAATCTACATCAACGGCACGCTGATGGAGAACGCCGATAGCCGTCTAGCCGCCTTTATCAACGGCGAATGCCGAGGCGTGGCCGCTCCTGAAGCCGTGCGCAGCGCAGCCTACGTAACGATGACCATCTACGGCAATGGCTACGATGATGAGGATGCAGGCGCTCCCATCACCTTCCGCATCTGGGATGCCACCAAGGGCATTGCCTATACCGATGCGAACGTCGTGGACAAGAACGGGGAAAAAGTGGATATTACCTTCCAGGTTGACCAGATAATCGGCAACTTCGACAACCCCGTCATCCTCACAAAGGGCGACAATATGGAGCAGATTCTATTGCTGAATCCGAACTGGAACTGGATTGCGCTTGGCGTGACGCCACCCGACAACCGCCCGGACGTAGTGTTCCCCGACCTCACCACATGGGAAACCGTCATCAAGGACCGCTACAGCTCCACTTACAGCAACGGCTCCCAATGGAAGGGCAACCTAACCATCGAGGCCGCCAAGATGTATAAGATGCATCTCACTAAGAGGGAAGAAAGCGACGACATCGCAGCCGGGCTTTCGGTGAAAGGCCGTCAGGTGAACCTCAACGACAACCCTGTGACGCTGCAGAAAGAGTGGAACTGGATAGCCTATACCCCCTTGATCTCTATGACGCTCGGCGAAGCCTTAGCCGGTGCCAATCCACAGCCAGGCGATTACGTGAAATCGCAGACAGGCTTAGCCATCTACAACTACAATGGCTGGGAGGGTAACCTGAAAGCGCTTGAAAGCGGGCACGGCTATATGTACTACAGCAACAGTAGCGTGACAAAGCAGTTCGTCTATCCTGAGAAGGATGCCGCCATTTCCTCCATGCGCGCCCCCATCGTTGCCGTCAGGAGAGCTCCGCTGCAGGTGTTCGAACCTGTTGACCCCACTATCTATCCTGACAATATGACGATGGTCATCCGACTTGTCGACGGACAAGTGCCCGTCGATAGTGCCGAAGTTGCCGCCTTCATCGACGGCGAATGCCGAGGTGCCACTCGTGCCGATGACGGGCTCTACTACCTCATCATAGCCGGCGAAGGCAGCGGACAAGCGTTGGACATCCGTACATGTATCAACGGAGAAATCCTCACTATCGACCGTAACCTTACCTACACCAGCGACCGTAACATCGGTACGCCGTGGGAGCCCTACGTCATCGACATCCAGAATGCCACCTCCGTTGAAGAACTCCTGAATGGCGAGTCGGCAAATAACAAATCCTTCGACCTTCAGGGCCGCCGCCTCATCAGCACGCCCAAGGAAAAAGGCGTCTATATCGTGAACGGGCGAAAGGTAGTCGTTAAGTAATTGATGATTCGTCATCATGCAACCATCGCGATGGCATTACTCAGGTCATCGCGATGGTTTTTTATGCTGATTATTCGCAAAAACGCCCCTGCCCTTTTTCTTACGCTATTTGTTTCTACAGATAATTGTAGGAATTGCTTTAGGCCAAATGGTCAACTATCCGGATAGAATCAAATTCCCAAAAAATTCCATCAAATGGAAAAAAAGTTCCATAGGCTGG
>CAMYYY010000040.1 GCA_947303715.1 uncultured Bacteroidales bacterium | reverse complement strand
CCTTTTACGTACGACAGAAAAAGCTTTTCTTCAGATGGGAAAATGGCCTTCAAGTATAACGCGTCAATCCTCGGCCGAAGGACGATGGAAACGAAAAAAGAGACGCGGCAGTGCCGCGCCTCAAAGAATGATAGTAAGCTAATGATTAGGTCCCTTTAAGAAGGATTTCCTCCGTTCGGGCGCAAATCCGGCTGAACGGGGTAATGATTGATTCTTTCATAATGATTCTTCGTTCTTATACTTCTTAACAACTACTTCATATGGAGGCCACATCTTCATGTTCTTCATCGCCTCTGTAGGTGGGAAGGGAATCGTGTCATTTAATGCCTTCAGGTTGTCGTAGGTAAGGTCGTAGCGGACAAGAATGTCATTGTCGCCACGAATTCCTTCCCAGCCTTTTTCCAAATAAGACTCGTAACTTAGGATAAAGACAGAGTAATAGCCTGCCGGAAAATCTTTTTCGAATTGTTGTTCGTATAATCTGCGTGCCCTCTTCCAAGGATAACACCAATCTTTTCCATCTGTTCCTGGACGGATTCTGCCCAAAGTGTCAGTCCTGGCATCAGTTTCAGGGTCATAGCAACAGAAGAACCTATTTTCTTTGTTGTTAAAAGACTCTGGCAAAAGAGTATCTGGATAAACGGTAGGAGCCCAGATATTATTCGCCGCCTGATAGGAAAAGATGTCAAATCCAGAATTGTTTCGAATCACATGCAAGTAATAAATAGGATAGTCATATAAACCTCCAAAAATGATGTCAAACGTATCATCTGTACATCCTGTGAAAAATAAAGCCGCTAATAAATGTAAGAATAAAGTATGTTTTTTCATATTTCTAATTAATTGATAGGGGTATCGCATTTCCTCTATTATTAAAAACGGAACGAAAGCCATAATACTGCATGAAGGAACAGACTATTTTTCTTTTTTTAACTTTTGTAGTTCCTTTCCGCCAATTGTCGCATTACTTCACCAGCACCTTCTTTCCGCCAAGGATGAGGATGCCCTTCTGCGTCCCGTCCATCGGACGGTCTTGAAGGTCGTAGAGGACTAATTATTCCTTATTCTTATAAATAACCTTACCGTTTCTTTTGAAATATAGCAATCTCCATTCTCCAATCATAGGGAGAATCCAATCTGAGGCTGGTTCATAGCTTCCTATAATAGAAGCATCCTTTATTGGGTCGGAGGTTCGTCCGATGCCCTCTATCATCCTCGCTTGGGTATATGATTCTCTATATTCAATATAATTGTACATCCGGCCATCCTCAAGCTGATCCTTGTAAATGGAAGAAATGGGAATAGAGTCTGTCTTTACTCCCTTCCCTTCTTTATAATACTGACGGACAGTCCCCTTCCCAGCATCCCAATTGAAATCGTATAGAAGAAGCTCTTCAGGGCAGTCGCTTCGCAACAGCCATACCTTCTTGCCTTCCTCACGAACCCACATCCCTGAGTTTTTCCCTTCTATCCAAATACTTTTATACGTGCAATGGTTTATCAGAGTGTCTTCTCCAACACAGAAAGTCTTTGGGTTCCCAACGCTTTCGTACCCCCTACCCTCATCTAAGAAGAATTGTTCTTGCCACATGGTGCCTGTGGGGAAGAACTTTTCCGGCCTGGCGGCACATGAAATAAACAGGAAAACCAAAAAGAGATGAAAAATACTTCTGATTTTCATACGCTCATAAACCATTTAAGTTACTCTTCCTTTTTTGAATGCGAAGATACCACTTTCTCACCATAATTCCAACCCTATTCCCACTTTTATTTGCATTTCTTCACAATTTGCATTACCTTCGCCCGCTGAAACGGAACGGAAAGCGGATGAAGCACATTTTCATTGTGAATCCCCATGCGGGAGCGAAGTCGTGCGAGGCGCTGGTGCGCGAGGCGCTCAAGCCCTACGACGGACAGATGGACTACGACATCTACATGAAACAACATAAGGGCGACAGCCACGAGGTGGTGCGACGCTATCGGGCTGAGTACCCCAGCGAGCCGCTGCGCTTCTATGCCTGCGGAGGCGACGGCACATTGCGCGAGGTTGCTATCGCCTGCATCGGCGTGGAGGGCGTAGCATTCACAGCCTTCGCACAGGGGAGCGGCAACGACTACGTGAAGTACTACGGCGGCCCTGACGAATTCCGCGACGTGGGACGCCTGCTCCGCGGCATCGAGACGCCGATTGATATGATGAGGGTAAAGTCGATAACTCAACGGACGAAGAGCGAAGCTCAACCTGCTGCCCCCCAAGAGGAGTTAACCTGGGCGATGAACGCCACGCACTTCGGGCTGGATGCGCGAGTAGCCTCAACGATTGACGCGCTGCGGCGTAAGCCTTTCATCGGCAAGAGCATGGCCTACCCGACGGGCGTTGCATGGGGCTTCCTGACGGGCATGAGAAACAAGTGCAACGTCTGGGCAGATGGAGTAAGGATAAGTAGCCCCAACCCCAATCCTTCCCATGAGGGAGGGGAGGTTCTCGACAAGATACTTCTCTGTACGGCAGCCAATGGCTCGCACGTGGGCGGATCGTATTGCTGCGCTCCTCGCAGCCAGAACGACGACGGTCTGCTGGAGGTATGCCTGGTGCGTCCGCTGGCGAGGGTGAAGTTCCTCGGCTTGATGAACGACTACAAGCGCGGCCTGCATCTGGACAATCCGAAGTTTGCCCCCCACATCACCTACCTCCGCGCCCGCACGCTCACCATCGAAGGACCAAAGGGTTTCTGCGTCTCACTCGACGGCGAAGTTCTCCACGCCACACACATCGAAGTGGAGAACATCCAGCACGCTGTGACATTCGTTAAGCCGGAAGCTTCCTCATTTTAACATCATTCAAATCGGATAGATTTCGAGGGGCTGATGCGAGAGATGATTTGCGAGGGGACTATCAGCATAGCAACTGACAGAACGAGCATGCCCACATTGAGCAGAATGATGTAGAAGACGTTGAACTCGATGGGCACGCGGTCGAGGTAGTAGTTCTTGGGGTCGAGGGCGACAAGGCCAGTATCTTTCTGCAAGGCACATAGCGCAAGGCCGATGACATTTCCCCAAAGCATCCCCCTTCCTATTATATATATGGCCAGACGAAGGAACGTCTGACGGATGGAGGAATTGAGCGAGCCCATCGCCTTGAGCGTGCCAATGAACGAGGTGCGCTCAAGAATCAGTATCAGCAGGCCGGAGATAACCGTAAAGCCCGCCACCAGCAACATCAGCAGCAGGATAATCCAGACGTTCATGTCCAGGATGTCCAGCCAGGCAAAGAGATTGGGATTCTGTTCCTCGATGGTCTGCACATAGAAGCCTGTGCGATGGGCCTTACCCCAGTCATCGAGATAACGGCCTATCTCCCATGCCCGCTGCGACAACTCGTCATAGTCGGCAAGGCTGACTTCAAGGCCAGTAACCTCGTCTTCTTCCCATTCGTTAAGCCGTTGCACGACAGTCAGGGCTGTCACAGCAAAGAGACGGTCGAAATCTCCAAAACCAGTCTCGTAGATGCCGCAGACGGTGAATCGCCGCGCACGGAGCGACGTACCGATGAAGTAGGTATCAACACGGTCGCCCACACGATAGCCCAACTTGTCGGCCATATCGCGCGAGATGAGGAGTCTCGCTCCCGTCCCCTCTCTTGTAACAACGAGGGAATCGATGCTGCCCTCCTGAAGGTAGGAGCGGAAGAACGAGAGGTCATACTCCTCGCCCACTCCCTTCAGCACAAAGCCGAGGAACTCGTCGTCGGTACGGAAGATGGCGGGCTTGGTGGCATAGCGCTGCAAGTGACTCACGCCTTGCATGGAGGCAAGTGTTTCCGTAAGTGTGTCGCAGATGGTGATGGGGGTGGTTTCGTAGGAGAGCGACGAGTCGAAACTGCTAACGTGAATGTGGGAGTTGAAGCCAATGACTTTTGAGCGGATTTCGTGCTTAAAACCCAGCGAGACACAGATGGTGACAATCATCACAGCCAGTCCCAACGCCACGCCCGCCTCGGCTATCACTACCGCCGGACGCGACACTCGCCGTACTCCTCGTTCGCTCTTGAAGAGACGACGCGCCAGAAACCGCTCAAAAAACATCTTTTTATTTACGATTGGCCAATTTGCAATTTACGATTTTTGCGATGTTAAATTACTAAATAATCCAATTGGAAAATAAATTGTAAATCGAAAATTGTCATATTGTAAATCATTCAACTCTGCCTGGATAGGCCTCAAGGGCTTTGCTGAGAACAAAGAGAGCGCGCTGGAGGTCTTCCTTCTTGAGGACGTAGGCCATACGGACTTCGTTGCGTCCAAGGCCGGGCGTCGTGTAGAAACCTGCAGCAGGAGCCATCATCACCGTCTCTCCCTCGTAACTGAATTCGCTAAGGCACCAGGCGCAGAACTTCTCTGCATCATCTACTGGCAGACGGGCGACGGTATAGAACGCCCCCATAGGGATGGGGCTATAGACGCCCGGAATGCGGTTCAAACCGTCGATGAGGCACTTACGACGTTCGACATACTCGTCGTACGTATCGCGGGCATACTCATCAGGAGCATCCAATGAAGCCTCAGCAGCCGCCTGACCGATGAGGGGAGGACTGAGCCGAGCCTGACAGAACTTCATCACGGCTTTGCGCACCTCCTCGTTCTTCGTAATGAGCGCGCCGATGCGGATGCCGCACTCGCTATAGCGCTTACTCACGGAGTCGATGAGGACGACGTTGTTCTGTATGCCTTCCAAGTGGCAGGCGCTGATGTAGGGCGAGCCGGTATAAATGAACTCGCGATAGACTTCGTCGGAGAAGAGATAGAGATCGTACTTCTTCACGAGGTCTCGTATCTGGTTCATCTCGCGGCGCGTATAGAGGTAGCCCGTGGGATTATTGGGGTTGCAGATGAGGATAGCCTTCGTGCGCTCGTTGATGAGTTCCTCGAACTTCTCCACCTTCGGCAGGCAGAAGCCCTCGTCGATGGTGGTGCAAATGGTGCGGATGACAGCTCCAGCAGAGATGGCGAATGCCATGTAGTTGGCATAAGCAGGCTCAGGGACAATGATTTCGTCGCCTGGATTCAGACAGGCAAGGAAAGCGAAGAGTACGGCCTCGCTACCGCCTGTGGTGACAATGATGTCATCAGCCGTAACATTGATATTATATCTGGCATAGTAACCGACAAGTTTCTCGCGATAGCTGCGGAAACCCTGCGAAGGACTATACTCAAGCACTTTATGGTCGAAATTATGGATGGCATCTAATGCCGCCTTCGGTGTGGGAAGGTCGGGCTGTCCGATGTTCAGACGAAAGACTTTAATACCGCGGTCCTCAGCTGCATAAGCCAAAGGAGCCAGTTTGCGGATGGGAGAAGCCGGCATCAGCGTGCCGCGTTCGGAAATCTGGGGCATTGTTTCTGAAAATTTCGGCAAAGATAATGTTTTTTACGATTAGACGATTTACTAATTACGATTTATTTTGTATTTTTGCAGGCAAAAAGGCAAAAAAGAACAATAAAAGACATTTAACGTATGCAAAACGAATGGTTTGAATGTAAGCTGGAGTACGATAAGTTGATGGAAAACGGCACGATGAAGCGGGTGAAAGGTGAATGCTACCTCACGAACGCCATCAGCTGTACGGAGGCTGAGTCGCGCATGGTGCAGGAAATGAAAAGCTACATCAGCGGCGAGTTCATGGTTACCGACATCAAGCGTGTAAAATATGGTGAAACATTCTTTACTGACGAGGATGCCGCCGACCGCTACTTTAAGATTAAGCTCGTATTCATCACCCTTGACGAGAAGAGCGGCGCAGAGAAGAAAACCCGTCAGGACGTCCTCGTCCAGGCCAGCGACTTGCATGATGCCGTGCAGAAACTCGACGAGAACATGAAAGGCAGCATGATGGACTTCACCATCGCCTCCGTAAGCGAAGCAACGTATTTCGATGTGTTCAGATAGTATTGCCGAACGGCTGGAAACTCTGCGGGCGTCCCTGAAGGAAGAGGTTCAGCTCGTTGCCATCTCCAAATACCATCCCAAGGAGATGATTGAAGAGGCATATGCCGCAGGGCAGCGACGCTTCGGCGAGAATTACGTCATGGAGATGGCAGAGAAGGCCGCCGTGCTGCCCAAGGACATTGAATGGCACTTCACAGGCCACGTGCAGACGAACAAAATCAAATTCATGGCGCCCTTTGTACACACCATACAGAGCGTGGATTCGTTCCATGCACTCAGCGAAATCAACAAACACGCCCTGCGCAACGGACGAATCATCAACTGCCTGCTACAGCTTCATGTGGCTCAGGAGGAAACGAAATACGGTCTAAGTCCTAATGAATGTCTGAATCTGCTAAGGACGGATCCTTGGCGGGAACTAGAGGGTGTCCACATTACCGGTTTGATGGCTATGGCTACAAATACCGACGACGAAGCGCAAATTCGCAGGGAGTTCCGCTCGGTGCGAGCGTTTTTTGAGCAAGTGAAAGAGGAATTCTTTCCCGAAGCCACGGATTTCAGCATCCTCTCTGAAGGCATGACGGACGACTACCCTATCGCCATCAGCGAGGGCGCCAACATGGTTCGCATCGGCAGCGCCATCTTCGGCCCCAGAAACTACTGATATAAAAAGCGCTTGATACTCTTCTTGGGCGTCTTCTCAAACTCCTCTTCCTGAATGACAAAGCGGGAAATCTGCGAATAGACGGGGAGTGTCTTGTTGATGGCCACACGGTTTGCCTCCATGATATCGATGACGTCCTGAGCCGTTTTCCCTTCGGCAGCCACGCGGTCGGTGTCGGGATAGACAAGGGCGACAAGCGAGCCGGCACGATCCACCACCAAAGACTCCGCCACAAAGGGACAGCTGTTCAGTTGATCCTCAATTTCCTCAGGATAAATATTCTGTCCGGAAGAGCCGAGAATCATGTTCTTGCTGCGTCCCTTAATGTAGAGACGTCCTTCGCTATCCATGATACCGAGGTCGCCCGTATGGAGCCACCCCTCCTCATCGATAGTTTCACGCGTCAGTTCCTCGTTCTTATAATAACCCAGCATGACATTCTTGCCCCTACAGAGGATTTCGCCAGCCACGTGCTCTGGGTCAGAGGAATTGATGCGGACTTCCATGTTGATGACAGCTTTACCGCAGCTGCCCACACGGGCGGTCTTCCAGTCCTCGTAACAAATGATGGGGGCGCACTCCGTAGCACCGTAGCCTACGGTAAAGGGGAAGCGGATGGAATGGAGGAACTTATCGACCTCAGGATTAAAGGCAGCACCTCCGATAATGATTTCGTAAAAATTGCCTCCGAACGAACGCACCATCTGGTCGCGGACGCTATTACGCACGGCATCACCTGCCAGAGGAATGCGGCTCAGCACGTTGATAGGGAACGTGGACATTCGGGGGAGAACATTCTTCTTGATAATCTTCTCAATAATGAGAGGCACAGCCACAATGATGCTGGGCTTTACTTCGTTGAATGCCTGAAAGACTATCTTCGGGCTGGGAATACGCGTGAGCAGGTAGATATGGACGCCGACGGTAAACTCATAGAGGAATTCAAAGCTCATGCCGTAGGTATGCGCCATAGGGAGCATGGAGACGACCTTATCGCCCGGATTCAACAAGACGACGCCATAGGCGAACTCGATGTTCGACGACAAGGCACGATAGGGAATCATCACTCCCTTCGAGCGCCCTGTAGAGCCGGAGGTGTAGTTGATAACGGCAAGCGACTCTGGGTCGGGCTCGTCGAAATGAATGTCCTTAGCCTCGAAACGGCTGGGGAACTTGCGTCCAAACAGCTCGTTCAAATGCTCACGGGCAAAAGTGAGTTTTTCCGTTCGCGACACCAGCAGGCTGAAGTCGCTTATCAGGATAACGCCGAGGACACCTGGGATGCTGTTTTCGTCCATACCCTCCCAGTTTGCCTCGCCGACAAACAGCAGACGCGAGTCGGAGTGGTTGATGATGTTATGGACATTATCAGGTTTGAACTCGTGAAGAATGGGCACAGCTACCGCGCCATAGGTCATCGTAGCCAGAAAAGCCACAGCCCAATGGGAGGAATTGCGCCCGCAAATGGCAATCTTATCGCCTTTCTGGATGCCAACGGTTTCAAAGAGAATATGGAGTTTCTCAATTTTACGCGCCACGTCCTTATATTGGTGTGTAGTGCCTCGATAGTCTGTCAAAGCATCGAGTGTCCAGTTTTTCTGAAGGCTTTTTTCAATGAGTTTTACGATATCTTCCATGTCGTAAAATCAGGTGTTTGGGATTGTTGTTTATGCTTCGTTCGCGGAGGGTTTATCGTACATTTCGAACTGGCTGTTCATACTTTTGAATTCAGGAACAGTTTCCTTCATCAGCATCACCATTTCGGGTATACGGACATAGCGTGACAGTTCCTCCAGTCGGTTGACAACCTCCAGCGCGTGCTGATAGTCGTATTCACGCACCTTTGCAACACGGATGCGATCGTGCGAGGTAGGTATGGTGTTCTCACTATTCGACAGTACCTCCTCGTAGAGCTTCTCTCCTGGACGCAAGCCGGTATATTCAATCTTGATGTCTGTCCCCACTTCCAATCCGGCCAAGGAAATCATGCGGCGTGCCAACGTATCAATCTTGACGGATTCGCCCATATCAAAGACGAATATCTGGTTGCCTGTGCTCATCGTGGCAGCCTCCATTACAAGGCGGCAGGCCTCGGGAATTGTCATGAAGAAGCGCGTGATGCGCGGATCCGTGACGGTAATGGGACCTCCGTTCTCTATCTGCTGGCGGAAGCGGGGGATGACGCTACCGTTGGATCCGAGCACATTGCCGAAGCGCGTGGTGACGAACTTCGTCTTGCACTCCTTGACGCCCTCCTGAATGTCCGGATAGTACGTTCCGTTCGCGATGGCAAGGCCGAGCGACTGGACGTAGATTTCCGCCAGACGCTTCGTGCAGCCCATGATGTTGGTGGGGTTGACAGCCTTATCGGTGCTGATCATCACCATCATCTCCGTGCCGTATTCGATGCACTTGTCAGCTACGTTGCGCGAGCCATGAACATTCACGAGTACAGCCTCGCAGGGGTTTTCCTCCATCAAGGGCACATGCTTGTAGGCTGCAGCGTGGAACACAACCTGTGGACGCCACGTGCGGAAGGCATAGTCAAGGCGCTGAATCTGGCGCACGTCGCCGATGACGGGCACGAAATCCAAGTCGGGGAAATGCTCTTCCAACTGCAGGCGGATGTTATGCATGGGCGTCTCGCCATTGTCGAAGAGAATGAGTTTCTTTACTCCAAAGCCTGCCAGCTGGCGGCAGAGTTCCGAGCCGATGCTGCCTGCTGCGCCCGTCACCATGACGGTCTTCCCGCGAAAGTTGGCGACGATGGCTTCCATCTCAATCTTTATTTCCTGGCGTCCAAGGAGGTCTTCAATTTTTACTTCGCGAATCTTGGTGTTCATGATTTTCCCTCCCACCACTTCGTCAATCGAGGGGATGATGAGTGCCTTCAGGTTGTTCTTGGAGCAGAACTGAACCAGGCCGTCCGACTCTTCGCGCACGTCGCTCTCCGTCGGGAAAAGGACGCAGTTAATGTGCAGGGAGCTGACAAGCCCCTTCAATTCCGTAAAGTCCAGGTAGGAATAGACGGGCAGCTCGTTCACCTTCAGCTTGGGCCCCTTCCCCTTCACAAGGAAGCCGACAATATGATACTGATAGGAATTCTGGAAGCGCGTGATAGCCGCGACGGACTTCTCGGAGGTGCCGAAGACCAGCACACGCTTCACGTTGCTGTTGTTCTGCTCTTTCTCGCGAAGTTTCAATCTATCGTACGCCATAATCATCAGTAGACGAACACCTAAAAAGGCGCACATCGTCAGCATGAAGTCCATGAGGAGAGCCACAAGAACCGTTGAGTTCATCCCGATAGTTGCCCAAACGATAGCCAACATGATCAGCATCTTGCATACCGACTCGCCCATAAAGCCCGCGAGGTCACGCAACCTCGTATGGCGGATGACGGTCTTGTATTTCTTGAACGACAACATCACTACCAACGTAGCCACCACGCTCGCCATCATCCAATAGGCCACAAAACGGGTCGATATGCTTCCTGGGCGCGTTACGGTCGTAAGCAACAGTAGTATAAAGAGCGAAGAGGCTAAGGAGAGGGCAAAGTCCATCACAAAGATTATCCTCGAGTCAACATACTTCGAGAAAAAATGGGATATGCTGGCGAGAAATTTTCTCATAAATCTTTATGTTTTTGTGCGAAAGGTTTCTTAAACGGATTTTATTTTGCAAAGATAGCGTTAACTTTCGGAAGAAAAAAATTTTTTGCTGGAAAAAGCCTGAAAAAAGCGCCCTTTCCTCCGGGAGGCCTGTCCGTACAAATGAATATATTTTAAAAGGAGTACATCGGACGAAGGAAGAAAAGCAAGGGACGCATAGCGTAGTGCTCTGGGAAAATAACGTAGTGCGCTGAGAAATTAGCGTAGTGCGCTACGCGGATAGCGTAGTGGAATTATTGTGCGACATCCTTGCAAAGCGCAGGAAAAGTTGCTTTTTTCGCGAAGAATTTGGGAGCTACGTTTTTTTTCCGTATCTTTGCCGGAAAATCAAAATAAACCAGAAAGAATATGAAATCAGCAACCCTTTGGAAGACTATGGCTATCGTTGCATTACTGACTGCCGCAGGCTGCACAGGCAGCAAGGAAAAGAAGGAAGAAGCCCCGTTTATAGGCAAGAACGAAATCACGATTGAAGGACGCCGCCTAACGCCAGAGGCCCTGTGGGCCATGGGACGCATCGGCAGCATGGCGCCCTCGCCCGACGGAAAGCGCGTAGCCTATGTTGTCAGCTACTATAGCGTGCCCCTCAACAAGAGCCATCGCGTTATCTACATGATGAATGCCGACGGCTCGGCAGGCACGCTGCTCACCACCACAGCCGCCTCTGAGGGCGACGTCTGCTGGACGAAGGACGGGCGCAAGCTGCGCTTCCTCAGCACCGAAGGGGGCTCTAGCCAACTATGGGAGATGAACCCAGACGGCACAGGACGTCGCCAACTCAGCCACATGGACAAGGACCTCGAAGGATTCCTCTTCTCGCCCGACGAGAGTCAGGTGCTGCTGGTAATGACGGTACCGAACGGCCCGCGTGTAGCCGACAAGTATCCCGATCTGCCCAAGACGACGGGACGAATCATTACCGACCTGATGTACAAGCATTGGGACGAGTGGACGGACGAAATCCCCCACCCCTACGTCGCCAGCTTCGACGGCAAGAGCGTGGGTGAGCCGAAGGATCTGCTCGAAGGCACGCTGTTCGAAAGCCCCCTGCGCCCCTTCGGCGGTATGGAGCAGTTCGCCTGGAGCCCCGACGGCAAGACCGTCGCCTACACCTGCCGCAAGAAGACCGGCATGGAGTACGCCCGCAGTACCGATAGCGACATCTACCTTTATAATATAGAAGACGGCTCGGTGAAGAACATCTGCAAGGAGTGTGGCGCCAACAAGAACATGGGCTACGACACCAATCCCGCCTTCAGCCCTGACGGCACCCGCATTGCCTGGCTCAGCATGGAGCACGACGGCTATGAGAGCGACCAGAACCGCCTGTTTGTCATGGACATCGCCACCGGCGCCAAGATATTCCTCAGCGAGGCCTTCGAGAGCAACGTGGATGAGTACATTTGGGCACCTGACGGGAACGGATTCTACTTCAGCGGCGTATGGCACGGCGAAACCCACATCTACCGCCTCGCTATGGACGGCACCGTCACCCGCCTCACCGAGGGGCAGTACGACTTCGGCAGCTTCTGCCTCATGGGCGACAAGATGCTCTGCAAGCGTCACTCGTTCCTCGAAGCCGACGAGATTTACGCCTTCCCCCTCAGCAATCCCAAGCAAATCACCCAGCTCACTACGGAAAACAAGCATATTTACGACCAGATCGACCGCGCCACCTGCGAGAGCCGCTGGGTGAAGACCACCGACGGCAAGCAGATGCTCGTTTGGATCATCTATCCTCCCAAGTTCGACCCCAACAAGAAACACCCCGCCCTGCTCTTCTGCGAGGGCGGCCCACAAAGCCCCGTCAGCCAGTTCTGGAGCTACCGTTGGAACATGTCCATCATGGCTGCCAACGACTATATCATCGTTGCCCCCAATCGTCGCGGCTTGCCCGGTTTCGGCAACGAATGGAACGAGGAGATTAGTGGTGACTATGGCGGCCAATGCATGAAGGACCTCCTTACAGCCATCGACGAAGTCAGCAAGGAGCCCTACATCGACGAAAACCGCCTGGGCTGCGTCGGCGCCTCGTTCGGCGGCTACAGCGTTTATTGGCTGGCCGGACACCACGATGGACGCTTCAAAGCCTTCATCGCTCACGACGGCATCTTCAACCTCGAGATGCAGTACCTTGAGACGGAGGAACTTTGGTTTACCGACTGGGATCTCGGTGGCCCGTACTGGGAGAAGAACGCCAAGACCGCCCACAGCTATGCCAACTCGCCTCACCTCTTCATTGAGAAGTGGGATACGCCTATCCTTTGTATCCATAGCGAGCGCGACTACCGCATTCTGGCCAGCCAGGCCATGAGCGCCTTCAATGCCGCCATCCTGCGTGGCGTTCCGGCAGAGCTTCTCCTCTATCCCGACGAGAACCATTGGGTCCTCAAGCCCCAAAACGGCGTCCTCTGGCAACGCACCTACTTTGAATGGCTTGACAAATGGCTGAAAAACTGATTTCAGACAATAGAGGCTCACGCTGGGCCGTGCTGCTTATCGTCTCGCTGACGATGCTGTTCGGCTACTTCCTCAACGACGCAATGGCGCCGCTGATGACGGCCTTGCAGAGCCAATACGGTTGGACGGCAGGCGACTACGGCTTCTTCAACTCGTCGTACAGCTGGCTCAACGTCTTCTGCCTGATGCTTATCTTTGGAGGCATCATCCTCGACAAGATGGGTCCGCGCTTTACCGGCACCATCGCCTGCGCGCTGATGGTCATCGGAGCTTTCATCAAGTACATCGCCGTGCAGTATGTCCCCAGCCCTGTGGCCGACCCAGGCCATCTGGTGTTTCTTGGGCACCACCATCAGGTCGTCATTGCCTGCATCGGCTTTGCCGTCTTTGCGATGGGCTACGAGATGTGCGGCATCACCGTCAGCAAGGTCATTGCCAAATGGTTTACGGGCCATGAGATGGCGCTGGCAATGGGCACTCAGGTGGCGCTTTGCCGCGTGGGCTCGTTTGCTGCCATGTTTTTCAGCCCGATGATAGCCAAGCGCTGGCAGATGTCGTCGCCCTTGTTGCTCTCGTGCGTCCTGCTCTGCGTTGCCTTGCTGGCCTATCTCGTCTTCAACGTCATGGATAAGAAGCTCGACAGGCAGCTTGCCGCATCGGACAGCCCAATCGTAAATAGCAAATCGTCAAACAGTAAATCCGATGACGATGGCTTCAAGTTGTCTGACTTGAAGGCGATTCTGACATCGCGGAGTTTCTGGCTCATTGCCCTGTTCTGTCTCATCTTCTACTCCTCCGTCAAACCCTTCAACAAGTTCTCCACCAGCTTGATGCTGAACAAATATGGTTTTTCAGACGATTCGGCGTTTGTCAACTTTGTGCCCTCGCTGCTCCATCTATGCAGCCTGTGTCTGACGCCGCTCTTCGGCTGGCTCTACGACAAGAAGGGACACGGCACGCGGTTCCTCATCATCGGCTGCGCCATCCTTATTGCTGATATGCTGCTCTTCGCATTACCCGTCCTACCAACACAGGGCTTTGCCATCGTACTGATGGTAGTGCTCGGCGTGGCCTATTCGATGGTGCCCGCCGTCTTCTGGCCCATCATCCCCAAGGTCATCCCCCATCGCAGGCTCGGCACCGGCTACAGCGTCATCTTCTGGATTCAGAACATTGGCCTCAGCTACGTGCCTCTGCTCATCGGCATTGTCCTCGACCGCTGGTGCATCACAGGCACCTCGCCGAGCGGTGCCCCCACCTATAATTATACATTACCCATGTGCATCTTCACTTGTCTTGCTCTGGCTTCCGTTTTTATTGCCACCCTCATCCGCAAAGACGACCGCAAGAATCATTATGGCATAGAAGAACCGAACATCTAAATCGCAAATTGTCAAATCGTAAATACATAAAAAGATGTCAGAAATCATTTCGAATGTTCAGCAAAAGCTGAACGACAAAGCGTGGGCACGCTGGACAGCCCTTATCCTTATCGCTCTGATGATGTTCTTCGGCTACATGTTCGTCGACGTCATGTCGCCCCTTCAGGCACTTGTTGAATCCGAAAAGGGTTGGACGCCCAGCGTCTTCGGCACTTACGCCAGCGCCGAGTACATACTGAATGTCTGCGGCTTCCTCATCCTTGCAGGCATTATCCTCGACAAGATGGGCATCCGCTTCACGGGTGTACTCTCAGCTTCGATGATGTTCATCGGTGCCGCCATCAAGTTCTATGCCGTCAGCGACTGGTTTGCAGGCAGCGGATTTGAGACATGGCTCAACAGTTGGTGGACAGCTATGCCGGGAAGCGCCAAGCTGGCAGCCTTAGGCTTTATGATCTTCGGTTGTGGCTGCGAGATGGCAGGAACGACCGTCAGCAAGGCTATTGCAAAATGGTTCAAGGGAAAGGAAATGGCTTTGGCTATGGGCATCGAAATGGCTATTGCCCGCGTGGGTGTCTTCGCCATCTTCTCCATCAGCCCCGTTATCGCCTCCAAACTCGGTAGCGTCAGCGCCCCCGTCGGCTTCTGCACCGTGCTACTCCTCATCGGCCTCATCAACTTTATCGTCTTCACCTTCATGGACAAGAAGTTGGATAACCAGCTCACCAGCGCCGGCGAAAAGACAACGGAGAGCGATCCTGAGGAGGAATTCAAGGTAAAGGATCTGGGAAAGATTTTCGGCTCACTCAATTTCTGGGTCGTAGCCCTGCTGTGCGTCCTCTACTACAGCGCCATCTTCCCCTTCCAGCGCTACGGCGCCAACATGCTCCAATGCAACCTCAACGGCATCACGCCTGAGGCTGCGGCCAACATCTTCCGCTGGTTCCCCATTGGTGCGGCAGCCATCACGCCATTCCTCGGCTCGTTCCTCGACCATAAGGGCAAGGGCGCCACTATGCTCATCTGGGGTGCCGTGCTGCTCATTGTGTGCCATCTGGTGTTTGCCTTTGTGCTTCCTGCTACCCACAGCAAGCTCATTGCCTACGCCACCATCGTGGTACTGGGCATCAGTTTCTCGCTCGTCCCAGCCGCCCTGTGGCCTTCAGTACCCAAAATTATCGACGAGAAGGTGCTAGGCTCGGCCTATTGCCTTATCTTCTGGGTGCAAAACATCGGCCTCTGCCTCGTACCCGCCCTTATCGGCAGCGTACTCGCCAGCAGCAACGCCAACAACCCCGCAGTCATCGCCGCCAAGGAAGCCGGCGCCGACTTCATCCCCTACAACTACACCGTGCCCCTCATTATCTTTGCCTGCTTTGGCGTTGCAGCCTTCCTCATCGCTCTCTATCTGAAGGCTCTCGACAAGAAGCGCCATCTTGGCCTCGAGGAACCCAACATCAAGAAGTAATGAAAGCATCCAACAATCCGTCTTTTATTTCATCACTCAAGAAAGCCCTGCTGGGGGCTTTCTTGTTGATAGCCTTCACCATGCAAGCGGAAGAGCCGTTCACGAAGATTACCGTAGCATCATGGAACATCGGACACTTCGCGCTGGGCAAAGCTGCCGACAGCCGCATCGCTCTTGAAGAAGTTCCCCAGAAAGCCCTTGCTTACCGCCGCTTTATCGACAGCATCGGCGCCGACATCATGGCTGTCGTTGAATATAGCCCTGAGTTTGTACGCGATGCTGACGGACGGATGCTCCTTTCCGCCCGCGACGAGGTATTCAGCGGATACACAGGCGCCCTCATTGGCCCCAAGTGGGACTACAACGGCAACGCTATCTTCTCCAACGGCTTCACTACCGGCATAGCCGAGATCGTCCGCTTTTCCCAAGCCACCCAACCTCGTTACTACATCGCGACAGATATCCTCATCGGCGGCGAAAAAGTGAAGTTCGTCTCCACCCATCTCGATTGGAATCAGGGCGAGCATGGGGCAGAATATCGTGCTATCCAAATCAAGGAGATCATCGAAGCCTTCAAGTCCTATCCTTACGTCATACTCTGCGCCGACTGGAACGTCGGCAATCCCGCTGAATACGACACCTTCCTTGAGGCCGGCTACTGCATGGCCAATCATGGTGTTGTGGGCGACCTACTTACTTTCCCCGCTGGCGAAAGCCCCCGTTCGGCGCTCGACAACATCATCGTCAAAGGCTTCGTTCCCAGCCGCGTCCACGTCTACAACGAGCCCACGCTCAGCGACCATTGCCTCATCGCCGCCGACCTGACACTCATTCGGCATGATTTGCCTTAGAAATCAAAACATCACACGTTATGAAGAAACACTCTTTCCTTCTGGCCCTTGTATGGGTTGCCACGACGGTAGCGGCACAGACAAAGCCTCTGCACCAGCTGCAGCAGGATTTTGAAGACCTGCGCTTCGGACTGTTCACACACTTCGCGCTGCCCACCTACGTACCAGCGGACTGGTCAGACCCCGACCTCTCTCCCAAGGTGCTCGACGCACCAAAACTCGACTGCGGACAGTGGGCCGATGCCGCGCTGTCGGCAAACATGACCTACGGATGCCTCTCGGTGAAGCACCACAACGGCTTCTGCATGTGGGCAACCGAGACCACCGACTATAACGTCATGAACTCCACTCTGGCACGCGACGTGGTGAAGGAATACTGCGACGCCTTCCACAAGCGCGGGTTGAAGGTCATGTTCCACTTCTCGGTGCTCGACACCCACAACAAGCTTCGCCGCCACATGGTGACACGCGAAAAAGTGGAGATGATGAAACAGCAGATACGCGAGCTGCTTACCAGTTATGGCGAGGTCACCGCCTTTGTGTTCGACGGCTGGGAAGCGCCATGGGGACGCATAAGCTACGAAGATGTGTCGTTTCCCGAGATCTATAACCTCATCAAGTCACTGCAAACCAATTGCCTCGTCATCGACATGAACTCCCACAAGTATCCCAGCGAAGCACTATTCTACAGCGACATCAAGTTCTACGAGCAGGGTGCCGGGCAGAAGATCGATGCCGGCACCAACACGCTGCCTGCCATGGCTTGCCTTCCCCTGCAACGCACGTGGTTCTGGAAGGAGGACATGCCGACGGGCAAACTGCGCGACGCACGCGAATTTGTTGAGCAGGTGCTAAAGCCCTACGGCAAAGCCCACTGCAGCTTTGTGCTTAACGCCGCCCCCAACCGTGACGGACTCATCGACCCCAATGCACTCGAACGACTGAAAGAAATCGGCCGCCTATGCAAGGACGACGTCAAGCGTCACTATCCCCTCCCCGAATGCGAGGCACCTATCGTGCAACGAAACATCGCCTTAAACCGTCCCTCCGAATCATCGTGGAGCGACGACACGCAAATTATGGACTTCGCCAACGACGACAACTTCTCGTCTGCCTGGTACTCTGCCCCAGGGGTGAAGGATGTCTTCTGGGAAGTACAGCTCGACGGCGATCGTGACTTCAACATGATCGTTGTCACTGAACCCCATGTTGGTGTCCTGCAGGAGTACCGTCTTGAGTATCGTTCGTACGGAACGTGGAAGACCGTTTTCGAGGGAAAGGCTCCCACGCAGAGTCGCGTGAAGATACACCGCTTCGACACCGTCCGAGGCGATAAGGTGCGCATTGTCATTACTGCTGCTGTCGGTCAACCCGCCATCGCCGAATTAGGTGTCTATCAGCCACTCTGACATTTCGAACATTTTAAAGATAACAAATTCTGTTCGTTTCCCAAAATAATCCAAGCCAAAAATCATAATATTTCTCTGGCTATCCAAGCGCAGGCTTCGGCATCGGCGAGGGCATGGTGATGGTGTTCCACGTGATAGCCACAAGCGGCAGCTACGGTGTGGAGCTGGTGGTTGGGCAGATAGGGAAACTTGCGGCGCGAGACACAGAGCGTGTCGTAGAACTCATAGTCAGGATAGTCCATCTGATAGACGCGGAACACGGCTTTCAGGCAGCCTTCGTCGAAGGGTTTATTATGCGCCACAAGGGGAAGACCTTCGATAAGTGGCTCAATCTGCGCCCAGACGTAGGGGAAGACGGGGGCATCGTCCGTATCGGCACAGCAGAGGCCATGCACCTGCGAACACCAATAGTTATAGTAGTTCGGTTCTGGCTGAATAAGCGAATAGAACGAATCCACTATCTCACCATCCCTGACGATTACCACTCCGACGGAACAGACGCTTGTCCGTTCGTTGTTTGCTGTTTCAAAATCTATTGCCGCAAAGTCTTTCATTTGTCCTGCAAATATAGAGAGAAAAACCATAGCGGCAAAGAAAATAGCTGTTGTTTTTAATGCTTTTTTGACCAAAGATTTGCATTATTGCCCACATACCAGTATCTTTGTCCCAATAAACATTCTCATACGATGGTTACCCGATCAAAGTTTGTTACATGCGCTCTTCTGCTCCTCGCCTTGTCGGGATGCACGTTCATTGACAATCCCCACACCCCGAAGGGTTATGTGCATCATTGCATCCGCATCATGGACAAGACAGGGCTCTATGCCGAAGGGAAAGAGTGGGAAAACGCCAAGAATCATGCCCTGCAGCAAGCAAAAGAAATTGCCAGTCTGGACGAGGCACACGAGATAATCACAGAGGCTCTTCATGTCTGCGGAGGCAAGCATTCCGCGTTGCGTCCCCCATTGAATGACTCCCAATCCCTAAAGGAAGAGACTCCGCAAGCGCTCTTCCGCGAGGACAACATCCTCTACCTCAGCGTCCCTGCCCACATGGGCATCAGCGTCAACGACACCCTCTACTCCTTTACCCTCTACGACGCCATCTGCCGGCACACGGACGCCAAGGGCTACATCATCGACCTTCGTGGGAATGTGGGCGGTAACATGTATCCCATGCTGGCAGGCCTGTCACCCCTCATCCCCGAAGGGACATGCCTCAAGTTCCAGAAGAAACAGCACGCCATGCCCGTCTCCACCGAGTACATCCGCAAGACAGAAATTGGCAACCATCGTCCTGCCCTAAGCGAAAGTCTCCTCAAGCGGATTCAGGGACTCCCCATCGCCCTCCTCACCGACACCCTCACAGCCAGTTCGGGCGAAGCTACGCTACTTGCCTTCCGAGGGCTTGACAACACAAAGACCTTCGGATGCCCTACGGCAGGCTACGCCAGCGCTAACATCCCCTACCCTCTTCCCGATGGCTACACCCTTGTGCTGACGATTAGCCAAGATGTCGCCCGCACAGGAGAGGTTTTCTGCGACGACCCCATCCAGCCCGACGTCGAAACCGACACTCCCCTCGAATCCGCATTGCTGTGGATGAAGAGTTTATAGACAAAATTACCATTCAGGGGCGCTCGTACTGCTTGTCAATGTAGCGGCAAACGGCATCGCAGCTTTCGTGGACGGCAAGGAAGAAGAGAAAGGCAACAAGCAGTAAGGTAATGAGGTCAGAAGCAGGTGGAAGGGCCAAACTGCTAAAGGTACGCAGTACAATTTTCAGCGCCGTGAATAGCATATTACGGAAATAGAAAATAAGCCCGAAAAATACCCCCCAGATGAGAATAAAAAACAAGACAAGCCGCAGCCGCAGACGGGCATAGCCGTGAGGAAGGCGGTGAAGTGTGTCGCGGACAAAAGCATCGTCGGAAACAGGTTCATAAAGCGTTTCCAGGCGTTGGCGGAGGCGAAGGTCATCATTAGTCATAGTCGAAAAGGTTTTTCAGGTGGTTACGACCTCGTGAGAGGTGCGATTTGATGGTTCCAACAGGCCAGCCGGTGACGCGATGTATCTCGCGTAGGCTGAGTTCTTGCAGGTAGAAGAGGGCGATGCATGTGCGCTCAGCTTCAGGAAGGCGGGCAACAGCAACACGGAGCTGGTCGGTTTCCAAAGTATCTGAACCTTGACGGCTGTCAAGATTGGGAGCAACTTCAACTTCGGTGCGGACGACTGGGTCGTCAAGCGAAAGAAGGTCGTGGTGGCGCGCCAGCCAGTTGAGCCACGTGTTGTGAGCAATACGATAGAGCCAAGTACCGAAGCCGCTGAGACCATGAAATGAGCCTATATTCTGCCAAGCGTGGATGAACGTCTCTTGCGCCAGATCGTCCGCCAGCGCCTCGTTGCCGTTCGTTTCCACGAGGAAATACCGGCGCACGGGGCGCTGGTACTTCCTCATCAGGCGGGCGAAGGCACGCTGGTCGTCCAACAGCACCACACGGGAAATCAACACGAGGTCAGAATCCACTCCAGTAAAAGGGATTAATAATGTGGAGAGACGGGTGAACGTTCTTTTTTTGATTGCACGCAGAGGCGACCAACCCGTCTACTCCACATCAGATTCTTAGTTTTCCGCTGCTTTCTTCTCTTTTTTTCGTTTTATGTCATTGAGAGCAGCAATGGCGACGAGGCTCAGCAAGCCGTATCCCGCCAGGATGCAGCCGACAAAGGGAACGAACTCGTATGTGCCGCGGTTGAACAGATAGTAGGCTATCAGCCCGAGCCCCACACCCAGCATGGAGGCGCTAGAGATGACGCGTCCTTTGTCCGACTTCTGCTGCGGCATCAAAGCACGGAGCATCTCGGCCGTATCGGCATTGGCGGAAGTGAAAACGCCGCTATCAATCATCTTGTGAATAATCTCGTTCCGCTCCTTGTCGCGCCGACGGACGACCTTCAGTATCATTTCGAGCACAATCAGCGCCATGACAAATATCAACACCATTGCGATGGGAGCTCCAAGGGTTTCTATCATTTCCTTCATCTGCTCGTAGTCAGCATCGTAATTACTATCCGCAACGTCAAGCGCTTGTATGAAGGCTTCATACCTCAAGGAGTCAGGAAGTTGTTCAATGGTTCGTTGCAGAGAATGGGGTAACTGGAATTCATCGGCATGCAACGCTGCCTGCGGCATCAACAGCAAGGCTGCCAAAAGAAGAATTTGATTGATCTTTTTCATACTTTTTATGGCTTTTATATGAGTTAATAATTCCTTTTTTAAGAGCTCTCTGTCCATTAGACAAGGCAAAGACGAAAAAGGTTGCAAAAACTTTATGAATTTTGTCAGGGCTTATTGCTGTTTTATGTTTTTCCGCAAGAATAATCCCGAACGTTGTTCAGTAAGCCTCAAACGAAGACGAAAGAACACCTGACGCTGAAAAAGTCCCATCAAATGGGAAAAGAATCCCAGCTGATGGGACTTTTTTCCCATCAACTGGGATTTATGGGGAATCTGAGTCTATCTGGAAAGCGGTTAAGATGAGCCGACGGTTTTCCTTCATTCTTTGGCGATTTCAGTAACCTGAAATATGAATAACCTTAAAAAAATTGTACGCGCGCAAGATTTTTCAAACATTATTTGCATTTGTATTTGGAGTAAATTATCTTTGCAGTCAAAAGGTGAAAAAGGCAATTAGAAAAAGACAAATAAGAGTAAATAATTCGGATTATATATGGCAAAGATTGTAACTTTGGGTGAGATAATGCTGCGGTTGTCGCCTGCGGGGCAATACCGTTTTGTGCAGGTGGAACAGTTCGACGTCATCTTCGGCGGAGGCGAGGCCAACGTGGCTGTCAGCCTGGCCAACTATGGGCACGATGCGTACTTCGTCAGCAAGCTTCCCAAGCACGAGATAGGCCAGAGCGTGGTGAACGCGCTGCGCCGCTATGGTGTACGGACGGACTACATCGCCCGCGGAGGCGACCGTGTGGGTATCTACTACTGCGAGACAGGCGCCTCGATGCGCCCTTCGAAGGTTATCTACGACCGTGCGCACAGCGCCATCAGCGAGGCCGACCCTGAGGACTTCGATTTCGACGTCATCATGGAGGGTGCCGATTGGTTCCATTGGAGCGGCATCACACCTGCCATTAGCGACAAGGCCGCACGACTGACACGTCTGGCTTGTGAAGCTGCCAAGCGTCACGGAGTAACCGTCAGCGTTGATTTGAACTTCCGCAAGAAGCTGTGGACGAAAGAGAAAGCACAGAGCATCATGCGACCACTGATGGAGTTTGTTGACGTCTGTATCGGCAACGAGGAGGACGCTGAGCTATGCCTCGGCTTCAAGCCCGATGCCGATGTGGAGAGCGGACTGACAGCTGCCGAGGGCTACAAGGGCATCTTCAAGGCTATGGCAAAGGAGTTCGGCTTCAAGTACGTCATTAGCACGCTGCGCGAGAGCTTCAGCGCCACGCACAACGGCTGGAAGGCGATGATATTCAACGGCAGCGAGTTCTACGAAAGCCGCCGCTACGACATCGACCCCATTATCGACCGTGTAGGAGGTGGCGACAGTTTCTCAGGCGGCATCATCCACGGCCTTCTCACGAAACCCACACAGGGCGAGGCGCTGGAGTTTGCCGTTGCAGCCAGTGCCCTGAAGCACACTATCCCAGGCGACTTCAACATGGTGAGCGCCGAGGAGGTGGAAGCCCTTGCAGGAGGTTCCGCCAACGGAAGAGTACAGAGATAAAAGATGGTTTAACGGAAAACGTTTAACGAAAGCCAAAGGACGTGTTCGTTAAACATTAAACCTTAAACGTTAAACGAAAAAAAATCGAAGAACGTGTTCGTTAAACATTAAACCTGAAGCAATAAACAAAAGAAAATATGTCAAGATTTGACAAACAGGCCGTACTGGAGAAGATGGGCCGGACGGGAATGGTACCCGTGTTTTACCATAAAGATGCACAAGTGGCAAAGAGCGTAGTGAAAGCGTGCTACGAAGGTGGTGTGCGCGCCTTCGAGTTTACAAACCGAGGCGACTTTGCACATGAGGTGTTTGCTGAGGTTGTGAAATTTGCTGCCAAGGAATGTCCAGAACTAGCGATGGGCGTCGGCTCGGTCGTCGACCCTGCCACAGCCGCACTCTATATCCAGCTGGGCGCCTGCTTCGTAGTGGGTCCGCTGTTCAACCCCGAAGTAGCCCGCATCTGCAACCGCCGCCTTGTCCCCTACACGCCCGGCTGCGGCACAATAAGCGAGGTAGGAGCAGCACAAGAGGCTGGCTGCGACCTCTGCAAAGTTTTCCCAGGCGATGTACTCGGCCCGAAGTTCGTCAAAGGGCTGATGGCCCCCATGCCTTGGTCGAAGCTGATGGTAACGGGTGGCGTAGAGCCCACGAAGGAGAATCTCGAGGCCTGGTTCAAGGCTGGCGTGTTCTGCGTGGGCATGGGCAGCAAGCTCTTCCCCAAGGAGGTCATTGCCGCTGAAGACTGGGCCAGCATCACCGCAAAATGCAAGGAAGCATTGACATGGTGTAACGTTTAATGTTTAACGGAGATTGGTTTATCGCAGGCCAAAGGACGTGTTCGTTAAACATTAAACCTTAAACGACAAGCAAATAAGAATTAGAAATAGGAATATGGCTAAAGAGAAACAAAAGAAACATCCTCTCTGGTGGATACGGAGAATCGTAGCGCTGCTCTTCTTCGCCGCCATCGTCGTGCTGCTTTGCGGTGCCTTCGACTGGGCGCCGAAAGCCCTTGGCTGGGTAGCACGTCTGCAGTTCATCCCCGCTGTCCTGGCCCTCAATGCTGGTGCGTTCATCGTCGTGCTGTTGCTGACGGTACTGTTCGGCAGGGTCTATTGCTCCGTACTCTGCCCGTTGGGCATCCTGCAGGATGTCGCTATCGGCGCACACGGCTTCAAGAAGAACCGTTTTGCCTACAAGAAGGCCAACACGTGGCTTCGCTACACGGTGCTTGTGCTCTTCATCGCTGCCCTCGTTGCCGGCTTTACTTTTATCGCGGGCCTGATTGAGCCCTACAGCATGTTTGGTCGTATGGTCTCGCTCGTCGGCCATCCCACATCGGCTGCCGTGAAGATTGTGGCAGGCGTCAGCCTCATCCTCATCATCGTATTGGCCTGGTTCCTGGGCCGCTGGTGGTGCAACAGTATCTGCCCCGTTGGCACGCTGCTTGGCCTGCTCTCGCGTTTCTCACTTTTCAAGCCCGTCATCGATACGGAGAAGTGTACCAAATGCCGCAAGTGTGAGCGCAACTGCAAGAGCTCGTGCATCGACATCAAGGGCGGCATGAAAATTGACTACAGCCGCTGCGTCACCTGTATGGATTGCCTGAGCGACTGCAAGTTCGGCGCCATGAAGTATCGGCTGGCACCTGTAAAAGGTCAACAAGTTAACGGATGGAGCAGCGAGAGCCAAGGGGGAGACGCGACATGTCACGTCTCTACAGTTGGCCGAGTCGCGACGGACGAAGGCGAAGCCAACAAGTCAACAAGTCAACAGGCCTCCGATGCTGGGCGCAGGGCATTCCTTGCCGGCAGTCTGATTGCCGTTGGCACCGCAGCCGTAAAGGCTCAGGAGATGAAGATGGACGGCGGCTTGGCTGAAATCATCGACAAGAAAGTCCCCAACCGCCAGACGCGCATCACCCCTCCAGGTTCGCAGAGTGCCCGCAACATGTACAGCCATTGCACAGCCTGCCAGCTTTGTGTCGACAACTGCCCGAATCATGTACTACGTCCTTCGACCGACCTGAAACACTTCATGCAGCCCGAATCGTCCTACGAGCGCGGCTACTGCCGTCCTGAATGTACCGTCTGCTCAGACGTCTGCCCTGTAGGTGCCATCTGTCCCCTCACTGTTGAGGAGAAGTCATCCACTCAGGTAGGCCATGCCGTATGGGTGCGCGAGAACTGCGTCGTCGTTTCCGACAGGGAGCTCTGCGGCAACTGCGCCCGCCACTGCCCCACCGGCGCCATCCAAATGGTCGATGCCGGCGGTAATTCAAGGTATAAGGATCGTCGCGGACGTGACATCCGCCTGCAAATCCCTGTCGTCGATGAAGAGCGTTGCATCGGCTGTGGAGCGTGCGAGAACCTCTGCCCCAGCCGTCCTTTCAGCGCCATCTACGTTGAAGGCCATCAAGTACATAAAACCATCTGATTTAATTTACGATTTGACAATTTACTATTGACGATTTATTGACGATTTTATTATTTTTTGAGCTAAATAAAAGGTAAATTGTTAAATAACCAAATTGATAAATAAATAGTATATTGTAAATTACTGAATAGCAAATAATCTTTATGGATAGAAGAGAATTCATCAAACGATCAGCGGGTGCCGTAGCGGCATCAGCGCTGGTCGGCTGCAACGATAAGGGTCAAAAGGCTGGCAAGTCAACAAGCCAACAGGGCGAAGGCGGCATGACTTACCGTATCAACCCCAACACGGGCGATAAGGTCTCCATCCTGGGCTATGGCTGCATGCGCTGGCCCATGAAGAAGGACGAGAACGGCCGTGATGTCATCGACCAGGAGACCGTCAACACGCTCGTCGACTATGCCATTGAGCACGGTGTCAACTACTTCGACTGCTCACCCGTCTATCTGCAAGGGCAATGCGAAGCAGCCACAGGTATCGCCCTGAAGCGTCATCCACGCGACAAGTACTTTATTGCTACCAAGCTTTCCAACTTCGGCGACAACTCCTACGAAGGTAGCTTGCGAATGTACAATAACTCGTTCGAATACCTTCAGACCGACTACATCGACTACTATCTCCTCCACTCCATCGGCGGAGGCGGCGTACCCGCCTTCAACAGCCGTTATGTCGATAACGGCATGATGGACTTCCTGCTTGAGGAGCGCAAAAAGGGCAAAATCCGCAACCTCGGCTTCTCGTTCCACGGCGACCCCAACTCTTGGGATGCGTTCGTGGAGCTGCACGAGAAATACCATTGGGACTTTGTGCAAATCCAGATGAACTACTCCGACTGGAAGCTCTCCAACCCACCCGCCGAAAAGCTTTACAACGACCTCCACGATCGTGGCATCCCTGTCGTCATCATGGAGCCGCTGCTGGGCGGACGACTCTCGAAGGTGCCCGATAACATCGTGGCCCGTCTGAAAGAGCGTGAGCCAGAACTCAGCGTCGCATCATGGGCATTCCGCTTTGCCGGCACGCCCGAAGGCGTCCTCACCGCACTCAGCGGAATGACCTACATGGAGCACTTGCAGGATAACATCAAGTCCTTCAGCCCCCTCGTCCCCCTCACCGACGAGGAGTGCCACTTCCTCTATGAGACGGCGGAACTCATCCAGAAGTTCCCCCTCATCCCCTGCAACGACTGCAAGTACTGTATGCCCTGCCCCTACGGCCTCGACATTCCCGCTATCCTCACCTATTACAACAAGCGCGTCACCCAGATGGCCCTACCCACCGACCGCGAGAACCCTGCCTACAGCAAGCTGCGCCGCTCGTTCCTCGACGAATACGACAAAGCCGTGCCCGCCCTCCGTCAGGCAGACCATTGCATCGGTTGCCGCACCTGCGTCGAAGAGTGCCCTCAGCGCATCGACATCCCACGCGAACTCCAGCGCATCGACCAATACGTGGAGAAGCTGAAGCAGAACACGCTGTGATAGAGGATTACATCACAATGAAAAATGAAAATAGAATCTTAAGATTGCGTTCCCAAAACAAGACTATTCATTCTTCTTTTTTCATCTTTCATTCTTCATTAAAAAGGACTCTCGTGCTGCTCTTTTTGGGTAGCACGATGGTTTCTTGTAAAGTGCACGAATACGTTGACTTAGGTCTGCCCAGCGGAACCCTTTGGGCAACCTGCAATGTTGGTGCCAACACCCCTGAGGACTTCGGCGACTTCTTCGCTTGGGGCGAGACCAAGCCTAAGGCTTCCTACGACCCAGAGAACTACACGTTCCATACCGCCCGGAGGACGCTGAGCATCCGCAACGACGTTGCTCGCCGACGCTGGCACGGCAAATGGCGCGTCCCCACCATCAGCCAATGGGAAGAGCTCCGCAACTCATGCATCTGGCAGTGGTATCCGCCCTCCGTTGTAGAAGATTTGCCAACTGCCACCCCTCAATCAGGAACTGTCAAAGGCTACCGCGTTACTGGCCCAAACGGCAACTCCATCTTCCTTCCTGCGGCAGGCGACATCGACGGTACCACCCATTACGGCATCGACACCTACGGTGACTATTGGTCGTCATCCATCCACGATGCCGACGAACGGAAAGCCGAAGGCTTCATCTTCTACACCGACGGTGCCCGCACCCCCTACTGCTGGCCTCGCCCCAGCGGCCATAGCATCCGTCCCGTCCGCAAGCGGTAAAAAGCAAATCAAAACGCACCACATTCTTTGCATAGAGCAGTGCGTCCTTCCACCAGCGCACTGCTCTACGCCCATAGAACGATTTACTGATAAAACTCGGATGCTTTATCTCATTCTATTAGATTAATAATCCGTTATTAGAAAAGCCATATACAAAGGCAAGGTCAGCAACTGATCTTTACGTCCGATATTGTAGTTGCCGAGTTTTAATGCATTTGTGATGTGATATTTTTCGGGGTGTTTCAAGACCGTCCGCATGGACTTGGCATTGCCTGTAGTAGCCTTACATTCTACGGGCGTACATTTCCCCTTATAGCGAATGAGGAAGTCGAGTTCTAATCCACCATCTTTATGATAGTAATATAACTTACGTCCCATCTTACCTAAGATATCGGCCACTAAATTCTCGATGATGGCACCTTTGTAACTTAGCAGGTCTCCTTCCAATATACTTGACTGTGTGCCTTCTTCCAGCATCGAGACAAGCAGGCCGATGTCTGCCATATAAACTTTAAATTCACTCTGTATGCGATGTCCGTCAAGCGGCAGTTCCGTAATTTCCGTATTATAGCATCTGCGTATGATGCCCGCATCTTCAATCCACTGAAGACTTCCAGAGTAGTCGCGCCCCCTGCCTCCTGGGCGGACTATGGTGTAACTGAACTTTTTATATTCACGTGCCAGTTGTGCAGGTATTGATTCATAGCATTCTCGTATCCGAGCTTTATCTCCAGAAGGGGCATACTTCACCATATCCGATTTATATTCATCAACAATGCGCCGCTGAACAGCGAGTACCTTACCTATTTGTTTTGATTCAAGGAAGGTGCTCACGACCTCTGGCATACCACCTACAATAACATATTGGTGAAGCAGTTCGCGGAAGCGGTCGTGCAGTGCTTCTTCTACAGGCGTTTCATCGCTGAGGCATTTCTTCAGGTATTCAAAGTGCATGTTCTTGATGCCATTAGCCCACAGCCATTCTTCAAAATCCATTGGATACATATCAACGATATCCTCAAATCCCACTGGAATGGAAACATCATCTTCTTCCTTCTTTTCATCTGAAGTCTTATATCCGTTGACGCCCAGTAATGAGCCCGTACACATCACTTCATATCGGCCATCCTGATGGAAATACTTGAGCGAACCTCTTGCTTTCGGACAATCTTGTATCTCGTCAAAGACAAAGCACGTCTTTCCTGTTTCCACTTCAACGCTTGGCATTGCTGCCGTGATACGCATGATAATTGAATCCACTTCCAGATTCGGAGTGAAAAACTTTTTGTAGTCTGGATGTTCACGGAAATCCAGATAAACTACATTTTTAAAATGTTTGCGGGCAAAATCCATCACACTGCTGGTCTTACCACATTGGCGAACTCCTTTCACAACGAGAGGCTTGTGAGAGGTGTCTTCCAACCACGATTGGAGCACGTTTTCTATCTTACGCCTATACATAAACACACATTTTCCTGCCGACTTTCTCGTGTAACTCACACATTTTCCTGCCGACTTTTGGCGCAAAGGTACACATAATTCTCAACTCTGCCAAGCAAATTGTACCAGTTTTTTTAATTGACACGACAATAGCCTTTCTTTTTCCCCTTTCTTCCCCTCCATCGCGCCTAAACACACCACATTCTTTGCGTAGAGCAGTGCGTCCTTCCGCCAGCGCACTGCTCTACGCCCACAGAGTCAAACTCTAAGTTTGCAGCGGAATTGCTCTAAGTTTGCAGCGGAATTGCGGCGC
>CAMYYY010000039.1 GCA_947303715.1 uncultured Bacteroidales bacterium | reverse complement strand
TGGCGAATGGAATCACAAGCATTGGAAACAGCGCATTCTCTGGTTGCACAGGCCTTACTTCCTTTACCATCCCAGGAACGGTTTCCAGCATTGGAAACTCGGCGTTCTCTGGTTGCACAGGCCTGACCTCCATCACCATACCCAATAGCGTCACGAGTATCGGTAGTTCATCGTTCCAAGGTTGCACAGGCTTAACCTCTGTTTCCATACCAGAAAGCGTTTCCAGTATAGACAGTAAAGCGTTCTCTGGATGTAACCAAATTAGGACCCTAAACTGGGGGTCAACCCTGAATCCCTCCTATATCACTCAATACTGTAAAAGTAGTCTAAAAGAGGTGACATTGGCGAATGGAATCTCAAGCATTGGAAACAGCGCATTCTCTGGTTGCACAGGCCTTACTTCCTTTACCATCCCAGGAACAGTTTCCAGCATTGGAAACTCGGCATTCTCTGGTTGCACAGGTTTGTCTTCTATCTCAATTCCAAAGAGCGTCACCAGTATCGGAAGCTCATCGTTCCAAGGTTGTACCAGCCTGACTTCCATTACCATCCCGGAAAGTGTCACCAGCATTGGAGGCTCGGCATTCTCTGGCTGTACAGGCCTATCTTCACTTTCCATTCCCCAAAATGTCACCAGTATTGAGAATTCTGCGTTTTCCAATTGTACCGGTTTGTCTTCAGTCTCTATACCGGAGAGTGTCACCAATATAGGTAGTTATGCATTCTATGGTTGTAATCAAATAAAGACTTTAGATTGGGGTTCAGACTTGAACCCGTCCAATATTACCCAATACTGCAAGGAGAGTCTGAATAGCGTGACGTTGGCAGATGGTATCACAAACATTGGAAACAGCGCCTTCTTAGGTTGCACTGGAATTACTTCCATCACTATTCCAAAGAGTGTCACAAGCATAGGTGGCTCGGCTTTTTCCGGTTGCACAGGTCTGATTTCCATTACCATCCCGGGAAATGTCACTTGCATTGAAGGGTCAACGTTCCAAAACTGTACAAATCTCACCACCGTCATTATTCCTGAAATTGTCACCAGCATCGGGAGTTCGGCGTTCTCTAGTTGTACAAGCTTGACCTCCATTATCATTCCAGAAAGTGTCACTAACATTGGAAGTTCTGCGTTTTCTGGATGTACTGGTTTGACTTCCATTACCTTCCCTGAAAGTGTCACCAGCATCGGAAGTTCGGCGTTTTCAGGCTGCACTGGTTTGAGTTCCGTCAACATCCCCAGTTCGGTTACCAGCATTGGGAGTCAGGCATTCTCTGGATGTAACCAAATAAAGATTTTGATTTGGAAATCCGATCTTAACCCGTCCTGTGTTACCCAGTACTGCAAGGAGAGCCTAAAAGAAGTAACGTTGACGGATGGCCTCACGAACATTGGAAACAGCGCATTCTCTGGTTGCACTAACCTTACCTCTTTTACCATTCCAGAAACTGTTTCCACTATAGGCAGTTCGGCGTTTTCTGGCTGTACTGGCCTGACCTCTATGACTATCCCCGAAAGTGTCACCACCATTGAGGGGTCGGCGTTCTCAGGCTGTATAAACCTTACTTCTGTTATTGTTCCAAGGAGTGTCACCACAATTGGTAATTATGCATTCGAGGGTTGTAATAATGTGGAAACACTGTTTTGGGATTCGAATGTCTCGCCCTATTGTGTTACCCAATACTGCGGAGACAACTTAAAAAAAGCGACTCTCGGGGAAAATATGACAACGCTTGGCGCAAGGGCTTTTTATAATTGTACGCAATTGACGACAATCACAATTCCCCGCAATATCAACAAGTTTGAAGATTATGTTTTCGATGGTTGTAGCAACCTTGCTTCATACAATATCACAGATCTAGCCGCATGGTGCAACATCTCTTTGTCTAATTCAGCTTATTTTGAATATGAATATACATTGTTTTTAAATGAGGAGGAAGTCACGGATGTAGTAATTCCAGAGAGCATTACGAGACTCCGCGAAGGAGCTTTCCACAAATGCAAAAGTATTAAAAATGTTGTCATTCCTGAAAATGTCACATGTATTGGTAATAGTGCTTTCTGGAAATGTTCGAATTTGGCCTCTGTAGTGTTGGAGAACGGCATAACGGAAATGGAAAACGGTGCTTTTTCGGAATGTGTCGGATTAAACTCTGTTGTCATTCCTGAAAGTATGACCAGTTTGGGTAGCACTGCGTTTTCGGGTTGTAGTGGATTGACATCGTTGTTTGTGCCCTACAGCATCACCAGCATAGGCAAAGATGCATTTAAAGGATGTACTAATGTTGAATCACTTTATTGGGACTCTGGAGTTTCCCTTTATATGGTGACCCAATATTGCTATCCAGCCTTGAAAGAGATTACATTGGGTGAACATGTGACCAGCCTTTCCGCCAATTCGTTGAAGAACTGTAAGGGATTGATAGCCATGACCATCCCAGAGAATATAATCAGTGTGGATAAAACGGCATTCGACGGTTGCAGCAACATCGCTACGTTGGAATGGTATTCAAAAGTCTCTCCACTGAATCTTACGAAATACTGCAAATCTGCCTTGAAGGAAGTCGTACTGGGAGATGCCATTACGACTATTGACAATTCCCTGTTCTCGGGATGCAGTGAGCTGGTTTCCATCCGCATGTCGGACAACGTAACAAGCATCGGCAGTTCGGCTTTTAAGAACTGCGCAAGTCTAACGGCCATGATCATCCCTGCAAGTGTGACCAGTGTGGATAAAACGGCATTCGACGGTTGCAGCAACATTGCTATACTGGAATGGTATTCAAGCGTTTCTCCGCTGAACTTTACGAAAAACTGCAAATCTGCTTTGAAGGAAGTCGTGCTGGGAGATGCCATTACGACTATTGACAATTCCCTGTTCTCGGGATGCAGTGAGCTGATCTCTATCCGCATGTCGGACAACATAACAAGCATCGGCAGTTCGGCTTTCCAGGATTGCAACAGTCTTCCCTCAATTAATATACCTGGCAGCGTGACAAACATCGGCAGCTCAGCTTTCAGTGGTTGCAGCAGTTTAGCTTCCGCTATAATAATTCCCGCAGGGGTTACAACTATCAACAACTCCACTTTTGCAGAGTGCAGCAGTCTGCCTTCCGTCTCCATTCCAGAGAGTGTCACCAGCATCGGCAGCTCAGTCTTCGAAGGTTGTAGTAGCCTAAAGTCAGTTACGATTCCTGACGAAGTCACCAGTATCGAAACATCAACTTTCAAGGATTGCGGAAGCCTGACGACCATGACCATTCCCGAAAATGTGACCACCATAGGAAATTCGGCCTTTGAGAGTTGCATCGGTTTGACTTCTATTACCATCCCGGGCAACGTCACTTATATTGGCGACTCTGCCTTTGAAAACTGCGACCAGTTGGCTACCGTTTATATTCCCAATAGCGTCACTCATATAGGCAGTAATGCGTTCAATGGCTGTAATGCCCTGACATCTGTGACAGAAGAGCGAAGGGAACCTCTGAACATCACGGAGGACGTGTTTTCGAATCGCGCCAATGCGTCCCTCTACCTTCCTGCCGGATGCAAGGGGGCATACGGTGTGGCGGACTACTGGAGGGAGTTCGGGAACATCGTCCAGGTAGTGGAGAACAATGAGATGTTTGCACAGGACATGAATACCGTCCGTGGTGGTAGTCTCTGGCTCCCTGTTGATATGAAGAATGAAAAGGATATCGTTTCCTTGCAGTTCCAATTGGAACTTCCCCATGGAATATACATCGATACCCCGAACTGGCAGTCCTATAACATTAAGCAAACCGGCCGCAGTAATGGGCATATCCTCTCGGTACAAAGTTTGGGCAGCAACTGCTTCCAGTTCGTAATGCTGGCCATGCCCAATGCCAGTTTCTTCGGTACCGAGGGTACGATGGTCAGCATCCGGCTTCACGTGAATAATGGAAATGAAGCTGGTGGTTATCCGATTATAGTAAAAAATATTGAACTGACCGCCCGAGAGGGCAATAGCCTGAACGTCATCCGTCCAAGTGACTACTGCTCCATACTGACCATAGACAATGTGATGCTTGGCGACGTGAATGAGGACGGCAGCATTACGGTGACCGATGCAGCATCTGTCGTCAGCCACATCCTCCAAAGTACACCAACAAAATTCCGCATAGATGCAGCAGACTTGAATGCCGACGAAAGCATCACGGTGTCGGACGCTGCCTCTATCGTCACATTGATTCTTGATGGTTACTCCTATTCACCCTATGTCCGTCAGGACAATGAAGAGCAACCAGACCCCCAATAAAAATGTGACTAGTTCTATTCTTATAAAAAATCAAGACAACCAAATAGTATTTATCATTATGAAAAAGAAAACCATTTTATTCCTTGTGGGGCTGTTCGCCTTTATTGCGGGCGCCTTAGCAGACAATGTGGTAGTCGACGGTGTGACTATTGAGCAAGGCGGTAGCGCAACGCTCAACATCGAATTCATTCGTACCCAAAATGATTACATGGGTTTTGAAATGAAACTGTCCCTGCCGGAAGGACTTACTGTCACTGAGAAGTCGGCGAAATTGGGCAGCCGTTTTGATGGCATGGATCATACGTTGGGTATGACTCGATTAAAAGAAGGAGAAGATGCTGGCAAATACCAGTTCATATCGCTTTCCTTTTCAGGATCAGCTATTCCTGAAAATGAAGGTACGCTTTTCAGCGCAGAACTTAAGGCAGATCCATCCCTGAAAACAGGTAGCTATCAGGCAACACTTTCGGGAATAGAGTTTCCGACAACCTCATCGGAAAAAGTGATGTTTGACGACGTGACCTTTACTATCAATGTCACAGGTTCAGCAGGCCCTATGGTACTGGAGGAGACATCTGTTTTGGTGCCCGAAGCAACAAAAAACGAAGTGGAATTGATGGTAAAACGTACTATAAAGGCAGGTGTGTGGAACACACTCTGTCTGCCGTTCAATATGACAACATCACAGCTGAAAGAGGCGTTTGGCGCGGATGTGCAGCTGGCTGAATTTAAGGACTATGATGCGGAATACGGCGACGACGACAGCGTGACGGGTATAACGGTAAACTTCGAAGACGTTGATTTGAACAAAGAAGGGCTTTTTGCCAATTATCCTTATCTAATCAAAACGTCGAAAGAGGTGGGCGAATTTTCCCTGACGACAAAATTGGAGCCTGATGAGGAGAATGCTGTAGCGGAATACGACAACGGCAAAAAGGGAAAGCAACGTGAGGTGTATGGACGGTTTATTGGCACGCTCCACGCAGGTGAGTATGTTCCCGCTGACGACCTGTTTGCCAAAGACAACAATTTCTATTATTCCACAGGTATCACAACCATCAAGGCGTTCCGTGCCTACCTCTGGTTGGACGATGTGCTTTCTGAAGCTTCAATGAGCGTAGGGCTGTCGATTAGAGTTGACGGAGAGGCCACGCTGGTAGAAGAGCTGACAACTGCAGCGGATGACGCTAATGTCTATGACCTCAGCGGACGTAAGGTGCAGTCGGAAAAAAACCTTGAAAAAGGCGTTTATATCGTTGGTGACAAGAAAACGATTGTTAAATGAAAAGTGATTACGAAACGAATCTGAAGTTGAATTAATAAATGAATCTGAACAATGAAAAAGCAATATAGCAAACCAGAAATAAGTGTTGTCCGTATAGAAGAAAGAGCTCCGCTGGCCTTCAGTGGCGTAGAAGGAAACAACGGCATGGGATTCGGAGGAATGGACAACAATGGTCTTGATGCAGATGCGCCTTCCCGCCGTAATCCCTTCGAAAATCCTCCCTTTGGCAATCCTTTCGGAAATCCCTTTGGCAATCCCTTCGGCTTGCCGTTCTAATGCCTTTGAGACGCGGTAAAGCCGCATTAAACTCTTTTGCCTGTCCCCACCTCAACGTCAATGGCGTGAGGTGGGGATGGCTTTTTGAAATTTTCTCAGATGTGAGAAAACAAATTTCTTTTCCAGTAAGACGGAGAATAATCAAAGAAATTGCGTATCTTTGCCATCAAAATATAAAACCTGCAATCATGAAAAGAAAACTTTTAGTGCTTATTTCCCTCTTCGCATGTTGCGTCGTATTTGCGCAGGAGAAGCCCTTTACCGTTCCTGCCGTAGAAAAATGGAAAGCTGGAAAAGGGGAATTACCTTGGAATCGATTAACGGATATTTCCTACAACAACGAATTGCTGCAAAGTCAGGCGACGTACCTCGCTGGCTTCTTAGGGGATATTCCTGTCCGATTTGGAAAGGGTGGCGCCGTGACGCTCCATCTTTGCAAGGATAAGAAGCTGGGGGCTGAAGGCTACCGGCTTACTGTGACTTCCAAGGGTGTTACCATTCAGGCACAAACCCAGCAGGGCATCCTGTGGGGCATACAAACGCTGCAACAACTGTTTGAGCAAGGCAAGCCGCTTGCATGTGGCACCATCACCGACACCCCTGCATACGCCATACGCGGTATGATGCTTGACGTGGGCCGGAAGTTTGTCCCCCTCTCCTACCTCTACAGCCTTGTGGACCTACTCTCGTACTACAAGATGAACACATTGCAGATTCACCTCAACGATAACGCCTCCTGCAACTACTTCAACAACGACTGGAACGAGACGTATGCCGCCTTCCGCATGGAGAGCGAGCTGTTTCCCGAGCTGACGGCGCAGGACGGGTTTTACACAAAGAAAGGCTTCCATGACTTCATCCTCTATGCACGCTCCATGGGCGTGGAGATTATCCCTGAAATCGATGCGCCAGCCCATTCGCTCTGCTTCTCGCACTATCGTCCATCCCTTGCCAGCGAGGAGTTTGGCGCCGACCACCTCAACCTGCGCAATCCTGCTGTCACCCCCTTCCTCGACAGTCTTTATTCAGAATATCTGAGCGGGCCTGACCCCGTATTCTGCTGCCCTCGCATGCACATCGGAACCGATGAATACAGCAACAAGGACAAAGCCGTGGTGGAACTTTTCCGCGGGCTGGTGGATCACCTTATCCGCGAAGTGGAGAGCTACGGCAAGCAAGCTGTGTTCTGGGGCCAACTCACCCATGCCAAGGGCGAGACACCCGTCAAGGTGGAGAATGTGATGATGGAGATGTGGTACAACGGCTATGCCAATCCGCGCGACATGAAGGCGCTGGGCTACCAGATGATTACCGTCCCCAGCCGACTGGTTTACATTGTACCTGAGGCTGGATACTACTACAACTACCTGAACTGCAAGAACCTTTACGAAAACTGGACGCCTGCCAACATCGCCGGCGAGATTTTCGAGGAGCGCGACCCGCAAATCCACGGCGGCATGTTCTGTGTCTGGAACGACATCACCACAAACGGCATCTCTGTAGGCGACATCCACCACCGAATCTTCCCCGCCGTTCAGGTAATCTCCGAGAAAACATGGCATGCCGTAAACGATACCATTGGCTATGCCGCATGGGATACCCAGCGCAAGGCCTTAGGCGAAGGATACACCTGCCATCAGCTGGGCGACACCCAGATGGAGCTACCCACATTGCCATCAGGAACCGTCATTAACTTGCGTGACGATGCACAGATAGGTTACGACTATCAAGTGGAATTCGATATCACCTGGGCGAAAGAATCCGAGGGCACAGTCCTCCTCCAAAGCCCTTACTCACGCTTCTATCTTGCCGACCCTGTCGGTGGATGGCTGGGCTTCTCACGTGACGGCTACCTATACACCTTCCGCCATAAGGGCAAACCTGGACGAACGGAGCATATCTGCATCAAAGGCACCAACCGTAACACGGCGCTTTATGTGAATGGCAAGCTGGTGCAGGACTTGGGCATCGAGAAGCGGTTTTACACCGAGAACAAGTCGTATAACTACGTCCGCACGCTCGTTTTCCCGCTCCATGAAACAGGCCGTTTCAATAGCAGAATCACACACTTCAAGGCGGTGAAACAATAAGCCCAAATTGAATAACTGATTTAGGATAAAAAAACATCCCCACCTCAACAGCATGTGAAGTGGGGATGTTTTTTGTAACTTTATTATCCCGAAATCTTTTACCTTAGTCCATTTCTTCGGCAGCCCAGTTTTCCAACTCATCACGGGGTATGCGGCCTTCGAAGCCAACGAACGTGACATCGTCCTCGCTCAAGGTGACAACAGCTATCTCATTGACAATATCATCCGTACCGCTAATGTACATCATCACCTTCTGCCCGTCGGAGCTGGCTTCCATTAACGACTCCAGGTCGCCTTTATGAATAATCTTGCGGATGTCTGAAGCGAGCGCGGCACGGGTCTCCGGCGTCTCGGCATTGATGACGTACATGCCCTTGAGCGAGCGGGCAAACTGCGAGAAGTCCCTTCCGTCCATATCAACGGTAGCCAGCTTTCCAGCGGTGCGGAGGAGAAAGCCCGAGAGGTGAACGGTCTCGACACCTTCGCGGTCGAAATACTTTTTGTACAACTGTTTGCCGTTCTGAGCGGACATCGTAGCAGCCATCATGGCGGCCAACATGAGAAATGCGATTTTTTTCATTTTTCTTCTGTTTTTAGGGTTTACATCCGTTAGACGGAGCAATACAGAAAAAGGTTGCAAAGAGAAGGATTTTTAATAATGATACCGCTTGCGGAAGTGAATAAGCAGCGAGGTTGTCAAAAGAAAGGCAAGGAATTCTGCCACATTCACCGCCAGCCAAATGCCATCGATGCCCAATAACAAGGGAAGGATAAAGACTGCAGCAAGCTCAAACACCAACGTGCGGGTAAAGGATGCCACAGCAGAGATGACGCCATTGTTAAGTGTAGTAAACCATGCAGAGACAAAGATGTTGAATCCGCAAAGCACCAGACTAATCATATAAAAACGGATAGCGCGAGTAGTGAGGGCGAGCAACGATTCGTCGTAGCTGACGAACACCCGCGCCAGTCCTTCGGCACCTGCCTCGCAGACGACGGCCATCAGGGCTCCTGCCACAAGCGTCAGCACCGCGCTGTGGCGAAGCAGACTGCGCAGCTCGCCTGTGTTCTGTGCCCCATAGTTGAAGCCCACAGCAGGACCTACAGTAAAGTTATAACCAAAGAATACTGCGCCGAAGATGAAGCCGATGTACATGAGTATGCCGTAGGCCGCCACGCCGTTCTCGCCGAAGTAGTGCATGAGCTGCAGGTTGTAACAGATGCCCACGACGTTGAAAGCGATGTTGCCCACGTACTCCGAGAGGCCGTTGGTGCAGGCTCGGCGGATGATGCTGCGGGCGTCGGCCATGCGTGTGAGCAGGGAGAGGCGGAGGCGGCTGTCGTTGCGGCGCGACGAGAACCACCACAGGGGGAAGATGCCGCCCACGGCACAGGCCACCATGGAGGCGGCGGCTGCCCCCGCCAGCCCCCAGCCGAAGACGAGGATGAACAGGGCGTCGAGGCCCATGTTGGTGACGCCGCAGACGATGCTGAGCTTCGTGCCCATCTGCGGACGCTCAGCGGTCATGAAGAACGACTGGAAGGCCATCTGCAGCATATAGCCGGGCATGCCGATAGCACAAATGTTGCCATAGGTGACCGCCTCGCCGACCATCTCGCCCTCGGCGCCCAGGGCAATGGCGATGGGCTTCATCAGCAGCAACAGGGGTACGGCAAACAGCAGCGCCATGATGAGCGTGAAGCGGATGAGGACGGAGAAGATGCGCGAGGCACGGGGATAGTCGTTCTGCCCCATCGTGATGGAGACGAGGGCACTGCCGCCCGTGCCCACCATCAGCCCCAGCGCTCCCACCACGGCAAGGGCCGGCCAGATGAGGTTGAGCGCGGCAAAGGCGGTGGTGCCCACGAAGTTGGAGACGAACAGACCATCGACAATGGAATAGACCGACATGACAATCATCATCGTCACAGCGGGTACGGCCGAGCGCAGCAAGCGCCGATAGCCCCAGTGTCCTGCCAACTCAATCTTCACCTTAGTACCAGTTGATGTTGTTGCCGGCGGAACTGCGCTGGTCGTACTTGAGGGCATCGGCCAGCATGGAGCTGTTGGCACGGAAGGAGAAGTTGTAGCTCATATAGGGGCTGAGCACGATGCCGCACGACATGCTGAAGCAGTGGAGGTCGCGGCTGATGTTCATGGTGGTGGTGGTGAAGTCGTGGTCGATGAAGTCCCAGCCGGAGCTGAAGTTCATGTTCCACTTGTTGGATATCTTCACGTTGCCGGAGATGTTGAGGTTTTGCGTGAGCTTGTAGCCATACCATCCGGTGCCGTCGGGGCGCTCGTGGAAGTAGTCGGCGGCCACGTTCTCGCGCACGGTGATACCATAGGAGAGCGACACGGACCACGGGAGGGAGAAGGGCATGTAGCCGTCCTCGTCCACCTCGGCTTTCTTGGAGCTGGAGGGACGTGTGCTGCCCTTGTCGGGGGCAGCGGTGGACTTCGGCTTGTCGCCGCCATCGCCATCGCTATCGCCATCGTCATCCTCGTCTTCGTCCTTGCCGTGCAGCAGGGTGTTGATGCGCTCCTTGATTTTGTTCCACGACTGGTTGTTGAAGGTGTAGCTGAGGTTTTGGCTCATGCCGGGGAAGTGTGGCCAGTGGAAGCCGCGTGCGGCATCTGTCTCCCAGAAGGGGCGCTCATCGCCGCTGATGGTGCGGCGCCCCGCATCGTCGTAGCTATAGACATAGCCGTAGGAAGGCCACGTGGTGTTGAGGCTGAAGGTGTAGTTCTTCGTCAGCTTCATGCGCAGACGGGTGGTGAGGTTGCTCCACGGACGGGTGGTGGCGGCCATGTTGTACGACATGGAGGCACCCAGCTCGTCGAAGATGCTGATTTTGCGGACACCCGTGGAGTCGCGGTCGCTCTTCACCTTCATCTCGACGTTGTTCGACACATCGACGCTCACCGTCCCCGAGCGTCCTTTCGTGACGGTGCCGTAGAGCGAGCCGGTGTAGGGCGAGTAGTCGACGGTGTGCACCTCGCCCTTCTCGTCGGTGTAGGTATAGGACTTCCAGAAGCCGTAGCGCGAGTCGCTGAAGTCGGGTGCCATGCTGTAGCTGACGGAGGGGGTGAGCACGTGGCGAATCATCTTCACCTTGTCGCCCAGGAACGGCAGCGGCTGGTAGAAGCCGTAGAGCTTGGTGTTGGCCGAGACGGAGAGGTTGTAGTTATAGACGCGGTTGAAGCCGTAGATGGTGTCGCGGACAGCCTTGTGGATGTCGTCGTCCCACCGCTGGTCGATGCGGTAGGTGTACCAGCGGCTGGTGTAGTTGAACGAGGGGGTGATGTTGATGTACTTGAACGCCGTGAACGAGGCACTGATGGGGATGGAGTGCTTGATGCCGTTGCGCCAGTCGCGGGTGAGGCTAGTGTGGAGTATCTGGTCCTCCTTCGAGGTGACGCTGTTGTTGAGGGCTCCGCTGTAGGTGAGGGCTATCTTCTCGTACCACCGCTCGTTGCCGGCTGCCTTCTTGCGCTTGAAGGGATAGATGCGGCTGAGCGAGACGTTCAGCGAGGGCAGCGTGAGCGACAGCGTACTGTCACGCATGTTCTGGGCAATGTTCATCGACGAGCTGATGTTCAGCTTCCAGTCGGGGATGGAGCGGCTGTAGCTGACGGACGAGGTGCGCTGGCTCTGGCTGCGCAGGGCGGGGTTATAGACACTCGTCAGGTTTTTCTTCTCGTAGTTGGTGGTGGCATAGTTCACCGAGGCGCTGAAGTTGCTGTTGGGGTTTGCCTTGGCATCCTGACGGTGGCTCCAGATGACCTTGAAGTTCTTCGACACGGAGTAGTCGGGCATGTTCTTCTCGCCCGTCTTGGTGACGAGGTAGTTGACGTTGACGTTGCCCGAGTATTTGTAGCGGCGACGGTAGTTGGTGGCTCCTGTGACGCCCCACGAGCCCTTGGTGAATATCTCGCCCGTCACCTTCAGGTCAAGATAGTCGCTGAAGGCGAAGTAGTAGCCGCCATCCTTCAGGTAGAAGCCGCGCTCCAGCTCGTCGCCATAGCTGGGCATGATGAAACCGCTGGAGAACTCCTGAGTGAACGGGAAGAAACCGAAGGGGACAGCCAGCGGCAGGGGAACGTCGCACACCACCAGATAAGCAGGGCCGAACACCACGTCGTGCTCGGGACGCACCTTGCCACGCGTCATGTTCAGGTAGAAGTGTGGAGCCTCGTGGTCCTCGCAGGTGGTGTATTTGCCGTTTTGGATAAAGAACTCTCCCTCAGCACCTTTCTTAGCATCGCGGCCAATCATGTAGCCGTCGCCCTGCTCGGTGACGACGTTGCGGATAAAGCCCTTCTTCGACTTGAAGTTGTAGCTCATCGTCTCCGATTCGTAGGGCGTCTGCCCCTCTTTGAACACGGGACGCCCCGTTTCGGTGCCTGTGGAGTCCTTGACGCCCTCGGCATAGACCTCGCTCTTGGGGATGTTGACGGTGATGCGCTCGGCGGTGAGCTCGATGCTCTGGTAGTTCACCTTGCCGCTGCCGTAGAGGTAGGCATTGCCGTCCTTCGTCCACACCATGCTGTCTTTCGACTCATACTGCACGGGAGCATCCACCACCTCTTTCTTCTTCGCCTCTGCCGAATCGTTCTGCAGCGAGTCCGCCTTTGCCTCATTACCCTTCAGTTTTTTCTGTATCTCCGGAACATCCAGAATCTCCGGAACATCCAGGGTATCTGGAATTACCGGATTATCCAGAACAACCCCTACCGAGTCGGTCACAACCTCCTGCGCCCTCGTCAGCGACAGGGGCAGCATGGCCAGCAGTACGACCATCAAGGTCAGGACAGAATATCTTTTTTTTGCGCGCATGAGCGCCTATTATCAATTTTAATTTGCAAAGGTAGTGCAAGCCGAGAGAAGAACAAAATAAATAAACATTTTTTATTTTTTCTTCCGAGGCGAAGCCTACCTAAAACCAAAGGTTAAAGATCGGTCAAGCCGAGAGAAGAACATAATAATTTTTGTTATTTTAGCGTTTCGGGTTTATAGCCTATCTAAAACTCAAAAATTTTTGCAAATTATAGATTTTTATTGCTACCTTTGTCGGACAAAAATAAAATGATGGATAAAAATGAAAACTTCTTTTAGACGAGTGCTTTTTATAGCACTATGTGTGTGCGGACTGTTGCCTGTTGGGGCACAAACGAAGTGGATGAACCCGCTGGAGCAGGGTGAGAACATGGTGCATGGGCGCTGGTGGAACAGCGAACTGAGCGACAACTACCACCGTCTGACGCCGAGGGCCGAGGGTGTGGTGCGCAGCGCGGTATGGAATCTGTCGAAGCAGTCGGCAGGGCTCTCCATCTGCTTCCACACGAATGCCCCTAGCATCAAGGTGCGCTATGGACTGAAAGGCGGGCTGAGCATGTTTCACATGCCCTCGACGGGTGTCTCAGGCGTGGATCTTTTCGCTAAGGATGCCGAGGGGAAGCTGCGCTGGTGTGCCAGCCGCTTCAACCTCTCGTTCAAGGACACGGTGAACTATGAGTTCAAGGATATCACCTACTTCACCGGCGAGGGGCGTGGCTACGACTTCGAGCTGTTCCTTCCACTTTACAACGAGGTGACGTGGCTTGAGATTGGTGTCCCTGAGAACCGCGAGTTGCGTTTCCAGCCGGCAAGCCTCGAGCAACCCATCGTGGTCTATGGCACGTCGGTAGCACAAGGAGCCTGTGCCTCACGCCCAGGCATGGCGTGGACAAACATTGTACACCGTGAGACGGATTACCCTGTCATCAATCTCGGATTCTCCGGCAATGGGCTGCTGGAGGAAGAGGTATTCAACTTCATAGCAGAGATTGACGCGAAACTTTACATCCTTGACTGCTTGCCCAATCTCTCCACCGAGCGCACGGAACTCATCTACGACCGCATGCTGAAGGGTGTCAACCTCCTGCGCGAGAAGAGCGACGTCCCCATCCTGCTGATGGAGCATTGCTACTCCAACGGCTCGGCATCGCAGCAGGCGGTAGACTGGTATATGAACGCTAATAAGGAGCAACGCCGCGCCTACAAAACTTTGCAAGAACAAGGCGTCAAAGATCTTCACTATCTGCCTTACGAGGAGATGGGCTTTACGCTTGACTTCATGGTTGAAGGCTGTCATCCCAACGACCTGGGCATGCGTCAATATGGCGATGCCGTGGAGCGCAAGATCGAGGAGATCTTCCGCCCCACCCCCGTTATCTCAAAGGGTATCGAGAACCTCTTCACCCCCCGTACACAGCAGCGTGACTGGTATGACTGGCGAGCCCGCCACGAGCTGATGCTGCAACGCAACTGCGACGAACAGCCTGACATTGTGCTCCTCGGCAACAGCATCACCCATTTCTGGAGCGACGACGTCCGCAAGGAAGGCAAGGTGGCCAAGGCCTACCGCAAGAGTTGGGACAAACTGTTCAAGGGTCACATCGTTCACAACCAGGGATTCGGCTGGGACCGCATTGAGAATGGTCTCTGGCGCATTGCCCACGGTGAGCTTGACGGCTTCGAGGCTAAGAAAGTGTTTCTACTGCTGGGTACTAACAACATCGGTATAAACACCGATGAGGAGATTGTCGAAGGCATGATGATGCTCATCGATGCCGTGCGCCACCATCAGCCGACGGCCTGCATCTATCAGGTAGGCATAATGCCGCGCCGTGGCGGCGAAGCACGTGTGGCAGCTATCAACGCCCTTGTGGCCGAGCGACTACGTGGTACCGACGTCACTTACGTCGACCTTACCCCCGGCTTCGTCGATGCCGAGGGTAAGTTGATTGAGGCAATGTTTGCTGGCGACGGCCTCCACCCCAACGAACAGGGTTACACCATCGAGGCAAAAAACCTGGAAAAGTACATTAGAGAGTAAACCGACATCAACATAACAAAAACTCAAATATTTATCATCATGAAAAAAGAAGCATTTCATTATTCATTTTTCATTATTAGTTTTTCATTAGCACTTGTGCTGCTTGGCTGCAAGAGCACCGGCAAAGTTGCCGAGACGAGCGGCAACCCGCTGTGGGAAGGCTGGTATGCCGATCCCGAAGGTGTCGTCGTCAACGGCGAGTGCTGGATCTACCCCACCACCTCAGCTCGCTACCGCCAGCAGCGCTGGCTCGACGCCTTCTCGTCGCGCGACCTCGTCCATTGGACAAAGCACGACCGCGTACTCACCGCCGACAGCATCACGTGGTTCCGCCAGGCTCTGTGGGCACCTGCCATGGTGAAGCGCGGCGACACCTATTACCTCTACTTCGCTGCCAACGACGTCCACGAAGGTGAGATTGGCGGCATCGGTGTAGCCACCGCCAAGAATCCCGCCGGCCCGTTCAGCGACGCTCTGGGCAAGCCGCTCATCAACGATATTGTTAACGGCGCACAGCCCATCGACCAGTTCGTTTTTCGCGATGACGATGGCGAATACTACATGTACTACGGCGGCTGGGGCCACTGCAACGTCGTCCGTATGGGCGAGGACCTCACCAGCATTCGCCCCTTCCCCGACGGCACGATGTATCGTGAGATCACGCCCGAGAACTATGTCGAAGGCCCCTTTATGCTGAAGCGTAACGGGAAGTACTATTTCATGTGGAGCGAGGGCGGTTGGACGGGACCTGGCTACCACGTCGCCTACGCTATGGCCGACAACCCCTTCGGCCCCTTCCGCCGTGTGGGCACTATCCTCGAATCCGACCCTGACGTAGCTACCGGCGCCGGCCACCACTCTGTCATCAAAGCCCGCGGCCGCGACGAGTACTACATCGTCTACCACCGCCGCCCCTTGGGCGAGACAGACGGCAACCACCGCGTCACCTGCATCGACCGCCTCGTCTTCGAGAAGGATGGCACCATCCGCCCCGTCAAAATCACCTTCGAGGGAGTCAAAGCCACCAAGCTGAAGTAGAGAGGGTTCAAGCGACGAGCTGTCCCGAAGTTTTTTCGGGTAAAATCAGTCGAGGAATGTCATCCCCGTTATTGATGTTATTCGTATTCCTCCCCTTTCGCTGAAATCAACGTCACGTCGGTAGAACGAATACCTGGCATGAGCTCGCCGCCTAGGAGTAGGGCTGCGGGGATAGTGTCAGTCAGGCTGACCAGCGAGGCGCCGGCGCGGGCAGTAAGGGACGTCTGAGTCAAGGTGCGCCACTGACCCGTGACAGTGGAGTAGATGAGCACATTCGGGTTGAAGCGATACCATTTGGGCTCGTGCTTCAGGTAGTCGGGCATGGGGAAGAGCCCCTGTATGCCACCAAGAAAGATGTTACGGTTGACGCCACCCACGGCGAGTATTTCTTTGTCGCCCCAGGCCACGGCCGTACCGCCACTGAGCGTGAGCGGATGGCCCTCGGCATCCACGGGCGTGGGAAGCGGGGCCCATTTGTCGGCCTGAGGGTCGTACTGGTAGCCATCGGAATAGACGATGCACTCCTCGCCAAGCACACGACCGAGACTGTCGGTAGGCTGTAAATAGCCGCCCCAGACGTAGAGTTTGCCATCCTGCGCCACACAGACGGGCTGCAGACGGGCGTTGGGAAGCGGAGCACATTGGAACCACTCGCCGTAGTTGAAGTCGTAGGCGTACATGGCTGCCGAGGGCTGACCGTCACTGAGGCCGCCCACGACGTAGATGCGGTCACCCAGACGTGTCCCAGCCATGTTATCGAGCGCACACGGCAACTCGGGCAGCTGCTCCATGCGAAGGGCACCGTCGCGCCGGCTGAGACGGAAGGCGAGGCTCAGTCCGCCCGCGGCATTGCAACCGCCGACAATCACCATGCCGTCGTCGTCGCTGACGGTGACGCCGTAGGCCATCGGCACGGGAAGAACACCCACCAGCTGCCAGCGAAGTGCAGACTTATTGACTTGTTGACCTGTTGAATAATTAACCTTTCCCGAGGTGGCATAGATAGCCTCATAGTACATCTTCCCTCCACCATCGGCAGCGGGACGGCCGGGGAAATTGGCGCCGCCGGCAAGGATGAGGTGACCGTCGAGCCAGCCGCAGTAGGCACCCGAAACACCCTTGGCATAGCAGGTGTCTTCAGTAGGCGTCATACCGACACGACGGACAAACTCGTTCTTCGGCATACAGGAGAAGAAGACGAATACGAATGAAAAAAGAACAAATAAAAAAGAAAAATAAAATGCCTTGCCGTTCATAAATTTAACCTTAAATCTTCAATTTTAATATAAAACGTCGATGCGGGGAGGCCGTGGGAGTTGCGGAGGTCGGCATCGGTGAAACCGCTCCAGCCGTAACGGACGGCGACAGGGAAGCGTACTTCGGGCGATGTGAGGCGGATGGAGGTGCCACTGATTTCGATATCAGCAGGATAGAACAAGCCATCGCTTCCCGCCAACTCAAAGCCACGGCTACATGTGAGACCGTCGGCATGGTTGAACTCTATCACAACGCTCTCCGCCGCCCCATGCTTGGCAGACGTCACCAAGGGGCCTTCACTCTCCAACTGGCGGCCATAGGTGTGAGCCAGAGCCTGCAGGGCCAGTCGCTCGCCCACAGGGCGCTTAGTACGGTAGTGGACATCGGCAACGTCGCCAAGGTCGGAGGTCACGGCCATCCACGTCAGCGGCCGCTGGGCTGCCAGACGGCGCTGGCTATCGCGGAATGCCGGCCATGAGGGTCGCGGCAGACTGCTGAGCTGCACGAAGTAAAAAGGCAACTGTGGCTCACGGTGGAACTCGCTCTGCCATGTGCGGGCAAACTCGCGGCGCCACGACTGTTCTAACAAGCGAAAGAGCTGCTCGTGAAGCTCAACGTTGTGGGCATTGCTCTCACCTTGATACCAGATGACGCCCTTTATAGGGAAATGGGCAAGGGGTTGAATGGCAGCTTCGAAGAGATAGCTCGGCTCATAGGGGTGGCGCTGTAGGGGATTGTAGGCCGCCGACTCCCGGTCGAGGGCATGGGCGATATTCTGCGTCATACGGCCACGTGCCCAGGGCTGCCCATAGTCGCCGTTACGCCAATCACGGAGGATGTTAGGCAACTCCCATTCCAGCGTGGTACGGTCTATCCACGACTCGGTAGTTGAGCCTCCCACAGCGTTGCAGATAATGCCGATGGGCACATCGCCGAGGCTGTCGCAAAGCACACGGCCGAAATTGAAGGCTACGGCTGAGAATGGAGCAACGGACGCAGCAGAGGCCGTCTGCCAGCCCTGGAAATCCATGTAGCGCAGTTGGTTGGTATAGGCGAGCACACTGTCGTCCCACTCCACGGCATCAGTGCGAGCATGGGCGGGCATATTGTAGAGGTGCAGGCGACTGCCGAGACGGGTAGCGTCTGAGAGGTCTTGGGCAAGAGTGTTACATTGGTCGACACGCAACTCCATGTTCGACTGCCCCGAGGCCAGCCACACATCGCCGAAGTAGATGCTGTCAATGGTGAGCGTCTGCACGGGATGTTGAACAAGATTACTCAGTTCCTTTGGGTAGCGCGGCGGATAGTAGATGTGGTAGTCGGTGACGGCCTGAGGCTTTGAGGTCAGCGTCAGGGTGTAGGGGCCTCCTGCCTTCATGGCGGGAAGCTGCACGCTCCATGTGCCGTCGGCCCACGTGAGTCCCGTCCATTCCGCCACAGTCTTTCTATCCTTGCTCAACACGGCATGAACCGTCTGGCGGGCATCGGCAGTCCCCCAGAGCTTAATGGGCTCGCCACGCTGCATCACCATTCCATTACCGTAGATGACAGGTAGCCTAAGCCCCCCGTAATCACCCGTAAGAGCGGAATAAACAGTTCTGGCAAGTATCTGTGCGCCCTCAGGATTAGGATGAAGGGCATCAGGGAAGAGGTCGGGACGGCTATGCAAGGGAGTGTAGAGGTCAATAAGCTGTACGTTGGCGCCGTGAGCCACCTTCTCGATAGCCTCTTGAATCTGAGCGTGCCAATCACGAGTGCCACTCTGGAAGCGGGAATGGCGGTCGAAAATGGGCGTCATCTTGCAGATGAGAATGCGGGCATCGGGATTGACGACGAGAAAGCTGTCAATAAGGGCTCGGTAGTCAGGGATGAACTCCTCCTTCCAATCGGGCCAATTACGGGGGTCGGTATCGTTGAGTCCCAAATGGATGACCACCCAGTCGGGACGGAAGTCGAGCGCCTGTCGAAACTCTGGCTGTTGGACGTAGGGGCGATGGCCCTTATACAACAAGGTAGCCCCCGAGCGGCCGAAATTACCCACCTCAAACAGCCCTGCACCATATTTGCTTTCGAGCATCTGCTGCAAACGCACAGGGTAGGCATCGTGGTCGCGATCCTTGAGGCCGTAGCCGTAGGTGACGCTGTTGCCCACACACGCTACCTTCACCCTCACCCCTGCCCTGCATACGCCGATGGAAAGCAGCAGAAGCAGCACACAGAGTTTGAATTTGCTCATTGCTTGTTTAATATCTCATTGCAGAGTAACATGCTCTTTATCATCATACGGGGAACGTGGAAGGGGCCTTTAAAAATGTTGCCTTTGGCGGGCTGTGCCACGGTGCCGTCGCGGTGGAGGTAGCCATACCACTCGCCGTAGGTATCATCGGGGAAATGGGTGTATGCCCACTCAGAGACTTGACGGTGCATCTCCAGATAGCGTTCGTCGGCAGTCAGCTTGTAAGCATAGAGCGAGGCAATGATGGTCTCGCATTGGGGCCACCAGAACTTCATGTCCTGCGAGTAGTCTTGCGGTGGAAATCCACGACAGTCGCGGAAGTTGATGATGCCGCCAAACTCCTTGTCCCAGCCCCACTCGAAGTCCCAGTCAAGAATCTGAATGCCCAGTCGGCGCACATGCTCAGGGTCGGCCATGGGCGGAGCTGCCTCCATAAGGAACCACGCCGTCTCAATGCAATGCCCAGGATTGATGACACGGCCGGCGATGGTATCCATCAAACGGCCCTCTTCATCAACGCTCTCCAGAATGGTTTTATATTCATGCTTCAGGAGATATTTCTCGATGAGGGAGAGTGAGGTGGAAAGCTGCTCATCAAGGTCAGGAGCATCGATGACCTTCTTCAACACCACTACGACGTTGAAGAACATCATGGTAATGGAGTGGCTGAAGCCGCCCTGCGTGGTCTTCGGTGGGAGGAAGCCGGGTGTCGTCAGCATGGTGCGTGTACGGCGGAAGAGCGCCAACGCCTTGTCGGCATAGCTACGGTCACCGCTCGCTAGCGCATACTCCGCCATGGCTATGATGGCAAAGCACTCTGAAAAGACGTACCGGCGCTTCTGCACAGGGCCGCCCTCGGCCGTCACCGTGAAGAACATATGTCCGTCAGTGTCAAAGCAATGACGTTCGATGAAGTCGATGCAGCTTTTTGATGTCGCCAACCAGTCGGGGTTCTTCTCCACATTATTATAAGCGTAGGCCGCGACAAAGCCGAAACGCCCCTGGAACCAGACGCTCTTCGTTGTGTCCATGAGAGTGCCATCGCGGTCGAGACAGGTATAGACGCCGCCGTTCACACGATCGAGGCCATGCTCCATCCAGAAGGGCATGATGTTACCGACGAGGTCACGGCGATAGCGTGCCGCCCAGTCGGCGAGGTATTGTTTGCTATCCATATTCAATATAGGTCCAATAGGCACAATATGAATTATAGAAAAATCAGAACTTATTGCAGCGGTCGAAGAAACGGATGGCTTCGAGTTCCTCCTTCATGCGGGCTTCCTCCTCGTCGGTCATATTTTGGAAGGGGGTGCGGTTCTTGCCGAGGTCGAGGCCGATGAGCTTCATGATACGTTTGCCAGCAACGATATTGCCGCGATAGTGGCAGATGACGTTGATAACCTCCTGACTGAAGTTCTGACGTTCTTGTGCCAACTCGAGGTTTCCGGCTTTCCAAGCCTCGATGATGCCGACGAGTTCGCGGCCGTTGTAGTTGGTAGTGCCACCGATGCCGCCACGCGCTCCGCCCATAGCCAGACAGGGAAGGATCGTTTCGTCTTGGCCGTGCAGCATGTCGTACTTGCCGTTCTTGTAGAGACGGCACTGGTTATACTCGTACATGCTCTCGAAAGTATATTTGATGCCGGCGAAGTTAGGCACTCGGCCATCGACAGCCTCCAGCAGCTTCACCATGGGTAAATAGGCACCGTTGAAAGCGGGGATGTGGTAGTAGTAGAACGGCAAGTTGGGAGCACCGCAGGCAATCTCCTCGATGTACTTCACCAGCTCCTCCACGCGTCCAATCTTGGGGAAGGGAGGAGCCATGGCACCGATGCCCCATGCACCGATGGAGGCAGCATGTTCTGCCAAGCGGCGGCTCTCTCGCACACAGCAACTCCCCACATGCACAATGACCTTGAAGTCCTCAGGGGCAGCAGCCATCCAGCACTCGGCCAGTTTCATGCGCTCCTCGGGAGTGAGCATATAGCCCTCGCCCGACGAACCGTTGATGAAGACGCCCTGCAAGCCGTTCTTCTTCAGCATCGCAGCATAGGCGGGAATGGGTTCGAAGTTCACATCGCCGTTGGGATAAAAGGGAGTAAACGGCGCATCAATAAGTCCGATGATTTTTTCCATGATTCTTATATTTTTCTTAATTCTAAATTAATGGCTATTCCTTATTGTCCGTAGTAGGTTTTAGTACCATCAGCTGGAGCAGAAGGGCAATCAAAACGGGCACAGCCAACCATGCCAGCCCTGCACCGAGGTTGCCGCTGTCTTTCCACGAGCCCATCAGACGAGTGACGAGTGCTCCAGCAAAGACGCCGATCATGTTCATAATGCCGTAGGCCGTAGCTCGGTTACGAGAAGCAATGAACTGGCAGAGGATGGGCATATTGTTCGTGTCGAACATGCCGTAGCCAATGCCGAACAATATGCCCGCTGACACAACGGCAAACACGCTGTGCCCCAATCCAAGCAACAGCAGCGCAGGCACCGTCATCGCCAAGCCGATGGCACTGGTATAGATACGACCTTTCAAATTCTTCTGCACCCAATGGTCTGACAATGCTCCGCCTATGAAGACACCCAGGAACGACGAAGCGGCAATGGTGATGGTAGCCATAGGACCAGCCTTCGTCATCGGGATACCGAGGTTGACGGATAGCAACGTAGGCAGCCAGTTTCTAATACCCCACCCCGGCAGACTTGGTGCAGCAAAGTAGAATAGGATAACCCAGAACGCCACCGTCCCCAGCACGGCCGAAAGCCCAGCAAAAACGGAAGCCATTCCTCTACTCTTTTTCAATGAGGGAGATTCTAATTCGCGGCGCTCGAGAGACGTAGTAGGGACAGGTTTTTCTCTCTTCTCCTTCAAGCACAACATTAGCACCAAGCTGTAGGCAACACCGATAAGGCCAAAGATATGGAAGGTCTGATGCCATGAAAGTTGAGCGGCAACGACAGCTCCGAAACCGCCAATAGCTTGCCCCACATAAAGCCCCGTGGTATGCACACCTACAGCCAGCGAACGCGATTTGCCATCGTGCCAATCGGCAATCAGCGACAAAGCGGAGGGGATATAGAGAGCCTCGCTGATACCCATCGTGGCACGCAGCCAATAGAGTTGGTTGAACGTCGTGGCATAGCCCATCAGCAACGTCACCGCCGACCACACAAACAGGCTGCCCACCACCAGCCACTTGCGGCTCACACGGTCGGCCACCATGCCGGCAAAGGGACTCACGCAGCCATATATCCAGAGGAACACAGCCATTAGGGCACCGAAGGCCTCGCCTTCCTGCAAGCGGGTGATGTCGGCGGCAATAGCGCCTTGCATGGTTGAAAGCATCTGGCGGTCAAGGTAGTTGAGCAACGCAACTACCCACAACAAACCAACCACCACCCACGGATAAGCATTCTTCTTTTTCATGATTTTACAAGGAAAACTCCGCAAAACTACAAAAAAAACTAATAAAAAGAAAAAACTACGGATAAATAATTGTTTTTTGGCTATCTTTGCAGCGCGTATTTGGTATTGCATCATGAAAAAGACAGCATCTTTCAAGGCATACTTGTGCCTCCTTATGTTCACAGCGTTGTGCGCTTGCACACCTGAAGACCCGACTGAAGGCGACTTCGACGTCACCCATCTTTATGGCAAATGGTGTCAGGAGGACACGAAGGTTTACTATAAATACAACGATGACGGCACGGGCGCCACGTGGGACGAGAGCGACGACGTATACGAGAGCGAGGCACAGGCTTTCACTTGGGAGGTCGACGGCAGCGAAATGATTCACATCCATCTTACCGAAACCGGCACAGCCCAAGTGCCCAAATACTACATTATCACTTTTCTCTCATTCGATGAGCTGGACTACTACGATGCCTACGTGACTACCAAAAAGTACAAATTCTATAAGGTAAACTGATATGAAGAAAGCGCTCAAGATAACCAGCATCACCCTTGCGTCGCTCGTCGGCCTTATAGTTTTGATTGTCCTCATTGCCTGCTGGCTCATCTTTACCCCGGCGCGGCTCACCCCTATTGTCAGCCGTGTGGCCGACAAATACATCACCTGCGACACCCACATTGGGCGGGTGAATCTCACTCTCTTCAAGACATTCCCCCAGCTGGGACTTGACGTCAACGACGTCGTTATCGTCAACCCTGTCGAAGGAGCCGAGACGGACACCGTAGCAGCACTAGGCCATCTGACACTCGCCGTTGATGCCAAGGCATTCCTCCGCGACCGTTCCATCATTGTGAAGGGATTGGATATCACCGACGGCACAGCATACCTCTACACCTCCGAGACAGGAGCCTCGAACCTTGACATCTTCCCCAAAAGCAATAAGGAGAAAAAGGAATCCTCCTTCGACCTCAGCACACTCGACGTCGATATTGACCACATCAACATCAGCCGTCTCAGCGCCACGCTCGACAACCGCAAGGCGGGGCTCAACGCCAACGCCAACGGCCTTGATATGAAACTGAAGGGCACACTCAAGGAGGGTAATATCGATGCCGCTGTGGATGCAGCTCTCAGCTCTGCCATACTTAAAAAAGCAGGCGAAAAACCCATCGACGGCCTCATTGGTCCCGTAGGTCTGAAAGCTGATGTAAAGCTTGCTGGCAACGAATCAGGCAAAGCCGACGTCACCCTCACCACGGAGCGCGCTGCCTTAAACCTCAACGGCATGAGCGCCATGCTCGACAAACTGACACTCAAGGCCCAAGGGGACATGAAGGATAAGAAAGGCTGGAACGGCACAGCCGACCTTGTAGCCGCAAAACCCATCTTCAACTGCGATGGTGAAAAGGCAATGGCCGCCGACGCTGACGAGCTGGCTGTCCGCTTCACAGGCACCTTCGACGGCACAGAGTATCACCTCACTCCCGCTAACATCACCCTTTCCTCCGGCTCATTCAGCATGGGCAAGGAGCAGTTGCTCAAGGATGCCGCACTCGCCGTCGCTGCCGAGCTGACAGCAGACACCGCCTTCAGCCGCATCTCCGTCAACCAAGGCAGCGTCAAGCTTAACCAATTCGACATCAACCTTGACGGGACCGTCAGCCGTCCCGACTCCACAACCCTCGATGCCGACCTCGCCCTTAGTACAAACCGCTGGAACCTGAAGGAGGTACTTGCCGTCGTGCCAAAGGCCTACCGCAAGAAGCTCTCCAACATCCGTATCAACGACGGCGCCCTGCAGCTTGACGCAAAGGCAAATGCCGGTCTCCACAACGGCAAGCTCGCCATTAGCACAGCCAATGCCGGAGTCACTCTCGACCGTCTGAACGGCCGTCTGAACGACAGCATTGCCCTCGTTGCTCCTAAGCTGACGGCAAATGTCGCCATCCCCGCAAAAAAGACCACTTCGCAATTCAAGGAGTTTGCCCAAGGCACATTGAAAGCTCCATCGCTGGCCGTGGAGATAAAGGATCATCTTCAATCTTCAATCCTCAATCTTCAATCTACCTTTAGTCTTTCAGACTTCACCGACAAGAAAACGCCCTTCTCTGCGAAGGCCAAGCTGGTGATGGACAACCTTGCCGCCACGATTGATACCATCGACGCCAAGATGGCAAAACCCGTCGTCGAGGCAATGATGGTCACACCCAAAGGCAAGAATCCAAAACCTCACTACGAAGCTACCATCACCACCTCCAGCCTCGATGGCCGTCTGGGCCGTCTGCTTGCTGCTAACACAGGAGCCCTCACCATCAAGGCCTCAGCCACACGCGATGCCACGAAAAAGGCTGTCCTCGACCAATGGAATCCCAAGGTCAATGCCAACCTCAGTACCGCCCATGCCGACTATGCCCTGCTGCCGGTTCCCGTGGATATTCCCAGCATCCGCTTCGACTTCACTCCGGGCCGTTTCACCATCGACGACAGCCGCTTTAAGCTCGGCAAAAGCGACTTCAGCCTCCGCGGCGACATCACCAACCTCGATGCCTGGCTGGCGAAGAACGGTCTGCTCAAAGGCAACCTCACCTTCTCGTCTGACTACACCGATGTGAGCGAAATCATGGATCTCGTCAGCGGCTTAGGGGGACCCACCCCCGACCCCTCCCGTGATGGAGGGGAGGTAGTTAGCGCGCAGCTCACGAGCGATAGCGAGGCCTCCCCCTCTACGGGGGAGCGGGGAGAGGGTCTGGCCTTTGCCGATGACGAGGTGAAGGAGGACAAGCCCTTCATGGTGCCGTTGGGCGTTGACGTATTCTTCCGTACCGACGTCAAGACCGCCAATTGGAACGGATTCGACTTTCACAACGTGGGTGGCAAAATCACCTGCCGCGATGGTGTCCTCGTCATGGAGGAACTTGGCTTCACCTCCAAGGCAGCCACCATGCAGCTTACCGCCATGTACAAATCGCCGCGCATGAATCACCTCTTCGCCGGCATCGATTTTCATCTCATCGACATCGAGATAGACGACCTTATCCGCATGATTCCCAAGGTCGACTCCATTGTGCCCATGCTGAAGTCATTCGACGGTCAGGCTCAATTCCACTTTGCTGGCGAATCGTACTTGAAGTCCAACTACGATTTCAAACTCTCCACCCTGCGTGGCGCTGCCTCCATCGAGGGCAAGGACCTCGTGGTGCTCCCCTCTTCCACCTTTGCCACCATCAAGAAGTACCTGATGACCGACAAATCGACCGAAAACCGCATCGACAGCCTCGACGTGGAGCTCAGCGTCTTCAAGGACGAGGTTGACCTCTACCCCTTCCGCGTCCGTCTCGGCCAATACGAGGCTATCGTGGCTGGACGGCACAATATCAATCGCGACTTCGATTTCAACTACCACCTCTCCGTTACCGATGCCCCTGTGCCCGTCCGCCTCGGCCTCGACGTCAGTGGCACCCTCGACGACATGCACTTCAAGCTCGCCCCCTGCCGCTACAACAATCTCTACAAGCCCGAGCGCCGCAACGGCATCCAGGAACGCACCCTCCAACTCAAGACTCTCATCAACGAGTCTCTCAAGCGCAACGTCAAACCCGTCGAGTATTACGACGAAGGGAAAAACTAAAAAAATTGTCAACACTTACTTAGGAAGCAGGTAAGTGTTTGGTAAGTGTTTGGTAAGTGTTCAACAAACACTTACCATGCTTAAGTTGTTATATGACAGTTTGTTGGAAGGGAAAAGGTAAGTGTTGGCAGTTTTTTCGAAAAAAGTATAAAAAAGCGGATAGGCTCGCACGCCTACATTTTTTTTCAACTTTTTCTTATGCCGAAGTCGCGTACGGTTTTGACAGAAGGGGCGACTGAGCAGATAAAAGGGGGCGCTAAATGAATAGAAGGGGGCGCTGAAAAAATAGAATCAAACACTACGGAAATAGAATCAAACACTACGGAAATACCCAGCCTTCCGGGAGATCGTCTGCAGCATTACCACAGACTTTTGAAGGCTCCAACAAAAATCAGGAAAAATTTCGTCAGAGCTCTATTTCAGCCCGTTTTTCAACCAAGTAAGGAAGACGTCAACATCCTCGTCGTAGCTACGAGGCGGAGCGAGGGGACGGCCGTCGGCATCCAAGAGGACGTAGAAGGGCTGGGCGTTGGCGCCGAATTTGCTGCGCTGGAGGTAGCTCCACTTGTCGCCAATAGTGCGCAGGGTGACGGTCTTGCCGTTCTCCTCCACACGGATGGGGGCTGCAAGCGGGGTCTTGTCGTCGACGATGAGGGTGATGAGGACGTAGTCGTGGTCGATGATGTCTCGAACGCGGTCGTCGGAGAGAACGCTCTGCTCCATCTTTCGGCAGTTGACACAGCCATAGCCGCTGAAATCAAGCATAGCGGGCTTGCCCACCTGACGGGCATAAGCCATTCCCTGGTCGTAATCCATGTATTGAGCGTGGACGGTTTTGTCGTAGAGGTTGAAGTCCTGCGTCGTCATGGGCGGAGCGAAGGCGCTGATGGCCTTGCAGGGAGCGCCCCAAAGGCCAGGCACCATGTAGAGGGCAAAAGCCAAGCTGATGACAGCCAACGAGAAGCGGACGACGCTGACGTGCTCGACCTTATCGTCGTGCTTAAAGCGAATCCAACCCAGCAGGTAGCAGCCCAGCAGCAGAGCCAGTACAATCCAAAGGCAGAGGAAGGTGGGACGGCTCAGGATGCCCCAGCCGTAGGCGAGGTCGGCCACAGAGAGGAATTTCAGCGAGAAGGCAATCTCCACGAAGGCAAGCACAACCTTGACGGTATTCATCCACCCGCCGCTGCGGGGGACAGATTTCAGCCAGGCAGGGAAGATGGCAAAGAGCGTAAAAGGCAACGCCAAAGCCAGCGCAAAGCCTAACATGCCGATAGTGGGACCAAGGATATTGCCCGTCGTGCCCACCTCGACAAGCAGGAAGCCGATGATGGGGCCCGTGCAGGAGAAGCTGACGAGCGTGAGCGTGAACGCCATAAGGAAGATGCCCAGCAGACCGCCCGCCTTCTCGGCCTTACCATCGACGGAGGTACTCCACGACGAAGGAAGCGTCAGCTCGAACGCCCCAAGGAACGAGAAGCCGAACACCAGCAGGAGGAGGAAGAAGAAGATATTGGGAATGGCAGCTGTGGAGAGGGCGTTGAGGGCGCTGGCGCCAAAGATAAGAGTGATGAGAAGGCCCAGCAGGACGTAGATGACCACGATGGAGGCGCCGTAGAGGTAGGCGTCGCGACGGCCGCGGCGCTTGTCCTTGCTGCGTTTGAGGAAGAAGCTGACCGTCATGGGAATAATGGGCCATACGCAAGGGGTGACAAGCGCTAAAAGGCCACCCAGTACGCCCGCCAAGAAGATGCCCCAGAGGGATGAGGTCTTAGGATTAGAGGTCAGAGAGGAGGAATCAGAATCCTGGGGGAAGACCACCGGTTCCCAAAGGGAGGAGAAAGCGGCAAGAGCATTAGCGTCGGCAGAGTCCGCAGCCTTATTTGCCCCAGCAGCCCCGCCTTTGTAGGAAAACTCTTCGCTGGTAGGGGGCAGGCAATTGGATTCGTTGCAGGCGCCATACTGGAAATAGCCCGTCACCTGATAGTCGTCAGCCGTTAGCGTAATGGGTTGGACGAATGTTACCTGCTCCTCGAAGAAGCGGACATCCATGCCGAACATGGGATCGTAGTGGTTCTGCTCCTTGCCATCGATAAACGTCAGCTTGCCCGCCTCTGCCCCTTCGAGGGTTTCGAAGGTAACTTCGGCTGCCACAGGACCGTCCGTGATGTCGGTTGAATAGACGTGCCAGCCACGATCGATGGTAAGGGCAAAGCGGATTTCAGCCGTATGGTCACCTGTTTCTGCCCACGAAACCTTGCACTTGACCGGCTCCTGAATCTGCGCAAAAGCAGGAAGGACAAAGAATAATAATGAAAAACTAAAAATGAAAAATGAAAATGACCTAACTTTCATAATTCCTAATTTCTAATTCCTATTTTTTAATTCTATGGAGTTTGTTTCGTTTCAGATAACGGGCCGTACGCTTGGCTTCGCGGGCTGCATCGGCAGCGGGAAGGCTGGTGTAGAAGGCCACGCTGCGGACGGCCACCAATTCGCCCGCCTTGACGGGACGACGCTCGTCGTTATGGTAGGCCGTAAGCAGGCGATAGCCGATGGAGTTCATATACTCCGTCGTCGTGCTGAGCACAGGTGTCGGCCCATTGGTGATAACGGTAACGGCATCATCGATGGTCATCCAACCCTTGCCGCTCTGGACATCGCGCTCTGTGCTAGTGAAGGGATCGTAGCTGATGGCAAGCATGCCGCTACGCTCAGCCGTAATAACCACATCGGCATTGGCAAAAACGCTATCGCGCAGGATGACAGCATCGCCCTCAGTAGAGATAATCGTAAAGCGGCGCGAAAGAGCATCGTCGTTGGTGCTGAGTACTCCACGTACGGTCCAGCTATTGCCATCGAGCGTGAAGACAGGGTCGCCCAGCGGACGGGCATTGGTACGCCGCCCCTCCACTTCATACCAGCCGAGGATATTGCCCGTATTGTGAGCACGGAAGGGAACGATGACCTTGTTGCGATCGGGACTATCGGCTGTGAAATAACCCGTATAGCTTTTCAAGCCCTCGCTCCACGAAAAACAACTGAAGCGTTGTGGCGTATAAGCGCGGACAATCTTCTGCGAGGGGAACAGCCGCGCCTCAGCATGAGCAGCACGGAAGTCGTCCCAACGCGTAGGCTGCAGGTCGGCTGTGGAGGCGAGATGGTGCATAAGCCACGTCATCATTACCCTATGCGCCTGCACGCCCATACGACGGGCCCCGACGTCGGGGCGCAACAGCCAACTGCCGTCAGGGGTAGTCTGCTGGCGGGCAGCAATGTGCTTGACAGCCATATCCTCCAGCATAAGCGCATCGGGATGGCGAAGGAAGCAAGCAGCTGTGGAATAGGAGGTCACCTGGTCGTAGAGGAACATGCTCCAGTCGTTGCCGTTGGGCATGGCCAGCTCGCCG
>CAMYYY010000038.1 GCA_947303715.1 uncultured Bacteroidales bacterium | reverse complement strand
AAGACATGGGCAACATTGGCGAAATGTTCGAAGGACACCGCCATACGCGACATACAGGATCTTGTCGATAAGAACATACTCATAGAGGACATTCCTGGGGCAAAGCGCCCAAGTTATTCCATCGTTTATGATGCAGAAGACCTTTCGCAGTTCTTTACTGAAGTAAGTATTTCCGAGGAGAATGGCATTCCGTATATAAAAGCCATATTCAAGGGAAAGAAACCTGTGAGTGAAAGATTGTTGAAACTTGATGCGGAGCGATACCAAAAAGGTGATTTGCCATTGTCCAATTTGCTCAGTAAATACTGCTCGTATATCGTAGCAAGTAATAGAGAATAGCAAAAAAATAGAAATGTAAACTTATGAATTTATAATTATGACCAGAGAAGAATCAAGAGCGCGTAACGCATTGGAGAAAGTCTCCAATAAGTGTAGGAAGCAGGTAGCGAAGAGCTTTGGTTGGAAACAATGCGACTACCTCAATTGGAAAATAGATTCTGGCTACTATTTCAGCTTGTGTCATTTGATTTTGGAGCAAGTTGAGCTTTCCGTGAAGCCATATTTTATTGATGACTTATGGTGGGACATATTTGAGATGCCGGAAAACAAAAAAGCACCTAAAAGTTTAAGAGGTAATGGAGCTTTTGCAGTTCCGGATGTACACTTAAAGGAGTACGTTGTCTTTGAAACGGGTAAAATTCCAGTTTACACAGAAGATGATGTGATCGCACGATGGGAGAACACGTTCAATACTATAGAATCGGACATTGCTCATTTCCTCAGCGAGAATCCCAATCCCGATACTTTTTGCCCAGCGGGGCGAACTAACCGCATTTACGAACTAATGATGGACATACACTCAGGTAATCTTAACCAAGTTCAAGAAAAGATTGAATTATCTAAGACAAACCACATTGGAGGACTCTTTCAGGGGCCCAAAGGTTATGATTATGAGTATATTGAAAGATGGCTGAGTGGTCAGAAGCGATAAATTCAATTTAGCGAAAATCAAGAAAACGACATAGAAATAGATTATTCTGCCATTAAGCATGTTTATCGTTAACATGAGCGTGTAAAAACGCGCAGAATGTGTCGGATTTAAGGTGCAAGTACTTTACACTAACTCTGTAAGTTTCTGATAATCAACATCCGTTAGCCGCCGCGCAGGCTGCCATCGAGGACGAGCAGGAAGATTAAAACTTCCCACTTTAACCACCATGGGGCACATTCAAACGAGTGTGCCCCATTCTATTTTCATTAACCCCATTAAACCCAAAACAATCCAAAGCGGGTTGAAAGAAAAGTGGGCGTTTTTCGGGAAGGAATGCGATTTTTGTATTATCTTTGCAGGCCATTCGAATCATCTGAACAAAGCAAAAAGAAAAGTGAAAAGAACACCCTATAGGATTCTACTCCTGCTCTGCCTCGGCTTGGCGACGGCATCGTGCGGCAGCAGAGGGGGCAGAAAGGCGGAGGGCACAACAGCCGACACCTTGGCTCTGCGCTACGCCAAGCATATCGCCCTCGTCCAGCATGAGGACTGTATGGAGGCCATCATTTACAACCCATGGCAGACGGGCAATGTGCTCAGCCGCTATGAAATGAAGAAGCCCCTCACCCATGCAGCCATCTTTATTGCCTCCATCGCTTCGCTGGTAGAAGAGTTGGGGTGCATGGATGCCATCAGCGGAGTGTGCGAGCCAGAGTATATCGCTAACCGTCACCTTCTTACGGCTATCGACGAAGGCCGCATCATGGACATCGGCAGCGCCATGACACCATCGCGAGAACGGCTCATCGACCTCTCGCCCGACGCCATCCTGCTCTCGCCCTTTCAGAACGTGGGCTCGTATGGAAACATCGAGCAACTGGGCATCCCCATCATCCCCTGCGCCGACTATATGGAAAGTTCGGCTCTCGCAAGGGCGGAGTGGATACGCTTCTACGGCCGTCTGTTCGGCTGCGGAGAACGAGCCGACAGCCTCTTCGCTGCCGTAGAAACTGAGTATCTGAGGATAAAGTCAACAGGTCAACGGGTCAACAAGTCAACAGGGCGTAAGGAAGGGCAGCCTTCGGTTTTCTTCGACGGGCGGAGCGGTTCGGCATGGTATATGCCTGGGGGACGCAGCACGTTGGGACAAATGGTAGCCGATGCGGGCGGGCACTACGTCTTTGCCGAGAACGAGCAAAGCGGCTCAGTACCCTTCTCGTTTGAACAAGTTTTCGACCGCTGCCGCGACGCAGACATCTGGCTCTACCGTTACAATGCCAAAGAGCGCATGACCCTCAGCCTGTTACGCAGCGAGTATGAGCCTTACAGCCGTTTCCGCGCTTTCAAAGAGGGAGAAGTCTATGGCTGCAACAATGCAGAGCTCATCTTTTTCGAAGAATATCCCTATCACCCCGACCGTCTGTTGCAGGACTTCGTAAACATCTTCTCAGGCCATGCCGACTCACTCCGCTATTTCCATAAACTGATCACTGTTCACTGATCGCTGCTCACTGCTCACTAAATAAAATGAAACGTCTCACTCCCCTGCTGCCACTCCTGTTGCTCATCGTCCTATTGTTGTTGGGCAATCTGTTCATAGGCTCTGTTCGTATCCCTGCGTCGGAAACACTACGCGTCCTGCTGGGTGGAACGGCTGCCAAGGAGAGTTGGACTTTCATCGTGCTGCACAGCCGCATCCCTGCTGCCATCGTGGCACTGCTGACGGGAGCCTGCCTTTCGGCAGCGGGTCTGATGCTTCAGACAGCCTTCAGCAATCCGTTGGCGGGGCCAGACATTTTGGGCATCAACTCAGGAGCAGGGTTAGGCGTCGCCATCATCATGCTGGCATTCGGCGGCGTGCTGCCCGCCGGAGCTTCGCTCGTCGGTATCCAATTCTCGCTGGTCATCGCCGCCTTTGTCGGAGCCCTTGCCGTGACGGCATTGTTGCTGTTGTTCTCGTCCCTCACGAAGTCAAGTGTCATGCTGCTCATCATAGGCATCATGCTGAACTTCATAGTCAGCAGCAGCATCACCTTGCTTAACTTCTTCTCCACGGAAGAGGGCGTCCACAGCTACACCATGTGGGGAATGGGTACCTTCGGCGGCGTGACAATGGATCATCTGCCCCTCTTCTGCCTGCTTGCCCTGTGCGGACTCATTGCCAGCGCCAGCCTCATCAAACCGCTCAATGCCCTGCTGCTGGGTACACTCTATGCCGAGAATCTCGGCATCAACATACGTCGCACACGCACTTTGCTACTGCTCTCCACAGGGCTGCTGGTTGCCGTCACCACCGCCTACTGCGGCCCCATCAGCTTCATTGGGCTTGCCGTGCCTCACATGGCGCGGCTGTTGCTCAGAGCCACCGACCACCGCCGGCTCATGCCCGCCACCATGCTTTGCGGAGCTGCCGTAGCCCTGCTCTGCAACCTCATTTCCACCCTTCCGACAGGCGGACGACTGCTGCCCCTCAATGCCATCACCCCCATCATCGGGGCGCCGGTCATCATCTTTGTTATCCTAAAGGACAAGCACTAACAGAATCCCCGCAGGGCTTCGTAAAGGCGGCGGACGGGAAGGCCCATGACGTTGTAGAAAGAGCCTTCGATGCGCTCAACGCCAACGTAGCCTATCCATTCCTGCACGCCGTAGGCTCCCGCCTTGTCGAGGGGATGGTAGTGGGCGACATAGTACGCTATCTCCTCATCGGAGAGCGTAGCGAAGGTGACCTTCGACTCGGCAACAAAGCTTTGCTGACGGTCGGATGTGGTAAGGGTGACACCTGTAAACACTTCGTGTGTCTGCCCTGAGAGACGGTGCAGCATGGCTATGGCCTCGGCATCGTCGTGAGGTTTCTCCAATACGGCATCTTCCAGCCAGACAATGGTGTCAGCCGTGATGATGAGCTCGTCTGGTTGAATGAGGTTGCGATAGGCGTTGGCTTTCTCGCGCGAGATATAAAGGGGTATATCGCCAGCCCGCAGCTCAGCAGGATAGGATTCATCGACAGACGGAAGCACCCTCACCTCGAAGGGGATATCCAACCCCGCCAGCAGTTCACGACGGCGAGGAGAATTGGATGCGAGAATAATCTTGTAATGCATATTTTTTTAGTGAGCAGTGAACAGAGAACAGTGAGCAGTAAGCAGTGAGCACATAATCTTACCAGCCGAAGGCATCGTCGTTGTGCATCCAACGACATTGCACCTTCAGCACCTGCTCCAGCACATCGCGGACACAGCCTTCGCCACCCCTAAAGGGAGAGACATAGGTACAAATAGCTTTAATCTCTGGGGCGGCATCAGCAGGGCAACAGGGCAAGCCGCAGGCACGGAGGACGTGATAGTCAGGAACATCGTCGCCCATATACAGCACTTCGTCAACCGAAAGGCCGCGCCGCAGGAGGAACGACTGGAGCACGTCCAATTTTCGCGAGGCACCCAAATAGATGTCCTCCATACCCAGCTGGACGTAGCGCTCACGGATGTAATCGACGTTGGCCCCCGTGATGATGGCTATCCGCAGCCCCGTCTTGACGGCATGCTGGATGGCGTAGCCGTCTTTGACGTTTGACGTTCGGCGGGGGATGCCGTCAGCGCCCAGCGGCATCGTGGCACAGCTCAGCACCCCGTCAACATCGAAAATGCAAGCCCGTATCTTCGTCAGGTCGTAGGGAATCATAAGTGAACAGAGATCAGTGATCAGTGAACAATGATTACCATTTATTCAAATGGACTTTCTCCCACTGGAGGTGCTCTTCGTTGAAGGGCTTACGCTCCATTCCCTTGTGGCCGACGGCAATGACGCAAAGCACTCGCAGATTGTCGGGTATGCCCAGCAGCTCGTGGATGATATCGTCAGCAGGAGTACCGTCGGCAGCATTGCGGTTCTTCATGTGTGCCCAGCAACTGCCCAAGCCAAGGTCCTCAGCCTGAAGCTGAATCATGATGGCAGCAATGGAGGCATCCTCCACCCAAGCATCGCTCACCTCGGGGTCGCCCAAGACGACGATAGCCAGCGGAGCCTCGGCCACAAACGCAGCGCCGCTTGCCTTGCTCTCAGCCAGACGTGCCAGCATGGCCTTGTCGTCAACCACAATAAACTGCCACCCCGTGCTGCGGTGGGAAGAGGGCGACATGAGGGCTGCCCGAAGCAGCAATTCCACCTGCTCTTGCGTCAGTTCTTCGTCCGTAAACTTGCGCATGCTGCGCCGTGTCTTTATCAGTTCGCTGAAACTTTCCATGTTGTTTAGTTATGAGTTAAGAATTAAATGAAAGCATTCTGGCCCAATAACGTTTTTTCGGCTGCAAAGTTAGCATAAAAAACAATATCTCGCGCAGATTTGCGTTATATTTTAGATGAAACGAATGCCGACCATACGCCTGCTGCTGTTTTTCGCCGCATTGCTGATGGCGGTGACGCCCTGTCTGGCCGACCGTGTGACGGTGAAGGGTGTCATCCGCGACGAGCATGGAAGCCCCGTGGAGGTGGCGAACATCTTTGTGGAGAAACAGCTTATCGGCGCCACGAGCAACCTGAACGGCGAATATACTATTGCTTTTGAGAGCGCCGACAGCGTGGTCATCATCTACTCCATGATAGGCCATCAGACACGTCGCCGCATCCTGCGTCGTCCCACAGGCGTCATTACTATGGACATCGTGCTGCCCTCGCTGAACATGGAGTTGCAGGGCGTCACCGTGAAGGAGACACGCCGTCAGACGGGTACCATGCAGCACATCAGCATGAAGGAAGCCCACCTCACACCTGATGCCACGGGCGGCTCGGTCGAGTCGTACATCGCCACACAGGCAGGTGTCAGCAGCACCAACGAGCTGAGCACACAGTACAACGTCCGCGGCGGCAACTTCGACGAGAACAGCGTCTATGTCAACGGTATCGAGGTCTATCGCCCCCTCCTCATCCGTGCCGGGCAGCAGGAGGGGCTCTCGTTCATCAACCCCGACATGGTGGAGAACATCGGCTTCTCGTCGGGCGGCTACGAGGCCCGTTTCGGAGACAAAATGAGCAGCGTGCTCGACATCACCTACCGCCGCCCCGAGCAGTTCGAATCGACCCTCAGCGCCAGCCTGCTCGGTGCCAATGCCTATGTGGGCTACGGCAACGGACGTCTGAGCCTTACGAACAGCATCCGCTACAAGACCAGCGAATACCTACTCGGCACACTCGACACCCACGGCGAATACAGCCCTGCTTTCATCGACTACCAGACCTTCCTCCACTGGCGCCCCACCGACCGCTGGAGCATGGGCTTCATCGGCAACATCTCGCAGAACAAATACAACTTCGTGCCCCACGACCGCAGCACCTCCTTCGGCACGCTGGAAGACGTCAAAAACTTCGCCGTCTTCTTTGCCGGCAAGGAGCAGGACCGCTTCCAAACCTTTTTCGGTGCCTATAACCTCAGCTATGCCATCGACAAGGATAACATCCTCAGCCTTAATGCCGCGGCCTATCACACCAACGAGCGCGAGACGTACGACATCATCGGGCAGTATTGGCTCAATCAGGTCGATACCGAAGAGAATCTCGGCGTGGGTACCTACATGGAGCACGCCCGTAACTACCTTCAAGCAGGGGTTATGAGCCTTGGCCTGAGCGGTGAGCACAAGACCGGAGCCCATCACATCCTTTGGGGCATGGAGACTAAGAACGAGCAAGTGCGCGAGCAGGTGAACGAGTGGGAGTACCGCGACTCGGCCGGCTACAGCATGCCCCACACGGCCCAGGAACTGGAACTCATCTACAACCTCCGCTCAAGGAACACCGTCCACAACCAGCGCCTCTCAGCCTATGTGCAGGACACCTGGCGCTTCACCAACGGCGCAGGACTATTCGTGCTGAATGCTGGACTGCGCGCCTCGTACTGGACGTGGAATCATGAGACCATCGTCAGCCCTCGTGCCTCGTTGGGATTCGTCCCCGCTGCCAACGAGAATTTCACCTTCCGTCTCGCCTCGGGCGTCTATCACCAAAGCCCGTTCTATAAGGAGCTGCGCGACACCACCATTATCGACGGGAGCTATCACGTCCTGCTGAACCGCGACATCCGTTCGCAGCGCAGCATCCATTTTGTGGCCGCCGCCGACTACAGCTTCCGCATCTTCGACCGCCCCTTCAAGTTCAGCGCCGAGCTCTACTACAAGGCTCTGTCGAACCTCATCCCTTACAACGTCGACAACATCCGCATCACCTACTACGGTGAAAACTGCGCCACCGGCTATGCCACGGGCTTAGATATGAAGCTGTTCGGCGAGTTTGTGCCAGGCACCGACTCGTGGCTTACCTGCTCGTTCATGCGGACGGAGGAGAATATCGATGGCCGTTGGTATCCCCGTCCCACCGACCAGCGTGTCAACCTCTCGTTCAATTTCAGCGATTACTTCCCCGGCACCGACCGTTGGAAGATGAGCCTCCGCGCCAGCTATGCCAATGGACTCCCCTTCGGGCCGCCCCACAGCGGACGCGAGAAGCAGATATTCCGAGCCCCCGCCTATCGCCGAATCGATATCGGCATGAGCTACCGTCTTGTGGGCGGCGAGCGTGTTCGCGTCGGCATACCCTTCCTACAGGGCACCGCCCTCGCCTCGCCGCAGTCCCCCGTGCAGAACATCTGGCTGGGCATCGATGCCTTCAACCTGCTCGGCATTCGCAACGTTAACAGCTACTACTGGATAACCGACATCGACAACCACCAGTATGCCGTGCCCAACTACCTCACCGACCGCCGCGTCAACTTCCGCATCCTATGCGAGTTCTGAGAAGGATGGAAGCCATTGCCCATATTTATTCCGATTTCCCCACCAAGTTCGGTGTACCCCGTCAGAGCGGCCTCGTACCTGAGCTGAAGGGGAGCATCGTCTTTACCCCACCCTACCGCGACCCTAATGCCCTGCGCGGCCTCGAGGGATTCGACTACATCTGGGTCATCTGGCAGTTTCATGGGTCAACAAGTCAACAGGTCAACAAGTCAATAGGTGGACTCACCGTCCGTCCGCCGCGATTGGGCGGGAATGAGCGGATGGGAGTTTTTGCCACGCGGTCGTCCTTCCGTCCCAATGGCCTTGCCCTCTCCTCCCTGAAGGTCGAGCAGATTGAGTGGAACACCCCCTGTGGCCCCGTCATCCACGTTAGCGGCATCGATATGATGGACGGCACCCCTGTGTTGGACATCAAGCCCTACGTCACCTTCACCGACAGCCATCCCGATGCCCGCAGCGGCTTTGTCGATACCCGTCCCCGGCACACCCTGCACGTCGAGTTTCCCCCTCGGTTTCTCGCCCTGCTCCCTGCCGACAAACAATCGGCAGCCCTTGCACTGCTGGCGCAGGATCCCCGCCCCGCCTACCAGTCCGACCCCACGCGCACCTACGGCCTCCCCTTTGCCGGATTCGACATACGCTTCCGCTTCACCGCTGACGACACCGCCACACACACAGGCGGCACGCTCATCGTTACCGACGTCGTGCCGCTCTGAAGAAGCGTTGGATCGTGCGCTTTATCGGACGATGAACTTGCTTCCGCCCCGGATGTAGATGCCGCGGACGGGTTTTGTAACGCGGCGACCCAAGAGGTCGAAGACGGGAGTTGCCTCTGCCCCACCCTCGTCAGCCGAGGGGGCGAAGACGGCATTACCGAGTACCTGCATCCAACTGACGGAACGTCCGCGCTCGCCATTGAAACCCTCCTGGTCGATGATGTCGGCCGTCTGGACGGTGAGCACATAGTAGCCCGTGCGCTCCGTGAGATTGCCCAAGCGCAGCTCGAATTCATCGGACTCGGTGCCGACGGGGACGACGCAGATGCCGGAGACATCAAGGCGTGTGCCTTCGTGGTTCAAGCGGATGTCGTCAGGGGTGAACGTAGTCTCCAAAATGGGTTTGTTGAAGCGAACGTTCAGCTTGGACATCGGCGTAGTAATCCAGCTGTCGGCATCGGGGACGGTGAAGATGTCGTCGACGGCGAGCCAGACGCTGGGCATAGGCTGGAAGGTGACGCGATAGACCTCGCCCTCGGCACCAGTTGTTCCGGCAAAGTGCAGACGGTTCTCGGCCACAGGCTTACGGGCATCGTTAAAGACGTACTGCGTGAGCCAGCAGCAGCGGAGCGGGATGTCGGCGCCGTCGCTCAGGCGGGTGATAGACTTGACACGGCCGTGGCCGTCGGTGGGATCGGCCATCCAGCCATAGACCCAGTCGGTGCCGGAGGCCGGCAGAGCAATGTCGTAGGCCACGTCGGTGCCGCCATCGAAGCGTTCGGCCCGCAGCCCGTCGGAGGTGGTCACAGGAGCGGTGGTGCCATCGACGAAGTAGATGACGTCAGGGGCATCGACGGCATCGGCTTCGTCGTTGACTAGGAAGGCGGCCTTCTCCGTGCCTTCGGCATCGCGCACGGCAATGCTGTGGATAAGCTCGTGGACATGGATGGTATCGAGCAGCGAGAGGTCGGGATTATCGTAACTGGTGACGTGGGTGGCCTCGATCTCGTAGTCAATGAAATGTCCGTAGATGGAGCTGCGCATCCACCACTGGGCGTAGGCTGACGAGTGAGGCGGCACATCGCCGAACTCTGTAGCGACGCTCTGACCGAGGGCGAGCACCTTGTCGCCGCCGTTGAGCTGCGAGCTGATCATCTCGTAGTTAATGAGCAGGCCCTTTTCATTCTCGACAATCTCAGGCTGGTTGGTGACCATGCGGAGGTCGCGCGCCGTGCCCGCTCCCTTGTTGAGAAGGATGAGCGAGAATTCGGCATCCTCAGCAGGCTCGACTTCCTCGGTGAAGGGGTCGTCGCTCATGACGTCGCGCTGGACGAAATATATCATCTCCAGCACGGGGGTGGGCCTGACGGTGATCTTCACTGGCATCAGTTCACGCGTCACTTCGTAGCCATTGAAGGGGTCGATGTAGGTGAGGCTGCCGCCGATGGTATAGACAACGGGTTCGTCGGGCGCAGCATAGCGGGTAGGAATGAACTTCACCTTTGCCACACCAGTCTGAAGGGCATCCAGGGTCCATCCGGCATCGAAGGCGAGGCTGCCGCTGAAACCGTCGAGCGACTGCATGTGCATCTCCATCTCGTGGGCCGTGGCCACCGTGCCGTCAGGAGCGGTGACGGTAAGGTGGAGGCGGACATCACGCATAGCCTCGTCAGCACTGCCGTTATAAACGGTGAGCGTGCCCTCGAAGGCCTGGCGTGTGAAGGTCATTGTCTGGCTGAGCTGAATCTTCACCGTAGCACAGACAGCACCGCTGGCCTGGTCGAGCTGCTGCTCGAGCTTTGCCCATTCGGCAGTCCACATCTCGTAGGTTGAGGCGTAGCCCATCTCACGTGCCTTGGCTTCGCAGTCGTCGATGACGGCACGTCGGGCGGCAATAAAGGCTTCGTCAGGACAATTGTCGGGGTTCGTACCGAGCAGACGCTCGATGAGGGCATCGAAGGCTTCATCCGACACATTCTGGGGCTTCAGGTGACGCAGTTCGTCGGCCGAGGCCTGACGATGGTCGGCAGGGAAGGCGCGCAGGATAGCCAGAATCTGCTCCGACTCCACATCGTTCCAGACGTCAGGGTTGCCGATAATCTCCTTGATGAGGGCATCGCCAGCCTCCATCTCGTCGCACAAGAGAAGTGCCTTCTGCTGGAATGCCTTTACGAAGCTGGGCATAGCCGAGGCCCGGCGGGCAGGGGCATCATCGTCATCGTCATCACCATCGTCGTCGTCATCATCATCGCCATCGCCGCCTGTCAGACAATCCATAGTGGCGAAGCTCTTGACACAGCCAACCGTATTAAGGACGGCACCGCCAAAGGGTCCTGTGAAAAGGCTGCCAATCACGAGGGCGTAATCCACGGCGTCGCTTGCCGTAATGAGACCCGTAATCGTTCCGACCACAGGAATATAGCCCAAGGCACAAAGGAAAGCCTTCTCGCCGAACTCATTCAGGCAGTCGTTGCAACCCGTATAGGAACGGGAAGCAATGGTTCCGCCGCCCGACCAGGCGCCATAGCCGCCACCACCGCCGCCTGACCAGTAACCGCCAAACGATCCGTAGCTGTCGGCAGAGCAGGACTGCTGGTAGAGCACCTTGCTGTAGCCGCCGCTCTTGGTGTCCTTGCCGCACGGCCACTCGTACTTCACATTCTGATCCATGTGGCAGGGCATGCTGCTGTTTGCCTGCACGGGGCCAGCCTTCTGGGGGTATGTGCCTGTGCGGCGATAGCGCATGGAGGCCTCGGCATTCTCGCCCGGGAAGAGGCGGGTGACACGAACGGGGATGACCGCCGACGTCTGAGCCTCCAGACTGTCGGGCACCTCGCAAAGGGGCGTGAAGCTGAAGAATTCGTTGTCGGGGAACGTCAGCTCAAGAGCCTCCGCACGGATGAGACCGCGGTTGATGAGCACCGTGTTATAGACCAAGCTCTGACCAAGTTCCATCGCCTCGAAGGGTTGTTCATCGACAATCATCTCCACAACAGGCTGCGGGACATAAGTCTCGAACGTCATCGTAGTGACAATCTTATACTCGTCAGTCTCGTTCACCTCCACCACCTCAAAGTCGATGGTGATGGCCTGGAAACTGAGGTTGACCGTCAGCTCCGTCGTTCGGGAGGGATCGATGCTGATGTTGTTCTGATAGCCATCGTGCTTGTCGGCCTTGACGGTGACGGTGTACCATCCGGCGGGGAGGCCGAAGGCTGCAAGGCCATCCTGCCCCGTAGTGCCCTCGGCAACGACAGCGCCACTGACGGGATGGGTAATCTTCACCTCTGCCCCACTGACGTGAGGAGCCTCGGCCGTATAGTAGGTGTTCTCGTCGCAGACATCGACCATGAGCTTGCCCTGGGCATTGCTGACAGGCTCCACGCTATAGGGCAGCGATAGACCTTGGCCGTTCTCGACATTCAGGGCGAGGCGTCCCGTGAGAGGCACGTTGATCTTCATGGATTCGTCGGGCATAAAGCGGAGCATGACGGTAGCCTTCTCGCCAGGCAGGAGAGAGACCATCGAAAGGGGTGTCAAAGGACTCATCCAAGCCACCTCGGGCAAGATGAGGGAGATTTCACCCGTCGGGGCCGCACCTTCATTGGTGACGGTGAAGGCGTAGTCCGTCCAACCTCCCATGAGCATGGTGGTGGTGATTTCGCTAACGTTGGCGGTCAGCAGAGCGGTGGGATTGACGTTGTAGTACCATATAGTCAACTCCTTCACTGGCCCTTCGGCGGTGGCAATGCGCAGACGGAGTTCCTCGTATTGGTCGCCCTGAGTGGCAGCCTTGGGAGTGACGGCGAGATGCAGCACAGCCTTGCCGTCAGCCTCGAAGGTCGATACTCCGGTGAACTTCACATCGAGATTGGGGTTCTTCGTCACTTGTGTAAAAGTAACGCCTGTGAGGGAAATGACACCCGGATTGCGGACGGTGATGTCGGCTACGTAGGTCGAATCGACAACAAAGGTTCTCCAGGCACCCCACGCATCATCGGCGTCCCACCGCGGCCCCTCGGTTTGGAAGCCGCGGACATCGAACGTGCAGGCCGAGAAAGCCGCATCGTCGGGCCAGCTCTCAGGATAGACGGCTGCTGCCATGAAATGGCCCGTCCATCCCTCGTATGTCGTCCACGGATAGCTGAAGGCGCCATTCTCGTCAGTTACGACATTGAAGGTCTGGTCGCCTCCCTCGGCATTGCGGACAATCAGTTTCAGCTGGCTGAAGGCATTCTTTGCGCCGGCAATCTGCCCCGTAAAGCGTACGACATCGCCCACATCGTAGAGCGTTTTGTCTGTCGCAAGCGTGGCTGTATAGGGCGGTACTACCTTTATTAAATAGGATTCGGAGGCCGTATTGTTGTCGTAATTGGTTTCTTTGAAGGCACGCGAGCCGTTCACCCATGCCTGGGCAGCAACCTCAGTGACATAGTCGGTGACGGCAATCGTGGGCGTCAGTCGAAGCGACTGTCCGACAGGTATCTCCTGACGAGTACGGTACTCCCAATTGCCTCCCTTCCATGGCCCGGAGACAATCACATCCAAACCTGTCGGCATGGGCTGATTACCCTTGTTGGCAATGACGATAACCGCCTGCACCGAATCCTTCGCCTGCACCTCAGTAGGCGTAATGGAGAACTCACTGATATAGACGTCGGGGCCTGTGTTGGGGTCGTATTGGCTGTCAGGAACATTGCCGATGCAGAAGAGCACGCTCAACTGCTGTGTCTCGCTCGGAGCGATAAGACGGTCACGCCAGCACCAGCCCATGCCGCTATCGTAGTGGCCGTTCTCGATGTAGAGGCCGTTAATCTCGACAATAGAGTTTTCGTGGTAGAGGCCGAGGCCGAGGTCAGCCTGCTGTCCGCCATAATCCTGCCAGACATACATGGCGATGATGTTCTTCCCCTTGGGATTGAGGGCATTGACGGCCTGCTCATTGATGTCGCGGAATTCAAGCCAGTCCATCCAGGGCTCACCCGTGTAGGCTAGTACACCGTTGAAGTACAAGTCGCAACCGCCGTCATGAACAATGCGCATACGCAAATCCTTCAGATCTTCGCGGCTGACATTCAACGTCAGTTCCTTACGCATCCAAAGGAAATCACTACGCCAATCCGTTCCCGTTGAATGATTGGGAGCGAAAGGCGAGCGTCCCTCCTTCCAGCTGCTATCGTCGAACGAAGCGGTGTTCCAGTCGTCAGTGGGTTTCTCCATGGTGTATCGCCATGTATCGCCTCCCTGTTCATTAGTCTTGATAAACGTGGCATACTCATCCTCTCCCTCAACCGCACCGTGCCAAAGCCCTTCCTGAAGGCCGAGGGCGATGTCGAGTGTCTGTCCGCCCCAGCTGTTGTAGGAGTAGGCGGCGATGGTGTTGGTGCCGTGAAGGTTGAGAGCGGCAAGAGCAGCATCGCTGATTTCGTAGTCGTAGTAGTCGCTGTAGTATTCGGGGTTGCTGAAGGCAAGGACACCATTGATATAGACCTGATTGGCACCGTCGGCATTATGGAAAATCTTCAGACGGAGGAAACGGGCCTGCTCGGAGGTAATGTCGAGGTCGAAAGTACGGCGGAGCCAGATTTTACGGTTATCGCCCTCCCAAGGAGTGCGCACATGACTGCGTCCCGTTGTGCCGAAGCCTGCAACGCCCTCGCTCCAGCCGCTGTCGTTGAAGCCCGGAGCCGTCCAACCGGCAACAGGCTCCGTGAAGGTGTAGCGCCACTTTTCCGAGACGTCCTCGGACTCAGGAGCAATAATGGCCTGTGTGAAATCACTGGGATTCCAGCGTGGGCAGGTATAATCGCCCGCGACAGCCCTGCCATCGGAGTTCTGGCCATACTGGCCGAACCAGTAGCCGTCCACATCGTTAACGCCCGAGCGATTTTTAAATAGGAACTGAAGGGTAGCAGCCTCATCAGGATTCAAGCTGCTGGCCATCTCCAAGCCGAAGGGAATGCCGTTTTTGTCGCGCACCAGTGTGATAGGTGCCAGATCGTTATCGCCAAGAGTCAGGTCGGCACGACTGCCCAATGAATAGGTGTGGGGATTCTCATCGGTATTGGTCACGTTGTAGATGACGCGGGCATACTCGCCCAGCGGCTCAAGGGTCACCTTCACATCCAGTCCATGGGCTTTGCCCGTCAGAAATTCGTTGCGATACCACTGGTAATTCTCATCGTCGTCCATCCGCACGCAATCTTCCATGCGGGCGGTGTACCACTCTTTTATTTCACTTGCCCAGATGCCGTCGTCCTCATCATCCACACGGATGGCCGTAACATAGCCACCACCGCCAAATGTAGAGCTGTAATAGCTGTTATTGAACTTGCCCAGGATGTCAAACACGGCGCTGTCGTTCTTCACCCAGAGGTTGGTGGTGCCTAGACGGGAATACTCCTCAGGCAGGTCGCCGTCGGTGTAGATAATGCGCTGGGGGGCTTTCTGCACCTTTGCAGGAGCATAGCTGCGCGTAGGCGAATCCACACGAACGGTCTGTGCCGAAAGCGAAAGCGAAGCAACTATTATTGTCACGAGGCCGAGCATAAACGATTTTAGACATTGATTTTTCATTGGTAGCGTGTTTAGTATCATATTCTTTGCAAAGAAACAAAAAAGAATTCAATTCTCCAAATTCCCTGCAAACTTTTTTCAGATTTTTATAGCGATACAGCGGAAAAAGTGCCCTTCAGGAAACTGTCAACGGAATCAGGAAATTTGTCAACTTGTTCAGTAAAATGACTGTCAATCCCATCAGGAAATAAACAAAAACTGTCAACCAAATCAGGAAAAACGGTTTCTTGTTTCATGTTTCATGTGTTTCATTTTCTCACGCGACGCGCGTTTATTTATATATGAAAAGAGTATATATGTTATATAATATATTATAAATAATACTTAATACCTTTTATTACTTTTATTAAAAACGCGCGTGCGTGAACACTTGTGAAACGATGAAACATGAAACAAGAAACAATTTCTGCCCGATGCACCGTGCGGTTTACGCACTGCGTTGTCCAGTTTACGCACTGCGCTGGCGAAATAACGCACTGCGCTGGTAAAATAACGCACTGCGTGCCGTATCGGAAATGCTTCTCGCAGATGTAACGGCGCTGCCATTTTCAGGGCGGATGGCAGGAAAGCCGTTTTCGGGGGCGTGGGAGAGGCTCAGTGCGCGCATTGGGCATTTTACCGTAAAAAGGCGGAAATCGAAAAAAAACGGCATTTTATGGAAAAAAACGGAAAAATGACTTGGAGGAATGAAATAAAAGTTGTATCTTTGCAGAGTGTAAACTAATAGTAAAAATCGATAGTTGAAGATTGAAGATATATGATACTCGAACAAGACAGAATCGTAAAAGTCAACATTGCGGAGGAGATGCGCTCGTCGTACATCGACTACTCCATGTCCGTCATCGTCAGCCGTGCCCTGCCCGACGTCAGGGACGGCCTGAAGCCGGTGCATCGCCGCATCCTATATAGCATGCTGGAGCAGGGAAACACCTCCGACAAGGGCTATCGCAAGAGTGCCCGAACGGTAGGCGACGTGATGGGTAAGTACCACCCCCACGGCGATAGCTCCATCTACGGCGCATTGGTGCGAATGGCTCAAGACTGGGCCATGCGCTATACGCTGGTCGACGGTCAGGGCAACTTCGGCAGCATCGACGGCGACGCCCCTGCTGCCATGCGTTACACCGAGGCCCGACTGGAAAAAATGGGCGAGGAAATGATGCAGGACCTCTACAAGGACACCGTCGACTTCCAGCCTAATTACGACGACAAGGACACCGAGCCCACCGTACTCTCCACCCGCATCCCCGGCCTGCTCGTCAACGGTGCCACAGGCATCGCCGTCGGCATGGCCACCAACATGCCCACGCACAACCTGGGCGAAGTTATCGACGGATGCGTCGCCTATATCGATAATCCCGACATCACCGTCGAAGAGCTGATGCACTTCGTGAAAGCTCCCGACTTCCCCACCGGAGCCTATATCTATGGCCTCAGTGGCGTGCGCGAAGCCTATGAGACAGGCCGCGGACGCATTGTTATGCGCGCCAAGACAGAGATAGAAGTCACACCCACGCACGAGAAAATCGTCGTCACGGAAATTCCCTATAACGTCAACAAGCGCGAACTCATCGAATACATCGCCGCCCTGGTGAGCGACAAACGCATCGAAGGCATCAGCAATGTCAACGACGAGAGCGACAAAGAGGGCATGCGCATTGTCATCGACCTGAAACGCGATGCCAACTCAGGCGTGGTGCTGAACAAACTGTTCAAGATGACCCAGATGCAGGCCGCCTTCAACGTCAATGCTGTTGCCCTCGTCCATGGACGCCCCAGGGTGCTGACGCTTAAGGACTGCATCCGCTACTTTGTCGAACATCGCCACGACGTCACCATCCGCCGCACAAAGTACGACCTGCGCAAGGCCCAGGAGCGTGCCCATCTGGTGGAAGCACTCATCATAGCCTCTGACAACATCGACGAGGTCGTCCACATCATCAAGAGCGCCAAGACGCCACAGGATGCCGTCACGAACCTCATGGAGCGCTTTGAACTCGATGAGGTGCAGGCCAAGTACGTCGTCGAGATGCGTCTGCGCCAGCTGACAGGCCTCATGCAGGAACAGCTCCACGCCGAGTACGAGGAGCTGATGCGCCAGATCGAATACCTCCAGCGCGTCCTCGAAGACGACGAGCTCTGCAAGCAGATCATGAAGGACGAGCTCATCGAGGTGAAGGAAAAGTACGGCGACGAACGCCGCACCGTAGTTGTTCCCGCAGCCGGCGACTTCAACCCTGAGGACTTCTATGCCGACGACGAGATGGTCATCACCATCAGCCATTGCGGCTACATTAAGCGCACTCCCCTCACCGAATTCCGTGCACAGGGCCGTGGAGGCATCGGCATCAAGGGCAGCGACACCAAGGACGAGGACTTCATCGAGCATATCTACAACACCACCAACCACAACTACATGCTCTTCTTCACCGAGAAGGGACGCTGCTACTGGCTGAAGGTGTACGACATCCCCGAAGGCACGCGCCAGAGCAAGGGACGCGCCATCCAGAACATTCTCAACCTCGAGGCCGACAACAAGATCACGTCGTTCATCAACGTACGCAACCTCAACGACGCCGAGTTTGTGAACTCGCACTATCTCATCTTCCTCACGAAGTTCGGCACCGTCAAGAAAACCTGCCTCGAAGCCTATAGCCGTCCGCGCCAGATGGGCGTCAACGCCATCAATATCGAGGAAGGCGACCGTGTCATCAGCGTCGTCCTCACCGACGGACATCAGGAAATCATCATCGCCACCCGCGAAGGCAAGGCCATCCGCTTCCCCGAGGGCACCGTCCGTGCCATGGGCCGCACCGCTACTGGTGTCCGCGGCGTACGCCTTGCAGGGCCCGACGACGAAGCCATCGGCATGGTAGCCGTCAGCGACCCTGAGACCGACACCGTGCTCGTCGTCAGCGAAAACGGCTACGGCAAACGCTCCTTCGTCAGCGAATACCGCTATACCAACCGCGGCGGAAAGGGCGTCATCACCCTCAATGTCACTGAGAAAACTGGAAAGCTCGTTGCCATGAAACTCGTCACCGACGACAACGACTTGATGATCATCAACAAGAGCGGCACCACCATCCGCCTCTCTTTGGCTACCGTCAGCGTCATCGGACGAGCCACTCAAGGCGTCCGCCTCATCAACCTCGAGAAGCGAGGCGACACCATCGGCTCCGTCTGCGTTGTTGATACAGAGAAGGAAGAACCCGCCGAGTCTGAAGAATCTTTAAACGCTGACGAAAATCCGGAGTCTAATGAAAGACAAGAGAACGAAACAGAATAATTAACTTACTTAAAAATTGTATTACATCATGAAAAAGGTATTATTAACGATCATGGCCGCCCTCGTCACGTTGGGCACGGCCTACGCACAGGATGCCAAGGCAGACAAGGCCGCAGCAAAGGCGTTGAAGGCTGAAATCAAGGAAGCCAACAAGACACTCAAGAAAGCCATGCAGATCTTGAGTTCTGAAGGAGGCGACATCAACGAAGCCCAGACCTACATCAACCAGGCATTGGAGAACAAGCACACCGTCTCCAATCCTGACACGTGGAACACCGCTGGACAAATCCAGGCCAAGTTCTACGACCGTGAGAATGAAAAGATGTACCTCAAGCAGCCGTACAACGAAGACCTCTTCTTCGATGCCCTCAGCAAGATGTACACCTACTTTAACAAGTGCGACGAACTCGAAAGCCAGCCCAATGCCAAGGGCAAGGTCGTCCGCAAGTATCGCGATGCTAACGCTGAGCGCCTCTTCGGCATCCGTCCCAACCTCGTCAGCGGCGGCGTCACCTACTTCAACAAAGACAACAACCAGAAGGCCTATGACCTCTTCTCGCAGTACATTGAGTCCGCCAACTATCCCATGCTCGCAAAGTACAACATCGCAGAGACTGACTCGTTCCTCACCGTTGTCAGCTACTACGCATCACTCGCAGGCATGAAGATGGAAGACTACAACAAGGCCCTCAAGTACATCGACAACGCCCTTGACGACCCCGAAGTCGGCGAACAGGCCATGATGTACAAATGTATGTCCTATGCCAACATGGGCGACACCCTCACGTGGATTGAATGCCTCAAGGACGGCGTGCAGCGCTATCCCAGCAAGGAGTATTTCTACAGCAACCTCATCAGCTACTACAGCACCCACAACAAGGACGCTGAGCTTATCGCTTTTGCTGATGAAATGCTCGAGAAGACAGGACTCCCCATCTTCTCCTTCGTCAAAGGCTTCGTAGCCCAGAACGCCAAGAATTACGAAGAGGCTATCAAGTACTACAAGGACGTTATTGAGAAAGACCCCAACTACACCGGCGCCTATCGTAACCTCGCAATCTGCTACTGCCAGATGGCACAGGACAAGAGCGACTCCATTTCCAACCTCAACATGAAGAGCAAGGAGTACAAGGCCGGCATGGAGGAAGTCAAGGACTGGTATCGTCTCGCCCTTCCCCTTTACGAGAAACTGCGTGACCTCGACGACGGCAGCGATCCCGACGTAAAGGTGGCATGGCAGAGCGGCCTCTACACCTGCTATTACATGCTCAACATGGGCAAGGAATTCGAGGAAATCGAGAAGCTGATGGGTCTCTAATCCCTCAGTTTCCCCTCCTCACCGAACGAATTGTTTAGCACAAGAGAGGATGTGTCTTTGGATACATCCTCTCTTTTTTCACACCTCTCGCATCAATGCCACAAAAAGAAAGATGTGCCCATGAAGGCACATCCTCTTTGTTTCGTTTGCCGCAATGGTGAGCGGCGGATACTATAAAGATTGTTGTTGATTAGTCCTCCGAAGGAACTTCAGCAGCAGGAGCTTCGGTTTCAGCAGCGGGAGCATCGAAACCGGGAACAGTCTGAGCGTTGGTAGCGCTTTCGTTGATGGCGCGCTCCATAACGGCACTGCCTTCAGAAACATGGTGCTTCAGACCATAGGCTGCCGTAATACTGAGGACAACCATAATGCCGCCAAGCACCCATGTAGTCTTCTCCAAAAAGTCCGTCGTCTTGCGGACACCCATAATTTGGTTGGAAGAAGCAAATGCGGAAGCTAAACCGCCACCCTTTGAGTTCTGGATAAGAACGATCACACACATCAGTATCGAAACGATAACGATAAGAATTACACTGATTAAGTACATTTTATTTTACCTTTTTTGATTGATTATTTCTAACTAATTTCTCTAAAAATCGAATTTGGTCTGCAAAGTAAATGCTTTTTTCTGGAAAATTCAAATAAAGTGACCGAATAATTGCAAGTGCACGGTCATATTTTTTTTGCTTGATGTAAATACGGGCTAAGGTTTCAGTCAAAAATTCAGGCTCAAGCTCCTCTTCGGAACCTTCAGAAGGCTCCATCTTTTCGGGCTTTTCGAGCGTTTCCGAGACATCAGCCGCATCAGTTTCTTGAGAAGGATGTTCGGCATCCGACGACAATCCGACTGTCGTCAAATAGTCCGTTGTCGTAGAGTCATCCGGCACAAGTGAATCGGATTCCATTGACACCGTCTGAAGGAAATCGTCTATCAAGCTCATCGTATGGTCAGTCGAGAGCCCCTTTGCCTCACCTTCATCCATTGTGACTTGTTCCGCTGTTTGCAGGCTCTCGCTATTCAGCCCGTTTACAAAACACCACAAGTCACGACGATCGGCCACGTAAAAGACGGAACGACGGAGTTCTGTATTGAAATCGGGGTCGTGAAGCAAATAGAGATTGCTCAGCAACAGCAAACGCGCCTTCTGAAAATAGGGATAGCGCGCTACGATGGTACGAAGCTGATAAAGAGTAGTCCCATTCATCCGTTCAGGATGATTGATAAGTCCATTGATAAAATCAGCGTTGCCCATAGAATGAATTACCAGTTTGCCACAGTGGCATTAAAAATCTGTTCGACAATCTCATTAATCATTTGCTGGACGAGTTCCTCCTGCACATCGTTGAGCTGCTGGGTAGCATCAAACTCACGCGTTGCCGAGAACGACTTCTCAAAATCCTCCGAATGATTCTTCGTGTTCTCAAAGGCTACCTTAACCGTCATCTTCAGCTGTACCATTGCCGAGAAGCCATCCGACGAAACCGACTTGTTGAGCTGATCGTAGCCCGTTATCTCGCCCTTCAACATTAAGTCGCCATTGCGAGAAATCTGCTTGAGTTTTGTCTGCCGGGCGTAGATATCGGTAAGCGAAAGATTGAACATACTCTCCATCGGACCCCATTGGAAAAGCGCACGATTGGCAAAGTTCTCAATGGTGATGGACTTCACCTCATTATAGTTAATGGATGCACCGTTGAACTTGTACTGGATGGTACACGATGCAAACATCAACAGCATGAAAAGCACGCTAAAGAGTATGGAACTTCTGGATTTCATCTATCAAAAATCACTTATTTGCAATGCCTTGATTTTACGATAGAGCGCACGCTCGGATATGCCCAGATCTTTTGCCGCATCCTTACGCCGTCCACGATGACGCTCAAGGGCACGACGGATAAGCTCGCGCTCGCCATCTTGGATGGAGAGCGTTTCCTCAACCGTCTCTGCCTCTTCGCCTCCGATGGAGGAATGCTGGAGTCCCCCAGCACCATTGATTGGAGGCCTGTATGGGGTATCTCCCACAATAGGACCAGATATATCTATCGTGGTTGCCTTTGGTTCTGACGGGAACTCGGGTATAGGCATCTCGGCAGCCTTATCCTTCATCACGTTTAACTGCTCACGCAATTGTGCCACTTCAGCAAGAAGCTTATAAAGAAGCAGCCGTTCGTTGGCAAACAAACCTTCCTTTTGGTTTTCATCCACGCCATACCATACAGGGAGATGCTTTACGACAGGAGGAAGGTAGCTTTCCAGTATATCGGCAGTAATCTCGCGTTGTTCAGATAGCAGGGATATCTGTTCGGTAATATTCTTCAGCTGACGAACATTACCCGGCCAAGGATAGGCCAGCAGTTTCTTTTTAGCCTCCTCAGTAAGATGAATGCCTGGAGAAGTGTACTTCTCTGCGAATTCGAAGGCAAACTTACGGAACAGCAACTCGATATCCTCAGGACGTTCGCGTAAGGCAGGCACACGGATGGGAATAGTGTTGAGGCGATAGTAAAGGTCCTGACGAAAACGCCCATTGGCAATAGCATCCGACAAATCAACGTTCGTTGCTGCCACAATGCGTACATTCGTCTTTTCCACCGTCGAGGAGCCCACCTTTATATATTCGCCCGATTCCAACACACGCAACAGACGAGCTTGCGTAGACATCGGCAATTCACCTATCTCATCCAGGAAAATGGTTCCTCCATTTGCTTCAGCAAAGTAGCCGTTTCGTTCGCTTATAGCACCCGTAAAGGCTCCTTTCTCATGGCCAAAAAGCTCCGAGTCAATCGTCCCTTCGGGAATGGCGCCGCAGTTGACAGCAATATACTTGTTGTGCTTGCGGGCACTATTCTGATGGATGATTTTTGGGAAATGCTCCTTACCCACACCGCTCTCGCCCGTGATAAGCACAGAGAGGTCAGTTGGAGCCACTTGCAAAGCAACATCAATGGCACGCAACAGCTCAAGCGAATTACCGATAACGCCGAAGCGTTGTTTCGTTTCCTGTATCTTCTGCTTGTTCATTGCTGCTCTTCGGGGGTGTCGAGTTTCAGTTTGTCACTATCGTCACGTCTGTCAAAGAAGGTCTTACGCAGGGGATTACGATGTATAGCCTTCTCGTTGCGACGCAAGCGGAAAACATCGATAGCCTGATAGATAGCGTTGCGGAACGAAGCCTCGGAAGCCTCGTTCTTGCCCGTGATGTCGTAGGCGGTTCCATGATCGGGCGACGTGCGGACAAGGGGCAACCCTGCCGTATAGTTGACGCCTTCGTCCATAGCCAAAAGCTTGAAAGGAATAAGTCCTTGGTCATGATACATGGCAATAATGGCGTCAAACTTGGTGAAAGCGCCTGAGCCCCAGAATCCGTCGGGAGAGAACGGACCAAAGCAGAGAGCACCTTCAGCACGGGCTTCAGCAATGGCAGGACTGATGACCTCCTGCTCCTCCTTGCCCAACAAGCCTTCATCGCCAGCATGGGGATTGAGCGCCAAGACTCCGATTCGGGGGGATGAGAGAGCAAAATCCTCTTTCAGGGAACGGGACAAGAGAGTTATCTTTTCCTTCACAAGCTCCTTGGTAATCAGCGAGGGAACCTTGCTAACGGGCTCATGGGCAGTAACCAACGCCACGCGCAAATTGTCCTTCACAAACATCATCAGCGCCTTGCTTCCCTCCCCGATTCGCTCCTCGAGGTATTCGGTATGTCCATTAAAGTGGAACGAGTCTGACTGAATAGTGCTTTTGTCGATAGGAGCAGTAACGAGTACATCGTAGCCCCCCTTCTTCCAATCATCCACCGCTTTCTCAAGGGCATCCAAAGCAGCCTTTCCAGCCTCTGCGGAAGGACGTCCAAGCTCCACCTTCACTTCCTCCTCGTTGCAGTTGATGACATTAATGCGTCCATCGACAACTTCCGAAGGATTGTTGATGATGGTAAACGTCACAGGTAAATCCAACGCCTTGCGATGATACGTCATAATCTTCGGCGAGCCGTAGATAATGGGCGTGCAGATTTCCAGCATCGTTGGGTCGGAAAAGGTTTTCAGGATAACTTCGTAGCCGATTCCGTTGACGTCGCCCTGCGTAATGGCGACTCTTATTCTCTGGTTTTCCATTTTTATCTCAAATAGTATAGTGTCAAATCGTTTATCAATTGGGTTTCTCAGGTGAAACGGAGATTTCTTCAAGGCCGAAGGTAAAGTCCTCCACGTTCTGCTCGTTAGGCAGAGCAAGGGTGTAGAGGGTTGCTTCCATCGTGCGGATGAGGTTGCGCTTCAACGACTCGGGGGCATAGACAAAGCCCTCGACAACCACCACACGGTTGTTGGCTACATCCACGCGGCTGTGCGAGACAAACGGTCCGCCCATGTGGTCACCTTCCACGCGCCAGAGCCCACGGGCTATCTGGGCATATTCGCCATGCACGGTACCGTCGACGACATCCACAAACTTGTGCTGCGTGGACATGTAGCTGCCTTCAGGGCCGCCTGGAATGTTGGCTTTCATAACAGAGTCGCGCTTCTGCATGTAGTATTCCAGCGTAAAGGTCTTGGGACTGGTGTAGGGATAGGTGTAGATGACGAAGTTCATGTCCTTCGTTCCACGATTGGTCGAGGCCCAGAAGAAATCCTTGCCTTCCTTGAACTTGTTGAGTTCCACAGGAACCCACACGGTGCAGCCGAACATCTGCTCTACCTTCTCCGTCACAGTAGGATTATGGGTCCCTTCAAGATACTCCACCTGACGGTTGAACTCTGCGCGGTTGAAGAAGTCCAGCAATTGCTGCCCGTTCTTCCTCAGGAAGTCAGCAAGTTGGTCCTCGTCGTGCGCCTGCAGGGTCATCACCATTTGCCCACGCGCATAGACGTTGCGGGTAAACTTGAACTTTGCCGACGAATAGATGGTCTGAATGTCCGTCTGAATGATGTTGCGGAAGACCTTGAACATATTGCCGAAGTTCGAGGGGGCGATGCGCGTCATGCGGAACTGCCGCTCAGGCTGAGCCACGCCAGGGAGGTCGGTATCGAGCACCTCGAATAGCGCGCGCCCCACAGGACGCTCCCATTGGGCATCGTCCATCAGGACGAGCAGCTCGTAGGGCGCACCTCCGGCCTGAGGCTGAAGAGAAACGGTCTTCTTTTTCTTCTTGGCCTTATGCTTGACTCTCACTATCCTGCCCTTTCCCTCTGAGGAATCGGCATCTGAAGCGCTGCCCTTGGGCTGGCATCCACCCAGCACGAGCATTGTCGCTAATAAGAAGAATATCGTCTTTTTCATCTCTTTATAACGTGTTTAGGATTTTCCGTTTTTTGCTGTGCTCAACATGCCGCAGGCTGCCATCACGTCCTCGCCGCGCGAAGCGCGGATGGTGGTGAAGATGCCGTGCTGCGTCAGATAGTCGCGGAAGCGAATCATGCCGTCCATATCCGTGCCGTCGAGCGTCGTATCGGGGATGCGATGGAAGCGGATAAGGTTGACGCGGCATTGAAGCCCGTCAAGCGCGCGCACCAGACGACGTGCATCGCTGGGGGCATCGTTCACGCCGCGGAAGAGGATATACTCGAACGAGAGCCTGCGCTGCCCGCTCCAGTCGTAGCGGCGCAGGAGGTCTGTCATCTGCGTCATCGAGAAGATGCGCTCGGCTGGCATCAGGGAGCTGCGCACCTCGGGCGTAGGGGCATGGAGGCTGATGGCAAGGTGACACTCCGTCTCGCGGATAAAGCGCTCCAGCGTGCCCTTGATGCCAACGGTGGAGACAGTTATGCGACGTGGGCTCCAGCCCATACCAGGTGTGGAAGTCATCAGCGAGAGCGCCTTTAGTACTGCATCGAGATTGTCCATCGGCTCGCCCATTCCCATCAGCACGACGTTGGTGAGCGATTCGCTGCCTGGGACGGCAAGCACCTGATTCAGGATGTCGCCTGCGCTGAGGTTTCCGTGCCAGCCTTGACGTCCTGTCATGCAGAAGGCACAATGCATCTTGCAGCCCACCTGCGACGAGATGCAGAGTGTAGCCCTCTCTCCTTCAGGAATATACACCGACTCCACGAAAAGACCCCCTCTCCGCTCCCCCATAAGGGGGAGAACCTCGCTATCGCTCGGAAGCTGCGAGACAATCTCTCCCCTCCCTTCACGGGAGGGGTTGGGGGTGGGTCTTTTGTTGACCTCAAAGAGGTACTTCACCGTGCCGTCGGAACTGCTGACTGCCTCTACGGGAGGATTGATGCCTGTGACGAAACGTGCAGAAAGCCTTTCGCGTGCAGCCTTCGAAAGATTCGTCATTTCGTCAATCGAAGCCACACGGCGCGCATAAAGCCACTCCATCATCTGCTTGGCAGCATACGACGGCAGCCCCTCATCGCGGCAGATTTCCTGCAGTTCTGCCAGCGACAAGCCGATAAGGCTCAGTTTATTATCTTTCTCGTCGTCACACATAGGCGCACACGCATCCATTTTAGCTTGCAAAAATAGTGGAAAAAGGCCGAACGACAAAATTTATTCAGTATTTTTAAAAGAACGCGTGCATTAAGGACTTCCAAACGCAAGGAAAAAACCGGTTATCCTACTTGCTATTTTTAAAACTCCAATTGGAGGAGAATAACATTCCATTTGGCGGAGAATGAAACTCCAGCTGAAGAAGAATAAAACCTCAATTGGAGTTTTAAAACATTTGCTCAACCGGATGAAAAAAATCCCTACGATGATAAGACAACTTTTCCCCTTCCGATATTTCATATTCCAGAAAAAAAGGGTATCTTTGCCGTCGAAAAAATGAATGTATGAAACCAAGAATAGACTGTTTTATCCCCTATGTGGACGAGGCGCAGGCTGCAGCCCTCAGCAGCGTGTTTGAACAAGAGCCTTTGGTGGGCGACGTGGTATTCCTGCGAAACGACGACGAGCCCGAGGGCGCGCCCTTCATCCCCCTGCATAAGGCTATGGCAACGAAGGCCGTCGTCAGCATGGCAAAGACGGCCCAGCAGGATTACCTGCTGCTCTGCACCCAATCCTCTTCGATTACGCTGGGGCATCGTGCTCTGGAGCGGATGGTGAGTGTGGCTGATGCCACAGGTGCCTTGATGGTCTATGCCGACAGGAACAAAGCTATCCCCGTCCCTACCATCGACTACCAGCAGGGAGCGTTGAGGGACGACTTCGACTTCGGCTCGCTCGTCTTGCTTCGCGGCAAGGCTTTGAACGACTTCGCCTCTTCAAAGCCTGAGGAACTGACGTTTGCAGGGTTTTATCAGCTGCGCCTGTTCCTTTCGCGCAAGGGACGAATCGTGCATATCCCTGAGTTCCTCTATGCTGAGGTGGAGACCGACAACCGCACGTCGGGGCAGAAGCAGTTCGACTACGTCGATCCGCGCAATCGCGCGATACAGATAGAAATGGAGCGCGCCTGCACGGAGCACTTGCGGCAGATTGGCGCCCTGATTGATGCCTCCACGCTCCGCGCTATCGACCCGACGGAAGGCGTTTTCCCCGTCGAGGCACGCGTCATCATCCCCGTCAGGAACCGTGAGCGCACCATTGCCGATGCCATCCGCTCGGCCCTGCAGCAGAAGGCGGACTTCCCCTTCAACGCCATCGTCGTCAACAACCATTCTACCGACGACACGCATAAAAAAATTGCCGAAGCGGGCAAGCTGGCTGACGGACAAGTCGTTGAAATCATTCCCGAGCGCACTGACCTGGGCATCGGAGGCTGTTGGGATTTGGCTGTGCGCCATCCGAAATGCGGGCGCTTTGCCGTGCAGCTCGATTCGGACGACCTCTATTCGTCCCCCAACGTCCTGCAAACCATCGTCGACACCTTCCGACGCGAGCGTTGCGCCATGCTCATCGGCAGCTACGAACTCTGCGATTTCTCCCTCCGTCCTCTGCCTCCGGGACTTATCGACCATAAGGAATGGACAGACGAGAACGGCATGAACAACGCCCTGCGTATCAACGGACTCGGTGCTCCACGCTGCTTCTATACCCCCGTTATCCGCGAGATTGGCTTCCCCAACGTCTCCTATGGCGAGGACTATGCCGTAGGGCTTGCCATCAGCCGCTCCTACCGCATCGGACGCATCTACGAAAGCCTCTATCTTTGCCGGCGCTGGGAGGGCAACAGCGATGCCGCCCTCAGCCCCGAAAAGGTGAACCGCAACAACACCTACAAGGACTTCATCCGTACCGTAGAATTGAACTGCCGTCAGGAGTTAAGAATCAAGCGTTAAGAAGAAATGGCAGATTTCTTTTCATCCCAACTGGCTGCGTGGCCTCTTGCCCGCGCGAATGCCGAGGCGCTGATTCAAGTGCTTACACGAAGGCTTGATATTCCAGGCTTTGACTGCCCTGTTCTTGTCCAGCACAATCCCACGCGCATCCGCAGCACAGCTGCCAACGTGAATAAAGCAGCTCTTAAAGAACGTCCTTGCTTCCTCTGCCCGCAGAACCGCCCTGCGGAACAAGAGGCGTTTCCCCTCTGCGAGGGTTGGGAATTGCTCGTCAACCCTTTTCCTATTTTAAAAGAGCATTACACCATCGTCTCCACCCACCATCAGCCACAAACACTTCAAGGCGTTCTGCCCGTCATGCAGCAAGCGCAAAAGCTACTGGGAGAAGACTTCATGGTTTTCTACAATGGCCCTCATTGCGGAGCCTCTGCCCCTGACCATCAGCACCTTCAAGCTGGGCGTTGGAAGGGCGTACCGCTTGTTGAATACGTCGTTGCGCATGCAGCGGAGTTTTCTTCGCCTGCGGAGATTGCTCCCCTTGGCTTCAGAGTTATTGTGAACGGCAACCTTCAATCCTTTTCTGACGACGTTAATCTTATCCTTGTTCACGACCTCCTGCTCATTATCCCCAGAAGAAAACATCGCCCTGATTGTTTCTTTCGTTCCGATGAACGTCAGCGGCTCATCAGCCCAGGCGCGCTGGATATGTGCGGATTGCTGATTGCTCCTCGACGCGAGGACTACGACAGCCTTTCCCCTGAAGAAGCACGCGACATCCTTCTCCAATGCGGGCAGCAGAAGGAGCCAACCATCAGCGTCGGCATCATGCGCGCAAAGGAAATTCATTACGAACAACACGACAACGACTTCACTCTGCACGGCGTCACTATCGGCAAGCAATTCCATTGGGAGCAGCAGGAGGAACAACGTTTCGAAGGCACGCTGCGCCTTGTGCCTGAAGAAGACGAGACGTGGGCCGTGAACGATATCCCCCTGGAGAAATACCTGAAGAGCGTTATCTCTTCTGAAATGAACCCTCAGGCTCCCCTTGAGTTCTTGAAGGCGCATGCCATCGTCTCGCGCAGCTGGCTCCTCGCCCAGTTGAAGAGACCCACCCCCAACCCCTCCCGTAAGGGAGGGGAGCTCTCCCCTTTGCAAGGGAGCGAGGAAATGATCCGCTGGTACGACCGTGAGGACCATACGCTCTTCGACGTCTGTGCCGACGACCATTGCCAACGCTATCAAGGCCTTACCCGTATTACCGATGCTGCCATCCGAGCCACAACTGAGACTCGTGGACAAGTGCTAATGTACGAAGGCCACGTCGTTGATGCCCGCTTCAGCAAATGCTGCGGAGGCACTACGGAAGTTTACGAAACCTGTTGGGACGACACACCCCATCCCGAGCTTGCCTCCGTCTGCGACTGCGATGCCGAAGGCCATCCCTTCTGCGACACGCACGACGATGCCCTCCTGCGCACCATTCTCAACAACTACGACACATCTACCCACGATTTCTTCCAATGGGAAGTGCGCTACACGCCTGAACAACTCGGCAATCTCATCAAGGAAAAGAGTGGTATTGATTTTGGCACCATTACCGACCTCACCCCCATCGAACGTGGTGTCTCAGGCCGCATCAGCAAGCTCAAAATCATCGGTTCCCATCGCACACTCATCATCGGCAAGGAGCTTGAAATCCGTCGCATTCTCTCTCCCACCCACCTCTACAGCAGCAACTTCACCCCCACCCTCAAAGACGGCTATTGGATTCTCAACGGACGCGGTTGGGGGCATGGCGTCGGCATGTGCCAGATAGGCGCTGCTGTTATGGCCTCCCGAGGTTACACCTGCGACGAGATCCTCCACCACTACTACCCCAACACCACCCTCGAAAAACTCTGGGAGTAAAAAGATAGTAAAAAACATTGCTGTCCACTAAAAATCGCTAAGTGTTCTTTGAAATGACTGAAATATAGTA
>CAMYYY010000037.1 GCA_947303715.1 uncultured Bacteroidales bacterium | reverse complement strand
CGTAGGTCAGCTTATAGGTGTTGACAGTAAACGAGCCTGTCACCGTCACGTCATTGGCTGGCATTGTCTCAGGAATCTCGCTCCAGCCGCTGAAGGTATAGCCCTCTTTCGTTGGCTCGGCTTCCGGTGTAATGCTTGCTCCATATTCCACGTCATAGCTCTTGTATTCCTCGCCGTCAACGACGTAGGTCAGCTTATAGGTGTTGACAGTAAACGAGCCTGTCACCGTCACGTCATTTGCTGGCATTGTCTCGGGCATCTCGCTCCAGCCGCTGAATGTGTAGCCTTCTTTTGTAGGAGCAGGCTCGGGTGTGATAGTTTCACCGAAGACATGCTGTTCCGTCTTATAGACCTCGCCGTCCACTTCATAGGTCAACGTATAAGTGTTTACGCTGAACGAACCGGCAACGGTTACATCATGAGATGGCATTGTCTCAGGAATCCCGCTCCAGCCGCTGAATGTGTAGCCTTCTTTTGTAGGAGCAGGCTCGGGTGTGATAGTTTCACCGAAGACATGCTGTTCCGTCTTATAGACCTCGCCGTCCACTTCATAGGTCAACGTATAAGTGTTTACGCTGAACGAACCGGCAACGGTTACATCATGAGATGGCATTGTCTCGGGCATCTCGCTCCAGCCGCTGAAAGTGTAACCCTCCTTCGTGGGTTCGGCTTCGGGCGTAATCTTAGAATCATAGACAATGGCTGTACTCTTATATTCTTCCCCATCTACCATATAGGTCAAAATATAGGAAACATTTACCATGAAAGTGATGTCGGCAGGTGTCAATTTCTCAGAGTTGCTCGTTGCCATGCAGATGTTTTTTATGGAAGCAGTACCGCCTTGGGATGATTCCGATGCAGAGAGAGAGAGTTTAATGATTTCACCGCTTGTGCCAGAGATAGGTTTCAGAGAGAACGAAGTACTTGTCAGACGATAATCGCCGTTCGCTTGCTTGCCAATAGTTAATTCCTGATCACTATCCGTGAAGCGGCTGCTCAGTTCACAATCTGGCTTATTCAATGTAATTCCTTCGGGTAGAGTCAAGTCCATCTGGAATGATACGATATTTGCTTGCGAGTTGATGAGGCAGATGTTCACAATCTTTGTTTCGCCAGCCTTGATAGTTACATCGGCAACGTTCAAATCTTGAGCTTTGGCACCTAACATGCATAAAGCAAAAGCTATGATGGATAAAATGTACTTTTTCATAATTTAAAGTCATATAATTAAACGATCATCTTGACCTTATTCTCACTTAACCACGGTTTTCTTGTTGCCAACTACGTTAATGCCGCGCTGCAGTTCAGTCTGCTTGCGACCTTGCAAATCGAAGATGTCTCCTTTACTTTTGGAGAAAGCTGGGGTAAGACTTGTTGTAATCGCATACTTTATGTCTTCGAACATATAATCGTTTCCATCAGCATCGAAGAAGTAGATGTTACGGACGTTCACATCGCAGCCCGTCACTCCATTCAGAACGATTTTTAGCAACTCGCCATCATTTCTGTTAAAGCTTTTGTTGGATGTTGACAGAGCGACAACGCGATAGTGTCCATCCTCTACCTTATTATAAAGTATCTGGTGACCCTGCTTGCGTTCTGCATTCAGCATAATCCGAGTCACTTCTACATCTTCAGGAACGAAAAGGTCAAACTGGAAGGCTGTGTAGTTGTGTTCGTTCTCAAGGCTCAAAGACAGAGAACCCTGGAATTCTGTCAAACTCAAAATGTCGTTATTTGCGAAATAACCTGGTGTTCGCCTTGCATTTGTGAAGTTCTGTTCGCCAGCTATATTGTTAACCAATACAACAGCATCGCCGAGGTTCACTGCACCATCTTTATTAATGTCTGCCAGTACTTCCATAAATGTAATTGCTGGTGTTCCTATGACGAAACGTGCAATATCTACCACATCTACGACATCCACGTCATTGTCGATGTTCACATCACCAAACAGATAGAATGAGCCCACAACAACCACATTCTCAGCAGGCATCGTCTCTGGAATCTCGCTCCAACCGCTGAAGGTGTAGCCTTCCTTTGTGGGTTCTTCTTCAGCGTTCAGTACAATACCTGGTTCTACAAATCTTGTCTTATAAACCACACCATCAATCATGTATGTTATGCAATAACACGGCGCAAAAACAGGGTATCCTGTGTTGTTATCCAGTACCCACATTTTAAGATCCGGATTATTCTGATTCTCTACCCATGCGTTCAACGCATCCAACAAGTCAGAATAACTCGTTTCACCTATTGATACAGGAGTCAACAGTTTATTTGTAGTACCATCATGTTGGAACAGAGTTGCATACGACATGTCTTCACAGGGATAGCCTAATAAATCCAATCCTTCATTGACATTATCTTGCCCATATAAATAGTGAATATGCGGTTCATTGTAAGGAGTGCCTATTACATTTCCAATCCAACGGGAGGTGTTACGGTCAGCGTTAACAGTTCCAGTTGAATAACAGTTATTCACGGTGCAATAAGAGAATTCTCCTATTAGACCTCCCATGCCATTAACTATGGTGGAATGAATATCTCCTGATATCGTGTTTATATCACCCGAAGCATAACAGTTTCTGATTTCTGCATTTCCATAACCTTCTCCAATTAGCCCACCACAAGCTTGTACTCCAGTTACTGAACCACTGGCAGAACAGTTGGAAATAATGCAATTGTCATCATATGCCTCGACTGACCCACATAACGAGCCGATACTTCTATTCCCATATACATCAACCGAAGAATGACAGTTTGTGATTAATGGACATCGTTCTGCGAAACCCACTAATCCACCGATTGCAGATGATGGAAAAGCTCTGTCTTCTCCTTCTGCTTGTGAAAAAATACTTCCTACAAATCCGCCAAGTAAATTGACATTCAACAAACTCCCATAACGTACTCGCCCAAACAATCCTTTACTGGAAAAGGCATCGTTAACATAGATATTCGAAATAGAATGTCCCTGCCCATCAAATTTGCCAGAGAACCATAATCTATCTCCTATCGGATTCCAACGATACCCCGCAAGATCTATATCAGCAGTCAACTTCACGGTCTTCCCTTCAAAAAAACTTCTCTCATACCCATGCAATCCATTCACTAAAACCGCAAGCCAAGCCAGGCCCTCTGTAGTAGATATTGTAACATTTCCTTCATTATCTTCCACATATCCTGCCGGCTCAGAGGTAACGACATCCGTCCAATATGGCAAATCAATAATCACATGTTGCGTTTCACACCAGCCACTCACTTGTTCTGGATTAAGCTCTGCGCGAACACTAAAATCATATACATAGCATAAAGGTATTCCCTGTAAGGTATCTGGATTTTGAGTGGTTGTGATATATGTATAAGGCGAATCCTTTTTATCGTTGCGTCGGTATCGAATCGTCCACTGAGAAGCACTGCCATTCTCCTGCCAATCAACAACAACAGCAGATGTGTCGCCAGTTTTAACATTCTGAACTGACATATTCGATACATTAGGGCATTGTACTTCAAAGTACCGCTTACCTAACACGGGGAGACCGTCATTGGCATTATTCAAGTCAGCTGTCCACATGAGTAACGTACTATCATTTTTTTGTATCAAATAATTGTTTAATGCAGCTAACAAATCTGACTCTGTTTTGTCATCAAAGACGGCAGGAGTCCTCAACACCCATTCAGCATTTGAACGTATAATTGTTGACGTGTCATTCACAACTGTACTACCCGTGAATCCGAGTACGCCCATAGGAGTTTCTATGCTGTAGCAATTAGTGACCTCGCCTTCACCAGAATATGCGACGATGCCTCCATTATAGCAATATGCATTTTGCTGGAAATTGCCTGCAGCGTAACAGTTCCTTTCAATTCCATCTGAAGCGCCAACCAATAGGCCAGTCCAACGCGCACCAACAACATCTGCGTTCACAAAACAGTTAATCAATGTTCCATACGCATTAGCGCCAATTAAGCCCCCTGTAAAGTCTCTACCGTTTATCCTACTATTTTTCATATAGCAGTTTTTGATAGTTCCAACAGTTTCATCCAAGCCCCATAATGTACCACACAAACCTCCTGTCACATTACCATCATCAGGGAATCCATTTACGTTGAATTCTTCCAATCCTACATTATCAAACAGCCCTGAGAATCTGGAGAAAAAGCCTATATCGCCATTATATTCTTTTATATAGACATTGGAGATGATATGCCCTTGACCCAAAAAATCATGATTTGAACAAATGGGCTTCCATTTGAAACCAGACATGTCAATGTCTGCTGTTAGAATAAGATCTTCATTGCAATCGTTTTTTGCCCACCATGCCAAACCTTCTGGTGAAGATACCTCCACCCTGTTCATCTCTGCATTATAAAAATAACCGTCAGGTTGAGAGGTGACAACATCCTGCCAATAAGGAGCCTCAACCTGCAACGTGGCTTTATTCCATGGGCCATATTGACTATCGCCATAAACAGGACGGATATAAAAATCGTATTCCGTAAACTTATTAAGGTCACCAATTGTTGCACTATTTGTGGTCGTGTTAATTACAGTGCCTTCACCTATCTTAAAACCTTTTACGCCATACTCTATTTGCCATTGTGTTGCCGAGCCGTTTTCTGTCCATTCCAAATGAACTGTTGTATTCTCAATAGAAGATACGATATTAGAAACCATACGATATTCACTTTCCTGACTTACATGCAATTTGAATCCAGCATAAGACAACTTGCCTGAATAATTTAAGGTGATACCGTTTTGAGTTGAAACGACAGGACTTAATTCGATATTATTACCGCCTGACATATCGCGAATCCAGGTATTAGAATTTTGGCCATCATAAATCGAGACACTCTGATCTTCAAATTCCATGATATCAACGACCAATTGTTTTCCTTCATCCTTAGGAATGAACGACACTGTATTGCTACACCCATTTTCGTAAATTGCTCCTTCAAAAACGTTATGCCCCATGAGATGATAGAATTCCAATGGCTCGTCAACAACAAAAGTACTGGTTCCTTGCATCTGACCTATGATAACATTACCGTCATCGTCCGGGACAATGCCTACAATGGCAGATTGGCTGCTACTGAAATTGTAGCTTGAGGGTTCAACTGCACCTGTCAGATACCACCCGTCGGCAAGACCGCCCCAGCCAAAATTGAAGTGGAAGTAGTCATCTGCCTTATAGCCATCACAAACAAAAGCATGAACACCTTTCCCTTGACCACTATAATAAACAGGTTGATTGGCTGCAAGGTTCTGGCGTATCATGTCGTTCCAGTCGTCATTGGAGAAACAGGCCTTCTCAGCAAAACTCATGTCAGGGCTGAAGCGGAAAAAGTTAATCAATCCTGCGCGTGCTTCTTGGTCAAAGGCACTACTTTCCCCAGGCCCGTATCCCATATTGACAGCAACGCCACAATCGTATATCAGTTTCGCTACATTACGAATCTGCTCTTCAGTGCTTTCGGCAGTAAGAGCATCGGGCATGATGTTAAAATCGTAAATGGAACTTTCGAAGTTGACTTCGTGCGTGCCGTAGTTACTGTTATAACTATGCATGCCTCGTCCCCCGAGTGGAAACTTCCAATAGTTGACAATCTGAGCCATTGCAGTTGCAACGCAGCCAGCTTGGGCATGCCCATCAGGGCTCTCCACGTCCTCAGGGCAAAGGACATTGTATTTTTGATTCTGATTCCACGTGGTGGTAATTAACGGCCCTACGCTTTCGGGTAGGTCAGTTAGAATACGCCGAGAAGCGGTCTTTTGAGCACTTGTCCATTTATCAGAAGGCACACGAGGGGATCTTGCATTGGCTGCCGCTTCTATCTGACCAGCAAGGTCGTCAAAGAATCCTTGGATGTGGGCTGGCAAATCAACTGTACCATCACCTGCAATAGGAAAGCTCTTGTCGAAACAATAGCCCAGAACCTGATAGGCCACATCGTCTGCACTGACAAGGACAAATGCATCATCCACATTAACGATGTAAAATGCTGCACGGCCGCTTTTGGGCATCTTGTGAGTATAGACGATATCTGAGTATAGCGTTGTTTTTCCCTTTTGGGGTGCTTTCTTTGCCGATGGAGACTTTTGCACAAACTCTTGTGCTACTTGGAGGACACTCTCCGGGTCAACTGGTTCAGCCATTACGTGAGGCATAATGAAACAAATGAAAACCAGGAAGAGTATGCATTTTTTGGGAAACAAAAGATTGCTAACTGAAAAATCACATGCATGTGTGTGTAATGCGATAGAAAAAGCATTGCGAATAACATTAGAAATAGTTTTCTTAGAGTTTCTCATGATAATGGTTTTTTATTAACTGATAGTAAAATCGATTTTATGAAATTAATGCTTAATAAGGTGAAAAACATAGACTAATCTTCATTCACGTTTCCGACGTGTCGGCAAATACCCTACTATCTTAGACAAGTAATTGCCTGTGCTGGTAATAATCATCCCTGCTTTTACTTTTGATTGATATTAAATATATCGAAAATATCGGAAGTATGGGCTATAGGTTAAAAATCCTATAGAAATAGACCAATGCTACAACAAGGGAAGGGACGCGGGAGAATCTTCCTATCAGGGAGCCTGAGGGGCTGTACACAAAGTCGCCCCGGATGTATCCGATGAGGCTTCCACTCTTGTCGTAGTAGCGCCCGCTATCGGTATAGCCAATGTAGGCACCGGAGTAGTCATAGTATTTCCCGTTGCTCTCGTTCCCGAGGTAACTGCCCGAACGGCTGTAGAACCTTTGGGAGTTGATTTGCCCTTCGTAGGCACCCGAACGGTTGTAGAGTTTCCCGTTGTCGTAGCGTCCGAGAAGCGAGCCGGAGCCGTCGTACATCTGTTGCCCATATCCCCCCAAGGAGGATATGAGCAAGATGAAAGTCAGGATATACTTGAAATATCTGGCCATGACGTTACTCTCCGTACACTTCCAGCTCGTAGATGCGGGTGGCGCCTTCGCCGGCGTCCTGCTCGGGGCCGGTGACGAAGAGGCGGAGGTAGCGGACGCTGACGGGGTCGAAGCTGCGCTCTACTTCGTCGGCCTTGTTGCCGTCAAGCAGGTCGAGGGTCTTCCACTCTTCAGTGAGGCTGTTGCGGCCCTGGAGGAGGCAGCTGCGGGTGATATAGGAGTTGCTCTCCTTGCCGGCATTGACGAGGCGCCAAGCGGAAATGGTCTTGGCTGCGCCGAGGTCGAAGGAGGTGATGTTGGGCGCATCGTTCGTGTCGCACCACTTGGTGTTGAGGTTGCCGTCGATGAGGTTGGAGGCCTTCTCACGCTCATTCACTTCGCCTGTGGTGGCGAGGATTGTTGCTCCGCTGAGGAGATTGGGCTTCTGGACGCGGGCGACGGTAGCTTCGTTGGCCTTGCTGCCTGTGTTGAAGAGGGCTCCTGCGGGGACGACGGGGGTACCCTCGTTGACAGCTGTAGCAGCGAAAACGACTACATTACTCTCGCGCGGCATAGCTCTCCGTCCAAAGCGGGCGGGAACCTGCTGAGCGGGTTCAGCTGTTGGCTCGATTCTCGGTCCGCCTGGCAGGATGATGGCCTTGGCACCAGCGGGAAGGTCGATGCCGATGCGGAACATGTAGGTGTATTCGAAGGGCTCGTTTTCTGTGCTGCTGTGGCGGTGGGTGCCGATATAGGCGATGTCAGCATCCTTGAAGAACGGCTGGGTGTGGCCGTCGTGTCCCCATTGTCCGATGAAGCCGGTGTAATTGGGTACGTTGACTTCGACTTCGCTCAGCACTTCCTTCTTTCCCTTCTGGCTGAGGATGCCAACTTTGTACTGACTGTCGCCTCTCACGGAAGCGGCAAGGAGATATACCTTATTATAATTACCTGCGGGCAGGGCGATGGTGTCGCCGAGGGAGAAGCCGTTGAAGCCATCCTTCTCGCCGAGGACGAAGCGGACGTCGCCCGAGGTGATGATGCCATCGGCAGGAAGTAGTTCGGCAGCATAGCTGTTGCTGCCCTCGAAGGAGGCACCACGACGGAACTCGTTGAAACTGAAGCAGCGTTTGTTGAAGGGGAGGGTGAGGGGCTGCTGCGGCAGTTCGGCAAGAGTGGGCTGATCTGCGAAGGTGATGCGATAGGTCTTGACGCTGAAGGCGCCGATGTTGACGTTCAGGCCATTACCGCTGAAGGAGGCGGTGCCGAGGGGCTTCTCCGTACCATCGGCCTCGACAGCCTTAGCGATAGGAGCGCCGAAGGTGATGGTGCCCTGCTGGCTGCCCTTGCCACTATTTTCATAGACGCGGACGACATATTCGTTGCCCATCTCGGCCTTCTTGAGGGCGCGGACGGTGATGTTGGCGTTGTCGGACGAGGCAAAGCCGAACGAGCGTCCCAGCGTACCCTTATGTTTGGGGGCGGTGAAGGCACGCAGCGGGCTGTTAACTATTGTGGAATGGGCGACGGCATCAGCCTTGTTGACGTCTCCGCTATGGCCTTCGAGGCAATAGGTGAAGGTGTGCCAACCCATATCCTGATTCTCCTGATAGCGGTAGCCGCCTCCAGGTTGCGGAGCCCAGAGGAGGGAGAGGCGGATGGTGTTGTCGTTGGGCTTGTCCCAGCCATACTTACAGTTGTTGTAGATGGTGACGCCGTAGGCACCGCTGCTGTCGGTAAGGTCGGTCCATTCGTGCGAATAGACTTCGTACTGGTTGTCGCGGTTGTTGCCGCGCTTCACGCTGCCGAGGCCGAGGTCGTAGGTGGCGTCGGGGTTGCTGATGGCGAGGGGGAAGTTAGCCTTGAGCAGGCTGTGGGTGGAGTGCCAGTCAACCTCGCATTGGAAGTCGATGCGCTCGGCCTGCGTACCTTTGTAGAGGTGGATGTATTGGTTGAAGGTGCTCTTGCCGTACTGCTTAGTGACGCGGACGGTGGTGCGGATGGCGCCATCCTCGACGAGGCGGACGCTGACGCCGTCGGTAATCTTCAGCGGAGCTTTGTCAACGGTGTGCTTCAGAATCTCCCATGCGGGCCACGCCTCGCTTCGGCAGTCGTCGAAGATGACGAGACCGATGGCTTCGCCCTGACGGACGAGTTCACGGCCTGTGCGCTTGTCGATGAGCGAACTGATGTCGCCGTTGGCATCGAAGCGGAGGCTATAGACGCTGTTCTCCACCTCGCGGACATCACGCTCAACGAAAGCCTTGCCTGCCGAGGCAGGCTTGACGCCATAGACAGCGAAGCCCACACCGGGGACATTGGCGTCAACGAGCAGATGCTTCTTCCCCTGGCTGTCGGTAACCACTTGCGAGAGGGCACGCTTGCCATCGGGGCCTGTGACGGTATAGGCAGCAGCTCCGTCGGGCATCACCATGTCGGCAATAGCCTTCTGGGTGAAAGCCTCGGTGTTGTGGAGGACGACGGGGGTGCCGCTGACGTCGGTATTGAGTTTCGAAGCCACGCCGCTGACGGCATGTGTCAGCACAGACGCATATTGGCTGAGGGCAATAAGTTCGTCGTTCCATGAGAATTCGTAGGCACGCGGGATGCTGGTGCCGGGCAGGTCGTCGTGGAACTGATGGAGGATGACGCGATGCCAGGCATCGGTGATGCGCTCGGAGGGATAGGCGGCGGTGCCCAGCCACTCGCTAACGACGGAGGCACGCTCGGCAGCATCAGCCAGATGCTCGTTCTGACGATTGTAGAACTTCATGGCAGCCTGCGAGGTGTAGCAGCCCGTGCCGTGAACGTCCATATACAGTTCGCCATCAAAGACGGGCAGTTCGGGGTGAGCCGAGAAGGGCAGATAATCCTTGTAGAGCTGGTCGCTGGTGGCGCTCTTGATAGTCACAGGGCCGTTGCCCTTCATACCCTTCATGACGGCACGGACGGATTCGATGGTGGGCGAGCCGCCTGTGTCGCCCGTACCATAGTAGCGGTAGCCGACGGGGACGGTGCTCTCGTTCATCTCGCGCAGCAGACGAGTGTTCTCGCTGAGGTCGCTGTCGGGGTAGGTTTGTCCGTAGCCGTAGCCATGAGCCATCATGATGCGGCTGCCGTCAATTCCCTGCCAGAGTCCGACGGAAAAGGGGTAGCGCTTGAGCTTGCCGTCGTAGAAGTCATGATTACGCCAGCCCAGCTTCTGCGACGAGAAGCCGATGAGGCCGCAATGGGCAGCCAAGGTGGGCAGCGTGTAGGCAAAGCCGAAGCAGTCGGGCAGGAAGATGTCCGTACTCTCCTGACCGTATTCGTTGCGGTAGAAAGTCTGACCGAGCAGCGTGTTGCGCAGCCACGATTCGGGCGAGACGATGACTGTCTCGTTGGCATCCCAGCTGGTGCCGGTGAGGTGCCAACGGCCTTGGGCGATGTACTTCTTCACCTCTTCGTACTCGGTGGGGTAGTACTCCTTCATCCACGAGTACTTGATGGCTCCTTCGAAGTTGAAGATGTAGTCAGGGTAGTTGCGCAGCAGATGCAGGTTCTGCCGGATGGTCTTGGGGATGTACTCGCGGATGGTGGTCTGGATGTCCCAGTTCCATTGCGTGTCCAGATGAGCGTCGGCCACCATGTAGGCCGTCCTGGGTTCGTCTTGCGCTGAAAGCGTCAGCGTGGCTGCAAACGTCAGCGCAGCAAGGGTCAGAAGCATACGGGTTCTTTTCATAATCTATAATTTAGGGGTTATTATTTTGCTTTTTCATGTATTTTCCGGCAAAGATACGAGTAAGCGAGAGAAAAACCAAATTTATTTGAGTTTTTCCGAGTGGGAGTACCTAAAACGGGTGAAAACCCGTTAAAAGTAGCGCGAGCTATGATGAAATGCAAGAAAAATGTTGTACTTTTGCAGCCTGATAGCAATTTTCTTTCATGGAGAACGAACAGGAGAAAACAACCATTGAGCAGCAGGCGTTGGAGGTGGCAACCGTAGCAGGGCATATCCTGCTGGAGAACGGCGCCGAGATATCGCGTGTGGAGGAGACGATGGAGCGCATCGCGTCGCACTACGACGTGGACAGCGAGAACTTCTTTGTGCTGAGCAACGGCATCTTCACGACGGGGCGTAACTTCGCCAACGTGGAGTATATCCCCTTCAAGGGAACGCAGCTGGACAAGGTAGTGGCGGTAAACCAGATTTCGCGCGATATAGAAAAGGGTCGTTACACGCTCGACGAAGCCAAGGAGGCCCTGCACATGGCGCGCACCATGCCGCCCAAACCCTTCTGGGAGCAGGTGCTGGCGTCGGCACTCGGCAGCGCAGGCTTCTGCATCATCTTCGGCGGCTCGTTCGTCGATAGTCTGGTGGCCTTCGTGGCAGGCTTCCTGCTCTACATCTTTGTGCTGAAGGCTACGGCCCCCTATCTGTCGAAGATCTTCAGCAACATCTGCGGCGCGGCATTCGTGACGCTCTTCTGTCTGTTGGCTTATCGCGCAGGCTTCGGCGACAACCTGAGCAACATCATCATCGGAGCCGTCATCCCCCTCATCCCTGGAGTGCCCTTTACGAACGGCATTCGCGACATCGCTAACGAGGACTATATAGCCGGCATCACACGTCTGCTGGATGCCACGATGGTCTTCTTCTGCATTGCCCTTGGCGTCAGCCTCGTCTTTCTGATTGACGGACGGATTTCGGGCGGCGTGATAGCCTTGGAGGGAATGGGGGTGGACCGTCTGACGGCACTCATTCCCATCCAGCTGGCTGCAGCACTTGTGGGGTCGGCAGCCTTTGCCGTGCTGTTTGGTGTGCCGCGTAAGTACTACTGGCACGGCGGCGTATGCGGCATGATAGGGTGGGTGGTCTATCTTGTCATGCTGCGCTATGCAGGCGGGAGTGTGGTCGAGGCATCGGGTGTGGCGACGATTGCCGTAGCGCTCACTGCCCGCGAACTGGCGGTATGGCAGCGCTGCCCCATGACGGTATTCCTCATCTGCGGCATCTTCCCGCTTGTGCCTGGAGCCGGCATTTACTGGACGTCCTACGACGTTATCTCCGGCCAGCTCCACGCGGCTCTGACGGCAGGCTTCACCGCCATTAAGGTCGTCATTGCCATCATCTTCGGCATCGTCTTTACGACCGATGTCATCTTCCGTCTCCTGAAGGCGCGGCGGAAGAAACGGTTAAGCAAGCTCAAAGAAAGCAATAATCTTTAAGCTTTGAAGCCTCTGACCTTGATACCCTCTTACAGGTATTTCCAGAAAACCTCAGGGAGATAGACGTTTTCCAACGAGGTAGCCTCGGCAAACAGGGGGGCTACCTCGGCAGGGGAGTAGCCGGCGATGCCGCAGCCGACAGCCGTCACCAGGAAGGTGTACTCCGTATGCTGCCGCGCAAAGTCGATAAACCGCCCGACGGCTTCGGCCATCGATTTCCTGCCCTCCATTGTCGGCAGGGCATAGCTCTGTCCGAACAGCCCTTCGCCCTCGCCCCACACGGCTCCAAACTGCTTGAAGGCGAAGTAAGCCGCCCCGCCGCCATGGGCGCCGCCCTTGTTGCTGCCAAACACAAATATTTCACCCGCGTTCAGCTTGCTTATCCGCTCCGCAGCCACGCGCTTACCCTCTTTTACGTAAGCGTTTTCGGTTGAATTTTTTTCCATAGCTTTTGTTTTACATTTGTTTTTTCTACAAAGATAGTGAGAGCAGAATGGATGTGCAAGAAAAACGTTAGTTTTTTATGGGAAGAAAAAGCGAGGAATGGCAAAAAGAAGCACATCCGCTACAAGAGGAGCAAGGAGGAAACGTTTCATTCCTACTATAATTTTGAAAAACATCTACACAATCTACACGAACGATGTATCGGACTGAATTATTGCTGTTTGTCGCGTGTAGATGGGGCATTTTATCTACACAATCTACACAATCTACACGGTTTTGGGCGATTTAGAGGAAAAACTCACTATAGATTGTTTCTCTTTTCACACGAATGCTCATTAATGACTCACGAATTATTCAATAATTAATTCATGCGTAATTCATGGTAATTCGTGTTGAAGAACGTTTGATGTCGTTTATAAACAGGGCCCGCGTTTATATAAACAGGGGCCGTGTTTATAAATAGCGTAGGCAAATAAAAAAATAGCGTAGGCGAATATTTTGCCAGAGCAGGCGAATAAATACTCAGCGCAGGGGAATAACAGGACAGGGGTTAACGGCTTGTCGTTTGTCGGTAGAGGCCGAGATGGCGGATGAGGTCATAGACGGCAGGGTCGAGCCACGGGCTGACGTCCTCGCCTGCGGCTATGGCATCGCGGATGGCGGTGGAGCTGATGGGGTAGAGGGGAGCGGAGGAGAGGAAAATAGGAGAAGACCCACCCCCAACCCTCAATGGTCTTTGCACCCCCTTCGGTTCCCCCGTTATCGGGGGACAGAAACCCGTGAGGGAGGGGAGAGTTGGCATATGGCCGTCGCTAACCGCTAAGCGCTCGTCGTTAACCGTTTCGCGCGGATAGACGATGACGGGGTAGCGGGCGAGGATGTCGGAGCTGTTGCGCCACCCGGGGAATTTCTCCCAGTTGTCGGCGCCGATGATGAGGCTGAAGGTGTCGTCGGGACAGGTGCGCGTGAGTTCCTGCAAGGTGACGTAGGTGTAGGAGGGGCGGGGGAGATGGAACTCGAAGTCGCTGGCTCGCAGACGGGGGAAGTCGCGCACGGCAAGGGTGGCGAGGCGCAGGCGGACGGCTTCGTCGAGCAGCTGATGGTCGCGCTTGAAGGGGTTCTGGGGGCTGACCATCAGCCAGACTTCATCCACAAGGCCGAGGTTGCAGATGTAGCTTGCCAACGCGGTATGGCCGAGATGGATGGGGTTGTACGTGCCGCCAAATATGCCGATTCTCACTTTAAAATGAAGAATTAAAAATGAAGAATTAACAGTTCTGTGGGATGGTTAACTATGAACTATGAATTGTGAATTATGAACTAAAAAATCCTTGACTTTCTCGAGGATTTCGGCTTTGGCGACGTCGAGGTCGTCGTTGATGAGGATGTAGTCGAACTGGGGGGCGAAGGTGAGCTCGAAGGCGGCCTTGCGGACTCGCTCGTCGATGACTTCGGGGGCATCGGTGCCGCGGCGTTCGAGGCGTCGGCGCAGCTCGTCGATGGAGGGGGGCTGGATGAAGACGCTGAGGGCGCGCTCGCCGTAGTGGCGCTTGATGTTGATGCCGCCCTTGACGTCGACGTCGAAGATGACGTTCTGGCCCAGCGCCAACTGCCGCTCCACCTGCGCCGTGAGGGTGCCGTAGAAGCGGTCGTGATAGACTTCCTCGTATTCAAGGAACTCGCCGCGGGCTATCTTCGCGCGGAACTCGTCGGGGGTGACGAAGAAGTAGTCGACGCCGTCCTGCTCCGTGCCGCGCGGGGGGCGGCTGGTGGCCGAGACGGAGAAGTAGAGGTTCAGCCCCTCCTGCTGGCGCAGGTAGTTGACAATGGTGGTCTTGCCCGAACCTGACGGGGCAGAGAAAATGAGAATCTTTCCGTACATATCGAAGTATTTACTATTTTACAATTTACGATTTACGATTGATTTACGATTTAGCTATTTATTGATTTAAGGCTGCGCAGGGAATAAATATCGAAATAGTTCAATTGACAAATAAATAGTAAATAGTAAATCGTCAAATCGTCAATAATTTTTACATTACGTTCAGCACTTGTTCCTTGATTTGCTCGAGTTCGTCCTTCATGCGGACGACGATGTTCTGCATCTCGGCATGGTTGGACTTGCTGCCGGTGGTGTTGATCTCGCGCCCCATCTCCTGGGCGATGAAGCCGAGTTTCTTGCCCTGGCCGTGTCCGTCGGCGAGCGTCTGGCGGAAGTAGTTGAGGTGGTTGGTGAGGCGCTGCTTCTCCTCGTTGATGTCCAGCTTCTCGATGTAGTAGATGAGCTCCTGCTCGAAGCGGTTTCGGTCGTAGTCGGTGCCGAGGGTCTTCTGCAGGTTGTCGAGGATGCGGCTGCGTATGTTCTCGACACGCTCTTTCTCGTAGGGCTCGATGGCGTGGAGGAGGGCTTCGATGTTGTCAATCTTCTCGCGGAACTTCTTCTCCAGCGCGGCACCCTCCTGACGGCGGAACTCCACGAGGCAACGAATGGCTTCGCGGATGGCTTCGGAGGCCACGGCCCACTCGTCGTCCGAGAGCTCGACGGTGGCGGTACGCGTCAGCACATCGGGCATCCGCAGCAGCATGGGCGCCAGCGTGATGGGCGAGAGGGGCAGCTCGCACTCCTTCTCCAACGTCTTGAGCTGCTCGAAGTAGTTGGCAACCAACGCTGTGTTGATGGGCGTGGCTGCGGTTGAGGCGTCTTCCTCCGTCCAGAGGTTGAAATCGACTTTCCCCCGCTCGAGCTCAGCGGCAATTAACGCCCGCACCTCCATCTCCTTCTCGCGGTAGAGCGGGGCGATGCGTGTGGAGAGGTCGAGCTGCTTGCTGTTGAGCGACTTTATCTCGGTGCAGATTTTCTTGTTTCCGAACATCCGTACGGCCTTGCCGTAGCCAGTCATGGATTGAATCATAGTGTTACCTTTTATTAAATCTGCGCAAAAGTAATCATTTTCTCATTATTTTTGCTTACTTTTGCGGTCGAAAATCCTAATATAGGCAAAAAATGGCTTGTATTCTGCATTTAGAAACCTCATCTGACGTCTGTTCGGTGGCTCTCAGCGAGGATGGTGCCCTGTTGTTTGCCAAGGAGGAAGGGCGTGGAACATCGTCGCACGAGGTAGCCTTCAGTCTGCTGGTTGACGAGGCCTTGTCGATGGCCGATAGCGCGGCGAAACGTCTGGATGCCGTAGCCCTGAGTTGCGGCCCCGGGTCATATACGGGGCTCCGTATAAGTGCGTCGATGGCAAAGGGAATCTGCTACGGGCGCGACCTGCCCCTGATAGCCCTGTCCACGCTGGAGGTGACGTGCGTGCCTGTGCTGCTGCGCGACGACCTGCCCGAGGAGGCCTTGCTCTGCCCGATGATTGATGCCCGGCGCATGGAGGTGTATGCGGCTGTCTATGACCGTGCCCTCACTCCCGTCCGGGATGTCGCAGCGGATGTGGTGGAGGCAGGGACGTACAATTCGTTCCTCGACCGTGGCCCCGTGTGGTTCTTCGGCGGAGGAGCCGAAAAATGCAAGAGCGTCATCACCCATCCCAACGCTCACTTCGTGGAGGGTGTCAGGCCGTTGGCTCGATGGATGTTTCCCCTTGCCGAGAAGGCATTCAATGCCGGGCGCTTCGAGGATGTCGCCTACTTCGAACCCTGCTATCTGAAGGAGTTCGTTGCCTCCAAACCCCGCGATCTGCTCCATGAAAACTAAGTTTTTTTGAAATCAAATGAATATGGAATATAATACCCAACTCTCTCCCTTGACCTTGCCTGAGTATGGCCGCTCCATCCAGCGGATGATTGATTTTGCCGTAACCATCGAGGATCGTGCCGAGCGCCAACGCTGTGCCGAGACCATCATACGCATCATGAAGGGGAAGTTCCCCGAAGGGCAGGATATGCCCGACTATGAGCAGAAGCTTTGGGATCACTTGGCCATCATGGCGGATTTTAAGCTTGACATCGACTATCCCTACGAAATAATCCGTCCGGAGAACTTCCGCAGCCGTCCCGATAATGTCCCATACGGCACGGGCGGCATCTCCCATCGCCACTATGGCCACTACATCATGGCCATGATTGACGAAGCGCGCCAACTGCCCGAGGGACCGCTGCGCAACGAGCTCGTCCGCCTTATTGCCATCCAGATGAAGAAGGAACATCTGCTCTGGAACCACGAGGGACTGGAGGACAGCAAAATAGTTGACGACATTCGCTTGTTCTCGGACGGCGAGATTGTGGTGGATGAGAATGCCCTCGGGCTGGCATCGTACAAGCTGCCTGCCAACATACAGGCACAGCCCGCTCAGACACAGGGGAAAAAGAAAAAGAAGAAGAAAAAGAACAATAATAATCAAAATTAGTTCTTCATTACTACCATAAAGACAGACATTATGGCATCGTTTATCATTGAAGGCGGACGTCCGCTCAACGGGGAAATCACTCCACAAGGCGCCAAGAACGAGGTACTGCAGATACTCTGTGCTACCTTGCTGACGTCTGAACCTGTCACCGTCCATAACATCCCCGACATCCTCGACGTCAACAATCTGATGAAGATGATGACTCTGATGGGCGTGCGTATCGACCGCCTGGGGGAGGGCAGCTTCCGTTTCCAAGCCGACAAACTGGATGAGCAATACCTCGGAAGTGACGATTTCCTCCGCCTCTGCGCCAAGCTGCGCGGCTCGGTGATGCTGGTGGGACCGCTGCTGGCTCGCTTCGGCAAGGCGTTCATCAGCAAGCCCGGCGGCGATAAGATTGGCCGCCGTCGCCTCGACACCCATTTCCAGGGCTTCATGAACCTGGGAGCCACGTTTGTCTATGACGACGAACGTGGCGTTTACGAACTGCGTGCCGAGCGGTTGAAAGGGACATATATGCTGCTTGACGAGGCCTCGGTGACGGGCACGGCCAACATCATCATGGGGGCCGTCATGGCCGAGGGCGATACCGTCATCTACAATGCCGCATGCGAGCCTTATGTTCAGCAACTCTGTCGGATGCTTTGTCGCATGGGAGCCAGGATTGACGGCATCGCCAGCAACCGCCTGACCATTCACGGCGTCAGCACGCTGCACGGCTGCGAGCATACGGCTCTGCCCGATATGATTGAGGTGGGCAGCTTCATCGGTATGGCTGCCATGACCCAGAGCGAACTCAACATCCGCAACGTCTCCTATCCCGACCTCGGTATTATCCCTGCCAGCTTCCGCCGTCTGGGTATCGACGTCAAGCAGCAGGGCGACGACATCTACATCCCTCGTCAGGAGCATTACCAGATAGAATCGTTCATCGACGGCAGCATCATGACTATTGCCGATGCGCCGTGGCCCGGGCTGACGCCTGACTTGCTGAGCGTATTGCTCGTTACCGCCATCCAGGCCAAGGGCAGCGTGCTCATTCATCAGAAGATGTTTGAGAGCCGCCTGTTCTTTGTGGATAAGCTGATTGACATGGGGGCTCAGATTATCCTCTGCGACCCGCATCGGGCCGTGGTCAACGGCCACGACCGTGCCTTCCGCCTCCGTGCCCGCAAGATGACCAGCCCCGATATCCGTGCGGGTATCGCTCTGCTGATTGCTGCCATGAGTGCCGAGGGAACGAGTACCATTGGCGATATTGACCAGATTGACCGCGGCTACCAGAATATCGACGGACGTCTGAATGCCCTCGGCGCTCACATCCTCCGCGTACCGAGCGAGAACTTCCATTCCTGATACCATGATTTTGCGCGAAGAACTCCATTCCATAGGCCATTTCACCCGTCCCCACGGCGTGCAAGGCGAGATGGCGCTCATGCTGACGGACGATGTGTTCGACCGTGCTGACGTGTCGTGCCTTGTCTGCTCGATGGACGGCATCTTCGTTCCGTTCTTCGTGGAGGAATACCGCTACAAGACGGACAACGTAGTGTTGGTGAAGCTGGAGCGTGTGGATACGGTGGAGCAGGCGCGCGTATTTACGAATAAGGAGGCGTTTGCCCTGAAAAAGGAGTGCGAGGGGGAGGACGCGGAATTTGCGTGGAGCGACTTCGTGGGCTTCTCGGCAGAGGACGGCACAATGGGGGCATTGGGAAACATCGTCCATGTGGATGACACGACGATGAATGTCCTGTTCATTGTTGAGCGTCCCGATGGCTCGGAATGTTTCATTCCTGCCCAGGAAGTGTTTATCGAAGATATCGATTATGAGAATCGTCATATAGTATTCAATTTGCCTGATGGCTTGATAGAATGAAGAATGAAAGGGTATAACGGAGAACGTTTAACGTTTAACGAAGCTGGCGCGATGGCATCGGAGGACGTGTTCGTTAAACATTAAACCTTAAACGTTAAACGAGAAATGAAGATTAACCATGGAAGAGAATAAATCGAATAAATCCCGCCGGCACGTCTGGCTTCCTGTCCTTTGTGGCTTGGGGGGCGTGCTACTGGGCATAGCTTTGCTGTGTTTTACGCCACTCCGGACGCTGCAGCCTGGCTATCTCACCCCTCAGTCGCGCGAACAGGTACTCAATTTCGCCCTCCGTGTGGATTCGTTGGAAGAGGCTGTGGCTCGTCAGAATCTTTATGTGACCAATCTGCAGGATATTCTGAAGGGGCGTGTTAAAGTGGATACGGTTATTTCCATCGATACGTTGACAGCTCTTCGTGCGGCTGACCTCATGGAGCAGACCGAGCGCGAGAAGGAATTTGCCCGTCAGTACGAAGCGAATGAAAAGTACAACCTGATAACCCTCGCCTCACGAGCTGCTGGTGTGTCAGGACTGAATCTGATGGTTCCTGTGCGGGGCGTGGTGCAGCGTACGTTCGATCCTCAGCGCGAAGACTACGGCATCGAGGTGTTGCCTACCGTGCGTTCGTCTGTCGCTGCGGTACTTGACGGGACGGTATTGCAAAGTGGCTACACGGCTTCGAATGGCTATTCCGTTGTCATCCAGCACAACGGCGACCTTGTCTCGGTCTATTCGCGTCTCGGGTCGGTGGTCTGCAAGCCAGGCCAGAAGGTAAGGGGCGGTGAAGCTATCGCTTCGGTAACAAAAGTTACGGATGACCAGCAGGAGAACACCATCCACTTTGAGCTTTGGCACAAGGGGACGGCGCTCGACCCCACATTGTATATTGCATTCTAACTAACCATGGAACACGAAAAGAAACAGATTGCCATACTCGGTTCGACGGGAAGCATTGGCACGCAGGCGCTTCAAGTTATCGAGGCTCATGCAGATCTGTACGAGGCGTATGTACTAACGGCTAACAACAATGCTTCGCTGCTTATCGAGCAGGCACGGAAGTTCCAGCCCGAGGCGGTTGTCATTGCCAACGAAGCCCATTATAATAAGGTAAAGGAGGCTCTCTCTGACCTCCCCATCAAGGTGTTTGCCGGATCCGAGGCGCTGTGCCAAGTCGTTGCGATGGAACACGTGGATGTGGTGCTGGCATCGCTGGTAGGCTATGCAGGATTGCGTCCGACGATGGAGGCCATCCGTGCCGGAAAAGATATAGCCTTGGCAAACAAGGAGACGCTTGTGGTGGCAGGGGAACTGATAACCCGCTTGGCTATCGACTACCGTGTGCCCATTCTCCCTGTCGATAGCGAACATTCGGCGATCTTCCAGTGCCTTGCAGGCGAGCCACACAATGCCGTAGAGAAGATTATCCTGACAGCTTCAGGCGGTCCTTTCCGTACTTGGACGGCCGAGCAGATAGCTTGTGCCACGTCAGCGCAGGCACTCAAGCATCCCAATTGGGACATGGGTGCAAAGGTAACCATCGATTCCGCCTCGATGATGAACAAGGGCTTCGAGGTGATGGAGGCAAAATGGCTTTTCGGCGTCAAGGCAGAGGATATCCAAGTGGTGGTTCATCCGCAGAGTGTTGTCCACTCCATGGTGCAGTTCATCGATGGCTCCATCAAGGCCCAGCTGGGCAGCCCCGACATGCGCTTGCCCATTCAGTATGCCTTCTCCTATCCTTGCAGACTGCCTTCGGATTTCCCCCGTGTCGATTTCGCTCAACTGGGCAGCCTGACGTTCGAGGCTCCCGACCCTGTCCGCTTTCCCAACCTGCGTCTGGCTTTCGAGGCTATTCGTCAGGGTGGCAATATGCCCTGCATCCTCAATGCTGCCAACGAAGTATGCGTTAATGCCTTCTTGCACGACCGTATCGGTTTCCTCCGCATGAGCGACGTCAATGCTGAGGTAATGAGCCGCATCCCCTTCATCGCACATCCCAGTTACGACGACTATGTGGAGACGGATCGCATAGCCCGCGAAATGGCAGCCCAACTCATCTAAGTTAAATCTTCAAATTGTATAGTATCATCATGACTGCTCTGATAAAAACCGCCCAGTTACTCCTCTCACTCTCCTTGTTGGTCGTCTTCCACGAGTTTGGCCATTTCCTATGGTCGAAGCTTTTCAAGACACGCGTGGACAAGTTCTATATGTTCTTTAACCCGAAGTTTTCGCTCCTACGCGTCAAGCGTGTCGATGGTAAGCTGCGGGTGCGCTTCTTTGCTCCCAATGTCGAAGACCCCATCGTGGAGCTGCGGGACGAGGAAGGCAACGTGAAGAAGGACGACAAGGGCAACCCCCTCTGCCGTCCCATGACCGACGAGGAGCGTGCCGCCCTCCCCGAGGGTGACTGGCGTCGCGACCCCGATAACACCGAGTTCGGCATCGGGTGGGTGCCCTTCGGTGGTTATTGCCGCATCACGGGCATGGTGGATGAGACGCAAAGTGCCTCCAATCTTGCCAGCACCCCCCAGCCCTACGAGTTCCGCACCAAGAAGTCGTGGCAACGCCTGCTCATCATGGTTGGCGGTGTGGTCAACAACCTCATCCTGGCCTTCTTTGTCTATTCTATGGTGCTCTACGCCTGGGGCGACGAGTACCGTCCCATCTCGGGCAGCAAGTACGGCATGGAGTTCAACGATTATGCCAAGGAGATTGGCTTCCAGGACCACGACGAGTTGCTGCGTACCGACAAGACCACGTTCACGCGCTTCGACGCCGACATGCTGCGTGCTATTGCTGCGGCTGACGAGGTGACTGTGCTGCGCGACGGACGCGAGGTCGCTATTTCTATCCCCGATGACCTGACCTTGCTTAACATGAATCGCGACGGCATGCCTTTCATCTCCTTCTATATGCCGATGGAGATTGATAGCGTGGCTCCCGATATGGGTGCTGCACGTGCCGGATTGCGCAAGGGCGACCGTATCGTCAGTATTAATGGCGTGGAAACCGATACCTGGAACAGATTCAGGGGCGTTCTCGCCACATTGGCTGAGCGGGAGAAGGGCGGCGAGATTATCAACCACGATCTGCCAATCGCCTTCTTGCGCGATGGCTCGTTGGATACTTTGCTGGTCTCAGCAAGCAGTTCGTTCCAGATTGGTATCTTTTCACCCGAGCCGCCCTTCGAGTGGAAGACCGACCGCTACGGCTTCTGGGCTTCCATTCCCGCTGGCATCCGTTACGGTTGGAACACGCTACGCGGCTACGTCAGCGACTTCAAGTACGTCTTCACCCGCGAGGGCGCCAAGAGCCTCGGCGGCTTCGGCACTATCGGCAGTATCTTCCCCGCTACGTGGGACTGGCACGCCTTCTGGATGATGACGGCGTTTCTCAGCATCATCCTCGCTTTTATGAACATCATCCCCATCCCAGGGCTCGATGGAGGGCACGTGCTCTTCCTGCTATGGGAGGTTTTTACAGGCAAGAAAGTCTCCGACAAGGTGCTAGAGAAGGCCGAGTGGGTGGGCTTCATCCTCCTCATGGCCCTGATGGTCTATGCCAATGCCAACGATGTGGTGAGGTTCCTGTTTTAATGAAAAATGAACCTCCATCGCTTGATAGCCGAAGGCGAGCACCAGCAGCAGGACTTCAAATTTGAGATAACGAGCGCCTGCAAGATAGCCCGCTCGCTTTCTGCCTTTGCCAACACCGACGGAGGACGTCTGCTGATAGGCGTGAAGGACAACGGCACCATAGCCGGCGTGCGGAGCGACGAAGAAATGTATATGGTGGAGGCTGCAGGTGAGGTGTGGTGCAATCCGCCTGTCCATCCGCGAATGACGGCCTACCGCGTGCCTGTGCCCTCGTCGGCCCACGACATGCGTACCGTTGTCATAGCCGAAATCGACCCTGTCATGCAACGTCCTGTGCGAGCCCGCTTGGAGGATGGCACTTTCCGCGCCTTTGTCCGTATTGCTGACGAGAACATCGTGGCTTCGCCTGTCCAGATGGAACTTTGGCATTCCGAGAACAATCCTGACGGCACTCTCCTTCCGCTTTCTGACGATGAACTCTCCCTCCTCCGCCTCCTTCCTTCTAATGCGGCATCTTCAGCTTTCAATTCCCCAATTCCTGATTCCTCATTTTTAATTCCTGATTCTGCTCTCACCCTCAGCCAGTTCTGTCGTCGTGCCCGTCTTCCCCGGCATCGAGCCATTCGCCTTCTTGCTGCCTTCATCCGCTTTGGTCTCGCTCAGGAAACCTTCCACGACCACACTTTTGTCTATAGCTCGCTGTAACGCTATTCTTCCACTTCCTCGTAGTGGGCTTCGGAAACGTCGGAGGTGTCGAGGACACGGGGACGGGGTTCTTCCACGCGAGTGACCGTAGTCTTGTCCTTGGGCTCCTGACGGGTGGTGGGGCGTTGTCTGGTGGGTGTTTCGGACATGCTGCGGTTGATGCGTCGTGGCAGGTAGATAAAGACGACGTACAGGAGGGCTATGAGGAGAAGGATGCGAGTCATATAGATTGAAGATTGAGGATTTTGATTTATTCCGTTTTTACAAGGGTTGTTGAAAGAAGGGAGAGGACGATGTACCAACCAATGACGGCAGCAAAGCCTGGGATGCCGAGGAGAATGAGCAGTAGGGCGCTGACGGCAAGGAAGAGATAGCGCACATGATTTTCCTTCCAGCTGAGATTATGGAACTTCAGCGAGAACATAGGGATGGGGCTCACCAAAAGCCATGAGAACAGCAGCACGAGGGCGACAATAAATAAGATTGAAGATTGAGGATTGAAGATTGAAGGGTTAAGAGTTATTCCTGATTCAATAATAATGTTTTTGGCATTATACAAAAGTGCTCCCCAGAACAGGGCGTTGGCAGGGGTGGGCAGACCGATGAAGGATGTGGTCTGTCGCTCGTCGAGGTTGAATCGCGCAAGTCGCAACGCTGAAAACGCAGTCAAAAGGAAGGGGAGAAATATAAGGAAATGAGGAATTAAAAATGAGGAATTAGGAATTGGGGAGTCAGGGTTAATGATTAGTTCTGATTTCATGAAAGTATGAACTATTGCTGCTGGAGCGAGGCCAAAGGTGACGAGGTCCGCTAGAGAATCGAGCTCCTTGCCGATGGGGGAGGAGACATGAAGTAGGCGGGCAGTCATGCCATCGAAAAAGTCGAACAGAGCGCCGATAATAATAAAGAGGAACGCGCGATGGAAATCGCCCTCGAAAGCAAAGGTCGTAGCCACGCAGCCTGATAGTAAATTGCAGCAGGTGACGGCGTTAGGGATATGACTTTTTATTTTCAACTTGTAATTGTCAATTTTGCGAGTGGGATAGTTCCATAAATAATCTGCAAAAATACGCTTCTTTGACGAAAGTTCCAAATAAAATGTGTAAATTTGCAGCGTGGAACCGTTCGAGATTCAGATATTAGGTTGTGGGTCGGCAAAGCCCAGCACGCGTCATAACACGTCGTCGCAGTTGGTTGACTTGCGCAGTAAGCTCTTCATGATTGACTGTGGCGAGGGCACACAGCTGCAAATGGCTCGTTGTCATGCCAGTTATGCGCGGCTGAACCACATTTTCATCAGTCACTTGCATGGCGACCATTGTTTCGGGCTTATCGGGCTCATCTCCACGCTGGGGATGCTGGGGAGAGGGCATGCCCATTCGCTCCACATCCATGCGTTGCCAGAACTGGAGACGTTGTTGCGTCCACAGATTGACTTCTTCTGTCATGAAATGCCTTATGAGGTGGTGTTCCATCCGTTCAGTTATGACCATGCGGAGGTGATTTACGATGACCGTTCCGTGACGGTAAGCACGGTTCCCCTCAACCATCGTATTCCATGCTGTGGATTTGTCTTCCGCGAGAAGGAGGGGTTGCGCCACATCCGTCGCGACATGATTGATGCCTATGAGATTCCCATCAGCCAGATGGGGCTCATTAAGAATGGATCTGATTATGTGACTCCTGAGGGAGATGTGATTCCCAATGGGCGTCTGACCACACCTCCGACGCCTCCACGCAGTTATGCCTACTTGTGCGATACGGCTCCATTGGCATCTGTCATTCCTCTTATTGAGGGGGTGGATGTGCTCTATCACGATGCCACTTTTGCCACTACGGAGGAGGGCAGGGCGCAGGCAACGTTCCATTCGACAGCTGCCCAGGCGGCTGCGATAGCCTCTTCCGCTGGGGTAGGGAAACTGGTACTGGGGCACTATTCATCGCGCTATGATGACGAGCGCCCGTTGCTTGACGAGGCTTTGGCTGTGTTCCCAAACACGGTTCTTGCCCGCGAAGGTATGAAGATTGAGGTGAACAAAAACTGCGAATAAATTTGCAATTACGCTCAGTTCGATGTAATTTTGTGGCCGACTTTTGAAGATTGCACACAGCATGGCGTTGAATGAAGAACTATTGTTGAAGCAGCTGAAGGACCCCAGGAAGGCTCACGAGGCTTTCGGGGCGGTGGTGAAGGAGTACACCGAGCCACTCTATTGGCACTTGCGTCGTATGGTGCTTGACCACGACGATGCCAACGACTTGCTGCAGAACACCTTCATCAAGGCGTGGACGAATATCGACGGGTTTCAGGGCAATTCGAAAATTTCCACTTGGCTCTATCGTATTGCCACTAACGAGGCGCTCACGTTCCTCAACCGACAGTCGGGTACGGACGTCGTATCGCTTGACAACGACGATGCACCTCCTGTTAATCTCGAAGCCGATGAGTACTTTGATGGTGACGATCTGCAGCGCCGACTTCAGGAAGCCCTGCAGTCTCTGCCTCCCAAGCAGCGCACGGTATTCAACATGAAGTATTTCGACGAGATGAAATACGAGGATATGTCGGAAGTACTTGGCACCAGCGTAGGCGCACTAAAAGCCAGCTATCATCTGGCCGTCCAGAAAATTTCTGCTTTTTTTCAGGACGATATTTAAACTTTTTAATAAACACATAGTCATAGAAACGTAAAGAAAGGAAAAACAAACATGACTGACGAAGAAAAATTAAAAGGTATAATAGGAAAGGAAAACCCGTTCAAAGTGCCTGACGGTTACTTTGAGGACTTCCAGCAGCGGCTGATGAGCTCGTTGCCTGAGCGCTCTTTTGCTCAGAAGAAGCCCGTGCGTATCCCTATCTGGAGAAATACCCGTACGTGGGTGTCGGCAGCAGCTGTGTTCGCAGGTGTTATTGTCATGGTTGCAGCTCTGCATCGTGCTGACAACTTGAGGGATGCCGCCTATGCCTCTACTGACGATGGTATATTCACGGAAGAAGAAATGTCGGAATACCTGGCTACTTCCGTGTTCGACGACTATACACTCTACAGCTATCTCACCAACGATGAATGACACCATGAAACGAATCGTAGTATTATTGATAGTGTCACTCTGTTTCATGACGATTGCCCCCGCTCAGGACATGCGCGGGCCGCGATTCATGAAGCCTGAGGAATACAAGGCCAAGCAGCAAGAATTCATCACCCAGCGTGCTGGACTGACTGAGGCTGAGGCTAAGGCGTTCTTCCCCATTTATTTCGAGTTGCAGACGGAGAAATTCAAACTCAACGGAGCCGTGCGCAAGAAGATGCATGAGCTCGCAAAGGATGGCCTTACGGAAGCCGAGGCAGCTGAAATGCTCGACGAGACAGCCGAGATGAAGATGAAGTGCGATAAACTGGAAAAAGATTATCTCCCCAAATTCAAGGCCATTCTTCCTGCATCGAAACTACTGAAAATCCAGATGGCTGAGGAGGCTTTCCGTCGCGAACTGCTCAACAATATGCAGCGTGGACGGATGCCCTTGGGAGATGAACCGCAGAAAAAGCAATAATGGTTAGAATAAAAGCATAGATTAGAAAGGTAAGTAAAAAGGAACAAAAAGTGAAAGGAAAGGTGGCCTCGTGATGAAGCCACCTTTCTGTTTGTATTAATTATTTTAGATTGTCTAATAGAAGTGATTATTCGAGGCTGAAACTCTTCTCGCCAATCATCACGCCACCTGCAAAAACATAGACCGTGTAGGTGCCTGCAGGAAGGAATTCATCAACGTCCCAATAGACGGTAACGGCTTGTTCCTCACCCGTATATTCGATGGTTTTCTTAATGGAGTACTCCAATTTAGTGTTCTCGTAGGCGAAGGTCTTCGAGGCGTTCTTGGTGAGCACGTCGCCATCGGGTTTCATGATGCGGACATAGATGTCGCGCTCGCCTGTCTCGGCTGTGATGTTCTTGGTGATGGTGAACGAGATGGCCAGCTGCGCGATGTCTTTCACCTTCTTGGTGGCTTTGCCGCGCTTGTTTTTTGAGGCAACGGAGAATCCTGTGGCATCGAGTTGTGAGGCCAGCGTGACCTTGTTCGAGAGCGTCTTGGCTTCTTCCTGAAGGGTGCTGATCTGCTGTGTGGCAGCGGCATACTGGCGCTTTACCTGACGGTTTTCGTTATGGAGTTTTTCGTTCAATTGGTTCAGCGAGTCAATCTGCACAATGTAGCTGCGCATGACTTTCTTTACGGTAGCCAGCTCTTTTTTCAGGCGGGTTATCTCGGCAGCATCAGTTGCCTTGGTGTTCTTCAGTTCCTCAAGGAGTCGCTGGGTTTTCTCCTTCTCGCGTGCGAGCTGAACCTGCAGGGAGTCGTTGCTGATCATGAGCTGCATCTCGTCGTATTGCGAGGCGAACGAGGAGTATTCGTTCTCCATCTCCTCTTTTTCAATCTCGAAGAGCTGAGTCATCTCGTCGTTGGTTTTGTTAGCTTTATGGAGGTTGAGGCTGAGGATAAGGATGGCACCTCCACACAGCAGTATAGCCAAAGTAGAAAGGATGATAATGGTTTTCTTGTTCATTTTCTAATCAGATTAGTCGGATTATTCGGAGTTTTCAGATTGTTCAGAAGGCTTAGCCTTGCAGGGCAGCAATAGCTGCTTTCAGGGAGGCAATACGCGATTCTGCATCAGCTTGTTTCTTGCGTTCGGCAGCAACGACTGCTTCAGGAGCACGGGCCACGAAGTTGGCGTTGTTGAGCTTATTCATCACGATGCGCAGCGAGCCTTCAGCATAGGTAAGTTCGTCGTTCAGCTTCTTCAACTCAGCCTCTACGTCCATCAGATTCCCGAGAGGCACGGCATACTCCGTAGTCCCCACCATGAAACTGGCTGCTCCCTGGCTCTTTTCGCTCACGGTATTGATGTCGCTGAGGTTGGCCATCTTAGTGATGACAGCTTGGTAGGGGGCTACAACGGCATTCCCACCCACAATCTCAAGCACGAGCTCTTCCTTCTGGGCAACGCCCTTCTGGAGGCGGATGGCACGGATGTTGGAGATAACTTCCTTCACGGTCTCGAAATCACGGATGAGATTGTCGTCAGTTTCTGAACCAATAACAGAAACGGGTTGGAACATAATGCTCTCGCCAGCTTTTCGCTCCTCGATGTTCTGCCAGAGCTCCTCAGTAATGAACGGCATGAAGGGATGGAGCAGACGCAACAGATAGTCGAAATAGCGCAACGTGGTGTCGTACGTCTGACGGTCGATGGCACACCCGTAGGCAGGCTTAATCATTTCCAGATACCAGGCTGAGAACTCGTCCCAGAACAGATTATAGACAGCCATCAGCGCATCCGAGATGCGGTACTTCGAGAAGTGGTCGTCAACGAGGGCTGCTGTCTGCTTCAGTTTCGCATCGAACCAGCGCATAGCCGTAGCGGCAGCCTCGGAGGGAGCGGCCTTCTCATCTACCGTCCAGCCTTTGACAAGTCGGAAACAGTTCCAGATCTTATTGTTGAAGTTGCGTCCCTGCTCGCAGAGGCTTTCGTCGAATAGGATGTCGTTGCCTGCGGGGGCACTAAGCATCATGCCCATACGCACGCCATCGGCTCCGTATTTGTCGATGAGGTCGAGGGGGTCGGGGCTGTTGCCAAGGCTCTTCGACATCTTTCGTCCGAGTTTATCGCGCACGATTCCTGTGAAATAGACATTGCGGAAAGGCATGTCGCCCAAGTATTCGTAGCCAGCCATAATCATTCGTGCTACCCAGAAGAAGATGATGTCGGGTCCGGTGACGAGGTCTGAGGTGGGGTAGTAGTAACGGATTTCGTCGTTCCCTGGGTTATTGATGCCGTCGAAGAGGCTGATGGGCCAGAGCCACGAGGAGAACCAAGTGTCGAGGGCTCCCTCGTCCTGGGTGAGCTGGTCGGCGGTGACGGTCTCGTAGCCCTTGATGAGGCGGGCTTTCTCCACGGCCTTGTCGATGGTCTCGGCCACCACATACTGACGCTCGGCATCGGGCACATTCTCTTGATTTGGGAGGAAGTAGGCCGGGATGCGATGACCCCACCAGAGCTGACGGCTGATGCACCAGTCCTTGATGTTCTCCAGCCACATGCGGTAAGTGTTCTTATACTTGGTGGGATAGAACCGTATGTCGTCGTTCATGACAGGGGGCAGGGCGATGTCGGCAAAATGCTGCATGCGGATGAACCATTGCAGCGAGAGACGCGGCTCAATGGGCACGTTGGTGCGCTCGGAATAGCCCACCTTGTTGTCGTAGTCCTCCACTTTCTCCATCAGGGCAGCAGCATCGAGGTCCTTGACAATCTGCTTGCGGCAGTCGAAACGGTCCATGCCCACGTAGAGTCCGGCTGCCTCGGAGAGGGTGGCATCGGGGTTGAAGATGTCGATGGCCTCGAGGTTGTACTTCTGACCGAGGGCGTAGTCGTTGACGTCGTGGGCAGGGGTAACTTTCAGACAGCCCGTACCAAACTCAATCTCCACATAACGATCCTCGATGATGGGGACAACCCTGTTTACCAGCGGGACAATCACCCGCTTGCCACGCAGCCAAGTGTTCTTCGGGTCCTTGGGGTTGATGCAGACGGCGATATCGCCCATGATGGTTTCAGGACGTGTGGTAGCAACCACAGCATAACGTCTGCCTTGGGCATCACGATGGATAATCTGATGCTTGACTGTAGGGTCGAAGGGCTCCGTAGCGCTCAGCACCTGGGCATCGGGCTCCTCACCATCCGTGCTGCCGGCAGGCTCGTCCACGTAGTAGCGCAGGTAGAACAGATGGCTGTGCTCGTCGTGATAGATGACCTCCTCGTCCGAGAGGGCAGTCTGGCGCTCAGGATCCCAGTTAACCATACGCAGGCCACGATAGATGAGACCCTTGTCGTAGAGGTCGCAGAAGACCTTGATGACGCTCTTTGAACGTTCCTCGTCCATCGTAAAGGCTGTACGGTCCCAGTCGCACGAGCAGCCCAGCTGACGGAGCTGCTTGAGGATGATGCCTCCATGCTCGTCCGTCCAGTCCCAGGCATGACGCAGGAACTCCTCGCGGGTGAGGTCGCTCTTCTTGATACCCTTCTCAGCCAAACGCTTGATAACTTTGGCTTCGGTGGCGATGGAGGCATGGTCCGTACCAGGCACCCAGCAGGCATTCTTTCCTTCCATGCGGGCGCGGCGCACGAGGATGTCCTGAATGGTCTCGTTGAGCACGTGTCCCATGTGGAGCACGCCCGTCACGTTGGGTGGTGGAATAACCACGGTGTAGGGCTCACGTCCGTCAGGCTTGCTGCTGAAGAGACGGTTGTCCATCCAATACTGATACCATTTTCCCTCGACTTGCGCAGGGCTGTACTTGCTTGCCAGTTCCATATTCTCTATGCTGTCTTTTTCCTTATAAAAATAAAAACGGGCGCAAAGATAGGGTGAACCGAGCGAAAAAGCAAATTTATTTGAGTTTTTCCGAGGTGTAGCCTACCTAAAAGCCCTTAAGGCTATATCAAACGCTGTTCAAATAGCCCTTAACTCTGCGCGCTCAGAATCAAACTCTGGCAAATTAGAATCAAACTCTAAGTTTGCAGCGGAATTGCTCTAAGTTTGCAGCGGAATTGCGGCGCAGCCGCATGGAAGCCTTATGAATTTGG
>CAMYYY010000036.1 GCA_947303715.1 uncultured Bacteroidales bacterium | reverse complement strand
AGAGCGACACGGAGGGCGACGAACTGGTGGTGACACATCTGGGCTACGAGTCGCAGCACATCGTGCTCTCTGAGCAGCCGGAGGGGAGGCTGATGATACGGCTGCGGCCTGCGGCCATACAGCTGCAGGAGGTGCTGGTGATAGGCGGTGATGCACGCGAACTGGTGCGCACAGCCATAGACCGCATCCCCTACAACTACAGCCGCGTGCCTGAGCTTCTGCATTGCTTCTACCGCGAGAAGGTGATGAAGCGGCAGAACTACATCACGGTGGCCGAGGGCGTCATCGATATGTATAAGACCGACTACAGCCGCGACGCGGACCGCGACCGTGTGGCCATCCGCAAGGGGCGCCGGCTGCTGAGCCCGAAACGGAACGACACGCTGAGCGTGAAGGTGATGGGCGGACCGACATCGGCCCTGCTGCTGGACGTGGTGAAGAACACGGACTTCCTGCTGAATGAAGAGGAACTGAATCTCTACGAGCTGAAGATGGAGCTGCCGACGATGATTGGTGACCGCCGGCAGTACGTCGTCAGCCTCGCGCCCTGCGTGGACAGGGCCTACGCGCTCTACTACGGGCGACTGTATATCGACCAGGAGACGCTGGCCTTCACCCGCGTGGAGCTGGACCTCGACATGCGCAATCGCGCCAAGGCGACCTTTGCCATGCTGATCAAGAAACCCCGTGGGCTGCAGTTCAAGCCCAAGGAGATGTCGTGCGTCATCGACTACCGTACGGGCCTCGACGGCGTGATGCGCCTGAGCTACGTCCGCACGACCATGCGCTTCAACTGCGACTGGCGGCGAAGGCTGTTTGCCACCTCGTTCTCGGCGTTCTGCGAGATGGCGGTAACGGACATCGGGGCATCGGGCAGCAGCGTGCAGCCCATCAAAGGGCGTGACTCGTTCGACCAGCGCGACGCCTTCTTCGACAAGGTGGACTTCTTCCGCGACCCCGCCTTCTGGGAGGACTACAACATCATCGAGCCTACCGAATCCCTCGACAAAGCCATCGACCGGTTGCTTAAGAGGAAGAGATAGGGTCTACGAGTCAACAAGTCAACGAGTCAACAGGTTTTTAGGTCAACGAGTCAACTAGTCAATTAGTCAACAAGTTGATAGGTCTACGAGTAGCTATGCTGGCCGTTTTCGGCGCGTTGACTCGTTGACTAGTTGACTGCTTCCGGCGCGTTGACTCGTTGACTTGTTGACTCGTAGACCTCTATAAGTCGAAAAGGTATGCCAGGCGGGCGGAAATGGTGTTGTTGGCGGAGCGGCCGAAGGGGTCGGCTTTGCTGTTACCATAGATGTCGGAGAGGCCGAAAAAATAGCGTCCCTCGAGGGTGAAATGTCCGATGGCGGTAAGCAGCTCGACGCCAAGGCCGCCTGTGATGCCGTATTCAAAGGGATTCTCGACGGCACGGCCATACTGGGCTGTGACGTTGTTGGCGCGCGACGTGACATCCCACGGCCGCTCGGCAGTATAGCCGTAATGCTCCGTTTCCGACAGGTACCAGCCCACGGCAGGGCCGGCATTCAGGAAGAACTGGGCGCCGCGGCGCTCGCTGCCGAAGCTGAGGTGGGCGAGGAAGGGAACCTCGACGTAGGAGGTGGTGCGACTATAGGTATTGTCGGAGCCGTCGTCGATAAGCTCGTTCCAGCCGCGTTGGGTGAAGTTGACCTCGAGCTGGGCGGCACAGAGCATGCTGAAATACTTCTCGGAGGTGTAGCGGACGACGAGGCCGCCCGTGATGCCGGGCTGAAGCGTCTGCTTGACGCGAGGGCTGAAGTCGATGAAGCTCATGTCGCCTCCACCCGTGAAGCCTACCACCACGTCGTTGCGTACACTCCCCACCTGGGCACTTAATAATGAACAATTAAAAATTAAAAATGAAAAATAGAAAGCCTTGCGAAGGAGAGCTTGCATACGGGACAATTTATTCTTCATTTTTAATTCTTCATTGGTTGGAACGTCATCGTTCCAACATGCTACCATGCGAAATCGACTTTGAAAATCTGGCCGTCGGCACGCATGTGGACGACGTAGATGCCGGCATTGGTGTAGCCGCCCGTGGGGCTGACGCGGTTGAAGTTGAAGCCTGTCTGGATGGTTGAGCAGCGGTAGGTGGTCATGCCGGCAAAGACGGTCTCGGCAGGTGCATGGAGGCGGTGGGAGAGGCCGTTGAGGAACCAATAGCCGATGTCGAAGCCCAGCAGTCCGTAGCGCGGATAGCGGGCTCCCATCTCGCGGCCGTACATGCGCTTGAACTTCCGGTTGAAGCTGGCAGCATCAGGACGGTTGTTGTTGGTATAGAACGCCGTGTGGTACCATGTGTCGAGCTCGAAGAATTCGTTGGCGTGGGAGTTGGCGTACGTCTGGTACTGGGGATAGCCGTAGAGGTGGTCATCGGCCACCTGAGCCGTATCGCGCATGACGAGCTGGAAGACGGGCAGCATGGTGCTGAGCGAGGCGTTGTCGGAGGTGGTCATCATGAGGATGTTGTCGGCCTGGTCGTCGCGGCTGCAGGCTTCCATGAAGGGGCGCACGTCGTTCGTGGTCTCGGCAGGGAAGACGTGATAGGGCATCTCGCGGCGGTCGAGCTCGTTCTGCAAACGGGTGCAGAAGGCATCGGTAACGCCCTTCGTCTGGAAGAAGAGGACGTTGGGCTTGGGGAAGAGCTCGAAGAAGTGGTTGATGCCCTCCTCTTCAATCACGGAGGGGTCGGCATTCACCTGCCAGAGGTAGGGATTGCTGGCGAGCTGGGTGACATTCCGCGAGAAGGGGAGCACGAGGGGGATGGAGTGGGCACGGGCAAAGTCGGCGGCTTGGGTGACGTGCTGGGCGTGCATGGGGCCGAAGATGATGTCCATGTGCGCCATCTCCTCCGATTCGAGGATGGGGCGGATGGAGCGGGTGGCCTCGCCAGAGTCGTAGACATGGAGCTCGATGGAGACATCGGCGTCGCGCAGGCTGTCGATGGCCAGCAGGAAACCCTCGTAGAATTCCACCATCTTCGACTGGTCGGCGGTGGGGGTGCTGGTGTTCTCGTTGAGCATGAAGGGCAGGATGAGCGCCACCTGCAGGGCGTCGCTATGCCAGACGTCGGGGGTAACGTCCTTGGGCTCTTCGACAGGAGTCTCCTCCTCCTCTTTGCCTGTTGGCGTCTCTTCTTGTTGAGCCTTTGACTTCTTAGGGATGCAGAGCACCTGTCCGCGCTTGATGCGGTTGTCGGTAATGACGGGGTTGGCAGCCAGCAGCTCGGCCTCGGTGACGCCATAGGCGCGGGAGATGCTGAAGACGGTCTCGCCCTTCTGGACGATGTGCTGGAAGGCGCAGTCTGCGGTATCGACGGGCTGTACGTCGTCAGCCTTTTTCTTCTTGCCGAAGATGCGGCTCCAGAAGCTCTCGCCGTCGGAGCTGCGGCTATCGGAGGCCTTTTCCTTGTTGCCGTAGGCACCCTTTACCTTGAAGCCCTTTTGCTTGGAGGCAGTCTCTTCTTCGTCTCCGTTGCTTGTTGACTGGTTGACTTGTTGACTGGTTGACTTCTTATCCGGAATCAGTACCACTTGTCCGGCTTTCAGCGGCTCGGTACGGAGAATAGGATTCGCCTGATAAATCTCCTCGCCGGTGACACCGTAGGTGATGGTGAGGCGGTAGATGGTTTCGCCCGATTGTACGGTATGATGGATGTAGCCGTTGGCCGTCTCCTCGGCAGCCTCTTTGTTGACTTGCTTCTGGGGAATCTTCAGCTGTTCGCCAGTACGGATGACCTTGTCGCTGCCTGGGTTAAGGGCAACGATTTCGGCTTCGGTGACGCCGTAGATGCGGGCGATGGAGTAGAGTCCCTGTCCCTTGAGGACGGTATGGAGGATATAGCTCTCCTGTGCGCAGAGCGCTTGCACGACCAGCAAAAGGGCGATGAGGAGGCAGGATATTTTCAGTCGTTGCATATTCTTTTATATAATTCCGCGCAAAGGTACGAGTAAGCGAGAGAAATTCCAAATTTATTTGGAAAATTCGCTCGGCTCACCCTATCTTTAAGCCCCTTGGGGGCTTTTAGATAGGCTTCGGCTCGGAAATACTCAAATAAATTTGGTATTTCGCTCGCCTTGCACTATCTTTGCAGATTCAAAACCACGATTGCTATGAGACGAATTCTTTCTATAGGACTACTGCTTCTGCCGCTGTCGGTACTGGCGGCACCTGACTATTACCCCTCTGTGGCCCCTACGGGCATCTTCATCAATCACGACGACATGGAGGAGGAACTGACCGTGGGCGGCACGTACGACGCCCCGCTTACCGTGACGTTTGCTGCCAACCCTGCCGATACGACGGGCTACACGATTCTCTACGAATGGCAGATCATCAAAAAGGATAATAACGAGCAGACGGTCCTTGCCGTCCGCAACGACGAGGTGACGGAGTTCACCTTCCGTGAGGGGGGTGCCGGCATCAGCTACCTCATCAGTCTCTCCATCACCTACCGCTACCGCGAGACGGGTGTCGAGGGCTCGGTGGAGCAGGACGAGGCGGACATGATTCGTTTCTCGTTGCGCAGCTCGTCGCTGACGGTATTCAACGCCTTCTCGCCGAACGACGACGGCATCAACGACAAGCTCAGGGTGAAGACGCAGAGCCTGCTGAAGTTCCGCATGGCCATCTTCAACCGCTGGGGCCAGCGCATGGCCAGCGGCGACGAGACCACGCTGGAGAAGGAGTATCAGGACGACTTCACCTACTACGTCTGCTGGGACGGCAAGGTGAATGGCGTTGTGGCTGACGATGGCGTCTATTATATCTCCATCCAAGCCATCGGCTCCGACGGCATCGAATATACCGAGCGTCGTGACGTCAACCTCTTTACACGCTCCAGAGAGCGGACGAAGGAGTGAGGAAGTGGATTGAGGATTGAAGATTGAAAATTAAAGATTGAGGATTGACTACGTCTAATCTTGTCACGACTCGGCTAATCAAACAAGTTTGTTGGCCCTCGCTGCTCCAAGATTTGAAAATTGAAGATTGAAAATTGAATGTTGACATGACGGAAGAAGAGGTCTTCCAGCCTGATATAGAGGTGTATGGTGCCCGCGAGCACAACCTGAAGAACATCGATGTGGTCATTCCGCATCGTTCGCTTACCGTCATCACGGGACTGAGCGGCTCGGGCAAGTCGTCGCTGGCTTTCGACACCCTGTTTGCCGAGGGGCAACGCCGCTACATCGAGACCTTCTCGGCATACGCCCGCAACTTCCTCGGGGGGCTGCGGCGTCCCGATGTGGATAAGATTTCAGGTCTCAGCCCCGTCATCTCCATCGAGCAGAAGACCACCAACAAAAATCCCCGCTCTACCGTCGGCACGACGACGGAGGTCTATGACTACTTCCGTCTGCTCTTCGCCCGTGCTGCCGATGCCTATTCCTACGAATCCGGCGAACGGATGGTGAAATATACCGAGGAGAAGATTATCGACCTTATCCTCAACGAGTACGAGGGGCGTGCCGTGATGATATTAGCTCCGCTGGTGCGCAGCCGTAAGGGCCACTACCGCGAGCTCTTCGAACAAGTGCGGCGCAAGGGCTACCTCTACGTCCGCATCGACGGCGAAATCCGCGAGGCGGTACCTGGACTGAAGGTGGACCGCTACAAGAACCACGACATCGAGGTGGTCATCGACAAACTGAAGGTGCAGGCGAAGGACGACCGTCGGCTTCGCGACAGCGTGGCAGCCGCCATGGTGCAGGGCGACGGACTGCTGATGCTGCTTGACAAGGATACCGACGCCGTGCGCCACTACAGCAAGCGGCTCATGGACCCCGTCACGGGGCTCTCGTACCGCGAGCCGGCACCCCACAACTTCTCCTTCAACTCGCCGAACGGCGCATGCCCCAAATGCCGCGGCCTCGGCTACATCACGCGTATGGACATGGACAAGGTCATCCCCGACCGCTCGCTTTCCATCCGTCAGGGCGCCATCCTGCCCCTCGGGGCCTACAAGAACACGCTCATCTTCCGTACCCTCGACGTCGTGCTGCGCCGTCACGACTTCACCCTTGACACCCCAGTCTCGGAACTCGACGAAGAGACGATGGACGAACTCTTCAATGGCGTCCCCGACCGCATCAAGGTGCAGACCACGCTGTTGCACGAGTCCGATATGTTCATTTCGTTCGACGGCATCGTGAAATATCTCCTGAGCATTCAGGACGTCGACCCTACCGCCGCCCAGCAGAAGTGGATTGACCAGTTCCTGGGCACCTGCACCTGTCCCGAGTGCGGCGGAGCCCGACTCAACAAGGAGGCGCTCAGCTACCGCATCCTCGGGAAGAATATCGCCGACCTCTCCGCTATGGACATCGGCGAACTCTATGAATGGACGGGCGCCGCGCTCACCCAACTCAGCGGCAACCAGCAGAAGATTGCCGAGGAGATACTAAAGGAAATCCGCGTCCGTCTTCACTTCCTGCTCGATGTGGGCCTCGACTATCTCGCTCTGAGCCGTCCCTCGCAGTCGCTCTCTGGCGGCGAGAGCCAGCGCATCCGTCTGGCTACGCAGATAGGGTCGCAGCTGGTGAACGTGCTCTACATCCTCGACGAGCCGAGCATCGGCCTCCACCAGCGCGACAACGAGCGGCTCATCCGTTCGCTGAAGGCGCTTCGCGATATCGGCAACACGGTCGTTGTCGTCGAGCACGACCGCGACATGATGCTTAGCGCCGACTACGTCATTGACCTCGGCCCTCTTGCCGGGCGCAAGGGCGGCATGGTGGTCTTTGCCGGCACTCCCGCCGAGCTTATGAAAGCCGACACCCTGACTGCGAAGTATCTGAAGGAAGACGCCTCACCTCAACCCTCACCTAAAGGGAAGGGAGACGAGTCACCCCTCCTTCAGGAGGGGAAGGGGGAGGCTTCTAAAAAGCCGCGCTATGCACGGCGGACGGCCGGAGGTACGGAGATTACCCTTGTCGGCTGCCGTGGCAACAACCTGAAGAACATTACCGTCACCTTCCCGCTGAGCAAGCTCATCTGTATCACCGGCGTCAGCGGTAGCGGCAAGTCCACCCTCGTCAACGACACCCTGCAGCCCATTCTCTCGCAGAACTTCTACCGTTCGCTGCGCGAGCCGCTGCCCTACGACCAGATTATCGGCATGGAGAACGTCGACAAGGTCGTTACCGTCGACCAGTCGCCACTCGGCCGTACCCCGCGCTCCAACCCCGCTACCTACACAGGCGTCTTCTCCGACATCCGCAACCTCTTCGTCAGTCTGCCCGAGGCCAAGATGCGCGGCTACAAGCCTGGACGCTTCTCGTTCAACATCAGCGGCGGACGTTGCGAAGCCTGCTCCGGCAACGGCTACAAGACCATCGAGATGAACTTCCTGCCTGACGTCATGGTGCCCTGCGAAGTCTGCCAGGGCCGTCGCTACAACCACGAGACCCTTGAGGTGCGTTTCAAGGGCAAGTCTATTGCCGATGTCCTCGACATGACCATCAACCAGGCCGTGGAGTTCTTCGAGAACGTCCCCACCATCCTCAATAAGATAAAAGTCCTGCAGGAGGTCGGACTGGGCTACATCAAGCTCGGCCAGCCCTCGTCAACCCTCTCGGGCGGCGAGAGCCAGCGCGTCAAGCTCGCTACCGAGCTGGCCAAGCGCGACACCGGCCACACCCTCTACATCCTCGACGAGCCTACGACCGGCCTCCACTTCGAGGACATCCGCGTGCTGATGGGCGTGCTGCGCCGGCTGGTTGACCGCGGCAACACCATCATCGTCATCGAGCACAACCTCGACGTCATCCGTCAGGCTGACTTCATCATCGATATGGGCCCCGAGGGCGGTCGTCGCGGCGGCGAAGTCGTCGTCACCGGCACCCCCGCCGAGATTGCCGAACGCGGCATCGGCTACACCGCAGTCTACCTTCGGAAAGAAATCAGTTGATTTACGATTTGACAATTTACGATTGACGATTGATTTACGATTTTATTAATGTAGATCTTTAGGAACAGAACGGCGTAAATTGTCAAATCATTAAATAGAAAAATAAATAGTAAATAGTTAATAGTCAAATCGTAAATAAATATCATGGATCATCCTGAAAACTCAGCAGAATACAAAGGCCTTACCGTTAATGCCGGCATCGAGCAGCCCGAGCGCGTCAACCCTTATTTCCGCCGTGCCAAGCGTCGCCAGATGACGGCTGCCGAGTACGTCGAGGGCATCCTGCGCGGCGACGTCACCATCCTCTCGCAGGCCGTCACCCTCGTGGAGAGCCTGCTGCCCGAACATCAGACCATTGCCCAGGAGGTGATAGAGAAGTGCCTCCCCTTCGCCGGCCAGTCCGTCCGCATCGGCATTAGCGGCGTCCCTGGCGCTGGTAAGAGTACCAGCATCGACGTCTTTGGCCTCCATGTCCTCGAGCAGTACGGCGGCAAGCTCGCCGTCCTCGCCATCGACCCCAGCTCCGAGCGCACCAAGGGCAGCATCCTTGGCGACAAGACGCGCATGGAGAAACTCTCCGTCCACCCGAAGGCCTTCATCCGCCCTTCTCCTGCAGCAGGGTCGCTGGGTGGTGTGGCCCGCAAAACGCGCGAAACCATCGTCCTCTGCGAGGCTGCCGGCTACGACAAGATTTTTGTTGAGACCGTCGGGGTGGGGCAGAGCGAGACCGCCTGCCACTCCATGGTCGACTTCTTCCTCCTCATCCAGCTGGCCGGCACGGGCGACGAGCTGCAGGGCATCAAGCGCGGCATCATGGAGATGGCCGATGGCATCATCATCAATAAGGCCGACGGCGACAACATCCAGCGCGCCGAGCTTGCCGCACGCCACTTCCGCAACGCCCTCCACCTCTTCCCCGCTACCGAGAGCGGCTGGGAGCCCCGTGTGCTTACCTATAGCGGCTTCTACGGACTCGGCATCAAGGAGATATGGGACATGGTCTATGAATACATCGACTTTGTCCGCGCGAACGGCTACTTCCAGTACCGCCGCAACGAGCAGGCCAAGTACTGGATGTACGAGACCATCAACAACACCCTGCGCGACCGCTTCTACCAGAACCCCGCCATAGCCGCCGCCATCGTCGAGATGGAGCAGCAAGTCCTCCGCGGCGAGCTCACCTCCTTCGCCGCCGCCGCCCGCCTCCTCGCCATGCAACATTAACCTTTTCGGGGCGCGTGGAAAAAACGCGAATTGCTTTGAACTTCTTTCCACGTGACATGTTATCGCCACGACTGGCCTATGTCCCAATGGACAGCATATTTCGGCGATGTCCTCTCTGGTGGAAGGTTGAATTCTTGTAATATCATGTCATATACATGGGGGTATTCTTGTAGCCAATGGCCAGTGGCAACTTCAAAGACATCATCTTTTACATTATAGAATACACGACCCCGTGGCTTGTCCTGATAAGCACCGATAAAAGGTCCGTTGCCATCCCCTTCGTATCGCTGCCGATTAAACTCCTTCTTCCAAACGTCTTCATGAAGCTCGGAACATGTGATACGTCCATCAGAAGCATTTGCACGGGAATAATCATCCACGGGATGGGAGACTACTCCAAAAAGATTATCGCGACCAACATTGTACCAGAAGATGCCGACTTTCGGTGCATCGCCTTTGCCTCTGTTGGACTTCATTTGTGCAAGGACGCTTCGGTATTCGTCTTCCGTATATTGTGTTTGATGGATAACCTTTGAAGAGATCTCCACAGCGCTTGTCAGCCCCTTGCCAATGGCAAAGATTTTTATTTCCTCGGCTGAAACAGAGTAGATAATCTGTCTGAACACCCCGTACTCCCTGCTCCATAGTCCTGCCAGTACTCCTGCTAGAGCTATGGGGCTTCCTTTTCCCGTGTAGGGATGCGCCAATATGTCTTTAATAATTTCCCGCACTTGTTCTGCCTCGCGTGACGATGTGCGCTTCAGCTCATCCCAGGACGCAAGAGCCTCAGGTGTGAAAAGCAATTTCATAGTTCGTCAATATTTACTTCGATAAACTCATTCGCCTGAGCGGCTTTCAGTGTTTCGGCACCAGTCTGCGAATTTAGCACTGATGCTGTGCGAGCCAGTGCATTGTATTCGTCAAGAGATACTAAAACTGCGCCTTGTACACCACGGTTAATGAGAACAGGCTCATTACTGGCTATTACCTTATCAATGTAACCTTTAATGCTTTTCCGAAAGTCTGAAATAGTCGTCGTAACCATGCTTCTAATTATATTTTTGCGGCAAAGGTATGTACAATTTTTTGTACAAGCAAATTAATCCCCGCCTTTTTTTTGTGATTATATTGTCAGCAGAAGTACTTTTGCTTTGCAAAATAGCTGACGCGCGTAAGCCAGCATCAAAGAATACCGTTTTTTCATCGCAATGAAAAGAATTAATCATCGCAGTGAAAACAATCTTTCATTGCAGTGAAAACTTTCTTTCATTGCAATGAAAACATTTAACCATTGCGATGAAAATTTTCTATCCTTTGATTCCGCACAGAAAACGAGCCTTTTACGCATGGCGGAAAAATCCTTTCTTCAGATGGTTATGGAAAAGGGGATTTTATTGGTTGATAATCGGCACGCCATCGGGAGTGAGACCTTGGGCGGAAATGGTGAGGGCGCGGGAATAACCGTTGTTATAGAAAGAGACGGAGGCATAGCCATCAGCATCTGTGGTGACTTCGGGATTCCAGTAGAGCGTGCGGCGATAATCCTTATCGCCCTGAATGGGGCCGTTGGGATAGGTGGGGGCGTAGAACTCCACAACAGGGGTGAAACCCTTGAAAGTGGTTTGGCGGGAGTTTTTAGTGATGACTTTGCGGGTAGTCTTCTCATGTAGCCGTATCTCCACCACGTAGGAACCGCCAGCTTGATCCACTATGCTTAATATCCTGCCCATAGATAAATATTGATTGACCACGGGTAGCCCGACAAAATCCTTCCGTTTATCATAGAAGATGACGCTCTTCACCTTTTCCATGTCAATGTCCCAGGCTTTTCTATAACCTATGGCACGCTTGCCTCTAATCACAATATAAACGGTTGGTAAGGCTCTGTACTTTCCATTAAGGTAGTCAATTTTATATCCCTTTTCCATGAGATAGTCCCACACTTTGTAGGTGTATTGTCCTTCGTCCAAAAGGAGTTCCGTATCTTTGTCGGCATCGTAGGCCTTGAAGGTGGCAAAGTCGATGTATCTGCGTCGACCCTGCACTTCCACTTCCTGTAGGGCGTGGGCATCGGTGGGCAAGGCGAACGTGTCCTCTTCTTCTTCAAGTATTTCGATGTCGGAAGCGTTCCATACATAGTCGGGAATATACGTCTCGATGGGCTGATAGGCATGAAGGGCGGGAACAGAGGATCGTTCGAGCCTCATGCGGGTGGTGTTACTCTCCTTGCCCTTCTCCTGCTGCTTGGTCTGGATGAAAAGCGCCCACTCACCTTCGAAATCATCGACGCCAACGCTCCAGTAGCCGAGGCTGTCCGTAGTGACGATGGCGTGCTGCTTCTTGTCGCGGTCGGGGGAGTAAAGGTTGATGCCAACCTTTACGTTTGCCAAAGGGACTTCTTTGTAGCGACTGAACGCCCAGCCGTCAATTACAAGCTGGCTCTCCGTATAATGTCGGATCTCGAACGGCTCCACCCCCGCCATCTGCCGCCAGTTATACCGCGTCCAGCCCTGAACTAGCATGAGGAGGTCGAGAGCATCTGAGTGATTAGTGATTAGTGAATAGTGATTAGATGATTGTTCTGCATCCACCTGTTGACTTGTTGACTCGCTGACCTGTTGACTTTCCTCAAAGTACCATCCCGGCTCCTCTATCAGCCCCTTCAGTTCGGACGAAAGGAGCATATAGGTGCGGATGTCGTCACGATAGGCAGTACCATAGTCTGCCGCGTCACGCACAGCGAGAGAGAATGTCGCCGGCTTGTTGACTCGTCGACTCGTTGACTTGTTGACATTTAGATTCAGCCTTATTTCGTCGAAAGGGTGGATGTCGGCTTTCTCGGCAATAACGGAAACGGTTTCGGTGGGGATGCCGTTGTCAATAAAAAGCAGGCGCTGGGCATAGATGACGCCGTCAGCATCGAAAAGGGTGAGTTGATAGACGCCCGTAGGAAGGGATGCGGTAGCGATAGAGCGGGTGCAGCCTCGCATGCCGATGGTAAGCGTATCCACAACGTGGCACCTCCCCTGCGAGGTGAGGGTATAGCCCAGCAGTTTTTTCGAAGGACTTCCCGCAGCAGCAAAGTTGACGATTAGACTGTCCCCACCCGTTGAGCTTCGCTCGTTGACCCGTTGACTCGTTGACCCCATTATTTGAAGCGTGCATCCTTCCGGTTCAGGCTTGGGCAAGGTGAAGGTATGACTCTTCCCTCCATAGATGGCTCTCAACCGTTGCGTCTTTTCCCCTGGCGTGAAAGTGAAACTGCCCATGCCGTTGTGCTGGAGGGGGATGGAGAGCGTATTTCCATTGGCGTCCATCAGGGCTTCGATGCTGACGCCATGCCCCTGCTTATCAGTAGCCTTGAAGGCGATGCGGCAGGGAAGACCGCTGATGAGGTGTCCGCCCTCAGGATAGAAATCGATGTTGAGTTTGTCTAACTTTTCCGAGCGCTTCGGGTCTGGACGGTTTACTTCGTGGTAAGTGTACCGCTCCATGACGGGATCATCGTATTCACCCTCCTTCTCGGGAGCCTTATAGACGGGGATGACGCGCGAGAAGATGCCGGCATCGTCGAAGTTAAGCATGGCGCGGGTGTAGGCGCGAATCTGATAGTAGCCGCTGGGGTAGCCGATGGCACCGCGCAGGGCGATAGCTTCATCCACGGAATTGTCGATGAGGGAAAAGGAACCGTGACAACGCCCGTCAACCACCTTCAGTTTCTGCTGCTTCAGCACCACGCCCGTTGGCGAGAGCAGTTCCACATAGAGCACCTTGCTGGCAGCCTCGCCGCCCGTAGTGGCATCCACCACGTTGGCGGCGTACCAGATGGTTTCGCCCTGGAAGTATGCTGTGTTATCGAGATGAAGATATACCTTCTCCTGCGGACAGAGGCGAGTGAAGTAATTGATGCGGGCAGCATACGTCACCAGCTGAGACACGTCGCTCTCCGTCTGCGCCATAAGCGTGACGCAGAGGAACAGGAGGGGGAGAAGGGCATTTCGTTTCATTTTGGATTTCCTTTTCTATATATAATACCCTCGAGAACGAAATTCAAATACCCCCAATGCTCATAAAAAATGTTAAATAGCCCGATTTTTAACTTTTCCTGCTCTTTTCGCGATTGGGCATATTTGTAGGGACGTCACACAATTGTGGCGTCCCTACATTATTCTTATTGTTCCAATAATTCCTTGACGATGGCCTGCATCTGGGGGTACTGGGCCTCCATGGACTGGAGGAGCTTGTACTGCGCTTGGGTGCGGACGAGGGTGTGGGTGGGGTACTGGATTTTCCAGTAGGTGGAGCCGTCAATGTAGTCCATGAGGAAGCGCAGCACCTGCTCGAAGGTGATGTAGATGGCGCTGAAGGCCAGCCACTCCTTCTCGCAGTCGTTGAGGGAGTCCTTCATCTCACTGAGGTAACCGGCGACGTAGGCGCGGAAGCGGTTGATGTCCATACTTACGCGGCTGAGATCCTGGTCGTCCTCGGCACCCGTGTTGGTGTAGCTGCGAAGGGCATCGCCCACGTCGTTGAGGGCGGTGCTGCTCATGCAAGTGTCGAGGTCAATGGCGCAGAGCACGTCACCGTTCTTGTCGAAGAGGATGTTGGAGAGCTTGGTGTCGTTGTGCGTGACGCGCATAGGCAGGCTGCCGTCTTCGACGAGGTGCCAGAAGTCAAGCATCTGCTGACGGCGGCTCTCGACCCAGCCGATCTCTTCCTGCACAGTCTTCACAAGGCCCAGCTTGTCGCGACGCAGGGTGTCGTCCCATTGCTCATAGCGGAAGCGGATGTTGTGGAAACCCTTGATGGTTTCGTGGAGGGGTTCGGGGTAGTCGGCAAGCATCTTCTGGAAACGGCCGATGCCCTGTCCGCCCTTGAAGCAGAGGTCGAGCGAGGTGGCGTTGTCGATGGTGACGGAGCCGGCGATGAAGACGCATACGGCCCAGTAGTTACCCTCATCTGCATCGAAGTAGTAGGGCAGACCGTCGCGGGTGAAGACAACGGTGAGGCTCTCGCGCAGGGGGTCGCCGCCGGCACGAATGATCTTGGCCTTCATGTGGGCGGTGACCTTTACAATGTTGTCCATCATGGCGGGGACGTCGGGGAAGACGTTGTGGTTCTTGCGCTGGAGGATGTAGTCGGGCGTAGCGTCGCCGACGGTACGGACGATGAAGGTGTCGTTGATAAAGCCTTCGCCAAGCGGCTTGATGCTAGCCACAACGCCTTCATAGGCGAACTGGGAAAAAATGATATCGGGAGACATAATTCTAATATTTTAATTTAGTGAGCAGTGATCAGTGAACAGTGAACAGATAATACTTTATAAATGATGGAATTCATTTGAGCTTTTTTACGATATCTGCATTTTTGTGGGATGTTTTAGCAGATGATGTAAGCAAACGTAAGAGTTTCGCGCAGTCGTTCATGATAGAATCGTACATTTCTTCTGACAGGTAGTCAGTATCATAAAGCAAATCTAACCAATAGATGGTTTCAGCACATTCCTTTAAGGAAATCTGAACTTTATTTGTGAAATCTGCCCGTGAAGAAGCGTAAAGTGATTCTGCTAGATTGGCTCCGATGCTTGTCCCACTTCGCTTGAGTTGATTGCTCATCGTTCTTTCGTCTTTTTCGATGTAAAGATATTGACAGAGTTTTACAATACGTCTTGCAAAGACTCTGCCTTTTTGAAAAGTCACAGAGTTTGTGCCAATCTTTACGTAATGTTTCAAATCACTCTTCATACCTCTTCACTTTTACCTCTTCACTTTTACCTGTTCACTTTTACCTGTTCACTTTTACCTGTTCACTTTTATCTGTTCACTTTTATCTGTTCACTGTTCACTGATCACTGTTCACTAATCACTATTCACTATTCACTTCTTTAACGCTTTACCAGAGGAATGGCTGGCATTTCGCCTTTCATGTAGAAGTGGAGGCCTTTGACTTTGTTCCAGTCGCCACGAGTGAAGTCGGGGAAGCGGACGGGCATTGACTTGTTGGCATGGCTGATGGCGCTAAGCTCGCTGACGGCGCACCACTCGGCGAGGTCGTAGACATCCTGGTCGAGGGGCAGTCCGTTGTGGAGGCAGTAGATGAGGCGGTAGTCCATGACGAAGTCCATGCCGCCGTGGCCGCCCACCTGCTTGGCCTTCTCCTCAATCTCCTGATGGATGGGGTGCTTGTAGTACTGGAGCAGTTCGTTCTTGACAGCATCGGGCACAAAGCCGTGTTCGTCGAGCTGGGGGATGTCGGGCAGGGCATTGCGGTCAACCTTGTTGTTGCGCAATGTGAGGCCGCTGACGGGGTATTTGTTAGCAAAGCCTTCGGTGCCCGTGAGCTGGTAGAGGCGGTTGTAGGGACGGGGAGTAAAGACGTTGTGCTGGATTTCCATGCTCTTGCCGCTGTGGGTTTGGATGAGGGTGACGATGTGGTCGCCACAGGCGAATTCGTTGACACCCATCTTCTTCTTGGCCAGCTTAAGCCCGTTGACGGACTTGGTAGCCATGCTGACGAGGTAGTCCAGCTTGTCGCCGCGGTGGATGTTGAGAGCCTCGCAGCAGGGGCCAAAGCCATGGGTGGGATAGACGTCGCCGCCGTGCTTCTGGTTGAAGTCGAGACGCCAGTTGTCGGCATAGTCGTCCCAGTAGGGCTCGAGGTTGTGGATGTAGGCTCCCTCGGTATGGAGGATTTCGCCGAAGATTCCCTTCTGGGCCATGTTGAGGCAGGTGAGCTCGAAGAAGTCGTAGACGCAGTTCTCAAGCATCATGCAATGGCGGCGGGTACGCTCGGAAGTGTCGACAAGGCGCCAGCAGTCCTCGACGCTGGTGGCCGAGGGCACTTCGATGGCTACATGCTTGCCGTGCTCCATAGCGTAGAGGGCAATCTCTACATGGGTCTGCCAGTTGGTGGCGATATAGACGAGATCGATGTCATCGCGTTCGCATAGCTGTTTATAGCCTTCGTCACCACTATATTCGGCAGCTTCGGGCATGCCGGCATTGACAAGGTAGCGCTGGCAGGCATGGGCACGATCGGGATACTTGTCGCAGAGGGCCTTGATCTCCACGCCCTCCAGATGGGTGAAACGGTTGACGGCACCCGGGCCACGCATGCCCAACCCGACGAAGCCTACACGGACGACGGGGATGGGGTCGGCACGGAATTCCAGCATGGTCTGCTGGCCTGCGGCACGACGGGGTTCGTTGACGACGATGACGCCGTCCTCGACGTGCCAGTTACTACCTGCAAGGGGCTTGTCGCTGCTCTTGCAACCTGTCATGAGCGTTGCCAAACAGGCAACTGCAAGGATGAAATGTTGTTTTTTCATAGATTCTTGGTATTTATTCGTTGTCTTTCATCTTTCACTCTTCAGAGGGGAACACGTGCTTGCCATAGTTCCAGCCATAGGCATCGAAGTAGGTGCGGAGGTTATTCAGACGGCGCACAAAGTCGGCATAGTCCTTGGTGCCGTTGTAGCTCCAGCCCACTTCGGCAAGGGCGCTGATGCGGGGCAGCAGCATATACTCCACGTAGTCGAATGTGGCGATATACTCCGTCCAGAGGTTGCCTTGAACGCCAAGGATGTATTGCTGCTGGTCCTTGGTGAGGCCGTTGTAGGGGTCGAAGTTGTAGCATTGCTCGACGGGCAGATAACCACCGATGGCGAGGGGCTCGTTGTCTTTGTCGCGGCTCTGGTAGTAGTCGAGGTAGCAGAAGGTGTTGGGTGTCATGATGACCTCGTTGCCTGCCTGGGCGGCAGCGATGCCTCCCGTCGTGCCGCGCCAGCTCATGATGGTGGCGGTGGGGGTGACGCCGCCCTCGAGGATTTCGTCCCAGCCGATAATCTGGCGTCCGTGGGCATTGAGGAATTTCTCAATACGGCGGTTGACGTAGCTCTGCAGCTCAGCCTCGTTCTTCAAGCCTTCTTCCTTGATGCGCTTCTGGCAGAGGGGGCATTTTTTCCATTCGTCCTTGGGGCACTCATCGCCGCCGATGTGGATGTACTTCGAGGGGAACAACGCCATGACTTCCGTCAATACGGTTTCCCAAAATCTGAACGACTCATCCTTACCCGGGCAGATGACCTCGGGGAAGACGCCCCAGGTGGTGGCCACCTCGTAGTGGTCGCCGCGGCAGCCCAGCTCAGGATAGGCAGCTAGGGCAGCGAGGGAGTGGCCAGGGATTTCAATCTCGGGGATGACGGTGATGAATCGGTCGGCAGCATACTTGACCACCTCCTTCACCTCGTCCTGTGTGTAGAATCCGCCGTAGCGCACGCCGTCGTTGGAGTTCCAGTTCTTGCCCACCATGGTACCCTCGCGATAGGCGCCGACTTGGGTGAGCTGGGGATAGGCCTTGATTTCGATGCGCCACCCTTGGTCCTCGGTGAGGTGCCAATGGAAGCGGTTAATCTTATGTAAGGCAAGAATATCGATGTAAGTCTTTAACTCATCAACGCTGAAGAAGTGGCGGCAGACATCAAGGTGAGCGCCACGATAGGCAAAGTGGGGGGCATCCTTGACGATGCAGCAGGGGAGCACGACGGCGGTCACTTTCTTGTCGGTGATGGCCTCGGCGGGAATCATCTGGCGCAGCGACTGACGGGCGTAGAAAGCTCCGGCAGGGGTGGAGGCTGCGATGGCGATGCCCTGTTTCGTGATGGTGAGGGTGTAAGCCTCGTCGCCCAGCGTCTTGTCGTCGGTGACGGGGATTTTGTCGAGAGCCGCGCAGACACATTCGCCTTTGGCGAGACGTAGCTTGTAGGTGCCGTCCTGCATCTCTACGCTAAGGGGGCGGGGAACGATGTCAACGGATTCGCACTTGACGGTCTTGCCGCATGAGGCGAGCAACAACATAATCATTGCCATGCAAAGGGTGATAGGGATAGTTCGTAATGATTTCATAATCTTAATGATGAATTGAATATTGTTGTCAATAGGTTTTGTCATGGGATTCATTCAGCGACAAAGATACGGCTTTTCCTCTAAAATTGAAAACGAAAACGAAAACTTTTTCATTACCCATTTTCAATTCAATCTTTGGTCTTCAGTCTTGGCTTTCGTTATAGCCAGCTCTCGCTTGGCAAAGCTGATGCGAGCATCGCTTAGCTCTTGCTTTAATCACAACCTTCAATCTACTCAAAAAGCTTGTACGTGGTGCGCAGCACCTTGAACTCGGTGCGGCGGTTGAGCTGGTTGCAGATTTCTTGCTGCTCCTCAGGTAGGGCGAGGATGAATTGCTCTGTCAGCACGTCGCCCTCGTGGAGGAAGGGGTACTTCTCCGTCAGCTTCTTGCGCACTTGCTTGGGCTGGTTCTCTCCGTAGCCCTTAGGGGTAAGGCGTTCGGCATCGATGCCGTGCTCAATGAGGTAGTTGACGACGCTTTCGGCACGGCGTTGCGAGAGACGCTCGTTATATTCGTCGCGTCCCTTATAGTCGCAATGGGCACTAAGCTCAATAGTAACGTTGGGGTTGTCGTTCAACAGTTTGACGAGCTGGTCGAGGGCTGCCGTTGAGGCTTCGGTAAGGGTGGCCTTGTCGAACTCATAGAAGATGTTGTCGATGAGCACAGGGCGAGTGATGGATGAAAGAGGGAACAGGAGCTCGTATTCACGATCCTCAACGGTACTGTCGCAGGTGAGCTCTTGCTTGTAGTTGAGGAAACCCTTGCAGGTGCCGAGGAGGACGTAGCTGACGCCAGGGGTGACACGCTGTACGAATGAGCCGTCGGTCTTGACACTGATTTTCTCGTTGGTACCGTCGTTGCCGATGAGGTAGACGATGCCTTCCGTCAGCTCATAGCCGTCTTTTTCATATACCCAGCCCGTGAGGAGGTGGATGGTCTCTGGCAATTCAAAGGAGTAGATATGATCCCAGCCGCGCTTGTCGTTGCGGTTCGAGGAGAAGAAACCTCGGTTGTAGGGGCCTTCGAACGTCATGCCGAAGTCGTCCTGCGGGGAATTGACGGGATACTGGAGGTTGCGCACCGTCCAATGGGGAATTTCGTTGATGTGCTTCTTGGCGTCCGTTTCCTGCGACTCAACGGGGGTGGCTACGAAGATGTCGAGACCGCCCATGCCCGGATGGCCGTTGGATGAGAAATAGAGGTCGCCGTTGGGGCGGAAGGTGGGGAAGAGTTCGTCGCCGGGAGTGTTGATATCGGGGCCGAGGTTCTCGATGCCTCCAAATGAGCCACCGCTGATGCTGATGCGATAGATGTCATAGCCACCTTGGGCATCGATGCCGATGTCGCTGACGAAGTAAAGCCATTGTCCATCGGGGCTCACGGCCGGGTGGGCGTAGGAGGTGACGGAGTCGGTGACGAAGTCGCATACAGAGGCTGAGCCCCAGGCTGCATCGCTGCGCGACGACTTGAAAATCTGTGCTGGACGGGGCGATGATTCGTCGGTGGCACAACGGGTAATGTACATCGTCTTGAAGTCAGGCGAGAATTGGCAGGCACCATCCTCGTATTCCGTGTTCAGTTCGCCCTCAATCTCTTGTGGTTTCTGCCATTTGCCATTCTCGTCCTTGGCGGCGAAGAAAATGTCGGGTGCCTTGACGCCGGTGATGAGGCTACGATCCTCGCCCTTGGCCTTGTCACGAGTGGAGGTGAAGTAAAGTTGCGTGTAGTCTTCGTTGCCAAAGGCGGGGCTGTATTCGCTGCGGCGTGAGTTGAAGAGCTCGGCTTTCTTGACGATGTATCGGGTAGGTGTCTTCTTCCATTCGGGAGCCAGACGGCATGACTCCAAGCCGTTTTGCGCCAGCAGCCTCATTCCTTCTATCACCTTGACATCTATTTTGTTTGTGGAATCGTTGACCTGTTGACTTGTTGACTCGTTGAGCTTTTCAAGGAAGAGTTCGTAGTTCTGGGCGGCATTCTTGGTGTCGCCATTCTGTAGCAGCACACTCGCAAGGTATAGATAGGCCAAGCTGTCGGGATGGTTGTAGCGGATGGCATTTTTATAGGCACCCTGTGCCTTGGCGATGTTGCCGATGCGGCGGTAGCATTCGCCCATCATAAACGACTCCTCGGCACGGCGTTGCTTGTCCTTGGCCTTCGTGCCGTTGTAGGCTTTCTTGAAGAAGTTGGCGGCCTCGTTGTATTCGCCCAAAGCATAGTGCTTGTCAGCCTTGCGCAGGGCCGACTCCACACCACATCCCGTCAGGCAAATCGACAGGAGGAACAATGCACTCCACAACAGGGTTCGTTTTTTCATCTGTTATAAAAACGAACGCCCGCGCGAATTATTGTATGGGAGCTCTATTTTACGATGGCCTTTCGGCCTCTATAAATGGGAAAAGGCTTAGTTGATGCGTCGATTGGATGTGTCGTTCAACACTTGGCTGATGATACCTCCGAGCATGTCTTTTAGCTCATCGAGGAATTGGCGTGGCTCATAGGTGCCATGTTCGATGTCGCGCAGGTGTTTTTCCCAGATACCCGTCAGCTCGGCACTTTTCAGCACCTCCTCGTGGATGATGTGAATGAGGTCGACGCCTGTCTGGGTGGGCTGTAGGCTCTTGCGGTCGCGCACGATATAATTGCGCTTGAAGAGGGTTTCGATGATGGCGGCACGGGTGGACGGACGTCCGATGCCGTTTTCCTTCAGGGCATCGCGAAGCTCCTCGTCCTCGACGGTCTTGCCGGCTGTCTCCATCGCACGAAGCAGGGTGGCCTCGGTGTAGGGCTTGGGCGGCTGCGTCCATTTCTCTTGTAGTTCAGGAGTGTGCGGGCCGTTCTCGCCTTGGGTGAAGAGGGGGAGAGTGCGCTCAGGGGCATCGTTGGAGTCCTTGGAATCCTTAGGCTCTTTAAGGTCTTTAGGATCTCCAATCACCGCGCGCCAGCCTGGCTCAAGGATGGTTTTGCCGGAGGTCTTGAAGTCGATATCGCCTGCACGGCCAAGTACGGTGGTGGTAGCAAAGAGACAATCAGGGAAGAATACGGCTATGAAATGGCGTGCCACAAGGTCGAACACTTTGCGCTCTATGTCGCTGAGGTTCGTGGGGTTGACGCTGGTGGGGATGATGGCGTGGTGGTCGGTGACCTTTGAGTTGTCAAACACCTTCTTCGACTTCTTCAGGGGTTTGCCGCGCAGGGGAGCGAGGAGGGACTGGTAATCGGTAAGGCCGTTAAGGATAGTGTGGCACTTGGGATAGACGTCGTCGGGCAGGAAGGTGGTATCGACGCGAGGATAGGTGGTGACCTTCTTCTCGTAGAGCGATTGGATGAGGTTGAGGGTGGTGTCGGCCGAAAAACCGAACTTCTTGTTACACTCCACTTGCAAGGAGGTGAGGTCGAAGAGGCGAGGGGGCGCCTCGCGTCCTTCCTTCTTGGTGACATCGGTGATGGTGAAGGGCAGGTCGCGGATGGCTTCGATGAGCTGCTGGCCCTCTTCCTGCGATTTCAGTCGGCCGCGCGTGGCGCTGAAGACGGTATCGCGATAGGTGGTCTTGAGTTCCCAATATTGCTCGGGCACGAAGTTCGCAATCTCTTCGTAACGGCGGACGATGAGCGCGAGGGTAGGGGTTTGGACACGTCCGATGGAGAGTACCTGGCGGTTTTGACCGTACTTGAGGGTGTAGAGGCGTGTGGCATTCATGCCCAGCAGCCAGTCGCCGATGGCACGGCAGAGGCCAGCTTCGTAGAGACGCTGGTAGTCGGAGGCTTCGTGGAGGGTGTTGAAGCCCTCGCGGATGGCCTCCTCGGTGAGCGAGGATATCCAGAGACGTTTGACGGGGCATGTGGCGGCAGCCTTCTGCATCACCCAGCGCTGGATGAGCTCGCCCTCTTGTCCGGCATCGCCGCAGTTGATAATCATTTCGGCATGTTGCATGAGGTTCTCGATGATGCCGAACTGCTTGCGGATGCCATCGTTGTCGATAAGCTTGATGCCGAAGCGGGGGGGTACCATGGGCAGGGCAGCCAACGACCACGCTTTCCATTGGGGAAAGTAGTCGTGAGGCTCCTTCAGGGTGCAAAGGTGACCATAGGTCCAGGTTACCTGATACCCATTGCCTTCGATGTAGCCTTCGTGCTTGGTCTTGGCGCCCAACACGTCAGCAATTTCGCGCGCCACACTTGGCTTTTCAGCTATGCAGACAATCATTCGTGGTTATTTTTCCGCCGCGAAGGTACGAAGAAATTTAGAATAATCGGTAACGAGTGCTGCAAAAATGATGATGATGGCAGGAAATGCGAGGGGGTTAGTGTGCCAGGCGTCAGCGAAGTGGCCTTGGAGGATGAGGGTGGTGGCCGTAGTGATGCCGCAGCCTGGACAATGGATATGGAAGAGCGTGGTGTAGAGGCAGGGAGGGAGGATGTTAATGCCGGCGTAGGCGCGTAGCAGCAGCCCTATGGAAGCATAGACAAGCACGATGGCCAGAAGCCATCGTGCCTGCAAGTATGAAAGGATTGATGCGGATAGTTTTCGGACAGTCATTTATAGGGTGTACGAAATGATGTTTCCATCGTCGTCGCGATACTGGTTCGTGGCAATCATGATGATGTCGATGAGTGTCCAGATGCCGCATCCGCCGAGGGTGAGGAGCATGAGCACGCCCGTTCCGATCTTGCCGGTGTAGAAGCGGTGAATGCCGTTGATGCCAACGATGCAAGGCAGAATGCAGAGGAGCAGGGTGATGAGCCAGCGTTCGTTCAGCCCTTTCTTGTAGGTGGGGCGTTCGGTTTCGAAGTTCGGGGTATTGGCATATTCAGTCGGCTGACGCACTCCACATTTGGGGCAAACTTCTGCGCGGGCATCGATAGCCTCGCCGCAGTTCACACAATACTTTTCGTTTTCTGCTTTCATAGGACTCTTGTTTTTTGTAGGGTTGATTTATCTTGTTCTGATTTTCATTCTTCGCAAGTTAGACGTGCTCAACCCTGAAAAAGTTGCAAAAAACAAAAATTTTTTCAGTTTTTCTTTAAGGACCCTAAGAACTTTGAGAGTCTTAAAGCCTAAATCATCGTCAGAGGCTGCTGTAGCTGGGGCTGAAGGTGTCGCCCTGGGTGATGTCGCCCGTCTGGATGCCCTTCTTTAGCCAGCGCTGGCGCTGAGCCGAGGTGCCGTGATTGAACGACTCGGGTACGGTGTAACCCTGTGCCTGCTTCTGCAGGTAGTCGTCGCCGATTTTCGAGGCGATGGCCAGACCTTCCTCGACGTCGCCACTCTCCAGCGAGCGGAACATCTTATTGTCATTATACGCCCATACGCCCGCGTAGAAGTCGGCCTGTAACTCCAGTCGGACGCTTATCTGGTTGCTCTCCGTCTGGCTGACGCGCGACATCTTGTTGTGGGCCTGCGAGAGGGTGCCCAGCAGATACTGCACATGGTGGCCCACCTCGTGGGCGATGACGTAGGCGTAGGCGAAGTCGCCTGCCGTGCCGAACTGTTTGCGCATGGTGGAGAAGAAACTGAGGTCGAGATAGACACATTGGTCAGCTGAGCAATAGAAGGGACCCGACGATGAGGTTGCGCCTCCGCATCCGCTCTGTACGCTGCCGTTGAACAATACCAGCTTGGGGGGCTGATAGGTGCGTCCCAATTTCTTGAATTCGGCTGTCCACACATCCTCCGTGCCGGCTAAAATCTGACTGGCGAACTTGGCAAGTTCTTCCTCCTCGGCGGTGGGTTCGTAGGTGCCGCCATTCTCGGTGGAGTAGGTGAGTCCGCCGGCCTGCTGCAATACGTCAAGCGGGTTACCGCCCATCACCCAGGCAATCAAGGCTGCCACTACTAGACCGCCGATGCCTATACCGGCTGCCTTTCCTCCGCCGCGTCGGCGGTCGTCCACGTTCGTACTCTCACGTCTTCCTTCTAATCTCATGGTTGTTTATTTTTTGTAAGGGGTTAGACATTCATTTTCGGCCGCTAAATTACATCTTTTTCGTGAAACGTGTGCATGAAAAATCCGTTTTTTTTCGAAAAAGTTACATTTTAACAATCGCCCTCGCTACGTGCACTATTCTGTCCGGCCAGCGCACTACTCTGTCCGATTAGCATAGTGCTCTGTTCGATTAGCGCACTACGTTATTTCAACATCGCTTTGTGCCTATGGTGCACCATGAATTGTTAATTTTGAAATAAGTTTTTCAGGACATTTGGAAGTTTGGTAAACATAGTATAACTTTGCAAGGAAATCAGAATAATCATTGAAATCTATGAGTACATTATTTTATAGTAGTAAACAAGGCCTACGGGTGGCCCTTGTCGGAATATCCTTGCTGGCACTCTGCGTGTTGGCAGGCTGCAACTCGCGTATGAAGGAAACGGCACACGGCGTCGTAGTCAAGGTGACGGGCGAGGCTCGTCTCGTGCGTTTGGAAGTGGTGAACGACGATGTCATCCGCGTCAGCGCCACAGCCGGCAAGACCTTCTCGAAGCGTCAGAGCCTCATGGCCAACTACACTTATCCGACGGAGAAGACATGGACCGTCGCAAAACGCGACGATGGTGCCGTGGAACTCGCCACACCTGCCCTGCGTGCCATCGTCCAGACGGATGGAACCGTCAGTTTTACCGATGCCGACGGGCATCCCATCCTTGCCGAGCAGGGACGTACCCTCACCCCTATGGCCGACCCGCAGGCCGACAAGCAGGGGCACCACAAACGGGCCTACACCTTGCGACAGCTCTGGCGGAGTGGGGAAGAGGAGGCCTTCTACGGACTTGGACAGCACCAGAGCGACGAGTTCAACTACCGCGACCTGAACGAGAACCTCTTCCAGTACAATACGAAGGTTACTGTGCCCATGATTGTCTCCACAAAGGGCTATGGTATCCTTTGGGACAACTACAGCGAGAGCCGTTGGGGCGATGCCCGCCCCTATGCTCGTCTTAATGAGGTGTTCACCCTCTACGATAAGGACGGCCATAAGGGCACCCTCACAGGAACGTGGGCAAGACCCACCCCTAACGCCTCCCGTGAAGGAGGGGAAGCTCTCCCTCTCACAGGGGAGCGGAAAGAGGGTGTTCTTGTCCGACAGGAACCCTTCTTGAACTTCGACAACGAGCAGAATAATAAACGCTATCTTCCTCAATTCCCGCTCGACGGCGCAAAGGTCGTCTTCGAGGGCGAGTTAGCGGCAAAGGAGAGCGGTATCCATCGCTTCCTCCTTTATTACGCAGGTTACACGCGCGTGTTTTTAGGCGGCGACGAGGTGGTGGCCGAGCGTTGGCGTACGGCATGGAATCCCAATAGCTTCAAGTTCGCCTTCCCCCTTGAGGCCGGTAAACGCGTGCCCCTTCGCATCGAATGGGAGCCCGATGGCGGCAGTTCCTACTGCGCCCTTACCGCTCTCACGCCCCGTCCTGCTGACGAGGAGAACACCATCGCCTTCTGGAGCGAGATGGGCGATGAGATAGACTACTACTTCATTGCCTCCTCCCCCTCCCCTTTAGGGGAGGGATGGGGAGAGGCTTCCCCCATCGACCGTGTCATCAGCGGCTATCGGGCCGTGACGGGCAAAGCCCCTGTGATGCCACGTTGGGCCATGGGCTTCTGGCAATGCCGCGAGCGCTACAAGACGGCCGACGAAATCCTCTCCGTCGTCAGCGAGCTGCGACGTCGTCAGATGCCTGTCGATGTCATCGTTCAGGACTGGTTCTATTGGCAGGAAGACCAATGGGGCAGCCACGAGTTCGACCGCGTACGCTATCCTGATCCACGTGCTATGATCGACAGCATCCACGCCATGAACACGCGCTACATGATTTCCGTCTGGCCCAAGTTCTATGCTAATACCGAGCATTTCCGCGAGTTTGACGAACGCGGCTGGATGTACCGCCGTGCCGTCGAGGACAGCATCCGCGACTGGGTGGGACGGGGCTACGTCGGCTCGTTCTACGATGCCTATAGTCCAGGTGCCCGCCAGCTCTTCTGGAAGCAGATGAACGACCACCTCTATAGCCGTTATCCCATCGATGCCTGGTGGATGGACGCCAGCGAACCCAACGTCCGCGACTGTCAGGAGATGCCCTACTTGAAAGCCCTCTGCGGCCCCACCGAGCTCGGTTCATCGACGGAGTACCTGATGGCCTACGGCCTGATGAATGCCGATGCCATCTACAACGGCCAGCGCAGCGTTAACCCCAACACGCGCGTCTTCCTCCTCACGCGCAACGGCTATGCCGGCCTGCAGCGCTACAGCACAGCCATCTGGAGCGGCGACATCGGCACCCGTTGGGAAGACCTGAAGGCGCAGATCTCGGCAGGCATCAACTTCTGCATGAGCGGTATACCCTTCTGGGGTATGGATTCCGGCGGATTCTGCACCGAGAAACGCTATGAACGGGCATGGAACTATTATCAGCAGACGGGTGTGGAGACGGACGACCTGCGCGAGTGGCGCGAGTTGCAGGCACGCTGGTTCCAGGTTGATGCCTTCGTGCCCCTTTTCCGCGTACATGGCCAGTACCCCTTCCGCGAGGTCTGGTACACCGCTCCCGAAGGACACCCCGCCTACCAGAGCATGCTCTATTACGACCGTCTGCGCTACCGCCTGATGCCCTACATCTACTCCCTCAACGGTTTGGCTCATTTTGCCGACTACACCCTCATGCGCGGCCTGCCGATGGACTTTACAGCCGATGCCCGCACCTACGGCGTCAGCGACCAGTTTATGTTCGGCCCCTCGTTAATGGTCTGCCCCGTCTATACCTACGGCGCCCGCCAGCGCGAGGTCTATTTTCCTGAGAACAAAGGTGGATGGTACGACTTCTACACCTCGCTCCACGCTTCGGCTGGAGGCGAGCGCAATCTTGTTGATGCCCCTTACGAGCACATCCCGCTTTATGTCCCCGCAGGTGCCATCCTGCTGACAGGCCCCGACATGCAGTACTCCAACGAGAAGCCCCTCAGCGAACTCCGCATCGATGTCTATGCCGGGCGCGACGGCCGCTTCACGCTCTACGAGGACGAGGGCACTACCTACGACTACGAGCGTGGCTTCTGCTCCTTCATCCCCATCGCCTACGACGATGCAGCGCGCACTCTCTCCCTCGGCAAGCGTAGCGGCTCCTTCCCCGAGATGGTGGCTGAGAAGAACGTCCGCATCGTCCTCCACATCCCCGATGGCACTTCGCACGAGGCTACCGCCGACTACAAGGGCGAAGAAATAAGAATAAAATTATAAAATTAGGAATTAGAAATTAGGAATTGCGAAAATAAGAATTATGAAATTCAGGTCATTTTATTATTTATTTTTCATTCTTCATTCTTCATTTTTATTGCTGTCCTGCCAGTCGCCGAAATTTCAGTCGTCCCCCTTTGTCCATGTGGAGAACGGGCAGTTCATTCGGGGTGGGCAGCCCTATTATTTCGTAGGCACTAACTTCTGGTACGGCGCCATCCTTGGCTCTACGGGGCAGGGCGGCGACCGCGCTCGTCTGGCAAAAGAATTGGATTATTTGAAGAGCATCGGCATCGAGAACCTGCGCGTTCTTGTCGGGGCAGATGGCGAGCGTGGCGTTCCCGCCAAGGTCGAGCCCACCCTGCAAATCGCTCCGGGCGTCTATAACGACACCATCTTCGACGGCCTCGATTACCTGATGGCCGAGCTCGGCAAGCGCGACATGACCGCTGTGCTCTACATGAACAACTCGTGGGAATGGACAGGCGGCTACACCGTCTATCTCGAATGGGCTGGCGAGGGTAAGGCACCCATTCCTGCCGTCGATGGCTGGAACGCCTACCGCGAACGCGTGGGACTGTATGCCCAGAACGACAGCGCCAAGGCGATGTTCAAGCGCCACGTCCAGCACGTCGTCACGCGCACCAACCGCTACACGGGAAAGCCCTATACCGACGACCCCGCCCTGTTCGCCTGGCAGATTGGCAACGAGCCACGCCCCTTCGGTGAGGAGAATTTCCCTGCTTTTGAGGAATGGGTGCTCGACGTGGCGGCACAAATCAAATCCCTCGACTCCAACCACATGGTGGCCACAGGTAGCGAGGGTAAGTGGGGTTGCGAGGGCGACGTGGCCATGTGCGAGCGCATCCATGCCAATAAGAACATCGACTACCTCAACTTCCACCTCTGGCCGCTCAACTGGAACTGGATTAGCGACAGTACCGTCTGCGAAAACCTACCCAGAGCCAAACGAGAGGCAAAAGCCTATATCGACCTCCATGCCGGCATGGCTACGCGCATCGGCAAACCGATGGTGATGGAGGAGTTCGGCTATCCGCGCGACGGCTTCCAGTTCTCGAAATCCTCATCCACCCAATGCCGCGACGAGTTCTATGAGTACATCTTCTCGCTCATTCAACTCGACCACGACCGCGATGGGCTTTTTGCCGGCTGCAACTTCTGGGGATGGGGCGGCTTTGCCGAGCCTTCAACGGAGCATATTTGGTGGTCAGTAGGCGACGACTATACGGGTGACCCCGCTCAGGAGCAGCAGGGACTCAACTCCGTCTTTGCTTCCGATGAATCCACTTGCAAAATCATCCGTGATGCAGCCGAGCGACTTCGTTAGTGCTGCACGCACGATGCTTACCGAGGTCATTCTGCCTTTCTGGATGAATCAGATGTGTGACCCTCGTGGAGGCTTCTATGGGCGCATCGATGGCTATGGCAACGTCCATCCCGAGGCCGTGAAGGGCGCCGTCCTTAATGCCCGCATCCTCTGGACCTTCTCTGCTGCTTATCGTGTCATGGGCAATCCTGCCTATCTCGACATGGCTACCCGAGCCAAGCGCGCCCTGTTGGACGGTTTCCTCGACCCTGAGTACGGCGGCGTCTATTGGTCGCTCAATCCCGACGGCACCCCCTGTGATACGAAGAAGCAGACCTATGCCCTCGGCTTTGCCCTTTATGGCCTATCGGAATATGCCCGTGCCACAGGCGACGATGAGGCTTTAGCCCATGCCATCAAGCTCTTTTTTGATATCGAAAACCATTGCTTCGACACGGAGCGGAACGGTTACTTCGAGGCCTTCACCCGCGAGTGGGGCGAGATTGCCGACATGCGCCTGAGCGACAAGGACGCCAACGAGCGCAAGACAATGAACACCCACCTCCACATCCTCGAACCCTACACCAACCTCTATCGCGTGTGGCCCGATGCCCGCCTTGCCGCTGCCATCCGTAACCTCATAGATATCTTCATCGACCGCATTCTTGACCCTCAGAACTTCCATCTGCGCCTTTTCTTCGACGACGACTGGATTTCGAAAGTCGATAAGACCTCCTACGGCCATGACATCGAAGCCTCCTGGCTCCTTCACGAAGCCGCCCTCGTCCTGAACGACAAGCCCCTGCTAGCACGCGTAGAACCCATCGTCCTCTCTATTGCCCAACACGCAGACTATAAGACCCTTGGAGCGGGTCTAACAAGTGAACAGAGAACAGTGAATAGAGAACAGATAATAGATCAGGAATCGAATGAAGGACAATCATCTGTTCACTGTTCACTGATCACTGATCACTCTTCTTTGAATCTTCAATCTTCAATTTTCAATCTTCAATCTCCCCAATGGTGGGAATATGCCGAGACGGTTGTGGGCTACTATAACGTCTGGCAGCATTTTGGCGATGCGGAAGCTTTGGACAGAGCCTTGAAGACATGGGACTTCATAGAATCCCATCTGGTTGACCGTCAGCAGGGCGAATGGTTTTGGTCGGTCACCCTCCCTGACTATGCCCCCAACCGCGCTGAGGACAAGGCAGGCTTTTGGAAATGCCCTTATCACAACTCTCGCGCCTGCCTCGAACTCATCGAACGCCCCCACACTTTACTATGCATGCATGAATTGTGCCTGCGCGGGCGGGAAAAGCCCCTCCATCCATTGCAATAGCGTGTTAAACTCACCCACGAGCCGTATCATTTGCTGCTCTATGTGACACTGATACGACACTTACCCTGCACTTACCCTGCACTTGGCGTGCACTTTCGTGATATCTTTTTTGTTGTTTTTCTTCTGATACATAGTTGTTTATGTATTAATAAACGCATGTTTTTTGCCACATGTGGTTATTCTCTCGCGCGCGTGCGGAACCCTTTGCCTTTTTTTTCGTACTCGCCATCGGCTGTCTCACGGACGTACCCCTGTCCTATCCGCATCACTTGCAAAAAGCCTTGTTTAACATATATATTGAGTTAAAGAAAAAAACAGGAAAAACCCTTTTTGATGTTTGCAGCTCCTCCGGAGCTCTGTGCTATGTGGTATGTCTTTGTCTTTAAGAGCAAGTTCTTACGCCAAACCCATACCGCTTATCACATAACTATCGTTTACAAACATCAAAAAGCAAAAACAAAAAAACGCCCAAAGCAGCAATCATCGTAACATGGATGATAACCTAGAATGCGTACATATGACCCGTGTTTTTGTCCAAATAATATCGTTCACATTGGTCACGGACAGGAGCGAAGTTAAACAATACACCAATACAAATACCTGACAACCTCATATAATTCCATAGCTGCTGACGTTGCTCTGGTCCAAAATGCTCTATGGCTTTACATTCTATCAATATGTCATCGCCAACAAGGAAATCAACATAATGCTTATGTCTTATCTGTTTACCATGAAATGTTATTGAGAAATAATATTCCTTCACTCGTGCAATATCATTTTCTTCGAACAATATATCTAAAGCTTCTTGATACATGTATTCGTTTAGGAAGGGTCCCATTTCCTTATGCACCTGTTGGCACAGACCTACGACTCTGTAACATTTGTTTTTCAGCTCTGCAGCAAGGTTCGGGTTGCTATCTGCAAGTTTTGAGATATTGTAATTCATAACCAGATATTCTTTATTGACAAAATACAGAATCAGCAGATATTATTGTGGCACCATACGTTTTTTAGGCTTGAAAAGCCGGTGTTTTTGCTCACGAAGTATGCGCCGTCTCTGCAAGAGACAAAGATGAGAGGTGGCTGTTTTACCTAAATGCTCCATTTAAGGGAAAAGAGCTACCGCTCATCTGGCAAGGACTGGAAGTCCGGCACATACTGCGTGAGGGTTTTTGAGGTTTTTGTGAAAAACTTAACAGTCGCCTCTCGTACGCGCGCCCGTGCACGGGAAATCAGGCCCCAGCTCCTGTAAAATGTCAGTGTTTTTCTTCATAGTTCAGCGTTTATCAATGGGTTAAACTATAAATCGGTGTCCTCCAAGTGCACGCTAGGTGCACGCCAGATGCCCACTAAGTGCAGGTAAACGCAAATAAACGCACTGCGTTGGCATACGGACGCACTGCGTCTGCATACGAATGCACTGCGTTGGCGCGCGAACGCACTGCGTTCTGACTCATGGAAGTTACATGCATCCCGCAAAATTACGCCCAAACATATTCTACCGCTGCACACGGGTACAGCATGTGTCTTCAGAAAAATTGTTCCTTTGCAAACGAATTATTAACAATACCAACCCCTCCCTCCGTATGGCGAAGAAAAAAACGGCTGTATGCTTGCATTTTCCGTTCAGGCGGATTTGCAATCACTAGTGGTCGAAAGATTTGACTAATTTAAACAATTAATAGTCAGCTCTTTATTTGGTTGATTCGGCTATTTTTC
>CAMYYY010000035.1 GCA_947303715.1 uncultured Bacteroidales bacterium | reverse complement strand
CAACTTGCTCTAGTCGTAAGACAGAAAACTGACAACCTAAATCAGCGAACCACAAAAAACTCTGAAGCCAACTGATGAGGTAGGAGACAGGTAAGTGTTTGGTAAGTGTTTGGTAAGTGTTTTGCAAACACTTACCTTGTCTAATGGGGTATGTGACAATCCGTTGGGCGGAAAAAGGTAAGTGTTGGCAGTTTTTGCGAAAAAACAGATTCTTTTTTCTTCCTCATATAATAGATGTTATTCTGCATCCATAGAGTTAAACTCTAAAAGTAGCGTTTGACGTTAAATTTTTAGCGCACTACTTTGTTGCTTCAACGCACTATTCTGTCGCGCCAGCGCACTACGCTATTTTGCTATCCCTAAACAAAAAAAGTGCTTTCGTGTTCGTTCCAATAACCATATCTGGAGCGATTCAAAAAGAAAAAGAAGAGGCCGTGTCTGGTTGATGCGATGAAACTCCGAAGTACAGGATTTGAGTGCTCTCCCTCCTTTGTAATCCACCGACTCAAGGTTACCATGCGTAGTATCCGTAGACTTGCGCAGGCGTGGCCCGCCATTGGATGGGTGAAGCTACCTCGGTGTTTAATATGATTTGATGAGTTTCCCAGTCACACCGACACGGCCTCGAAACATTATTTTTGTGGCGAAGGTACACACTTCTGCCCAAATATCCAAGAAAAAAACGCCTTTTTATTCCGGATTTCCTCAAAAAAGCGTGTAATAACATCTTTTTTCATTTTTTGCTTTTTCTTTTTAAGAAAAACCCTTACCTTTGCCCAAATTTTGGACTGACTAATTATTAACACTTAAACGAATAGTTCCTTGTTTCAAATGAAAGTACGTTTATTGCTCTTCACAGCACTCGGTTTGATGGCGTCTGCCGTTGCTTCAGCTCAGAGTGCTGCTGAAATCTCTGCTGCCAAGTCAATGGCTCGTTCCTATGGTTACACGGATTCTGAAATCAATGCTGTGCTTAATCACAACATTAAGCAAACTTCTCCTTCTGGAGGAAAAGCATTGGCTGCTCCCGTTATTACTTCAACTTCCGCCCCTGTTTCTACTGTTCTTCCAGCGACTATAACAGAAGACGAGGTTGTTGAAGAAATCGTTCCCGTTGTACAAGAGGATGCAAGTTCCAATATCTATGGACACGACTATTTCACTTCCAAGGGCCTGAGTATTATTCCTTCATATAATGCTCCTGCTCCTGCAAGCTATGTGCTTGGACCTGGTGATGAAGTAATCATTGACCTTTGGGGAAACACAGTTTCTCATATCATTGCCACTATCGGCAACGACGGAGCTATCAATGTCGACAACCTGGGTCCCGTTTATTTGAACGGACTGAATGTGAAGAACGCTGAAAAGTTGCTGAAGTCCGAGCTCGGCCGTATCTTCTCCGGTTTGCGCGAGGATGGTACGGGCGATACTTTCCTGCGTCTTTCTGTAGGAAAAATCAAGGGAGTCGGCATCAATATCCTTGGTGAAGTCGTGACACCAGGTATGTACACCATTCCCTCACTCTCGTCTATTACGTCGGCTATCTTCATGGCCGGTGGTGTGCGCACGACGGGTTCTGTCCGTAACATCAATCTATATCGTAATGGAAAAAAGGTTTCCACATTCGACCTTTATGACTTCATCTTCAAGGGCAAGTATGATGAGAACCTTCGTCTGCAGGACAATGACCTTCTGACGGTCGATGCCTATAATAACATTGTGTCTATTGACGGAGCCGTCATCCGTCCTATGCGGTATGAAATGAAGAAGGGGCAGACGGTGCAGGATCTTCTAGATTATGCTCGCGGTTTCTCCACTCATGCTGACCGAGGAAGCGTACACGTTGTTCGTCGCAATGTCTCTACTACGGGTCAGGCCTACGATGTTCCTTCAGGCCAGTTCGGTAGCTTCAAGCTGGAGGATGGTGACGTCGTTACTGTTCGTAGCAATCCTGATTTGTATGATAATCGTGTCAGCATCAGTGGTCCTGTCATGTATCCTGGCTCCTATGCTATTAGTAGCAATCTGAAGGATGTGGCTGCTCTTATCCGTGCCGCTGGTGGACTTCGGGAGGGAGCGTATGAACTGCGTGGCCAGATTACGCGTTTGGACGAAAAACGTATGCCTGTGTTTGTTTCTTTCGATTTGCAGAAAGTGCTTAGTGGCGCTGAAAAAATAGATTTGGTGCGTGAAGACCAGGTAAAGCTGTTTGCTGAAGAAGAGTTTATACAGGATTTCAGCGTGTCAATCGATGGTCATGTTATGGAACCTGGAACATTCAAGTTCTCAGAGGGAATGACTGTTGCCGACGTTATTCTTTTGGCTCGTGGCCTTCGTGAGGATGTGCTTACGGATCGTGGCCAGATTAGCCGTACAGATCATAGCGGCGTTCCTGTAATCATTCCCTTCAATGTAAATGATGCTTTGGAAGGAAAGGACAATATCGCGTTAATGCGTAACGACCATATTCGCATCTATAGCCTTCGTGAATTGCAGGACGATGCTATTATCACCATTCATGGCATGGTGCAGGATCCTGGCACTTTTACCTATCGAGAAGGTATGACTCTTGAAGACGTCATTCTGATGGCCCGTGGCTTTTCAAATGGAGCAGACAAAACGAATGTGCAGATTTCAAGTCGAGGTGGTCGTGAACGAGGAACTGTAGAAAAGTATAATTTGGAGGAAAATCCGGAGATTATCCACATGGCTTTAAAACCTTATGATATTATATCAGTACGTCGTTTGACCTATTTCCGTCCGCAAACCCATGTGACCATCGATGGGGAAGTGATGTCACCAGGTACCTATATTATTGATAAGCCTGAGGTTCGCCTTTCTGATGTTTTTGCCGATTGTGGGGGCTTTACAGAGGAAGCTTGGATTCATGGAGCACGTTTGACGCGTGTTCTCACATCAGAGGAAGTGGCTCGTCAACGTTTAGCAGTTTCAATTGCAAACCAGAACTTAGAGGGTCGGGACACGATTGATTTGAATGCTCTGACTGACCGTTATTATATTGGTATTGATTTAAAGAAAGCCCTTGACAAACCAGGTTCTAAAGCCGATGTCGTACTTCGTGCTGGTGATATTATCCATGTCCCTCAAATGAATAATACCGTAAAAGTGGCAGGTGCTGTGTTTTATCCGAATACGGTGAATTACGATAAGACGTATTCTTGGCGTGATTACGTTCGTCAGGCAGGTGGCTTTTCTCATAACGCACGTCCCTCCAAGACGTATGCAATCTATATGAATGGTAAGGTGGCTACCCGTCGTTATGGACGGATAAAGATGGAACCTGGAGCGGAAATTGTGGTTCCTGAAAAAGAGGAAAAGGAACACTCTGAAATGAATGCGGCTCAGATTGCTTCGATCGTAACCTCTACCAGCTCGCTTGCCTATATAATTGTGGCAATTACAAACTTGTTAAAGAAATGATGTTTTTTAGCGTTTTATGAAAGAAAATTATAACGACGAATATCGGGAACTCGAAGAAGAAGGTTCTTCCATTGATATCATGGCGATTGTAAAACGCCTGTGGAATAAGAGAAAATATATAATTGTCGTCACCTCTTGTTTTGTGGCTGTGGGTTTATTAATAGCCATTTTTGGCCGTCCTGTTTATACATCATCCTGTACGTTTGTTCCTCAGATGTCGAATGGTCGTTCCACATCCGCTTCTGCCTTGGCGGCTTTGGCGGGTATGAGTACATTCGACATAGAAGGAGGTAGTGATCTTTCCCCTCTTGTTTATCCCCAATTACTGGAAAATGCAGGTTTATTAAGAGAACTCCTTTATACAAAGCTGCATTTTGAAGAGTGGGATGAACCGGTTTCCCTTTATGATTATTATATGAATCCTGATTATCAAAAAACTTATATTATTGACAATGTAATGTTTTTTACATATGGTTGGCCGTTTGCATTGTTAAAAAGTTTGTTGGATAAATCTGATGAGTTGCAAGTCGAGATGACTGATTATGAATCCGGTGAAATAGCTCCTGTGTCTCGCATAGGTTATTTTACGGAAGATGAATATGATTGTCTTGATATTATTGTTGGTAATATTTCTGTTGACGTTGATAAAAATGACGGTTATCTGGAACTTAAGTGTAAAATGGACGAAAAGATGGCCGCTGCAGAGTTATGTGAAGCAGTGTTCAATTTAATGGAAAAATACATTACAGCATTTAAGATAGAGAAAGCCTCACAGACTTTGGAATATATTCAAGGCCGTTATAAAGAAGTACATCTTGAATATCAGAAAAAGCAGATGGAATTAGCTGAGTTTAATGATGCCAACCGAGGCACATTATCTGCAACGGCTCAGACACGTCGGGATCAGTTGACGGCTGAATATAACTTGGCTTATTCGATGTTTGCGGATATATCGAAGAAGTGTATGCAAGCAGAGATGCAGGTGAAGGAAGATCAGCCTGTTTTGTCAATAGTAAAGTCTATTGTTGTTGCTAATAAGCGTTCGAATAGTCGGGCACTGACACTTATTATTTTCACTTTCCTTGGAGGTGTGTTGGCTGTGGGATCAGTCATCGGTTTCGACTATTTGAAGAAGCTGGGCTCGAAGTGGCCTGAATGGTGGCGTTTGGAAGAGGAGACTGCGGCGTTCCCTGAAGAGGAAGAGAAAAAGAAAGCTTAAAAATGTATGAAGAGGGGGTGAGCATTCCTGTTCACCCTCTTTTTGTCTGTAATAATCATTTAGAAAAAAGAAATATATATGAGAGCATTTGTATTTCCTGGACAAGGGGCACAGTTCGTGGGTATGGGCAAGGACCTGTACGAGAACCACGTTTTAGCAAAGGAGATGTTTGATAAAGCAAATGTAATCCTTGGGTATCGGATTACGGATATTATGTTTGAGGGTACGGATGAAGAACTGAAGCAGACGAAGGTAACGCAGCCTGCGGTGTTTCTCCATTCGGTTATTTCGGCATTGTGTCTGGGGGAAGAATTTCAGCCGGATATGGTGGCAGGGCATTCGTTGGGCGAATTCTCTGCTCTGACTGCTGCTGGAGCGTTGAGTTTTGAGGATGGCTTGAAGTTGGTGTATGCTCGTGCAATGGCTATGCAGAAGGCATGCGAGGCCAAGCCCTCGACAATGGCAGCTATCATCGGATTGGATGATGAAACAATTGAACGTGTTTGTGCAGAAATAGATGGAATCGTAGTGCCAGCTAACTACAATAGCCCTGGGCAGGTTGTTATCTCTGGTGAAGTGGAGGCTGTGCAGGAAGCCTGCGCGAAGCTGAAGGAGGCTGGTGCAAAGCGTGCTCTTCCTTTGGCTGTAGGTGGGGCATTCCACTCTCCACTAATGGAGCCTGCCCGTGTGGAGTTGGCTGAGGCCATTGAGGCAACGACGTTTAACAAGCCTGTTTGCCCTATTTATCAGAATGTGGATGCACGTCCCTATACGGAAGCAGAGGACATCAAGGCTAATTTGCTGAAGCAGTTGACATCGCCCGTGAGATGGACGCAGACCGTCATCAACATGATTCAAGATGGTATGACGGAGTTTTCGGAATGTGGTCCAGGTGCGGTGCTCACAGGATTGATAGGAAGGATTCAGAAAAGTCTTTCATAAACAGTAAATAAGAAGATGAATAACGAGGGGACTCTCATTGAGTCCCCTCGTTGTATTCATAAGCGTCTCTTGATAATTTAGAACTTAAAGAAGTTCTTGGCGTTGTTGTAGGAGATATCCTCAACCATCTGCTCAACGCGCTGCAACTCGGAAGCGGGGATTTCACCATTCTCAATATCGCGTCCGATGAGGTTGCAGAGCGTGCGGCGGAAGTACTCGTGACGGGGATAAGAGAGGAAGGAGCGGCTGTCGGTGAGCATGCCGACGAAACGGCTTAGTAGACCAAGCAGGCTGAGTGCGTTGAGTTGCTTCTCCATGCCATCCTTCTGATCGAGAAACCACCAGCCGCTGCCCATCTGCATTTTGCCCGGGACGGAGCCGTCTTGAAAGTTGCCGAGCATCGTCGCAACGACTTCGTTGGCGCTGGGGTTGAGGTTATAGATGATGGTTTTTGCAAGGCTGTCCCTGTCGTTAAGGCGGTTGAAGAAGTGGCTCATGGCTTTGGCGGTGTTGAATTCACCGATGCTGTCGAAGCCTGTGTCGGGGCCGAGGAGGCTGAACATCTTCGAATTATTGTCGCGGATAGCACCGTAATGGAACTGCTGTGTCCAACCCGTTTCGGCATCCATGCCCCCAAATTCCACAAGCATGGCGCTCTTGAAAGTACGGATTTCGGCTGGTGTGAGGGGGGTGCCTCCATATACCTTATTAAAAATAGCGTTGATTTCGGCATTGGTATAGTCCTCGGCATAGAATTCCTCGATTCCATGGTCGCTGAGACGGCAACCGTGTTCGGCAAAGAAGGCATGGCGGATGCGAAGGGCGTCAATGACATCGGCAAACGTGGAGATGGTTACGCCGCTGACTTGGGAGAGCCGTTCGATATAAGCGCGGAAAGTTGTAGGATTCTCTACCGCCATTGCCTTATCGGGGCGCCAAGTGGGGAGCATGCGGACTTCGAAGCCGCTTTCGCGTGTCATGCGATGCCAACGCAGGTCGTCGACAGGATCGTCAGTTGTGCAGACGACTTCCACACCGTAGTGGCGCATGAGGCCCCGTGCGGTGTAGCCAGGTTGACGAAGTTTGTCGTTACATTCGTCGAAAATCTCGCGAGCCGTCGTAGGATTAAGTATCTTGTTGATGCCGAAGGCCGTCTTCAGCTCGAGGTGAGTCCAATGGTAAAGAGGGTTGCGGAAGGTGTAGGGGACAGTCTCGGCCCACTTTTCGAATTTTTCCCAGTCAGAGGTGTCGGTGCCGGTGCAGTAGCGTTCGGGGACCCCATTGCTACGCATGGCGCGCCATTTGTAGTGGTCTCCTCCGAGCCAGAGCTCGGTGATGCTGCGGAACTGATGGTCCTCGGCTACCATCTGCGGAACGAGGTGGCAGTGATAGTCGATGATGGGCATCTTTTTCGCGTGGTTGTGATAGAGGTGCTGGGCTGTTTCAGTAGTGAGGAGGAAGTTTTCGTCCATAAAAGCTTTCATACGGCGTAGAGTTTTTTATTATTTTGCGACGAAAGTAGTGCTTTTTTTTGAAATTACCAAAAATAGCTGTAAATTTGCTCGGCTTTAGCAAAAAACTAATCTTATAATTGTACACCATGGAAAGAAGAGAATTTTTGAAAGTGAGTGCATTGGGTGCTGCAGCTGTGGCTGCTCCCGTCGGTCTTATTCATGCAGCAGAAGCTGCTTCTAATTCGTCAGTTGCTCCTTCTGTCCCGTCAGAAGCTCCTTCTGCGGCGAAGAAATCAGCCAATGGCAAAGTGAACCTTGGATTCATCGGTTTGGGACAGCAGGCCATGTATTTGCTGAGTACGTTTATGGCGTTTGACGACGTGCGCGTGCTGGCAGGCTGCGATGTGTACGACATTAAGCGGGACCGCTTCGTGCGCCGAGTGAAGGAATACTATCAGGGCAAGGGTGAGAAGAAGGTGAAGGTAGATGTCTATGAGGATTATCAGGATCTCCTGGCTCGCAAGGACATCGATGCTGTAGTCATTGCAACACCTGACCATCAGCATGCTATCATAGCGATTGCAGCCTGCAAGGCGGGCAAGGATATCTATTTGGAGAAGCCCTTGACGCTCACCATTCACGAAGGAAAGCAGCTCTGCAAGGCTGTGCGCAAGTATGGGCGCATCCTACAAGTTGGTAGCCAGCAGCGCAGTAGCGGTGAATTCATCCACGCAGCTACGCTCTGCCGCGAGGGCATTATGGGTAAGATAGAGAAAATCAAGGTACATTGCGGGCGTAACAGCGTGAATCCAAAGAGCGCAGCCCCCATGCCTTGCACCCTCCCGAAGATGGAGGTGCCTGCAGGCCTGAACTGGGACAAGTGGCTCGGTCCGCTGCCTACATCAATTTGGTATCACTCTGACCTCGACCCCATTGTCGATGAGTCGCACGATGAACAACTCTGGGGTGCTTGGCGTTGGTATAAGGTGATGGGCGGAGGCCTGATGACCGACTGGGGCGCACACATGTTCGATATCGCCCAGTGGGCTCTCGGCAAGGACGGTAACGGAGGCCCCATGAAAATTAGTCCTGCCGGCTACGGAAAATACGATGTGCTCACCTTTGAGTATGACAACGGCACCATCGTCACCGAAGAACCCTATAACGGAGGCGAGCAGGGCCTGCAAATCTATGGCGAGAATGGCTGGATTAAGGTATGCCGCGGCTCGTTGAGGGCATCCGACCCCAAGTTCGAAAAGATGGATCTCGGCGTGGAGAGTGGCGCATACGAAGCCCAGTCGGCACATCGCCGCATTTGGATTGACGCCGTGAAGGCACACGTTGATCCGAACTGCCCTGTCGAAACGGGACACACTTCGTGCACCGTCTGCAACCTTGGCAACATCGCCATTGAGTTAGGACGCCCCGTCATGTGGAACCCCATTGTGCAGAAGTTCATGAACGACCCCGAGGCAACCAAACTGATGCACTACAAGTACCGTGATGGGTATTCGGTAGAAGTATAATTTATATGAAGAAACCAGTCCTCTTTCTTGCGCTACTGTTTGTGGCGCTGAGTGCTGTGGCTGATGCCCTTGACGATGCGTTGAGGGCATTGCCTGGTGTAACCCATGTGGAAACCCTTGAGTCCGCCGATGGAGTGACGAAGCGTCTGGTGATGTTCGAGCAGCCTATCGCCCCACCGGATTCGTGCGAAGGCCTGTTCGAGCAGCGATTGGTGATTCGCCATCGCGGGTTCGACCGTCCTACTGTTATCGTCACCGAAGGATATAACAACGAGTATGCCCTGCACCCGCGCTATACGGAGGAGCTTTCCGAGCTGCTTGAGGCCAACGTGATTATGACTGAGCACCGCTTCAATGGTGCCAGCAACCCTGTCACTCAGCAAGGGCTGACGGGCAATGCTGCCTACGAAAGCGAGCTATGGAGGTATTTGACGGTGAAGAATTCCGCTTACGATTATCACCACATCCGCACCGTGTTCGGCAAGCTCTATAAGGGCAAATGGTTCTCCACCGGCATCAGCAAGGGCGGGCAGACGGCATTGTTCTACCGCACATTCTTCCCCGATGACGTGGTAGCCAACGTCAGCTATGTGGCTCCACTGAACAAGGCACTTGAGGACGGACGACACGAGGTTTTCCTCGATACCGTTGGCACGCAAGAAGCTCGCGAGAAGATTCGTTACTTCCAGCTCACGGTGCTCACTCGTAAGGCCGAGCTGCTCCCCAAACTCGAGGAGTACGTGACGTCGAAAGGTTACACGTTCCGCGTTCCCTTGGAGGAAGTGTTCGACTTGATGGTGCTTGAGTATCCCTTCGCCTTTTGGCAGTGGGGCGACGACCTCGCGACGGTACCCGAGACGCGCACGCGGTTGGTGCCTAAAGCGAAGAAGCGCCGCGGAAAGCCCGATGTGGAGATGATCGTTCCAGAAGTGGACGCCGACGAGCTTTTCCGCAGCCTTCTGGAGAAGTGCGAGCCAAACTATTTCGCACGCCAGACACCCTACGTGCCCTTCAACGTGCAGGCTATGCGCGAAATCGGCTACTACGGCTACGACGTGGAGCCTTTCAAGGGTCTCCTCTGCCGTCCGACCTACGAGGGCTATATGCGTCGCGTGATGATTCCTGAGGAACTAAGCTATCTCGAGTTCAAGGGAGACCTCTATGAGCAATGCTGCACATTCCTCCGCGAACAGGATATCCCTGCCATGTTCATCTATGGCGAGTGGGATCCTTGGAGCGCCACGCGTGTCGTGCTGCCCTCGCCGAAAAAGAATATGCACGTCTTCATCCAGCCAGAGGGTTCGCATCGTTCGCGCATCAACAACATGCCTGATGAGATGCGGGAGGATATTCTATCGATATTGAATGATTGGATAAAATGAAATATGATTTTGATAAGGTCATAGACCGCAGGCACACCGATTCTTTGAAGATTGACTATGTGCCTGAGTTGTGGGGCAGGGACGACCTGATGCCCCTGTGGGTAGCTGATATGGATTTTGCCACGCCTCCCTTTATTCTGGATGCGCTGAAACAGCGTTGCGAACATCCTGTGCTGGGCTATACATGCCGCGCCCGCGCGTGGTACGAGGCTATTGTGCGCTGGCAGCAGATGCGCTATGGGTGGACCATCAGCGAGGAGTGGCTGAACTTCGTGCCTGGCATCGTGCCTGGCATTGCCTTCAGCCTTCATTGTTTCACCCGCCCGGGCGACAAGGTGCTCATCCAGACGCCCGTCTATCACCCCTATATTCTTGTTCCGAAGAACAATGGCAGGGTAGTGGTAGAAAGCCCGCTGAAAATAAAAAAAGAGGAATTAGGGATTAGTAATGAGGAATATCCAGAGTCTTATTCCGCTGCTGAAATGACGATTGACTGGGAGGACTTCGAGCGCAAGGCTGGGGAGTGCAAGCTGTTCCTGCTTTGCCATCCGCACAATCCGGGCGGACGTGTCTGGAAGCATGAGGAACTTGTGCGTTTGGCTGAAATCTGCCAGCGAAAGGGTGTGCTGGTAGTGAGCGATGAGATTCATGCCGACCTCACGTTGCACGGCTACACCCACATTCCGTTTGCCTTGTCGTGCGAAGCTGCTGCGCAGAATAGCATTACCTTCGCCAGTCCGTCCAAGTCGTTCAACATGGCAGGCCTTACGAGCAGTTACGCTATCATTCCCAATCCTGACATCCGCGCGCAGTTTGCTACGTTCCTCGAGAATAGCGAGTTGAACCTCGGTCATCTCTTCTCGTTCATCAGCGTAGCTGCGGCATATAGTCACGGCACGGAGTGGCTCGACCAATGTTTGGATTACATCCAAGGCAACATCGACTTTGTGGAGCAGACGCTGGCGTGCGAGATGCCGCGCATTTGTATGATTCGTCCCCAGGCATCGTACCTGATATTCCTCGACTGCCGTGCGTTGGGGCTCACACCCGAGGCGCTCAACCGTTTCTTTGTCGAGGAGGCTCATCTGGCGCTTAACGAAGGAGTCATGTTCGGCAAACCTGGTGAGGGGTTCATGCGGCTCAACGTTGCTTCGCCCCGCTCCGTGATAAAGCAAGCCATGCATCAGTTGAAAGAGGCGTACGACCGCCGCTTCTGAACCTTCGCTCGTTGGCGTTTTAAGCCACATAAAGATGATGCCATAGTAATAGTTGCTTCTTTGCGGAACTAATGCTGAAAAGTGGCTCAATTGTATAGTGCGTTGTGTTTTTATTCCAGTGCGCTAAAAGATTATTCCACTACGTTGAGATTTTATTCCACTGCGTTATTTCATGCTAAGAAAACCTTGTCGTAGTTGGACTTTTAGTGGAATATGAAGGGTAGCATGATCTTTCTTATTGGGAAGGAATAAGATCTTCTGTCCAAATCGCACAATGAATGTACGGTTTGGACGGAAAGATTATGGGGACTCTTCGAAGAAGAGGCGGACTATTGTACCACCATTGTCTTCAGGCGGAGGATTCCGTTGTACTCGTTGTCGTAGTACTCTATGCGGATGGTGTGGCGCTGGCCCTTGGTAGTGGGGATGGTGGCGAGGCGGGAGGTCTCGGCATGGTCGCCCCAGTCGGAGCAGAGCTCGCGACCATCGACAATAAGACGGTAACCGTCGTCGCCGGTAATGGAGAAGGCCATCGTGCCGTCAGCTGGCGACGTGAGTTCACTCTCCAGAATCATGCTCCAGCCGTCGGCTTTGACGCCGTCGTGGGGACTCTGGCTCTCGAACATGTCGATCTTCTCCATGTGGGCCGTAGCTACGGGATCGCCCGTAAGGGTCTTGTTGTTGAAGTAACGGGCGGTGAACCCAGTTTTGCCGTCAGCCTGATAGGCCTCGGCAGGAACATCGGTGAGGAGACTCTGAATGCCCAGATGACGGACGGCACGCTGGTAGTTGTCGCCAACGCCCATCTGCTCCATCAGTACCTGATGGATGGCAGCGTCTTTCTGGAAGAAGGTGTTAAGCGTCTCTTCCTGCTTCTCGGGATGATAGGATAGGCGTAAGGGTGCAGCCTCAAGGAAGCCGAAGTCGGCAGTATAGACCATGCCGGCATCATGCTGCTTGAAGTCGCGCACGACGGTCTGCAGATGACGGAACTCGCCTTTCGTGCCAGCCACAAGGTCAGGTTGTGTGGGCATGACGACCTCGAGGGTAGTAGCAGATGAGCAGTCAATTTCGCCAAGGTCGATGGTGGCTTCGAGGTTCATGCCGTCATAGGTGAAGGGCATGGCCTTGCCACTGCACTTAACGCTTATGGGGGCCTTCTGGCAGGGCAGGGCGACATAATAGTGGCGACGGGCGGGCATGTCCTTGTAGTTTCCCTTGCGTGCACCGATGGTGAAGGTAATCACGTCGCCCTGACGGGAGTAGGAAAGTGGTGTGAAGGCATATTCGTTGACGTAGTTGCGGTCTTCACCATTATCCTCATAGAGTTGGAATTCGCCTTTGTCTGCACCAGGGAAGACGCGGACGGTGACGGACTGCGTGGTGCCGGAGAGGTTTTTCAGCTTGCCGAAGTAGGGGAGTATGCTTCCGGCTTTGACATAGACGGGATATTCGTCCATGGTGAAACGGCGCTGGTAGTTCTGTCCGCCCTGGAGCATCTGGCCAGTTTCGTATTCGAGCCATTGGCCGTCGGGGAGCCAGAGGTTGACGGTGGCATAGCCGTCAGCCTTGTCAACCTCTTCGGTGACGGGGGCGATAAGCATGTCGTCGCCGAACATGTATTCCTCTTTATACTCGTATGCCTCCTTGGCCTCAGGATAGTCGTAGTAGAGGGGACGGCAAAGTGAGATGCCGGTCTCGTAGGTCTTTCGCGCCATGGTGTAGATGTAGGGCACGAGGGCGTAGCGGCCGTTGATGACGTTTGCCAGCCGTTGCTGGGTGGTCTGGTCGAATGCCCAGGGCTCCTTGTTCAGGCTGGGATCCTTGGTGCTATGGCTGCGGATGATGGGCAGATATTGTCCCATCTGCATGGCACGGGTGTAGAGTTGTGGATCGACAGGCGTTCCATAGCGATGGCTCTGGTGACCGCCGATGTCGTGGCTCCAGTAGCCGTAGAGTACGTTGGAGGCTGTTGAATTGAAATAGGGCAGGAATTTGAGGCTTTTCCAGGTGATGTATGAGTCACCTGAGAAGCCAACTTGATAGCGGTGGTTGCCCAGTCCGCCCCAGCGGTGATAGAGCAAGGGACGCTTGGTGCCGTTCCGCTCCATGTCGGAGAACCAGATGTAGTTGCACCAGAATACGTTGTCGAGGTCCTTGATGGCACGATCCTTTTCCCATTGCTGCCAGTCGAGCCACCAGAAATCAACGCCTTCGTTCATGTAGGGGTGGAGATAAGTGTCGAAAATAGCCTTCACGTAGCGCTTATCTGACCCGAGCCATTCGTAGGTCTTGCCGTCGTTCTTACCCAGGCGACGCATGAACTCGTCGTACTTCTTCTCAAAAGGACGTACCCCTTGGGCGGGATGGAGATTCATGGTGGTCTTGACGCCCTGATCGTCGAGGTATTTCAGAAAGGCTTTGTAGTCAGGGAAGAGAATCTCGTTCCAGTCCCAGCCCGTCCAGCCTCCGCCGGCTTGTTCGCTGATGGGGTGCCAGTCCATGTCGATAACCAGCACGTCAAGCGGAAGGTCAAGTCGCTGGAAGTTGCCGATGAGATTTCGGAGGTCTTGGTCGGAGTAGCTCCAATAGCGACTCCACCAGTAGCCGAAGGTGTAGCGGGGAGGTAGGGGTACACGTCCGGCGAAGCGGGTGTAGGAGAGCAGGGCACTTTTGTAGTCGTGACCGTAAGCCATGAAGTACCAGTCCTGAGCCCCCTCGGCGCTCTTACGCTCGGTGACCCAGTCCCAGTCGGTGTCGCCGTCGAAGAGCAGGCTCTTGCTGTCGTCGATGAGGCTCCAGCCGTCGGTGGCCAAAAGGCCGTCCTCGATGGGCATCTCGCGCTTGGGGTTGCTGTACTGGTATTCAGCTCCGTCGTAGCCGTCGAGGGTACGGTAGGTGCCCTTCAGGTTGCCCTTCTGCTGCATGCCGGGCTTCCATATAAAGGGTGTTGAGAGAGCCTTGGTGCTGCTAATGGTAAGATTGTCGCTGCTCAGCGGTGCCGTGCCTTTCTTATAGACCAGTTTCAGTTTGCTGGTGCTAATGGTCACTTGGCGTGAACCGTCCTTAACCTTGCAGGTCACCTCGGGGAATTCGCGGATGACGGCCATGAAGCTCTTATTGTCGACAAACTTGCCGTCGGGGGCATACTCAAGGCGGATTGTCCCCTCGTCGATGAGCGTGAAACGCACATTGGCATCCTGATAGACTACCTCGGCCCATGCCGTCAGGCTGCACGAAACCATCGCACAGCACGCAATCATTCGGAATAGCTTTCTCATAGCGGTTGACATTATTATTTGTTGTATTGTTTACCGTTTCGCTGACAAAGATAGTGATTAATGTGAACATGTTTACAATTATCAGCAAAAAAAAGTTGCAAAAGGTAAAAAAAAGGGGCATCCACACGGATGCTCCTTTTCATTAGGTGAGGAAGGCCTTGTTCTCTCCGAAGTTACGCTACGCGTTTCTTCTTGCGTCACTCGGCAAAGCTCAAACGAGTTTGGCTCTGCTCTCGTTAGCCTCCGAAGTTATCGAAGCTGATCATGGCGGGATCAACGCCAAGGCTGTCGAGGAGGTCAAGGACGGTCTTGGCCATCATTGGAGGTCCGCAGAGGTAGTACTCGATATCCTCAGGTGCCTCGTGGGCCTTGAGGTAGGTGTCGCCCATGACGGGAGCTACGAAGCCCGGGGTATACTTGATACCGGCTGCGTCGGCAGCGGGATCAGGACGGTCGAGGGCCAGATGGAAGTGGAAGTTCGGGAACTCCTTCTCGATGGCGAGGAAGTCGTCGAGATAGAACACCTCGTTGAGGGCGCGGGCGCCGTAGAAGTAGTGCATCTCGCGGTCCGTCGTGTGGAGCGTGCGCGTCATGTGCATGATTTGAGCACGCAGCGGAGCCATACCGGCGCCACCGCCGACCCAAATCATCTCGCGTCCGCTGGTGAAGTTGGGATGGAATTCGCCATAAGGGCCGCTCATGATGACCTTGTCGCCAGGCTTGAGGGAGAAGATGTAGCTCGATGCAATACCGGGCATGACGTCCATGAAGCCCGTCTGTGGTTTGGGCTTGAAGGGCGGCGTAGCGATACGCACGGTGAGCATGATGCGGTCGCCCTCAGCAGGATAGTTGGCCATGGAGTAGGCACGAATGGTCTCCTCGTCATTCTTACACTTGAGGGTGAAGAGCCCGAACTTCTGCCATGCGGGCAGGTATTCGTCGCCGATGAGGGACTTGTCGATGTCCTTGTCGTAGTCCATGGAGTACTTGGGGATGCGAATCTGTGCGTAGGAGCCGGGGAGGAAGTCCATGTGCTCTCCTGGGGGAAGCTGAACGATGAACTCCTTGATGAAGGTCGCCACGTTCTTGTTGCTGATGACCTCGCACTCCCATTCCTTGACGCCCATGACGCTCTCGGGCACCTTGATGCCGAGGTCGCCCTTGACCTTGACCTGACAGCCGAGACGCCAGTGGTCTTGCTGTTGCTTACGGGTGAAGTGGCTGACTTCGGAGGGGAGGATGGAGCCTCCGCCATCGACCTGGCACTTGCACTGTCCGCAGGAGCCTTTGCCACCGCAGGCCGAAGGGAGATGAACGCCGTTGACGGCAAGGGTGTTGAGCAGCGTGCCGCCGCTCTCGACTTCCATTTCGTTGTCGCCGTTAATAACGAGCTTGACGGGACCCGAGGCTACGAGGTAGCGCTTTGCGACAAGCAGGATGGCGACCAAAAGCAGTATGATAACGAGGAATACGATTACGCTCGTAAGAATTAGTTTCATCATAGTGTCTGTTCCTCCTTATTTTAAATGGTGAGGCCGGAGAAGCACATGAAGGCCATGGCCATGAGTCCGACGGTAATAAACGTAATGCCGAGTCCTTTGAGCGGCTTGGGCACGTCGCTGTAGGCCATCTTCTCGCGGATGGCTGCGAGGCAGACGATGGCAAGTCCCCATCCGATGCCGCTGCCGAGAGCATAGGCGATAGCATCGCCGAAGTTGGTGATGGCTTGGGTGTTGGTGGGGTCGAGGCCGATGCGTTGCTGCATGAAGAGCGAAGCACCCATGATGGCGCAGTTAACGGCGATGAGGGGCAGGAAGATGCCCAGCGAGTTATAGAGCGCGGGGCTGAACTTCTCGACAATCATCTCCACCAGCTGTACGATACCGGCGATGACGGCAATGAACAGGATGAAGGAGAGGAACGAGAGGTCAACGCCAGGCACGAGGCAATCAGGGCCAAGCACCTTGGTCTGCAGCAGGTAGTTGACGGGGAGCGTGATGAGCTCCACGAAGGTAACGGCGACGCCGAGGCCGAGGGCGGTCTTGACGTTCTTCGACACGGCAAGGTAGGAACACATACCGAGGAAGAACGCGAAAATCATATTGTCCACGAAAATCGAGCGGACGAAGAGACTAAAGAAATGTTCCATAGTGCTTTTTTTGTTTTTCTGTTTCTTAAACGGTGTGGATTATTGTTCTTGCAGGTCTTTGTTGTGTGCGCGTTGCCACCAGATGATGCAGCCTACGATGATGAGTGCCATGGGGGGCATGAGCATGAGGCCGTTGTCGAGGTAGCCGTGGTCGTAGCACCATTGGGGGATGACCCGATAGCCGAAGAGGCATCCTGAGCCGAAGAGTTCGCGGATGAAGGCGACGATGACAAGTATCTTTGCGTAGCCAAGTCCGTTGCCAAGTCCGTCGAGGAGGCTTTCCCAGGGCTTGTTCGACATGGCGAAGGCCTCTAGACGTCCCATCAGGATGCAGTTGGTGATGATAAGTCCGATATAGACGCTGAGTTGTACGCTGACGTCGTAGGCGAAGGCTTTCAGCAATTCGCTGACGATGGTGACGAGCGCAGCCACCACCACCAACTGGATGATGATGCGGACGCGGTTGGGGATGGTCTTGCGCAGCAGAGAGATAACCAGGTTACTGAGCGCCACGATGATGGTGACGGAGAGTCCCATGACGATGGCAGGTTTCAGCTGTGCGGTAACGGCAAGGGCCGAGCAGATGCCGAGCACCTGGACGGTAACGGGGTTGTTCTTGCCCAGAGGAGCAGTGAAGACCTCTTTATTCTTTTTTGAAAAAAGTGACATAGTGCTGTTTCCTCCTTCTTTTTATTGGTTAGACTCTGTTTCAGCGTTCAGGAATGCGGCGTAGGCCTGAAGGTCTTTCTGCAGCATGTCGCTGACGCCCTTCGATGTGAAGGTGGCTCCGCTGAGGCCATTGACCTCAAATTCGGTGTCCTTGACGTTGCCGTTTTTGACGACTGTAAGGGCGATGCGTCCGTCCTTCATGACGTGCTTGCCGCCGAAGGGTGCCTGGAACTTTTCGTAATTCGTAATCTCTGCGCCGAGGCCTGGCGTCTCGCCTTCGTGCGAGAAGTAGACGCCATAGACGGTCTGGCGGTCGTCGTTAAGGGCGATGTATCCCCAGACGGGACCCCAGAGGCCGTTGCCGTAGAGGGGGAAGACGTACTTGGTCTGTCCGTTAACCTTGGCAACGTAGACGGGGCGCTTGGTGAGGATGTCGGCCGTGCTGCATTGGAAGGCGCAGCCGGTATCGTCGGCGCCCATTTTGTAGGGTTCGGTGGTCTGGCTGACGCTGCCGTTGTCGGCAAGCAGCTGCTCGCTGACGATGTACTGGCGGTAGGCGGCCTCGGCGTCCTTGACGTCGCGGACGTTCAGCGAGGCGAGCACCTGTTTCATCTTGTCGAGGTCGATGTTGCGCTGCTGGCGGTTGTGGAGCGCGCTCGACACGAAGGCCAGCAGGAATGCTACGATAATCACCACTATCGAAGCATAGATGAAAGTATATGAATTTTTATTCGTATTCATAGTGTGGTTCGATAAGAGGTTGTGTGATTATTTCTTTGCCACTCGTCGTGCCCTCCGGCTGATGTTGGCCTGATAGACGCAGTAGTCGATGAGGGGTGCGAAGAGGTTCATGAGCAGTATGGCGAGCATCATTCCTTCGGGGTAGCCGGGGTTGGCTACACGGATAAGGATGGCGACGACGCCGATGAGGAAGCCGTAGATCCACTTGCCGGTTTCGGTACGGGCGGAGGTGACGGGGTCGGTAGCCATGAAGACGGCGCCGAAGGCGAAGCCGCCCAGCACGAGGTGCTGCCACCAAGGCATCATGGCGACGGCGTTGTCGGGGTTGCCGGTCTTGTTGAAGATGAAGGCCATCAGGGCGCCGCCTGCGAAGACGCTGAGCGTGGTCTTCCACGACGAGATACCCATGCCGATGAGCAGCAGAGCGCCCAGAGCGATGGCGATAACGCTGGTCTCGCCCACGGAACCTGGGATGAGGCCCCATACCATATTCCAGTCGAAGGCTGAGGTCCCCGAGACGGCTGCGGCACCCAGAGGCGTAGCACAAGTGGCGCCGTCAGGTAGGTTGCAGCCCAAGCCGAAGATGGTGTGGTCGAGCACCCATACGGTATCGCCGGAAATGACGCTGGGGTAGGCGAAGAAGATGAAGGCACGCGTGATGAGGGCCACGTTGAAGATGTTCATGCCCGTGCCGCCGAAGACCTCCTTGGCGAAGATGACGGCGAAGGCGGTAGCCAGCACCACTATCCACCACGGCGTGGTGATGGGGATGATGAGGGGGATGATGAATCCCGTGACGAGGAAGCCCTCGTGGATTTCCTCACCCTTCCATTGGGCTACGGTGAACTCGATGGCAAGGCCCGTGACGTAGGCCAAGATGAAGTTGGGCAGGTAAGCCAGCAGGCCGTAGGCAAACGTAGCCCAGAAGCCGGTGTACTTGGCAGCTACGCCCAGCTGGGCGCCCAGGGCCATGTTCTGGTAGCCGATGTTGTACATGCCGAACAGCATGGCGGGGATGAGGGCGATGACGACAAGAATCATCAGTCGCTTCGAGTCGAACGAGTCGTGGATGTTTACGCCTCCGGCCTTGCTCGTGTCGTTGGGCACGAAGAGGAAGGTCTCGAAGCCTTCGAACAGCGAGCGGAAGGCATGGAATTTACCGCCTTTCTCGACGTTGGGCTTTATCTGGTTGACAAAGCGCCGCAGGTTATAGTTGAATTGTTTCAGTCCCATAGTGCTTTATTCCATTTCGGCCCGCAGCTTGTCCAGTCCTTCGCGGACGATGCGCTGGAGCTCCAGTTTCGATGAATCAACAAACTCACACAGGGCAAAGTCCTCGGGAGCCACCTCGTAGATGCCCATCGCCTCCATCTTGTCCACGTCGCCCGTGATGATGGCCTTGATGAGGTATTCAGGGTAGATGTCCATGGGGAAGACCTTGTCGTACTCTCCTGAGGCAATCATGTGCCTTTCGCCGCCCTTTACGCGGGCGTCGATTTCGTAGGTGCGGCGCGGCGTCAGGAAGCTAATGAACGAGCGGCTCACGCTGAAGTGGTTGAACCTCGGGGCTATCCATCCCAGCAACTCGTTCGCGTCGTCGCCTTCGGGGATGACAGTCACCATGTTGGCGAATGCCGGCAGCCACTCCGTCTTCTTGACGGGACGGCCTGTCAGCACGTTGCCGCCCACGATGCGGTAGTGGCGGTCAATCTTGATGTTGTTGCCCAGCACATCGGCCATCTGTGCGCCGAGGGTCACGCGGGCGTAGGTCGGCTTCGTGAGGCCCGTGCCCGCCAAAGCGATGGTACGGGTGAAGTCCACGGCTCCGCGCTGGAACAGCGAGCCTATCATGATGACGTCCTGCGCTGCTACCGTCCACACCACTTCGCCCTTGTTGATGGGCCGCGTGTGGTTGATCTGCACGCCCACGTTGCCGGCGGGGTGCGGGCCGCGGAACATCGTCAGGTTCACGTTCTGTGCCTCGGTGAGCGACTTTGCCGTCTGGCGTGTGCTGATGCCCAGGAACGTGGGCGCCAGCTTGGCCAGGGCGCTCAGGCCCGCCTGCCACTCCGCCTCGTGGCCCTTAAGCACCTGTTCAAAGTCAGGCGCCAGAGGTGCCGAGTCGAATGCGCTGACGAATACCGCCCTCGGTGTCTGGTCGGGGTTAGCCACGATGTCGTATGGGCGCTGGCGGATGAAGGCGAAGAGTCCGCTCTCCAGCAACGCCGTCTTCACTTGCTCGGGCGTCAGGCTATGGACGCTCTTCGGCGAGGTGGAGACTGAAGCGTTCTCGCCGTCGGGCTTGACGACGATGCTCATCACCTTACGCCGGGCGCCGCGGTTCACCGCAGCCACCGTGCCCGAGACAGGGCTCACGAATCTCAATTGGGGATGCCACTTGTCCACAAACAGCGCATCGCCCGCCTTGACCGTCTGTCCGGGTGTCAGCACCACCTTCGGATTGATGCCCGTGAAGTCTTCAGGCACGAGCGCAACGCTCCCTGCCTTCAGCACGACGCATTCCTCCGAAGGGGCAGCGCCCTTCAGCTTGATGTCAAGGCCTTTTCGTAATTTAATTACTTCTGGCATAGTTGATTTTAATATTTATGGAAAATTTTTCTTCGTATTCCGCGGCAAAATTACAAAAAAAATCCGACACCGAAAACTTTTTCCCCATTTTATTTCTATAAGGAACGCGCGAAATGCCCTCGTTACGTCTCCTCCAGCGGCTTGGGCAGGAAGTTTTTTGGAAGGGAAAGGCCCGTTTTTGTCTGATGATATTGTTCGGAAGTTTGATAATAGTTTTCTTTCATCGCGATGATTTAATGTTTTCATTGCGATGAAAAAATCTTTTCACTGCAATGAAAAAAACCTTTCATTGCAATGGTTAAAACTTTTCACTGCAATGATTAAATCTTTTCACTGCAATGATTAAATGTTTTCATTGCAATGAAAAAATGCCAAAGAGAAACAACGGCTTGTAATGAGCAGGTTATACGCTGGCTTCTTCTCTCTTTTTTCGGGCTGGTTTTGCGTTTTTTATCAAGTAATGTTTGTTCTTTTTTAAAAAAGTCTTATCTTTGCGGTGTCGAATCAATAGAGAGAGGTATCATTAATCAGGAATTAACTACTAAAATAATGGAAAACTTTGATGAAATTATCCAAAAACTGAAAACCAAAAGGGTTGAGTTTGTCGAAGGGTTGTCAGATGGCGAAGTGTCAGCCATAGAAAGTGAACTGGGATTTACTCTCCCTGAAGATTTGCGGCAATTCCTTCAGACGGCTGTACCTGAAGGTGGCGCATTTGTGAATTGGCGCTCGGTGGAGGATGTCAGGAAGCGAATGGATGACGTCTGGGAGGGTATCGCTTTTGATATTCGGGTGAATTCATTTTGGTATGAGGGATGGGGAGAAAAGCCGGCGTCTCTTGAGGATCAGCTGCGTGTGGCAGAGGAACATTATAGAACGTATCCCAAGCTGATACCGATTTATTCGCATCGTTATATGCCTTCATCACCAACCAGCGCGGGAAATCCGGTTTTCTCCGTCTATCAGATGGACATCATCTATTACGGCTACGATTTGGCATCTTATCTGGAGCATGAGTTTGACTTCCGTTCCTACGAATCGTTGTTCTCTGATGAGCATCCGTTCAGGAGAATTGAGTTTTGGAGCGATGTGGTAGGGTAACGCGGATTCTTTCTAAAAAAACATCTAAAAAAACGGCATTTCCGTTGCATCGTACGATTTTATTTCCTATTTTTGCAGGATATTTCATAAAACCGTACCTGAAGTGAGCAAGGTGAGTCGTCGACTTCGTGGGGTGTTCCGCGTGCTGTGTGTCGTGCTGCTGCTGTTGGTGGTAGTGGCGCACCTGCCTTGGGTGCAGCATCGCGCGGGGGTAGCCCTTGCGAGCAAGCTCGAGGACAAACTGGGGACGCGCGTGGTGATGGACGGGCTGCGCTGGCGCCTGCCTGCTGACATCATATTGGACAGCCTGCGCCTGGACGACCGTGAAGGCCTTCCGCTGCTTGCTGCCGACCGTCTGGCGGTGAAGATGAACTGGCGCCCGCTCATCCGCGAAGGGCGCGTCGCCATCCGCAACATCCGCTTCTACAATCCCACGATTGCCGTGCGTGCCGACTCAGCAGGCGCGGAGCCGAACTACCAGTTTCTCATCGATGCCTTCAGCACGGGAAAGAAGTCGGAGCTGCCCGAAATGCAAATCAACTCGCTGATTATCCGCGGAGCACGCTTGACGTACGACATCGCTGCCGAGCCGGAAACGCCGGCGGAACTGAACCCCGCCCATTTGGATGTGAGCGACCTGAACGCGCACCTCTCGCTGAAGATGCTGACGAACGACTCGCTGAGCATGATGATGCGCCAGCTTTCACTTAAGGAGAAGAGCGGCTTCCAGCTGGACGACATGACGTTCCGTCTGGTGGCTAATCGGCAGGGGGCGACGCTCGTGGGCTTCAATCTGAAGATGCCTCAGTCGGAGCTGCGGGCTGACTCGCTGTTTGCCGACTATAGCGACAGGGAGGCCGTGCGCCTGAAGGGCGATGTGCCTACGTCGACGTTGGCAGCCTCGGACCTGAGCGCCTTTCTGCCCGGCTTGCGCGGCAACACGTCGAAGCTGACGCTGAGCACCTCGTTCAAGGGGGGCACCGACGGGCGCTTTGACGTGCCGCACCTCATCGCGAGGCTGAACCGCAAGGATGTGGATCTGATGCTGCAAGGGCAGGGCAAGCCGTCGTACGTCGACGGCAAACTGATACGCCTGTCGGTAACGCCCTCAGGGTGGCATGCCCTTGAGGGGCTTTTGGGGGCTGTGGATGCCAAGAGCGGCACGGAACTTCGTCCTCTCCTCGAGTATTGGGAAGCGCGGCTGGGCGCTACGTCGTTGACGGGCGACGCCATCCTCCAGATGAATGCCGACAGAACGCCCCAGCAGGCGAAGGCAAAACTCGCCCTGAGGGCTGACTTGGGCGAGGCTGACGTGGAGGCTGCGCTGAAGGGCGGACGCTTTGCCGCCACAGTCGATACCCGCTCGCTGGCGCTCGGAAAGGTGCTGGAGAACAGCGACCTCGGCAAACTGACGGCTTCGCTGAACCTGAAGGGAACACTCGCAGGAAGCCCCTTCGCCTCGGAGAAGGGCAGCACTCAGCCGCAGTTGCCGCAAGTGCTGCGCGAAGCCTCCATAGACGGCGAAATCCATTCGATAGACTTCAAGAACTACACCTATAGCCCCATCCTCGTCAACGGTACATGGGACGACAGTCGCTTGAAAGCCACGTTGAAGGTCGATGACCCGAACGTGCGCTCGCTGATAGCTGCGAGCTACGACACGAGAGGTGGGCATAACGCGTACACGCTTCATGCCGACGTGGCGCAACTGAACCTCTACAACCTCCACCTGACGGACAAGCACGAGACATCGCGCTTTGCCTTCAAGGTTAACGGCAACCTGACAGGTAACACCCTTGATGCCTTGCGCGGGCAGATTGCACTTGACAGCCTGCGGCTGGAAGACCCCGCCCACATTTGGACAATGAGGCACTTCGCTGTGGGCTCTTTCCCGAATGGGGCGCAGCAGGTCTATACCATCGACAGCGACTTCATGCAGATGCGTGCATCGGGCTACTTCACACCCGAGAATCTGCCAGGCAGCGTGTATAATCTGCTGATGGATTACGAGCCGACGCTACTTTCGGTGCTGATGCCCGAGAGTGCAAAGGCTGCCCGTAAAGCCGACAAGGCTGCCCGTGCGGGTAATGCCAATGTGCTTACTTTTAATGCTACTGTGAGCGACTTGTCGCTGCTCAACGAACTCTTCTACATCCCCGTGAAAGCCGTCAATCCCATGCGAATCAGCGGCGCTCTGAACGAGGAACGCGGCACTTTGAGCCTGAACATGAATGTTCCCCAGCTGCGCTACGATGAACTGCAATTTCGTAACGTGACGCTGAATGTTAATAATGAGGGCAGCTCGGCCCTGCGCCTGCAGGCGGGAGGAGAGAAAGTGGAGAAGGACGGCAAGGCCCTGATGGCTGATGTGATGGCGCAGTTGGTCAACGACGACATCATGCTCGACGCTGAATGGCGCAATTCTGTCAAAGGCTTCTTCGAGGGTAACATCCATGCGAAGGCTGATTTTGCCAAGAATGCTGCGGGACGGATTGAGACTACGCTGGCGGGAATGCCCTCAACGGCTGTCATCAACAACGAGGCGTGGCATTTCTCGCCCTTCACGGCGGTTCTTTCAGACGATGTCTATGGCGTGGATGGCTTCCGACTGACGAGTGGAACACAATACTTGGCCCTCGACGGCTCGGTTGTCGCTCATCCACAACGGACAGCCTCCTCCCATGCCGACAGCCTCTCCGTACGTCTGAACAACATCAATTTGGCCCCCTTCTTGTCGCTGGCTAAGCTGAAGGGAATCTCGTTTGGCGGCGTCATCTCCGGACATGCCGACGTGGCAGGGTTGATGACGAAGGCTCCTCGGGTGGGAGCTCGTCTGGAAGTGGATAGTCTGACGTTCTGCGATGCTCCGCTGGGCGATGCACTTGCACAGGTGGGTTACGATGATAAGGGCATTGTCTTCGACGTCAGTTCTCCTACGATTGATCTCGGCGGTACGGCATCCGTTGCCGAGAAAAACCTGGATTTGACCCTCATAGCCGACAGCACAGACGTCAGTTTCCTGAATGCAATGCTTACGGGCATCATGTCCGACGTGGAGGGCAGGGGATTTGGTACGCTGCACGTTTACGGGCCTTTCACGGGGTTAGAAGTGGAAGGGAAGCTGACGGCGCAAAATGCCTCTTTTACCCTCGTGCCCACGAATGTGAAATATGAGTTTGTCGGTGATATAAACTTCGTCCCAGGTGCCATCCGCTTCGAGAATCTTGAGGTTTTCGACACCGCTTTCAACCCCCATTACAGTCATAATTCGTCCTACGCTCCCGGCGCCAAACCTCATTCGGCTATCCTGAACGGCGACATCACCCACTCGCATCTCCAGAACTGGGGTTATGACCTTACGGTGAGAACGAACAACGTGCTGGCGCTGAATCTCTCCAATACGGGCGTTGACCCCTTCTGGACAACCATTTATGCCGATGGTTTGGTAAAGGTATGGGGCTCGGAAAGCAGCAACACCCTCAACGTGGACGTGAAGGCTGAGTCACGGCCCAACTCCTTCTTTGCCCTGAACCTCGGCAGCAGCACCACATCCGAAGCCGACTTCATCCGCTTCCGTGACCGTGATACCATACCCTCTGACGATGAAATCCGCCAGCGAATAGAACAGATAAGGGCGCAGACAGGCAGCGAGTTGCTGCGCCGACGTTCAACACAGCCTCCTGGCGGGCGACGTGGAACTCAACAACCCAACATTTCGATTGACGTGAATGCCTCCATCACTCCCGATGCCGAGATTCGTCTGGTGACTGACGCCGCAACCGACGATGCCATTAACGCAAGGGGCTCGGGCGACCTCACCATACGTATGAGGAACGAGAATATCGGCCTCTACGGTACGTATACGCTGATGAAGGGCGAATATAACCTGAGTCTGCAGGACCTTGTCACTAAACGATTTGATGTGGTGGAGGGTTCTACTGTGGAGTTTGACGGCGATCCACTGGATGCGCGGCTTAACATCACAGCATCGCACACGGTGAACAGCGTCTCACTGGCTGACCTAAGTGCCGATGCCTCCTCGATGGGCAACGTGCGCGTGAATTGTCTGTTGGGTATCAGCGGTACCCCGAATGCTCCGCGGCTGACCTTCAATATCGAACTCCCACAGGGTACCGAGGAACAGAAGACCCTGCTGCGCACCTATACCGCTACTGACGAACAGATGAACTTGCAATTCATCTACCTGCTCGGCTTGGGTAAGTTCTACACCTACGACTTCTCGCAGGCATCCACGCAAGGAACGCAAGGCGGTGTCGCAGCCATGCAGTCGCTGCTGAGCTCTACCGTGTCCAGCCAAATCAATTCGCTTATTTCCAATTTGCTCCCGAGCGAGAACTGGAGCCTGTCGAGCAGCATTAAGTCGGATAATCTGTTGGGCAACTATGCAGACGAGGAGATGTCGATGGGTAATATGGAGGTACAGGGCGTGTTGGAGGGACGCCTGCTCAACAACCGCCTGCTGGTGAACGGCAACTTTGGCTATCGCGATAACCCCATGTATGCCAGCAACTTCATCGGCGATTTCGATATCCGCTATTTGCTGTTCCCTAGGTCGAATCTATGGCTGAAAGGCTACAATAGAACCAACGACCGCTACTTCTCGAAGACCTCGCTCACGACGCAAGGCGTCGGCTTGATGTTCAACCGCGATTTTGATGGGTTCTCTCGTCCCCGGCGTCAGGAGCCCTCCCCAGTAACTCCATCGGATACCCTTGTAGCGCCAGCACCAGCTGAAACAACCATAATAACTGAAACAACAGAGCCTTCGGGGTCTTCGGATTATTCAGAATACTCAGAAGTTCCCATAAACCCTTAAATGCCTATGAAACAGAAACGATACGGAAAGAAAGGCCACCCCGTCATTTTCGACTATCAACCTACGGAGGAGATGACGCTGCTTCCCTTCCTGCTGGAGGTGCTGGCTCCGAAGAGCCGCAGCGACGTGAAATCCATGCTTGCCCACTATCATGTGCAGGTGAATGGAACAACAGTCACGCAGTTCGATATGCCACTTACTCCCTCTGACAGAATCTCCATCAATTTCACGCGTCCCTTCGCTGTCGTAAGGGACAACCGCGTCCACATCCTTTATGAGGACGACTATCTAATAGCCGTCGAGAAACCTTCGGGGATGCTCTCCGTCGGTCGCGAGGGTGGGGAAGAGCGCACCGTGTGGAGCCTGCTGACGGATTATATGAAGCAGAAAGATCCGCGTAGTACCGCGTATGTCTGCCACAGGTTGGATCAGTACACATCAGGCATTCTGGTATTTGCCAAAGACGGCAATGCGCAGCGCACATTGCGTTATCAATGGGACACGTTTGTGCGCGAGCGTGGCTATTATGCCGTTGTGGAGGGCGTTCCGCCCAGTGAACACGACGAATTGCGCCACTATCTGCTAGAGGACAGCGCGTACCGCGTTCATGTGGTTCACGGCGAGAAGATTCCTCCCGAGGCGAAACTGGCGGTGACACGCTATGGGTTGATGCAGACGAACGGGCATCACTCGCTGCTCAACGTCCATTTGTTCACTGGAAGGAAGAATCAGATTCGCGCCCAGCTGGCAGAAATCGGATGCCCTGTGGCGGGTGACCGCAAGTATGGCGCAACGACGAGCCCTGCCTCGCGCCTGATGCTGCATAACTATCGCCTCTCGTTGATGCATCCTGTGACACACGAACTGCTCACGTTTGAACTGCCTGCCCCAAAGTCGTTTTATTCCACCACAAAACCCTCATAATCTTCTTCGTTGATGAAGTGCTTCATCCCCCTTTTGCTTCTGTTGTGGACATCGGTTGTGTTTGCAGAGCCGACGGATAGCGTGTTCGTTGAGCAGCTTCTGCGGAAGTATGCGCATACGAACGAGAAAGCTGGGGCTTTGGTAGTTTCCATCGGAAGAGAGTTCTTGGGAAGACCCTATGTAGGCGGTACTATTGAGGTAAATACTCCTGAGGAAAAACTTGTTGTGAACACGCGCGAAGTGGATTGCACTACTTTTATAGATCAGGTGCTTGCTCTTACGCTGACGGTGCTGCACGAGGAGATGGATTACGCCTCATTCTGCCGTTGGCTGACGCAATTGCGCTATCGGGGAGGAGTGCTTGACGGCTATGTCTCGCGCCTGCATTACTTCGCTGACTTCGTCCAAGATAACTCCGAATGGTTTAAATGTCTGCCTTCGGCGGATGATGACCGTTATCCTCTGCAGATGTTGACGCTCTCGTTCATGAGTGCGCATCCCGACAGCTATCTGGCGTTGAAGGGAAACCCCGATGCCATCCGCCTCATCCGCGAGGTAGAGCAGCGCTTCGTCGATTATCCCGTTCGTTACATCCCCAAGGAGAAGACGTCCCTCTTTGCGCTGCTTCAGGAGGGTGACGTGGTGGCGCTGCTCACGACTGTGAAGGGGTTGGACGTCTCGCATTTGGGCATTGTCGTCAAGGAGAAGGGGGAACTTCGTTTGCTTCACGCCTCCTCCGTCGCAGGGAAGGTGATTGTGGAGCCGCGCTCGTTGCCTGTCATGCTCCGCGCCCGTAAGTCGTGTCCGGGCATTCGCGCCATTCGTTTGAAAACTTTTTTATCAGAATAGTAAATCAAGATATAAGATATGATGAAAGAAACGCCCGTCCTGCTGCTTACGGGTTATTTAGGCAGTGGAAAGACAACTTTAGTCAACCGAATCCTCTCCAATAAACGGGGCATTCGCTTTGCGGTCATCGTCAACGATATAGGTGAAGTGAATATCGATGCCGACCTTATCCAGAAAGGGGGCATCGTGGGGCAGAAGGAAGAGAGCCTCGTTGCCCTTCAGAACGGCTGCATCTGCTGCACATTGAAGATGGATCTCATCGAGCAGCTGGGCGACATCATGAAGATGCAGCGCTTCGACTATATCGTTATTGAAGCCAGCGGCATCTGTGAGCCGGAACCCATTGCCCGCACCATTTGTTCCATTCCCTCGATGGGTTATGAGTATGTGGTGAAGGGCATTCCGCGCCTCGACTGCATCGTCACCGTTGTGGACGCTATGCGTATGCAGAGCGAGTTCGGCTGCGGCGACAACCTCCAGAAGACCGACTTGGAGGAGGACGACATCGAGAATCTGCTCATTCAGCAAATTGAATTCTGCGACAAAATCCTGCTCAACAAAGCCTCCGAAGTCACTCCTGAGGAATTGGGTCGCATCGAAAGCATCATCCGCGCCCTGCAGCCAAAGGCTGAAATCATCCGCTGCGACTATGCCGACGTGGATTTAGACAAGGTTATCCACACCGGCTCCTTCAATTATGAGAATGTGGCTACCTCAGCCACATGGATTCAGAAGGTTGAGGAAGGCGCTCCTGCACCCGAGGATGATGACGACGAAGAGGATGAGGAAGAAGAACACCATCATCACCACCATCATCACGACGATGAGGAAGAACATCACCACCACGATGATGATGACGACGATGATGAGGAGGGGGAACATCACCATCACCACCACCACCATCATCACGACGATGAGGGCGAGGCAGAGGAGTACGGCATTTCCACGTGGGTTTACTACAGCCGCGCGCCCTTCGACATCAATAGATTCGATTTCTTTATCAATAGGCATTGGCCGAAGCAGGTGATACGCGCAAAGGGCATGTGCTGGTTCCAGGACGAGCCGGACGTCTGCTACCTTTTCGAACAGGCAGGGCGTCAGTTCTCCCTGAAGAACATAGGGCAGTGGTTTGCCACGATGCCCGAGGATGAGCTGCGCCATCAGCTTGAGGTAGATGCTACGCTTCAGCGCGACTGGGACGAGAAGTACGGCGACCGTATGCAGAAGCTGGTCTTCATCGGGCAGCATCTGGACAAAGACGCCCTGCGCCAAGCCCTCGACAACTGCCAAGTAGATTCCTAATTATCATTTTTCAATCTTAAATCTTAACAAAGTGGACAGACGAGATTTTCTGAAAGCAGGCGCAGCGGGTGCTGCCCTGTTGGCTGTGCCCGAAGTGGCACTGGGACGTATGGCGGAGGCAGCTCCGTCAGACAGCGGTATGAAGAAGGTGCGCGCGAATGTGGACAAGTTCCATCTGGGTATGGCGGGTTATACGTTTGTCAACTTTGACCTTGATACGACGCTCCGCATCATGCAGCGCCTCGATCTGCATTGGCTCTGCATCAAGGACTTCCACCTTCCTCTTGACAGTACCGACGAGCAGATCCGTGCGTTTCATGCGAAACTGGCCGAGAAGGATGTCACGGGTTATGCCGTAGGGCCAATCTACATGAAGAGTGAGGTGGAGGTGGATCGCGCGTTTGCCTATGCTCAGCGCGTAGGCGTGAAACTGGTTGTCAGTGTGCCCAACTACGAACTGCTGCCCTATGTGGAGAAGAAGGTTCAAGAGTACGACTTCCGCACGGCCATCCATTTGCACGGCCCTGACATGAAACTTTATCCCGACGCTACGGACATCTGGAACAACGTTAAGGACCTCGACCCGCGCATCGGCATGTGTCTTGACATCGGGCACGACATGCGCTTCGGTGCCGACCCCATCCGCGACCTCAAACGCTATGCCAGCCGTGTGTTCGACATCCATCTGAAGGACGTTACAGGCAACACGCGCGAAGGACGCGCCATTGAGTTGGGACGTGGGAAGATTGACTTCCCCCGCTTCGTGAAGATGCTCCGCAAGGTAGGTTATGTAGGATCGTGCAGCCTTGAGTACGAGAAGGACATGAAGGACCCCTTCCTTGGCATCGCCGAGAGCGTGGGTTACTTCCGCTCTGTCTGCGACAACGTCTGACGGCGCATAGTCATCCCAAAAGAAAAGGGGAAGCTTCAGAAAAGTTTCCCCTTTCTTGTTTTTCGTCAGTTACTTACTTCTCCTCGAGGTTGAAGGCGATGGTGGCGTTGTAGGTCTTGCCGGCATCCGTCACGCTGCCCGAGAGGGTGAGGGTATAGTAGCTCACCTTCTTGTAGGTCTCGACGGTGAAGGTGGCCTTACCGCTCTCGTATTCGAACATTTTCTCGTCGCCGTCCCAGGCATAGTTCAGCTCGCCTGTCTTTTCGTTTTTCCAGTTCCACATGCCGACGAAGATCTTACCGTTCTCGAAGAGGATGATGAACGAGCCCGTCTGGGTGAACATGATGTCCGTAATATTCATCTTCTCAGGAATATTGGCTTCCAGCTGAGGTGCCTTTTCCTTGGCGTAGGCGAAGATGGCGTTGAAACTGGCGGCATCGGGAGCCTCGAAAATCTTGGTGGCTTTCACGGCGCCGTCAAGGGTAATGTGCGTGTAGCAAATTTTCCAGTTACGGCAGAGATCCTGCGTGAGGTTGCTGTCAGAGACTTTTTCGACGACTTCAACGGCGTAAGTGACGCCCTCGTCGACATTGCTGTTCAGGAATAACTTGGCGGAGGTGATGGTGCCTTCGGCATTCTTGAGCAGCTGTAGGTGGCAGATGAACTTGTTGCTGTCGTCGTAAATGGTGTAGACGTCGCCCGTGACCTCGTAGCGTCCGTAGATGTACTCGGGGATGACGGTGTTGGCGCGTGTGGAGGGAGCCGATTGCTCCGGGAGAGCCTTGGCCATGATGGCCTTGCCGGTTTCAGTGAGGATGATGTCGGTGAATGGGGCGTCACCCTTGATGGAGAGGCTGACGGCTTTTTCCTTCAGTTCCGGCGTCTTCATCTCAGGCGTTTGGATGTCGTTGTCTTCGCCGCCGCCCTTGTTGCAGGCGCAGAAGAAGGGAAGAATGCATGCTAATGATAGGCAGAATAAAATCTTTTTCATACGATGATAGGTTTGTTAGTTCGGCATAGCCGAGGGGTTATTCATTTTAGAAACAATAGTATAGTCGCAGGTTGAGGACGGGATAGACGGGGATTCCCGAGATGATATCGTAGTACTTCTTGAACTCGGCATTGTTGATGTCATCTGGCGTGATGGATGCCCACTCCTCTTCGTCGGGCGACCAGGCATTGAGGGTTATGGCTCCCCAGTACTGCACGCCGAGGTCGAGTGTCAGATTCAGGTGATGATCCGACACGGGACGGCCGAAGCCAACACCCACATAGGGCTTCATGGAAGCTGCCTGCACGCTGAGGCGGACCTTGCCGTTCTCGTCCAGCGTGACGGCCTTGCCGCCCACCATGATGCCTTCACCTTTGCCGATGCCTTTCAGCTCGGTGGTGTTTTGTGCGCGGATGAAGTCTGCAGTACCCATGTAGAGGCCCGTAGTGAGGTGGAATGAACTCTCGGGGAAGGGGTAGATGTCGGCCAGCACCTTGCCGTCAATCTTGTGAAGACTGCCCTTCACGATGGCGGAGTACTGGATGTTCTTGACGGAGTAGGGGACGGTGAACGACTTGCCGATAAGCTCGGGCAGTGCCGACACACCGGCGCGCAGCGTAACGAAGCGCGTGACGGGCGTAGCCAGTTCAAGGCCTGCACCGGCGGTTCCCACCTCGACGCCGACAGCCAAACGGTCGAAGATATATTCTTCAGCAGAAGCGGCTCCGTTGCCAAGCATCAGCAGGGCGGTGCAAATAATGAGATAGAATTTGTTGGCTTTCATTTTGTTATAATTATTAAGCTTATTCTTTTCCAATATCGGGTACAAAGGTAATGCTTTTTCTTTTAATATGCAAATTTTTTGGCGAAAATCGGCAGCCATTCGCTTTCTCGGCGATAGGTGGGGCTTGATGTTCTTAAAGCCCTTAGGGTAGTTAGGGGGAGAAGGCTGGGGGTGCCATCTTCCAGGTAAGCGCTCTTTCATTGCAGGCAACTGCTTTTCCAACGCGGGTAACTGGGCATTCAGCGCATTCTATGTTTAAATCCAAGAAAAAACCGATATTTTTCAGTTGTACGCC
>CAMYYY010000034.1 GCA_947303715.1 uncultured Bacteroidales bacterium | reverse complement strand
TAACCCCAGATTCATCATCAGGACGAGAATCCCCTAAAAACACAACCAAACATGAAAAAAGGAAAAATGCTCAAAACAATCTTTCGACCACTAGTGATTTGTAATCCGCAGCCCGAGGACGGGGGGGGCGAAGCCCCCTTTTTTTATTTCTTCTCGGGGGCGGTGATGGTCTGGATGGAGAAGGCGGCGTCGGAGAGCATGTGGCGGGAGCCGTAGTGCTCGACGGTGAACCAGCCGCGATAGCCGCTGCGGATGAGCTGCGCGATGACTTCGCGGGTGGGGACGATGCCCTTGCCGATGGCGGGGGAGGCGCCGTCGTGGGGGGCGAGGCGGTCCTTGAGGTGGACGTGGTAGATGCGGTCGCGGAAGTGGGTGAGGGCGGTCAGCACGTCCTCGCCGCCATAGACGTAGTTACCCGTGTCGAAGACGTGGCCCAGCGCTGGCGAGGCGGCGAAGAGGCGGTCGAGCGATGGGGTGTCGTAGCAGAGCGAGCGAGGGTTGTCGAAGTCCTCGACGAGGACTCGTAGTCCGCGCTGGGCGGCCTTCTCAGCAAAGGCGGCGATGCGGTTGACGGCGGCATCGCGGAGGCTGTCGGTGTAGGCGGCGGGTCGGTCGGCGGGCAGGAAACCGGGCACGAGCAGCAGCTGCGGCCACTGGCGCGTCTCCATGAACGAGAGTGCCTGCTCCTCGGCGGCAGGCTGCGGGCCAGCCACGAAGTCTATCCAGGCGATGGCGCAGGCGTGGGCGAAGCCGAGGCTGTCGAGGGTGTTGAGATGGGCATGGCTGTAGTTGGTGCCGACGTCGACGCCGGTGTAGCCCAGATTGCGGATGCGCGTGGCGGCCTCGGCGAAGCTGATGTGCTCCTGCTGGGCGATGGTGCCGATGTGGTCGGCGAAGATGGAGATGCGGGGGGCGGGGGTGTTGCACGAGGTGACGAGCATAAGCGTCAGCGCGGAGAGGAAGAGGGAGATGGGTTTCATGGTGTTTTGTGGTTTTAGGAGAATTTAATAAGGTCAACGAGTCAACAAGTCAACGAGTCAACAAGAGCGAAAGTGATGGAGGGTTTAGTGATTAGTGAATAGATAATAGTCTGCATGCGAGCCCTTTCCGAAACATTTATCTAATCACTATTCACTAATCACTATTCACTAATATCTAATCACTATTCACCAATATTTAATCACTATTCACTAATCACTATTCACTCTTTAGTTTGTCAAACGTCTTGTGGTGGAGGAGGTGGTACTGGACGAGGATGCTCCAGGGGCGGCGCTCAGCAACGGCAAGGGCGGGGTTTCCGGCAGCAGTGGCGGCAGCGATGTTCTCCTGCCGACTGGCGGTGAAATCGGGCTTCAGACGGCGGAAGGCGCGGCGGGCACGGAACACGGCGAAGAAGTTGCGCCCCTCGCCCTTCAGCAGGAACGTGAAGGCGGCAACGACATCGAGCAGGGCGCGCACACGCAGCACGGGGCGCAGCTCGCGTGGCGGGAGGTTCTTGTAGAGCATCAGCAGGTTGTTGCGGAAGTTGAGGAACGTCTTGCGCGGACTGCCGGCTTGCAGCGAGGCACCGCCGACGTGATAGACCACGCTGTCCGTCACGCAGGCTATACGGCGTCCACGGCAGCGCAGACACCAGCAGATGTCCACCTCCTCCATGTGGGCGAAGAAACGGCCGTCGAGCCCGCCCGCCGCGCGGTAGTCTGCCATGCGGATGAACAGGCAGGCGCCGGTGGCCCAGAGGAGGTCAGGAGAATTCTTGATTCCTGATTCCTCATTCTTCAATTCTCCATCGTACTGCCCCCGGTCCGTCTCGATGGTGTTGAAGATACGGCCGCGGCAGAAGGGGTAGCCGTAGCGGTCGAGGTAGCCGCCGCAGGCACCGGCATACTCGAAGTGGTCGCGCTCGTGCCAGCTCATCAGCTTGGGCTGACAGGCGGCGTAGCCGGGGTGGGTGTCCATGAAGGTGGCGAGCGGCGTGAGCCAGCCGGGGGTGACCTCCACATCGTCGTTGAGCAGCACGGCATATTCGGCATCGACGTGAGCCAGGGCGCGGTTGTAGCCCTCGGCAAAGCCGTAGTTCTGGTCGAGGGCGATGATGCGCACGGTGGGGAATTCTGACGCCAGCAGAGCCAGTGAGCCGTCGGTGGAGCCGTTGTCGGCTACCACGACCTCGATGCCCTCGCCCTCGCTGTGATGGACGACGGACGGAAGGAACTGGCGCAGCAGGTGCTCGGCATTCCAGTTGAGTATGACGACGGAAATTTTCATGTTAGGGTTTTTTTAGGGTCAACGAGTCTACGAGTCAACGGGTCAATTTTCAATCTTCAATCTTCAATTTTCAATCTTCCTATTTTAGTCTGCTTCGCAGAGAAATTTCACAAAATCAATCAAAAAATTAAACAAAATACTCGGTTCAATCTTGACCTTCGGTCTTCCTCTGTCGCGACTCGGGATAGACCAAGCAAGCTTGGCTCTCCACTCGCTGCTCCATCGGTTCAATCTTCAATTTTCAATTTTCAATTTTGACCTTTAATCTTCAATCTTCAATTTTCAATCTTTCCTATTAGCGCTGATGCGTCGGCGGAGAAATCGCCGAGGCGGACATGGACGAGGGTGTTGTCTTTCAAAGGGGTGGGGGATGGCGCCATCTCCACGCGGATGTAGTTCTCCGTAAAGCCTGAGATGGGGAGGCCGCGTTTCTGATGCTCGAGCAGCACGGTGGCCGTGCGCCCGATGTGGGAGGCGTAGAAGGCGTGCGTCTTCTCGGCGGAGAGTGCCAGCAGGAGCTCGCTGCGGCGGTGTTTCTCGGCCGAGGGCACAGGGCCGTCAATCTTCAGGGCTGCCGTGCCTGGGCGCTCGGAGTAGCTGAAGACGTGCAGCTGGGTGACATCGAGGCTGCGGAGGAAGTCGTACGTCTGGCGGAAGTGCTCGTCCGTTTCACCGCGAGTACCCACAATGACGTCGACGCCGATGAAGGCATTGGGCATGACGTCCTTGATGCGCTCGACCTTCTGGCGGAAGAGCGCCGAGTCGTAGCGGCGACGCATGAGGCGCAGCACCTCGTCGCTGCCCGACTGGAGGGGGATATGGAAGTGGGGCATGAACGCCCGCGAACGGGCCACGAAGGCAATGATGTCGTCGGTGAGCAGGTCGGGCTCGAGCGACGAGATGCGGTAGCGGCTGATGCCCTCAACGGCATCGAGGGCACGGACGAGGCCGATGAACGACTCGCCTGTGCTCTTGCCGAAGTCGCCGATGTTGACGCCCGTGATGACAATCTCCTTAGCGCCCTGCGCCGCAGCTTCCTCAGCCTGACGGACGAGGGTGGCGATGCTGCCGTTGCGGCTGCGGCCGCGGGCATAGGGGATGGTGCAGTAGGAGCAGAAGTAGTCGCAGCCGTCCTGTACCTTCAGCCACCAGCGAGTGCGGTCGCCCTGCGAACACGACGGCATGAAGACGGCTTCCCCCGCCTCCTTGCCCCAGAGGGGAGAGACGTGAACGTGGGGGGAAGAGTAATCAGTGATCAGTGAACAGTGATCAGTGAATAGTGAAGAGTGATCAGTGAGCAGTGAGCAGTGAGCAGATGTTAGTCCTTCATCCGATTCCTTTGCTATTATCTGTTCACTGTTCACTGATCTCTGTTCACTAAAACAGCCATTAATCTCTGAGAGGAACTCTTTCAGTCTTCCCTTCTCGTTTTGGCCGAGCACAAGACTGACGCCGGGGATGGAGGCAACCTCGGCGGGCTTGAGCTGGGCATAGCAGCCCGTGACGATAATCTGTGCGCCTGGATGCTGACGGGCGAGACGGTGGATGGCCTGACGCCCCTTGCGGTCGGCAACCTCGGTGACGGAGCAGGTACTGACGACGACGATGTCAGCCACCTCTCCCGAGCGGGCGGTGCGGTAGCCGGCTTCCTGAAGGCTGCGCCCGATGGACGAGGCTTCGGAGAAGTTCAGCTTGCAGCCCAGGGTATAGTAGGCCGCCTTACGGTCGCTAAAAACGTGGTCATCCGTCATGGCTGAAGTAATTTAGTTGCAAAAATAGTGCAAGCCGAGAGGAAAAGCAAAAAAAACGGCGTTTTTTTGATTTGCCCGAGGCGCAGCCTATTTAAAACCGCAGGTTAAAAATAGTGCAAGCCGAGAGGAAAAGCAAATTTATTCCGACAAATCCTGCATTTATTATACTAATTGTTGGCGATTCTACGTTTAAAAGACGTATGATCAAACGCTGTTTACGTATAGCGACGATGGTAGTGCTGATGGCGGGGATGCTCGGTGGAGTCCTTCCGGCATCGGCACAGACGCGGAAGGTGCAGAACCGTCCGTACATCGACCTCCGTGCCTGGCACTACGGATTCCTCTTCGGCCTTCATTTTCAGGATTTGGAGATGGTGCACAACGGCCATGTGAATGTGCTGGAGGACGGCACCGAGGAGTCGTGGTTTGCCGATGTACCCTCGTACAGTCCAGGCTTCAACGTGGGTGTGCTGGGTGAGGCGAGGTTCACCAACGAGCTCTCGCTGCGTATCATCCCCACGATGTACTTCGGCGACAAGACAGTGGAGTTCTGCGAGCAGCTGACGGGAGCCGGCACGCAGCAGACCATCAAATCGACGTACTTCACGGTGCCGGTGGACATGAAATGGAGTGCGCCGCGATTCAACAACTACCGCCCCTACATGGTGGCGGGTGTGGTGCCGATGCTTGACCTTACGGTGAAGAAGCAGAAGGAGTTGCTCGTGCATCGCCTCGACTTCTGTTTCGAGGTGGGAATGGGCTGCGACTTCTATCTGCCTTTCTTTAAGCTCATCCCCGAGGTGAAGTTCTGCTTCGGATTGCCAAATGTCCTGGTACGCGACCGCAGCGACCTCATTGACAAGAATCTGCTGAAATACACCCAGGCAATCGATGCTGCACGAAGCCGCATGATTGTGTTCAACTTCTACTTCGAGTAATACCCAAAAACTTATTTCATAACTCTTTAATTCTTTGACCATGAAACTTTTTTCCTACTTCCCAGTCGTGGCAGCAGTGTGCCTTAGCATGAGCATGCAGGCACAGGTGAACAATCCCGTCGGCTTCGGTCATGTGGAGCGGTGGAACGACGGTTGGGAGTTTTCGATGGACAGCGTGGAGTGGCGCCCTGTGACGCTGCCGCACGACTGGAGCATCGAGGCCACGCCCTCCGACACCTTGGCCAGTTGTACGGGCTATCTGCCTGGCGGAGTGGGGTGGTACAGGAAAGCCATAAAGGGATTTGACGCAGCGTCAGCGCCGCGGAAGTATGTCTGCTTCGACGGCGTCTATAACCGCAGCACCGTCTGGATTAACGGCCACGAGCTGGGCTACAGGCCCAACGGCTACGTGTCGTTCTGCTATGAGCTGACACCTTATCTGGGAGGTCAACAAGTCAACGATTCGACGAGTCAACAGGAGAATTTTGCGGGGGATACGCTGCTGGTGAGAGTGGACCATAGCCGGCAGGCTGATTCACGCTGGTACACGGGCTCAGGCATCTGGCGCGACGTGTGGCTGGTGGAGGCTCCTACGGTGCATCTCGCCCAGTGGGGAACGACGTACCGCCTGCTGTCGCTGTCGGACAAGGATGCGATGGTGCAAGTGGAATCGAAGGTTGAGGGGGCTGAGGACGACGGCAGCTACAGCGTCGCGTTCTCGTTCCTGATGGGCGACTCGTTGGTGGCCGAAACGTCGGTGGCAGTCTCCTCCGGTGTGGCCATGACGATGCTCCGCGTGCCCCAACCGCGGAAGTGGGAACTTGACAGCCCGTTCCTCTACACCTACCGTGCCGAGTTGTGCCGCAACGGCAGCCCCATCGACTCCACAACCTATCGTGCCGGACTGCGTACGCTGCGCTTCACGGCTGACGAGGGCTTCTTCCTCAACGGCAAGAACATCAAGGTGAAGGGCGTGTGCGTACACCACGACGGCGGTGTGCTGGGTGCTGCTGTGCCGCGCGAGGTGTGGCAGCGCCGTCTGACGGCCTTGCAGGAGATGGGGGCCAACGCCATCCGCTGCAGCCATAATCCGCAGAACCCCGACCTCTACGACCTTTGCGACGAGATGGGACTGCTGGTCATCGACGAAGCTTCCGACGAGTGGGAATTTCCTAAACGCAAATGGCTGAAGGGCTGGAACAAGGGTGAGCCTGGTTTCGAGGGCACAGCCGACTTCTTTGCCGAATGGATTGACCGCGACGTGGCCGACATGGTGCGTCGCGACAGGAATCACCCCAGCGTCTTCCTCTGGAGCATCGGCAACGAGGTGGACTATCCCAACGACCCCTATTCGCACCCCGTGCTTGACGGCACCAGCATCAGCCAGCCCATGTACGGCGGCTATAAGCCCGATGCCCCGCGTGCCGAGCGCATCGGCGAGATTGCCAAAAGGCTGTCGGCCATCGTCCGCAGAATTGACTACACACGTCCCGTCACCGGCGCACTGGCAGGGGTGGTGATGAGCAATGAGACGGAATACCCTGAGGCTGTCGGCGTGGTGGGCTACAACTACACTGAGAGCCGCTATGTCACCGACCATGAGAAATATCCCCAGCGCATCATCTACGGCAGCGAGACCGGCGTGGGCTACGAGCAGTGGCTGGCCGTGAGGGACAACCGCCACATCTTCGGGCAGTTTGTGTGGACGGGGCTCGACTATCTGGGCGAATCGGGTGCCTGGCCGTCGCGCGGACTGAACACGGGGCTCATCGACTTTGCCGGCTTCATGAAGCCTCGCGGACATTTCCGTCAGGCGTTGTGGGCTACGGAGCCTGTGGCCTATATCGGCACCTACCCTGAGCGCCAGCCGCGCCGCCGTGAGGGCGAGGGAGGTGACAGCATGCGCGTCCGCCGTCCGCGCCTCTCGATGGATGCACAGGATATGTGGAACTACGAGGAGGGGCAGAACGTCCGAGTGGTCTGCTACACGAACACGGCGCAGGCACGTTTGCTGCTGAAGCGCGCCGCTACGCCCGATTCCGTAGAGGTGGTGGGCGAGCTGCAGCCTTACGACCGTGAGACGGGCATCATCACGTGGGTCATCCCTTACGCCGCCGGCGAGCTCATCTGCGAGGGCTGCGATGCCGCAGGGAAGGCCCTGTGCCAGTATGCCATCCGCACCGTGGGTGAGCCAGTGCGCCTGCGTGCCACTATCATCGCTCAGTCACCAGCGCTGGCGCAGGTGCTGGTGGAGGCTGTCGATGCCAACGGCGAGCGTGCCCGGATGTCTATGGCTCCTGTCACCTGCACCGTTACGGAGGGAGCGCGGCTGCTGGGTATGGAGAACGCCCTGAACTTCGATATGTCGGCTCCGCAGTCACCCGTGAAGATGCTTGGTCAGGGCCGTTTGGTGGCATACATCGCCCTTGATGGAGAAGCGGTGGTTACCTTCACCGCCGAGGGCCTTGAGCCTGTCGAGGTCAGTCTGCCGTATCGCGAAGCGACTGACAGCCAACCGATGGGAGAAGAAGAATAATCTCTCTTTGCAGTAGAAATACAAAAGAACACTTCCGGCGTCCGGAGGTGGGGTACGGCTATTTCATCTGCACGGCAGCTTCGGAGATGTTGATGATGAAGTCACCAATCTTCTCAAGCTCCGAGATGAGGTCGATGTAGTAGACGCCGGAGGTGTAGTCGTAGGCACGGTTCTCGATGCTCGCAATGTGCTCCTCGCGCAGGCGGTCGCGGCAGTGGTTGATGGCATCCTCGGCGGCATAGGCATTCGAGATGTCCTTCAGGGCGGGCTTGCTGAGGTTTTCGAGCATAATGTCGTAGGCATTGCGGACGAGGGAGAGCATACCGTTGACCTTGGCCATCATGTCGTCGTCGAGCGTCTTGCCGTGGTCGAACTTGCGGGTAAGCAGACGGCTGATGGCCTCGCCCGAGTCGCCCAAACTCTCCATCTCGCTGATGATTTTGTACATAGCCTTGATGCGGATGCGGGTGGAATCGGAGATTTCGCTCTCGCTCACCTTGTTCAGGTAGTTGGCAATCTCAAATTCGATGCGGTCCGTTATCTCCTCGTACTTCACCAGCTTCGCCCGAAGCGGCTCGAAGGAGTCCCGTTCGGTGGTATCGACAGCCTGGCAGACATAGTTGTAGCCCTTCAGGCAGATTTCGCCAAAGTGGTAAATCTCGCGACGTACCTCGTCGAGCGAGAGCTCTGCCGTACTGAGCAGACCCTGTTTGAGGTAGATAAGGCTGTAGTTTTCGCTTTCGCCCTCTTTCGAAGGCACCATGCGAGTGACAATCTTCTCAATCTGTGGAATGAATCCGACGAGGATGAGGGTGGTGATGACATTGAAGAGGGTGTGGACAATGGCAACGCTGTAGGGGAGGCTCTGCGCCAGCTGGGCCTTCATGACGCCCCCTTCGGCATCGCTCATGCTGAGCAACGTGAAGTCGGCCGTACAGGGATTGGGAAAGCCGAGGGCTTCGATGATGATGCCATTGAGCTGCAGGTAGGGACGGAAGAGAGCTATCACCAGTATACTACCGAAGAGGTTGAACATCAGATGGGCACGGGCCGTGCGCTTCGCAGAGACGTTTGCCACAGAGGCTGCCAGGTTGGAGGTGATGGTGGTACCGATGTTCTCGCCAAGCACCATTGCCACAGCAAGGTCGAAGGGAACTACGCCTGCTGCTAAAAGCAACATGGTGATACTCGTTGTAGCAGCTGACGACTGAAGCATCAGCGTCATCACGGCACCTATGACGATGAACATCAGCGTGCTGCCAAAGCCGAAGCCTGTCAGTGGGGCCAGCAGCTTGTGCATGCCTGGGCTGGAGAGGAGCGGGTAGGAGGTGTCCTTCAGTGTGGCAAGGCCGAGGAACAGGAACGCAAAGCCCATGAGGAACTCGCCAAAGCTCTTCAGGCGCTGGTTCTTCATGGAGTAGAACACGAAGGCGAAGAACATCACCGGTATGGCAATGGCGCCAAGGCTGAACGAGCCGTCAAACGAGAGGGCGAAAAGCCAGGCCGTAAACGTGGTGCCGATGTTGGCTCCCATGATGACGCCGATGGCGTGGCTGAGCGTCATGAGTCCTGCATTGACGAAGCTGACGAGCATAAGCGTGGTAGCCGTCGATGACTGCACCAAAGCGGTAACGACAAAGCCTGTGAGCAGGCATTTGCCTGTGTTTGACGTCATCTTCGCAATGAACGTACGAAGAGAATCACCCGCGAATTTCTGGAGGCCGCCGCTCATCAGGGACATTCCAAAGAGGAACATGCCCAGGCAGCCGAGCATCTTGAGAATCTGGAAAACGGTATCCACAGGAAAAATGTGATTTTTTTAGTTAAGAATTAAGAGTTAAGAGTTAAGAAAAAATGTCGTGTATGCGGCTTTCCGTTTGCAAAACTATTTTTCTTAACTCTTAATTCTTAACTCTTAATTATCATTTATTTGATTTGTGCGGCGAAACCACCATTGCGTGCCATGTGGACGGTGATGACGTCGCCATTGCGGACTGTCATCTCACGGACACGGTAGTCCATACCCTGATGGTGGGCGTTGATGCCGTCCTCGAAGAGGGTGAGGTGGCGGGCTGCGCCTGAGCCGAGGAAGTCGATGCGGATGGTGACGTCGATGCCCTCGCCAGGCTCCTTGCCCATCATGCCGCCCAAATACCAGACGTCGTCCTTGCACTTGGCTTCAACAAGATATTTGCCGGCCTCGGCCTGAAGCACGTAGCTCTCGTCCCACGTGACAGGGACGGAGGCGATGAAGCGGGTGCAGTCGTCGTTGCGGTAGTAAAGGGTGGGATTATCGGCCAGCATCTGCACGCCGCTCTCGTAGAGCACATACATAGCCAGCTGATGGGCGCGTGTGCCGACGGAGGCGTTGTTGGGACGACGGGCGGCATAGTTCTCAGGCTGATAGTTCAGCATGGCACCAGGCGTGAAGTCCATTGGGCCGACGGCTCCGCGCATGAAGGGCAGCCAGATGTTGTTCTCGGGCTGGCAGCCGCCTCCCTGTTCCAAGCCACGCACACCTTCGTAGGAGAGCAGGTTGGGGAAACGGTATTCAAGTCCGGCGGGCTTGAAGGCACCGTGATAGTCCACAAACAGATGGTGCTCGGCTGCGAGGCGGACGTTGCGCTCGTAGAAGTTCACAATCCACTGGTCGTTACGGTCCATGAAGTCAATCTTTACGCCCTTGATGCCCCATTTCTCAAAGGTGGCAAAGAGGTCGGGGTTCTTCTCGACGGTGAGCCAGGTGAGCCACAGGATGATGCCGACGCCCTTCTCCTGTCCGTAGCGGATGAGCTCGTGCAGGTCGATGGTAGGATTGGGGGTGTAGGGGTCACGGGTGTCCTTGGCCCAGCCTTCGTCCATCAGGATATATTCAATGCCGTACTTGGCAGCAAAGTCAATGAAGTATTTATAGGTGTCCATGTTGAAGCCGGAGACGAAGTTGACGTCCGGGCCGTAGGGGGTGGCACCGTTCCACCATTCCCAGCTGACCTGTCCGGGCTTAATCCATGAGAGGTCGCCCTGCAGCTCGCAGGGGGAGGCCAGGCGGCAGGTGAGGGTGTTGGTGACGAGCTGTCCATCGTTGCGGGCAATCAGGACGTAGCGCCAGGGAAGGGTGCGCTTGCCGCTGATGCGGGCCATATATTCGGCTTCCTTGTCAATCTTGACGCTACGGTCGCCATTGTCGCTGAATTCCAGCGGCTGGCGAGGGAAGTCGGAGGTGAAGCTGTTGGCACCGTTGCCACGGATGAAGAGGCAGGGATAGTCGTTGAGGTCTGACTCGGAGACAAGCAGCTTGATGCCGTTCTTCTGGGTGTCGATGTAGAAGGGGAGTTCAGCAATCTTTTTCTCAGCAGCCCATTCGTCGCTGGTGCCGAAGGTGTAGCGCTCCTCGTAGTTGCAATGGAAGCTGCGGGGCTCCTGCATGGTGAGCTTGGCAGGCGAGGGGAGGTTGATGCCGAATGTTTCGCCCAGAACGTCGAGGGTGCCCTTGCGGTTGAGGACGAAGCGGGTGGCAATGCCGTCATTGTAGGCGCGGATTTCCACAGTCCAGCCGCCCTTGAAGTTGAGGCGGAGCTGGTTGTAGTGGTTGCGGACAATGTTGAACTTCAGGGGAACAACGGGACGGATGTCCTCGTCAACAGACGTAATTTTTTTGCCGGTAAGGACAGGCTTTGCGCCCAGCACCTCACCACCGACAAGGGAGAGGGCAAGGGGGTTGTCCTGCATCAGGACGACACCGTCGCAGGTAACCGTGTAGGTAAGCTGGTCGCCTACGGATACGGTGGTGACAATCTTGCCGTCGGGAGAGGAGAGGGTAACACTGGTGGCAGCACATACGCCAGCCACAACGAACATCGAAACGAGGAATAGGGATGCGATGCGTTTCATTTTGGATGTGTATTATGGATTAAACTTAGTAGGCACGTGCGAAGATGACGCGGCGGGCGCTGGGCTTGCCTGTCACCATATCCACACCGGGCGTGGTGTCCATGCAGATAGCGGGGTAGTTGGGGTCGTCGAAGGGCACGCAGCGTATGGTGGCCTTGGTCTCCTCCTTGATGCGGGCCTCCGTCTCGGCGGTGCCGTCCCAGTGGGCAAGGATGAAGCCGCCCTTCTCAATCTCTTCCTTGAACTCGTCGTAGGTGTCGACACTCTTAATCCAGCTGTTGCGGTAGGCAAGGGCTTTCTGGAAGATGTTCTGCTGCATGTCGTCCAACAGTTTCTGGACATATTCTTCAATGCCTTCGATGGGCAGGGTTTCCTTCTCCAGCGTGTCGCGGCGCATTACTTCCAGGGTGCCGTTCTCCAAGTCGCGGGCACCCATGACGAGGCGGACGGGAACGCCGCGCAGCTCATAGTCGGCAAACTTGAAGCCAGGACGCTTGTTGTCCGAGTCGTCGTATTTCACGCTGATGCCCATGCTGCGCAGACGGGCGGCAATGCCGTTCACCTTCTCGCTGATGGCAGCAAGCTGCTCTTCATTTTTATAAATAGGCACGATGACGACCTGGATGGGAGCGAGCTTCGGAGGTAGCACCAGACCGTTGTCGTCGCTGTGCACCATGATGAGGGCGCCCATCAGGCGGGTGCTGACGCCCCAGCTGGTGGCCCAGACGTAGTCGGTCTTACCCTCCTTGTCGGTAAACTGCACGTCGAAGGCCTTGGCGAAGTTCTGCCCGAGGAAGTGGCTGGTGCCGCTCTGCAGCGCCTTGCCGTCCTGCATCATGGCTTCGATGGTGTAGGTGTCGAGGGCGCCGGCAAAGCGTTCGGTCTCGCTCTTCACGCCCTTGATGACGGGCACGGCCATAAACTGCTCGGCAAAGTCGGCATAGACTTTCAGCATGGTCTGCGCCTCTTTCTCGGCCTCTTCGCGGGTGGCATGGGCGGTGTGTCCCTCTTGCCACAGGAATTCGCTGGTGCGCAGGAAAGGACGCGTGCGCATCTCCCAGCGCATGACATTGGCCCACTGGTTGCAGAGGATGGGCAGGTCGCGGTAGCTATGAATCCAGTTCTTATAGGTGCTCCAGATGATGGTCTCGCTCGTGGGGCGGATGATGAGTTCTTCTTCCAGTTTGGCTGCGGGATCCACCACGACGCCGTCGCCGGCATCGTTGGTCTTCAGACGGTAGTGGGTGACGACGGCGCACTCCTTGGCAAAGCCTTCCACGTGCTCGGCCTCACGGCTGAGGAACGACTTCGGGATAAGGAGAGGAAAATATGCGTTGACATGGCCTGTGGCCTTGAACATGTCGTCGAGCTGACGTTGTATTTTTTCCCAGATGGCATAGCCGTAAGGTTTGATGACCATGCAGCCGCGGACGGCTGACTGTTCAGCAAGGTCGGCTTTCACGACCAAGTCGTTGTACCACTGCGAGTAATTTTCACTTCGTTTGGTGAGTTGCTTTAATTCTGCCATGTGATTTAATAAGGTTGTATTTCTTCCGAGGCGCAAAAGTAATATATTTTTCGTAATCCATGAAAAAAAAGTGTGCAAAGTATTTCGTTTTTTGGAAAAGAAGTCGTATTTTTGCGCAGTTTTTGTGAGAGAGTATTTATTAACCATTTAATAAAATGTTCGTATGAAAGCAAAAAGTGTAATTAGTTTGTGTTTGTGTGCAACCCTGATCCTTTCGGGCTGCGGTATGTCTAAGACGGCTGGCGGTGCCCTCATCGGTACGGCTGGTGGTGCCCTGCTGGGTGCAGCTGTCGGTTATTACACAGGTAATACGGCCGTTGGTACGGCTGTCGGTGCTACCGTCGGTGCTACTGCCGGTGCCCTCATCGGCAATCACATGGACAAGGCTGCCGAGGCTGCTGCCAAGGTGGAAGGTGCAGAACTCGAGAAGCTGACCGACGAGGATGGCAACACCCGCGCCGTGAAGGTCACCTTCGACAGCGGTATCCTCTTCGCTACCAACAAGGCTAACCTCAATGCTGAGGCCCAGAAGAACCTGGCACAATTTGCCGAGGTGCTGAAGACCTACAACGATGCCGACGTCGCCATCTATGGCCACACCGACAACACGGGTTCCCTGGCTGTCAACCAGAAGCTTTCCAAGAGCCGTGCCGAGGCCGTTTCCGACTTCCTGAAGTCGAAGGGCGTTGCTGAGACGCAGATCAAGGAGGTTGAAGGCTTCGACTTCCAGCAGCCCGTTGCCAGCAACGACACCAAGGAAGGCCGTGCCCAGAACCGTCGCGTGGAGGTGTTCCTCTATGCCAGCGACGAGATGCGCGCTGCTGCCGAGGCTGGTACGCTGAAGGAATAATACCGAATAAACGAATCAGAAATTAGGAATTAGGGACTGGCAGCGCATCCTGTTTCAACTGCGGGCCGCTGCAATCCTAATTCCTAATTTCTTTTTTCATTCCACTAAATATATTCTTCAATCTTCAATTTTCAATCTTCAATCTTTCTAAATGTTCTCCTTTCCTGAGTCCGATGTCCAGCGTCTGGCTGCGCTGATAGCCGAAAACGAGTTCTTTGCCCTTGTCTGCCACACCAGCCCCGACGGCGATGCGATGGGTTCCACCCTCGGCCTGGCCGACTGGCTGCGTCAGCAGGGCAAGACAGCTGTGGTGGTCGTGCCCGACATGTATCCCGACTTCCTCAGCTGGCTCCCAGGGGCTCAGGAGACCGTCCGTGCCGACAAGTACCCCGACAAGGCTGCCCTGACGATAGCTGCTGCCGACGTCGTCCTCTGCATGGACTTCAACACCCCCAGCCGCACCAACGACATGGAGCAGCCTATCCGTCAGGCAAAGGGACACCGCGTGCTCATCGATCATCACCTCGACCCTGAGGCCGGCTTCTGCGAGCTCACGTTCAGCCAGCCCGACGCCTCGTCCACCTGCGAACTCGTCTATACGCTCATCGAAGCCCTGCACGGCGAGGCACACCTCAGCAAGCAGGCAGCCGTCTGCCTCTACTGCGGCATGATGACCGACACGGGCGCCTTCACCTTCAACTCTAACCGTCCCGACATCTTCTACATCATCAGCCGTCTGCTTGAGCACGGCATCGACAAGGACGACATCTACCGTCGCGTCTTCTACAACTACTCCGAGGGGCGCCTGCGCATGATGGGCTATGCCCTCTACGAGAAGATGCGCCTTTTCCCTGAGAAGAAAGCCTCCCTCATTACCCTCACGCGCGCCGAGATGAAGCGCTTTCACTTCAACAAGGGCGACACCGAGGGCTTTGTCAACCTCCCCCTGCAGATACGCAACGTCCGCTTCTCAGCTTTCCTGCGCGAGGACACGGAGAAGGACGAGATTCACGCCTCGTTCCGCAGCGTGGGCACGTTCCCCTGCAACCGCTTCGCCACCACCTACTGGGGCGGGGGAGGCCACCTCAATGCCGCTGGAGGCCGCTTCACGGGCACCCTTGACGAAGCCATTCTCTACTTCGAAAAGTGCCTCGCCGAGTTCAAGTAGGCCAACCTCTTTTTTAAAAGCTTCTTCCACAACTTTAACGCAGTCCTTTCTTATCTCCCAAAGCCGTTAGGACACGTGTCCTAACCCGTTGGGACACCTTACCTAACCCGTTGGGACACGTGTCCCAACCCGTTTGGTACAATAACAAAAGCATGGAATATCGCTGTAAAGTGTATTTGCTCAATTTGTTTCGTCTGCTGACGGATATAATGTTATTTGTAACTACTATCCCCAAAAACAATTATAGCGTATTCTATTCTGAAAAAGTCATTCTTTTTCTTTGCTGTTATGTAAATAAGCCCTATCTTTGCTCTTGTTATTATTCGGCTCATGATGAACAAAAAGAGTGCCTTCTGTGTAGATGAATAGATTTTTAATTTCCATTATCGTTGGATTGATAGTAAGTCTTTCAGTCTCTGCCTTTATCTATTTGAAGAGAAAGCAGATGCTGTCAGATGCTTTCACACGGGAGAAACTATGCTTCAGTTGGGCTGTCATCGTTATCCGTTCAATAGTCTATTGTCTGCCATCAATTCTGATTACAGCTGTCCTTTTCATTTTGTGGATAGCTGATTTCCTGGTGTATGCTATTGGCATATTCTTTTTCTGGGTCTTCGTTCCTGTCATCTTGGTGTGGCTATATCTGCTATTCCGTTCTCGTAAGGTTCTCACGTGGAATCATCTGTTTGTAATCGGCATCAACGTTTTTAATCTTATGTTCTTTGTGATGTATTTGCTCATTGAACGTCCACATCATGTCTGCGATCCAGAGATTATGGAGACGTACTATGAGGCTCACAAAGCCGATTTGGACAGTTTGTCAAGATATGCTAACAGCATTCTGGACGATAGTTGCTCTTTTGAGTTGGAGTTTGAAAATGGCAAAGTTGCCATCTTCCATGCATGGAAAAACGGAGAAGGTAGCAGTAACTGGGATGTTGAAAAGTCAAAGGTCAAGGAATTGTGCGATTTTGTGGGCATAGACAAGCGGGAGTTTCGTGGACTCAAAAAGCGGCTTGATGGCTTGGGGTGTATCTCTGTAGCCGCTTCAAGCACCACCTCCGAGCCGGTGGAGATAGGTTTTCGAAGAGTCATGATGAGTGGTTATTCTTTTCTGGTTTATCCAGACTCTATGGGGAACGAAAAATATGAAGAGTATTATGATTCTGAGATGTATATTCCATATAATGGGCGCGTTGTGTTTGTCTATGGCTCACCAGCCTTTGGCGACCTGAACTTCCCTGGCAGAGAAGAATATATGAAAAAGAAGCAATAGAGTTCATTCAGAACTTTTTTACGGAATTGTAGCGAAGATTCACGTACGGAAAACAGGTTTTGCGACAGATGTGGCGCGAAATGCCTGATTTTGTCAGTATCCGAGGGCTGCGGGAGGCGTGGCACGGTTTTCGCTGGGGCGGCATTGAGACGGACGACTGAAATCGAAAAAGAACGTGGAAGCCGAAAATCGCTATATTAAATAAGGAGTAACAAAAACAAGATACACTATGGACAACTACAACATCAACCCCAACGAGAAGAACGCGTTTCTCAACCGCTTCGGCATCAACCTGAACGAGGCGGCGAAGAACGGAAAGCTCGACCCCGTCATCGGACGTGACGAGGAAATCCGGCGCATCCTGCAGATTCTCTCCCGCAGGACGAAGAACAACCCCATCCTCATCGGCGAGCCCGGCACGGGCAAGACGGCCATCGTGGAGGGGCTGGCACAGCGTATCGTGCGCGGCGACGTGCCCGAGAACCTGCGCCGCAAGCAGGTCTATAGCCTCGACATGGGCGCGCTGGTGGCCGGCGCCAAGTACAAGGGCGAGTTCGAGGAGCGTCTGAAGGGCGTCATCAACGACGTCATCAAGGCCGACGGCGAGGTCATCCTCTTCATCGACGAAATCCACACGCTGGTGGGTGCCGGAGGAGGCGAGGGCGCCATGGATGCCGCCAACATCCTGAAGCCCGCCCTGGCGCGAGGCGACCTGCGCAGCATAGGCGCTACGACGCTGGACGAGTACCAGAAGTACTTCGAGAAGGACAAGGCGCTTGAACGACGCTTCCAGAGCGTGATGGTGGACGAGCCCGACGTGGCGTCGAGCATCTCCATCCTGCGCGGACTGAAGGAGCGCTACGAGGCCCATCACAAGGTGCGTATCAAGGACGAGGCCGTGGTGGCTGCCGTGGAGCTCTCGAACCGCTACATCACCGAGCGCTTCCTGCCCGACAAGGCCATCGACCTCATGGACGAGGCGGCTGCCAAGCTGCGCATGGAGCGCGACAGCGTGCCCGAGGAGCTCGACGAGATAACGCGCCGCCTGAAGCAGCTGGAGATTGAGCGCGAGGCCATCAAGCGCGAGAAGGACGAGCCGAAGCTCCAGCAGCTGAACTCAGAAATTGACGACCTGCGCCGTCAGGAGCAGACCGTCCGCAGCAAGTGGGAGGGCGAGCGCAAGCTGCTGAACGACATCCAGCAGAAGAAGCAGCTCATGGAGCAGCTGCGCACCGAGGCCGACCGCGCCGAGCGCGAGGGCAACTACGGGCGCGTGGCCGAGATACGCTACGGACGCCTGCAGGAGATAGAGAAGCAGATCAGCGACACGCAGGCCCGCCTGCACGACCAGCAGGGGGGCGAGGCGCTGGTGAAGGAGGAGGTGGATGCCGACGACATAGCCGACGTGGTGAGCCGCTGGACGGGCATCCCCGTCAGCCGCATGATGGAGAGCGAGCGCACGAAGCTGCTCCGCCTCGAGGACGAGCTGCACCGTCGTGTGGTGGGGCAGGAGGAGGCCATCAGCGCCGTCGCCAACGCCATCCGGCGCAGCCGTGCCGGCATGCAGGACCCCAAGCGACCCATCGGCTCGTTCATCTTCCTGGGCACCACGGGCGTGGGCAAGACGGAGCTGGCAAAGGCGCTGGCCGACTACCTCTTCAACGACGAGCGCATGATGACGCGCATCGACATGAGCGAGTATCAGGAGAAGTTCAGCGTGACGCGACTCATCGGCGCCCCTCCAGGCTACATCGGCTACGAGGAGGGCGGACAGCTCACCGAGGCCGTGCGACGGAAGCCCTACAGCGTAGTGCTGTTCGACGAGATTGAGAAGGCCCACCCCGACGTGTTCAACACGCTCCTTCAGGTGCTCGACGACGGACGTCTGACGGACAACAAGGGGCGCACGGTGAACTTCAAGAACACCATCATCATCATGACGTCGAACCTCGGCAGCGACTACATACGCCAGCAGTTTGCCGGCATGAACGACAGCAACCGCGAGCGCATCCTCGACGAGACGCAGAAGACCGTCATGGCCATGCTGAAGCAGCAGATAAGGCCCGAGTTCCTGAACCGTGTGGACGAGACCATCATGTTCCTGCCGCTGACGAAGGACGAGATACGTCAGGTGGTGGAACTGCAGGTGGGTGCCGTGTGCCGCATGCTGGGCGAGAACGGCGTCAAGCTGGAGCTAACGCCTGCTGCCATCGACTTTGTGGCCGAGGTGGGCTACGACCCCGAGTTCGGCGCCCGTCCCGTGAAGCGCGCCATCCAGCACCTGCTGCTCGACGAGCTCTCGCGCCGCCTGCTCGCCTTCAGCATCGACAAGGAGAAGCCCATCCGCGTGGATGCCGAGGAGGGCAAGCTGACGTTTAGTAATTAGAACGCTACGCTGTAGAACGGCCTGCGGCCTGTAGAACGCTACGCTGTAGAACGGCCTAAGGCCTGTAAAACGCTCGCTACACTCGCTGTAGAAAACCCTACAGGGGCGCAGCCCCGTTCTACAAATGAGCGAAGCGAATGCTCTACAGCGTAGCGTTCTACAAACTCTTTTTTGCAAAGCAAAAAAAAAGTGTTATCTTTGCAGTCGAAATGAACATCGACTACGCAAAAGAACTGAATGAGAGCCAGCTGAAGGCCGTCGAATACAACGACGGTCCTTCGTTGGTTATAGCCGGAGCCGGTTCGGGCAAGACGCGCGTGCTGACGTACAAGATTGCCCACCTGATGGAGGTGGAGGGCTACAAGCCGTGGGAAATCCTTGCGCTCACCTTCACCAACAAGGCAGCAGCAGAGATGAAGAGCCGCATCGCCAACAGGGTGGGCGAGGAGTCGGCACGCTACCTCTGGATGGGGACATTCCACAGCCTCTTTGCGAAAATCCTCAGACGGGAGGCCGAAACGCTGGGCTATACATCCAACTTCACCATCTACGACCAGGGCGATTCGCGTAGTCTGGTCAAAGCCATCATCAAGGAGATGGGGCTGGACGACAAGGTCTATAAGCCCAACGCCGTGCAGGCGCGCATCAGCGAAGCCAAGAACGTCCTCCTCAAAGCGGGCATGTACTACAACGACAAGGCGATGGTCGAGGAGGACATGCGCCGTCGCCTGCCTGCCGTCCGCGACATCTACCAGCGCTACGCCAACCGCCTGAAGCAGGCCGACGCCATGGACTTTGACGACTTGCTGATGCAGACCTACTACCTTTTCGAGAACAACAAGGAGATTCTGCAACGCTATCGCGAGCGCTTCCGCTATGTGCTGGTGGACGAGTATCAGGACACCAACCTGGCGCAGCACGAAATCGTGTGGCAGCTCACAGCCGGGCATCAGCACATCTGCGTGGTGGGCGACGACTCGCAGAGCATCTACAGCTTCCGAGGCGCCCGCATCGACAACATCCTCACCTTCCAGAGCCGCTACGACAGCCCGAAGCTCTTCAAGCTGGAGGAGAACTACCGCTCCACGCAGACCATCGTCGGTGCTGCGAACAGCCTTATTGCCCACAATCAGCGCCGCATACCCAAGGAGGTGTTTTCCAACAAGGAACAGGGCGAGCCCATCACCGTGTTTGAGGCTGCGGCAGACAAGGAGGAGGCTGGGTATGTGACGCGCCAGCTCTTGTCCATCCGCAGGCGCTATGGGCTGACGTGGAGCGACTTTGCCATCCTCTACCGTACCAATGCCCAGTCGCGCATCTTCGAGGAGGAGTTCCGCAAGAACGGCATCGACTACCGCATCTACGGCGGTCTGTCGTTCTATCAGCGCAAGGAGATAAAGGACATCATTGCCTACTTTCGCGTGATGGTCAATCCGCACGACGAGGAGGCTTTCAAACGTATTCTCAACTATCCGGCACGGGGCATCGGCGACACTACGCTGGGGCATGTCGTGGAGACAGCATCCCAGGCAGGCGTCAGCCTGTGGGAGGTCATCGGCGCCCCTGAGCAGTATCAGTTGCCTGTCTCGAAGGCGACGCAGAAGAAGCTGGAGGGCTTTCGTTCGATGATGGAGGAGTTCCGCGAGCTCTCCCGCACGCACGATGCCTACGACACAGCCCTTGACGTGGTGATCCGCAGCGGCATCAAGGCAGATATCTTCAGCGACATGTCGGACGAAGGGCGTAGCCGTCAAGAGAACGTGCAGGAGCTGATGGATGCCATGCACGACTTTGTGCAGTCGGCCCGCGAGGAGGGCAGCGACGCCATCTGGCTCTCCGACTTCCTGGCTACCGTGGCCCTGCTCACCGACCAGGATAATCCCCACGATGCCGACGTCCCCCGAGTGACGTTGATGACGGTCCATTCGGCCAAGGGACTGGAGTTCAACACCGTGTTTGTGGTGGGGCTGGAGGAAGACCTCTTTCCCAGCAACATGGCCGAGACTGACATGGATGTGGAGGAGGAGCGGCGTTTGTTCTATGTCGCCCTCACCCGTGCCGAGAAGCGTTGTCTGCTCACCTATGCAAAGACGCGCTTCCGCTACGGGCAGCTTCAGTTTGGCAATCGCAGCCGCTTCCTGAGCGAGATAGACCCGGCATTCCTGAAGGGTCAGCAGGCCGGCAAGCCGACAGGTCAGCAGATGGGATGGGGGAGAAACAGGGATGCGGCATTCCGCGTCACAACCATAGGCGGGCAGACGGAAAGGCCGACGACTCCTCGTCCCACAACACCTCGTCCTACACCGACTCCGCGTCGTTGGATTTCTTTGGGTGAGCGTGATGCCCAATCCAGCAGTCAAAAAATCAATAGGTCAATAGGTCAACAGGCAGGGACGCCGAATGCCACATCTTCTCTCCAGCCTGGTACGCGTGTGGAGCATGACCGTTTCGGGCAGGGAGAGGTGGTTCGAGTCGAAGGAAGCAACGAAAACGCCAAAGCGGTTATTCGCTTCGACAATGTGGGCGAAAAGACGTTGCTTTTGAAATTCGCGCGTCTGAAAATTCTTTGATTTATAGTTGTTTTTTCAGAAAAAAGATACTTTTTACCCCGTTCAGAAGCCCTTTAGGAGTTTTTTTTCTACTTTTTTGAAAAAAAGTTGCTTTTTCTCTTTGTAATTGCCAATTATTCACTACCTTTGCACCGTGTATTAATTCTTAAAGATAAGTTACATGGAAGTTTTAGCTAAAATCGAAGCAGCTTATGATGCTTTTGTCAAGGATGCAAAGGCTCAGGTAGAAAAGGGTAACAAGACTGCTGGCACTCGTGCTCGCGTCGCTTCTCTCGAGATTGAGAAACTGATGAAGGAGTTCCGCAAGGCCTCTCTCGCAGCCTCCAAGTAAGAAGTCGTTTCCTCTACACAATGCTAAGTAAAAACCATCCCATGAGGGATGGTTTTTTGTTGTCTTTCTTTGAGGGGTTTCTTTGATAGAGGTTAATTGGGCGGCATAGGCCCCATCGGTCCCATAGGCCCCATGGGGAATGTGCCCTTCTTCATCATCTGGTTCATGCGGTAGTTCATAAAGAGGTTTTTCAGTAGTCCGCCGAAGTCGAAACCCAGCTTCTGCCCCTGCAGATTATAGTAGGGCATGACGATGGGTGTGGCTTCCAGCCTGCCACTATAGGGGTTCATCTCCGTCTTTTCGCCTAGGTCGATGCCCCATTTCTTGTCTTCTGTATGGAATGTCAGATAGGCTCCGAACAAGCCCTGAGCAGGTGTCTGGTACATGCTGAAGAAACTGGGCGCCTGGTAGATGCCGAAGGTGCTGACGCTGGCGTAGTCCGACAGTTCGTAGGTCAGCTGTGCGTGGAGTGTGGCCGTATTGTAGAGGATGCCTGTCTTTTGCAGCATGGCGCCTCCTGTAAGCGTCAGTCTGTCGCTGAAGTGGTGAATGCCTGTGACGCCCGCTGTGGCTATGCCTCCGATGCCAGGCATGGACTGGATGCTGTTGTAGCCCGTCAGCCTCCCCCCGTCCCAGCGGAGCAGATAGTTTTTCTGATTGTATTGCCGGAAGTTGAATTTCTGATTCAGTTCGTAGGTGGTGGGTAGCTGCGATGTGGATGTGCTGGATAACGGCTGCCGTAGCTTGAACTCTGGGAATACGGCTCTGCTTAGTCCCATGTCCGACGGCACAAGCTGCATTGGGGGCAAGGCGAGGCTGTCCTCGTCAGAGACGAAAGCTGGTTCTGCCGTCTCCTGCGACCATGCAGCCGACGCGCAGAACATCATCATCATCCAAACCAATGCCAATCGTTTCATATCGTGCGGCAAAGGTAGGATAAACTTTCGGACATCAGCGCAGGAAACGATGTAATTAACGTTAAACGCTGGCAAATTAACGTTAAACGCTGGCAGATTAGCGCAAGGGAAAGGGACGCGAAACTCCGCGCCCCTATAAAGAATGGGTTTTCTGACGTGTGGCTTACTTCTTGCCGAGGATGGAGCCGAGGATGGAGCCGAAGATGCCACCACCGCCTGACTTCTTGCCGCCTACGCCGAGGGTGATGAGGATGTCGTTGAAATCGACGTCACCATCGCCATCCTGGTCTTTGAGAATGCCGCCCAGCTTGCCTACAATGCTGGGAATGAGGCCTGTGAGGGCGCCGTTGATGGAGCTGCCGAGGTTCAGCGAAGAGAGGATGTTCTTCGTGAAGAGGTTGGTAGCCAGGGCCGTGACGGGGCTGGCAGCTGCCGATGAGGTGCCTGTGAGGAGGCCTTTCAGCATGTCGATGCCGCCTGGTTTGGTGGCGGTCTGCGTGAGGCTGCCCAGAATAGAGTCGGAGAGGCCGTTGAGGACTGTGTTCTTGGCATTTGTGGGGACTTCTACGCCACCTACTGCCGATGCTACTTGCTTCGTGATGAAGTCTTGAATGTTGAAAGCCATGGTTTTGATAATTAAAAGTTAATAAAAAGAATCAGGAATTATGTGTAATCCTTGCTGTCATTTGATAACGGGTTTCTGCTGTTCGAGCGTGGAATGTCCGCCTGAGAAGGAGGGCCAGCCGTCGTCGCTCCAGACGATGCGGTCGAGGTTCATGGCGCGGCCCCTGTAGCCGTTCTGACGCCAGAAGGTGTGGTAGTACATCCAGTCCTGTCCGGCATCGTCCTTGATGATTTGCGAGTTGTGGCCCGTGCCGACAAAGAGGCTGTCGGCTGTGCCGCTGAGGATGACGTTGGGGTAGTCGTGGGCGAGGAGCGACTCGCCTTCGCGTCCCACAAACGGGCCGAGGGGCTTGCGTGAACGGGCCACGAGGACGTGATAGGTGCTGCGCGCGCCCTCGCAACAACTGCCGCGCGAGGTGAAGAGGTAGCACCATTTCCCTCGTCGCACCATATAGGCACCCTCCATATTGTCTGCACCAAGCTGCACAGGCTTGGCGCCCTTCTTCAGCGCGAGGCCGTCTTTGCTGAGACGGATGCCCCACACGCCCGAGCCCTTGCCGAGGCTGCCCCAGATGAGGTATTTCTTGCCGCGGTCCACAAAGAGGTTAGGGTCGATGCTGTTCATAACGCCGATGGCTTCGAAGTCCACCAGCCTGCCGCAGTCCTTGAACGGTCCCGTGGGGCTGTCGCTGACAGCTACGCCGCTGGCAGAGGCCACAAGGTCGCCCCACACGCCCAGGGCATAGTAGAGCACATAGTGTCCATCGACATAGTTGATGTCGGGTGCCCAAAGACGTGAGCCCTTGCGCCACGAGGGCATGCCGACGCCTTCGAATCCGTCGCCGACAAACTCCCAGTTAATCATATCCTTGGAGCGATAGATGGGGAGGGCGACAGAGCCGCGCGCCGAGCGGTCGCCCGTACATTCAGCCATATTTGCAGCTGTGCTGTAGGCATAGAACCACCCTGTCCGGGCACGGTCGTCAAGTACCGTAGGGTCAGGGCAATTGTGGGGGATGACGGGGTTGCGGAACGTTTCCTGCGCCCAAGTCACTTTGGGGACAAGGAAGAGGAGCAAAAGGAGAAGAGAAGCGCGTCGGGTGGTTTTTTTCATAATAGAATCTTTATTATTTGATGGGTTTCACAATGAGGATGCGGGCATCGACGGCTGTGATGTTGTCAGCTGATGCCAGCAACGGATTGATGTCTATCTCTTTGATCTCTGTCGCGAAGCGGAGGAGGGTGGAGAGGCGGACGATGATTTCGGCATACTTCTGCTCGTTGACGCCCTGTTGTCCGCGTGTGCCGCTGATGATTTTGTACCCCTTGAGGGAGCGAATCATAGAGTAGGCTTCGGCGTAGGAGAGGGGAGCGAGGCCGCTGCTGACGTCCTTCAGCACCTCGACGAAGATGCCTCCCAGTCCGCAGAGTACCACGTGTCCGAAACGTGGCTCGTACTTGGCGCCGATGAAAAGCTCTGTGCCGTTCAGCATGGGCTGTACCATGACGGCGCGTGCGTTCTGAATCTTCATCAGACGGTCGAACTCGAAGGAGAGGTGTTCCTTGCTGCCGATGCCCAGCACCACACCGCCCACGTCGCTCTTGTGGATGGGGCCGACGACCTTCGCCACCACAGGGAATCCCACCTGCTCAGCAAAGCGTATGAGCTTCTCCTTGTCGTCCGACACCCGTTCGGCTACCATGGGTATGCCTGCCGAGGTAAGCAGCTCGCGCACTCGGTCGGGGGGCAGGTAGCCGTCGGTCTTTACAGAGTCGATAATAGAGCGTATGCGCATGATATCCACTCCATAGAGCTCAACCTCAGGAGGGGCAGGGGAGGGCGTCTTCATGATCTGCGTGAGGGCTGTAGCAAGCGTTACCTCATCGCTGAAATTCACGTGCCCCTTCTTCAGGAACTCTTCCACCTCGGGCCCAGCCGTGTGGAGGCAGGGAAGGATGGGGAAGATGGGCTTTTTGCATTCGAGAATCTTCTGATGGAGGACGTCGTAGGCCTCATAGAGGGTGACAAGTCCTGGGGTGCCGAAGATGACGAAGATGGCGTCGATATTCTTGAAGCGGTTTTCGCAGTAGTCGATGGCCAGGGCAAGGTGCTGGGGGGTACCCGTGGCAAGGATGTCGATGGGGTTGCTGACAGCGGCGCCAGGGTAGAGTTTCGACTTCAGCTCATCGACGTCGGGCCCTTCAAGCTTGGGCACGAAGAGGCCGCCCTTCGAGAGGGCATCAGTAAGCATGACACCAGGGCCGCCGGCATGGGTGACAATGGCGAAGTTTTTCCCCTTCAGCTCGGGCAACATGAAGATGGAACCCACCGTGGTGAGTTCCTCGCGCGAGAAGCAGCGGACGATGCCAGCCTTGCGGAAGAGGGCTTCGACGGCGCTGTCGCTGGTGGCGATGGCACCCGTGTGGCTGGAGGCTGCACGGCTGCCGCTCTCGCTCGACCCCGCCTTGATGGCGGCTATGCGACAGCCCTTGCGGATGAGCGAACTGGCGTGGAAGAGCAGCTTGTCGGGGTTGGCGATATTCTCGATGTAGAGCAGCTTGACGTGCGAGTCGGTCTTTGGGTTGAAGTGCTCGTCCATGTACTGCAGGACGTCCTCGATTCCAATCTGCTTGCCGTTGCCCACGCTCCAGACGGAGTTGAACGCCAGCCCTTTGGTGACAGCCGACTCGAGGATGAAGACAGCTGTGGCTCCGCTTCCGCTGATGAAGTCGGCACCCTCTGGGGTAAGGCGGGGGATGGGCTTGGTGAAGACGCTGTGGTGATGGGCATTCAGCAGGCCGATGCAGTTCGGCCCAATAAGGGCTGCACCATAGCGCTCGCAGGTATCGAGAATCTGCTGCTCAAGGGCTGCTCCGGCTGCTGTCTCCTCGCCAAAGCCCGCAGAGATGATGATGAAGGCGCGGACGCCTTTCTCGGCAGCCAGCTGTTCCACATAGCCTGGACAGGCTGCGGCTGGGACGACAAGGATGGCGAGGTCGGTAGGCGGCAGCTCCTTAGCATCGTGGAACACCTTGATGCCCTGCACCTCGTCCTCCTTGGGGTTGATGATGCGTAGGGTGCCGCTGTAGTTGCCGCTGATGAGGTTGCGCACGACGGCTCCCCCAGGCTTGTGGGTGTTGTTCGACCCGCCCACCACGACGATACTCTCCGGCTGAAGCAGTTGTTTGTTAAACATGGCAAGATTTTTTCAGTTAAGCGTTAAGAATTAAGAAAGATTGTCCTGTATGCAGGGAATCGAATATCAAAGCTTTTTCTTAACTCTTAATTCTTAACTCTTAACTCATTCTTTTTACCAGGCAAACAGGGGATAGCCCTTCATGATGTCGTTGACGTGGGCGCGGACGCGGGTGATGACGGCCTCGTCTTCTGGGGCGTTGAGGACTGTCTCGATGAGGGCAGCAATCTCCACCATGAGGTCTTCCTTGGCACCACGGGTGGTGATGGCAGGGGTGCCTAGGCGGATGCCGCTGGTCTGGAAAGCGCTACGGGTGTCGAAGGGTACCATATTCTTGTTAGCCGTGATGTCGGCAGCCACAAGGGCTTTCTCGGCCACCTTACCCGTGAGGTCAGGGTATTTGGGGCGAAGGTCAACGAGCATGCTGTGGTTGTCCGTACCTCCGCTGACGATGTGGAAACCTCTGCCCATCAGTTCCTCTGCTAGACGGGCAGCGTTCTTCTTTACCTGCATCTGGTAGGTCTTGAACTCGGGCTGCAGGGCTTCGCCGAAGGCAACGGCCTTGGAGGCGATGACGTGCTCGAGCGGGCCACCTTGAATGCCTGGGAAAACGGCGCTATTCAGCAGGGCCGACATCATCTTTATTTCGCCCTTCGGCGTCGTCTTGCCCCAAGGATTGGGGAAGTCCTTACCCATCAGAATAATGCCTCCGCGCGGACCGCGCAGGGTCTTGTGGGTGGTTGAGGTAACGATATGGGCGTACTTGAGCGGGTTGTCAAGCAATCCGGCAGCGATGAGTCCGGCAGGGTGGGCCATGTCGATCATCAGGATGGCGCCTACCTCGTCGGCAATGTGGCGCATGCGGGCATAGTCCCATTCGCGGCTGTAGGCCGAGCCTCCGCCGATAATCATCTTCGGCTTTTCGCGCAGGGCAGTCTCCTCCATCTGGTCATAATCGACGCGTCCCGTCTCCTTATTCAGGTTATACTCGCAAGCCTGATAGAGGATGCCGCTAGTGTTGACGGGTGAACCATGCGAGAGGTGTCCGCCGTGACTCAGGTTGAGGCCCATGAACTTGTCGCCAGGGTTGAGACAGGCAAGGAATACGGCAGCATTGGCCTGCGCGCCGCTGTGGGGCTGCACGTTAGCGTACTCTGCGCCGAACAGACGACAGACGCGCTCGATGGCGAGGTTCTCGCTCTTGTCGACTACCTCGCAGCCGCCGTAATAGCGCTTGCCGGGATAGCCTTCGGCATATTTGTTGGTCATGTACGAGCCCATGGCTTCCATGACTTGGTCACTTACAAAGTTTTCCGAGGCAATCAGTTCGATGCCCTTCAGCTGACGCTGATGTTCCTCTTCGATGAGGTTGAAGATTTCGGTGTCTCTTTTCATTCTTATATTATAAAAGGGTTTGTCGTTTTTTTTCTCTTTTGCGGCCGTAAAGATAATGCTTTTTTTCCAAAAAAAAGCGCGAAGGGGAGATAATCATAAAAAAAACGTAAAAAGTGAGAAAAGGCTTTGGCGGTTTTGGGGAAAGAACTATCTTTGCAGTCGCTGAAAATCGGAATACTCAGAAAAACTCGGAATATTCAGAATACTCAGAAAAAACATCATTAACCCTAAAAACAAAAAACGTTATGGCAAAATTCATTTGTACCGTTTGTGGCTACGTCTATGAAGGCGACGAAGCCCCTGCCAAGTGCCCCCAATGCGGCGTGCCGGCATCGAAGTTCAAAAAAGTAGAGGAAACCGAAGGCATCCAGTTTGTCCAGGAACACGTCATCGGCGTGGCCAAGGGCTGCGACGAAGAGATGATTCGCGACCTGCGCAATCACTTCAACGGTGAGTGCAGCGAGGTGGGGCAGTACCTGGCCATGAGCCGTCAGGCCGACCGTGAGGGCTATCCCGAAGTGGCTGAGGCTTTCAAGCGCTATGCATGGGAAGAGGCTGAGCACGCAGCCAAGTTTGCCGAGCTACTTGGCGAGGTTGTCTGGGACACCAAGACCAACCTTGAGAAGCGCATGATGGCTGAGGCTGGTGCCTGCGAGGACAAGTTCCGCATCGCCAAGAACGCCAAGGCCCAGAATCTCGACGCTATCCACGACACCGTTCACGAGATGGCGAAGGACGAAGCCCGTCACGGCAAGGGCTTCGAAGGCCTCTTCAACCGCTACTTCAAGAAGTAAACTCTTCTTGAAAAGCCTTGAAATCCCAGAATAAGCTTCTAAGAAAATAGAGCAGGCTTTTGAGAAATTAGGATAGGCTTTTAAGAAATTAACGCAGGCTTCTGACAAAATAGAAGCCTGCGTTATTTGTAAAAAAAGGTATTGATAAATAGAATGAGGTTATAATCGTAAATCTGTTTTTTGGGGGGGCGGCAAAAACACGCCTTTTTTTCATATATAAAAAGGTATAATCAAAAAAAGTCCTAAGAGGCATCGTTCACAAGGGTACATCCATGTCCTAGTATAGTAAATGAGAAAAGTGATTATTCCTTATATATATATTCGTGAGAAAACTGACATCTGAATCACGCCGGGAGGGGCAGAATGTCAAGATAAGAGGAGGGCTACAGCACGGCGGTCCAGAAGAAGCAGCCGGGAAAATCGGCAGCGGTGAGGGGGCAGGCATCGGCGGAAGGGAAGATGCCATAGAGGGCCGAGCCGCTGCCGCTCATCGAGGCGTACACAGCGCCTGCACGGTAGAGGGCATCCTTGATGGCTGGCAGTTCAGGATGAAGGGGAAAGACGCTCCGCTCAAAGTCGTTGACAAAAGCCTCACTCCAGTCTTCCCCCAAAGGGAAGTGAGATTCAACGGTTTTTTCTCCTCCTCCTTCAGGAGGGGTAGGGAGGAGTCTGTCTATCCGACTGAATGCCTCGCGGGTGGAGACGAAGACAGGAGGCTTGACAACGACAATGCGGTAGCCTGTGAGGTCGAGTGTAACGGGCGAAAAAACGTTGCCTGTGCCTGTGGCGCGAACAGCCGTGTTGCGGACGAAGAACGGGCAGTCGGCTCCCAATGAGGAGGAGAGGGCCTCGAGGCGGTCATCCGTAAGGCCGAGGGTGAACATGGTGTTCAGCAGGCGTAGCATGAAAGTGGCATCGGCCGACCCTCCGCCCAGTCCTGCGCCCGAGGGGATGTGTTTGTAGAGCCACACCTCTACAGCTGGCTGATTGGGGAACTCGCCCTTCATCAGCCGGTAGGCGCGCACCACGAGGTTATCGTCCAGCGCTCCCTCCAGCTCTGCTCCCACAAGGTGCAGCTTAATGTCAGTTTGTGGACTTGTGGACTCGTTGGCTTGTTGACCTGTTGACATCGGCACCACCTCTAACGCATCGTGGAGAGGAATAGGGTAGAAGATGGTGTCGAGGTCGTGATATCCATCAGGGCGGCGGCCCGTGACGCGCAGGCCGAGGTTTATTTTGGCATTGGGAAAGACAATCATGAGGATTGAAGATTTAAGACTATAAATTAGGAGTTTCCCCTGCAAAGGTACAACCTTTTTTGGAATTATCCACAACGATTGTGGAAACAATGTGGAAAAAAAACTTGCAAGCTATTTCGTCGCGTCCCGAATTATCCCTACTTTTGCATCGTCAAAAAAATTTTATAATTCATTACCATCTATGCCACCGTCAACCAACCCCCGCCGAACTTCCGCTAAACGGACCGTCGAACCTCGCCAGATGGATGACTACGGCCATCTGCAGCCTCAGGCACCCGAATTGGAACGTGCCGTGTTGGGCGCTCTGATGATTGAGAGCGACGCTTACGCCCGTATCAGCGAGCTGCTGAAACCCGAGTCGTTCTACGAAGTACGCAACCAAAAGGTCTTTCAGGCCATCCAGGCGCTCGCCTTCAACGAGGATCCCGTCGACATCCTCACCGTCACAGAGCAGCTGCGCACCATGGGCGAGCTCGATAATATCGGCGGGCCGCTCTACATCTCGCAGCTGGCAGGCAGTATGGTATCGTCTGCTCACATTGAAAAACACGCAAAAATCATTGCCCAAAAATCCCTTGCACGCCAGCTCATTACCTTCTCCAGCGAGGTGCAGGCCGATGCCTTTGATGAGACGCGCGACGTTGACGAACTGATGCAGAATGCTGAGGCCGAGCTCTTCAAAATCTCGCAGCAGAACCTCCGCAAAGAATACGTCCAGATTGGCACCGTGGTGGCGCAGGCGGTGGAGCAGCTGAAGAAGGCTGCCGCCAACGAAACCGGCATGACAGGACTTCCCTCGGGCTACTACGAACTCGACAAGATGACCAGCGGCTGGCAGAAGTCCGACCTCATCATCATCGCCGCCCGACCTGCTATGGGAAAGACCGCTTTTGTCCTCTCCATGGCCAAGAATATTGCCGTCAACAACAAGATGCCCATCGCTCTCTTCTCGCTTGAAATGAGCAATATCCAGCTTGTCAACCGTCTTATCTGCAACGTCTGCGAAATCAGCGGCGATAAAATCAAAAGCGGCCAGTTGGTGCGCGAGGAGTGGGCGATGCTGGACTACCACTTGAAGGAACTCTCCGAGGCTCCCCTCTATATCGACGATACCCCCTCACTCTCCATTTTTGAGCTGCGCACCAAGGCCCGTCGCCTCGTCCGTGAGCATAACATCCAGATGATTATTATCGACTATCTTCAGCTCATGAACGGCGGCCTCGCCTATGGCAGCCGACAGGAAGAGGTCAGCACCATAAGCCGCTCTCTCAAAGGCCTCGCCAAGGAGCTCGACATCCCTGTCATCGCCCTCTCGCAGCTCAACCGTGGTGTTGAAAACCGCGAAGGCATCGAGGGGAAACGCCCCCAGCTGAGCGACCTGCGCGAGTCGGGAGCCATTGAGCAGGATGCCGATATCGTCTGCTTCATCCATCGTCCAGAGTACTACCACATCTACGAGGACGACAAGGGCAACGACCTTCATGGCCTTGCTGAAATCATCGTAGCCAAGCATCGAAACGGTTCTGTGGGTGACGTCAGGCTGCGCTTTGAGAGCGCGCTGGCACGCTTCCGCAACCTCAATGAGAACAGCATCCGCGACGCCGAGGCCGTCTATGGCAGCAAGCGCAACCGCAAGATGCGCGGGAATGCCTCGCCCGAAGGGATGCCGCCTGCTGCACCCATGCCCGACATTCCCCCTCTGCCTGATCAAGACGACCCCTTCCGCGCCCCCTCGGGAGGGAGCCCGCGCTTCTGACTCCTTATGCTTGCGGGTGACGAGTTGAATAACGCGTTCCCTAAACAAACGCCACGCCGAGCAGCGTGGCGTTTGTTTAGGGAACGGGCAATTAGTTTTTAACCTGAACGAAGGGGAATGGGGCTTTTTTCTCGACGAGGGGCTGGATGCGGGGCTGCCAGTCGGTATCGAAACGTGCGATGTTGCGGTCGAGGAAGGATAGACGGTCGGAAATCCATTGCTTGAGGGCGGCGATTTCTTCGTCGTATGAGCTGACGCGGTAGGCGGCAAACATTCCTGCGGCGTCAAATGTGATATTGCCCATCGGAGGAAAGCCTGCGCCCTGGGGAGGGAAGGCGCCCATCGGAAACTCACCCATCGGAAAGACGCCGAAGGGAGGGATGATGCTGTCTGTCGGTGGAAAGTTGCCTTGGGGAGGGAAGGCGCCCATCGGAAAGGCACCGAAAGGAGGGAAGGCACCGAAAGGAGGGAAGGCACCGAAAGGGTTCGCTTGATTTTGCTGGTCGAGCTGTTGCTTGCGTTCTTCGCTCACCAATAGTTCGGGATATGTTTTGAAGTGGCGGTCCGTGGCCTGGGCAAGCAATTGCACTTGGCGGTCGATGAAGTCGTTGATGGCCTGGTCGCTGAGCACCGTCTGACGAAGTTCTTGATAGCGTGTCTTCACAGCACGGCGGAACGTAATGTCCTGGAGCAGCCGTTGCCACATAGCAGGCGTGGGGTTGTTGCTCGCCCCTTCGTAGCACCAGGCCTCGGGGTTGTTGGCATTGGCGAAGTTGCAGTTTCCGTAGGCAAGGTTGTAGTCCCATACAGGGCCGGCGACGAGCTTGCCGCCGCTGCCGTTCTTCTTCTGCCGTTCCTTGTAAAAGTAGGCGCTACGCTTATAGCCGTCGGCGTTGAGGCTAAGTTCGGTGTGGATGAAATAATCTACAAACGAGGGCACATCGATATAGCAGGCATAGCCCTTCGTGGGGTCGGCAAACGAGTCGGATTGTATCACCTGTTCTACGGTGTCCACATAGCGCTGGATGTAGTCGAGCTGTTCGGGCTGCAGTTTTTTCTTCTTCGGGTAGATGCACGACCAAATGACCTCGCTGGACATGCTGCCCTCTCCGATGCCAGGGACCTTGGAGGTGAAGGTGGCGTCGTCGTCGTTGAAGGTGTCGATACGCAGAAGATAGCCTCCCGTCAGCGCCCGTCCATTGGTGTCGCTGGCTTTCATTTCGCTGATGTCTACGCGGTTCTTGCCCCGTTTGATGGCTTCGCAGAGAATGTATATACCTTGGTAATCACCGTCCATGGTCAGTTCGCACATTACCGTGCGTGGTCCCCAATGTCCCATGTCGCGCCACAGCTTGAACGCTAGGGGATCGCGTAGCATGGAGACATCGTTATAAGGGGCGAGGAGCACCCAGTCGCTATGGGCAGGCATACCCAGCAGGCTGACGGAATGCGATTTGCCGTTGCCGTCGCGCGTCTCGAACGTGTATTTCTTTTGGTTGAAGGCCAGCGAACTGTTGCCTCGTAGCTTGATGCCGATGGGGCCATCGTAGCCTTTCGTCGTGAGGTGAGCGTCCACCTTCTCCTGGGCGTTAAGGGGACCTGAAGTAGTGATGACGAGTGTCGGCAGACCTTCCTGGGCATGAATGCCCGTGGTGAGGACCGCCACATAGCCCAGCAGCAAAAGAAGAATCGTCGTGTGTTTCATTTTTTTTCTAAAAACGACACCGCAAAGGTAGTGTAATCGCTGAAACACACCAACGAATTTACCCTTTTTAACGTACCTTGAATTCAAATTGATAATGCAACAAATGTGTCAAGGAAGCGAGTTTGCAATG
>CAMYYY010000033.1 GCA_947303715.1 uncultured Bacteroidales bacterium | reverse complement strand
CTCGGTGCTGGCTGCTTCTGGCGACTCTTCTTCGCTGAGGTATTTCAGCATCTCGGGGTTGCACTGGCCTTCGGGGTGGACTTTCTGTATTGGCACGCGTACGGCCACATACTCATACATCCATTGGGCCAGGTCAATCTGGTAAGCGCCTTCGGGCAGGTAGGTGACGTTTTCGTCTTCGCTGGTGTCGGTGTCGCTGAACTTCACACAGAGCTGTTCTTCTCCTCTCACCGGCAGCACCATCTCGCCCAAGCAGCGGTCGCAAATGGTGTAGACTTCGCCTTTGAAGCGGAAATCAAACACCAGCATACGCTCGCGGCGCTCTAATATGACCTCAAAATCGACCTTTCCTTCGCTCAATTCCTCATTTTTAAACCCCTCGAAGAAGGTTTTGTCCAAGGTATAGGCGTAGGTGTACTTACCTGGTTTTAAGCCACTAAACTGGACAATGGTGTCGATTTTCGGTTTCATTTCACACTCTAATTGAGTTTGCAAAATTACAACTTTTTTCTGATATGGCAAAATATTTTTTTAGGGGAGACTAGGATGGGGTAGGAAATTCTAGGAAAGCTTAGGATAGCCTAGGATGTTCTAGGAGTTGGCGGAGGCGTTGGTTTTCTTCTTTCAGCTTTTGGTTTTCTGCCTTCAGTTCTTTTAGGCGGTGGTCGACGGTTTCGCGGTAGCCGGTGCGGGCCGCGTGCATCCGCTCTTTGATACCCCCTTCGGTGACGAAGCGTTTCTCCAACTTCTCCAGGTAAGAGGTCATCAGCTTGTCGGTCTGATGGCAGAGCGTCAGCGCTATATTGGCCAGTTCCTCGTCGGTCAGCCGCTCGGCAAAGGTCTTGTAGTCTTGGTAGTCGTTGTGGCTGCTGCAGAACTGGCGCATGGCTCTATATCGTGGGTGCTGAGGTTCCCACAGGGGCAGGCCGTGGCTTTTCAGGTAGTCGAGGTAGTCCTCACGCAGTTCCTGTAGGCTGGAGCGTGCCACGTTGATGAGCTTTATCTCCATCTCGGAGCTGGTCTTCCCGTCTTCGCTACCCTCTACAATATTCTGCTTGCCGCTGCGGGCCGCCTGCACCATCTGGTCGACGGTGCGGTCGCCGTGGGCGGGCAGGAAGCGCTGGCAGAAGACGTAGGTCATCTGGTAGAGCACCTCGGTCTTCTGGTAGTAGTACGCCTCGCGCCACGGCTTCTGACGCTTCAGCACCTGGGGGTTATTCTCTGTCATGGCGATAATCCGTTTTTCGTGATGCAAAGATAGTGGTTTTTGACAGAAAAATGCAGAAAGATGAAAAAAAGTTGAGATGTGTGGTTGCGAGCCCCACAAGTGGCTTGCATCTTTGCAGGCGAAAAGTAAACCTCCGGCGCATCTTTATCCTGTAAATAAAAAACAGCGTATGAAACCCACATCGAAACTGCCCGATTTGCTCTGGTTCGGCGAGATGGTGCTGAACCGGCTGCCGCACGGCGGTTTTGTGGTGGAGGATGTGCGCCGCGAGTGGAATGCCCATCACCGCGAGGCTGCCGAGGGGGCGTTCACGAAGGAAACGTTCCGCTATCTGAGGCTGCTGGCCGAGGAGAACTACCAGTGTGTGTTCGTGTGCGACAAGAGGAAGGGCAACCTGTGGACGCTGGAGGGCGACGAGTCGGACGTGGCGACTTTCCGCCGCAGGGTGAACGGACTGAAAGATTATCTGAGATGATGAATCAGGATAGTATTGTTTAATCTATTAAAAAACAAAAAGTCTTATGAAAAAAGCAGCAAGGAAGCCCATGGCGTTGGTACCGGGCAAGTGCTACCGCGGAAGCGGTATGGTGAACGAGTTTGGCGAAGTGATGTTCACTCCCTATCAGGAGGGGACGGGTGAGAACGACTGCCTGCGGACGGTGGTCACGCGGACGTGCGGCGAGGGAAGCTACAGCATCCTGCGCAACAGCCGTACGGTGTGCCTGCGGGTGAGCGTGCCCCGGCACGACCAGTGCCGTGTGCGGATGCACGACCAGCTAAGGGATTTGTTCATTCGTGCCATCTTAAAACTTTCGGACTATGAGATTTAGCATGTACGACAGCGTGGCGGGACAGGGCTACGAGTGCAAAAGCGACGTGTTCTACAACACGGTGGACACGGAATGGCTGCGCGAGCGCGTGGCAAGGGTGCGGAAGGCTGTGGCAGAGGGCCGGCCGCAGAGTGAGATTCAGGCGCTGAAGCGCCGGCTGCCCATGGTGACGTGGCAGGCGCTGTCGAAGGACGGGCGCCACACCATCGAGTCGAGCGAGCCGAGCGGCATGGTGATGCTGGACGTCGACCACATTGCCGACATGGAGGCCTTCAAGCGCGATCTGCTGGAGAGGGCGTTCCAGTGGGAGGTGACGGAACAGGGCGAGCAGCGCTATCCGCGCTACGGCATCGTGGTCATCCACATCACCCCCAGCGGACAGGGCATCCGCATCGTGGCGCGCATGACGGAGAAGGGGCTGACGACGATAGCGGCCCACCAGGCATGGCTGGCGGAGCGGCTGGGAATCGTGAGCTACGACACGGCGTGCAGCGATGTCTCGCGGCCGTCGTATCTGGTGGCGCTGGAGGACTTCCTTTTCATTGACAACAGGCTGTGGGAGATGGAGAAATTGGTGGAGATAGGAGCTATAGAAACTATAGGTACTATAGGAACTATAGATACTATAGAAACCGCCCCCGCTGCCGCGTTCCGTTTCAAGGGGATGCTGATCAGCGAAATCGCAGAGAAGTATCTGGAGAGCCGCGGGATGCCCGAGGCGGGCGAACGGCACAGCTTTTTCGTGAACATGGTGAAGAATTTCCGCTATATCACCGACAACAATGCAGGGGTGATGCTCAGCCAGCTGCCCGACTTGGGCAAGCCAAGGGCTGAGAGGGAGAAAATCATCGACTACGTCTGCGCCCGGGCCGGCACGGGACAGATCCCCTACTCGTTCTGGAAGTTCCTCGAAGGGCTGGGGCTGGTGGAGAGCCGTAAGAACAAGGAGCGCCGCGAACAGACCGAGAAGCAGCAGACGGAGAGCGTGGAGGAGGAGCACCGTGAGAAATTCCCGCCGATGCCGCCCGTGTTCAACGAGTACTGCCGCAATGCCCCGCGCGAGTTCGTGTGGCCCATGGTGTGCGCCATGGCTCCCATCCTGGGGGCACTCACCACACGGGCACGGGCCACCTATCTGGACGGCTCGGTGCAGAACACCACGTTCCACTCGGTGATCTTCTGCATGGCCAGCGCGGGCAAGAGCCACATCCGACAGCTGTTTGAGGACCTGACGGAGCAGCTGCGCAAGCGCGACCAGCCCCAATGGGAACGGGAACGTCTCTACAAGAAGGAACTGAAACAGAAGCGCAACAGCGACCAGCTGCCGCGCGACCCTCACGTGCCCGTACGCATCGTCAGCCCCGTCATCAGCATACCCAAGCTGCTCGACCGCCAGAACGATGCCCTGGGACTGCATCAGATAACCTTCACGCCCGAGGTGGACACCGTCATCCGCTCGAACAAGGGCGGCCGCGGGCAGGACAAGAACGACCTCTACCGCCAGGCATGGGACTCGGACTACGCCTCGCAGGACTACATGATGACCGACACCTTCAGCGGGGAGGTGAAACTGATGATCAACTTCCTGCTGACGGGCACGCCCAAGCAGGTGCAGGCCTTCTACGGCAATGCCGAGAACGGGCTCATCAGCCGCATCAGCATCGCCGAAATCCGCAATCAGGAGTTCGCCCGGATGCCGAAGTTCCGTCCGCTGACCGAAACCCAGCGGAAAACGGTGCAGGGGTGCCTGGAACGGCTCGACAAGATGACGTACAAGAGCAAGCCCAGCAGCGACGGCAACGAGTGGACGGTGATGCCCGTCAACGACCTCGACGACCGGATGGCCTTCATGCAGAAACCGCTGGAGGAGTGGCTGGAACTGAAGCGCATGGAGGCGCTGACGGAGGGCAACCTGGCCAAGGACCACTTCCGCCGCAGGGCTGCGCTGAAGGCGTTCAGGCTGGCGATGGTGAGTGCCTGCCTCTACGATAAGCTGACGCCCGCCCGACAGCGGCTGATACGCGACTTCTGCCTCTGGTTTGCCGACAAGGATACCGACGAGCACATCCGGCTCTACGGCGAACAGTTCACCTCGCCGGAGGTGAAACAGAAGGTGGCCTTCCCCAACCTGCTGCATGACCTGCCGCCGACGTTCAGCCTGAAAGACCTGCAGGCAGCCCTGCAGAACTCGGGTGTCGGGACGGAGCCGAAGGTCATCGTCTATCGGTGGAACAAGTACGGGCTGGTGACGAAGAATGACAATGTTTTCACAAAAACCCGATTAGGCCTGAAGCAATGAAACCGCAGAACACACTGACGAACAACAAGGTGTACATTGAGCTGGTGCACTGGAACGGCATGACGGGAAGTTGGAAACGGTTTTTCGTAGTGCGCGCCGAGAAGAAGCAGGGCATCTGCACCCTCAGGATACTGGGACCCAAGCGCGAGTGCCTGCGGGAGGTGACGCTGCGGGTGGTGCGCCAGACACTGGGCGACCGCCGCTATCACTTCACGATTGCCCCGGAGTGCCGTGTGGAGAGGGACATCGCCTATGCCTTCAAGCCGCTGCTGGTGGCCATAGGGATGATTCCCACGGGCATCTTCTGCAAGGTGAGGCTGTGGGAAGAAAAAGAGGGAAAGGAACGATAGGAAAGATAGGAACTATAGTTTCTATAGGAACTATAGGCACTATAAAAAAACTACCACCCAGTGACCCGGTGACACGGTGTCTCAGGTGACACGGAGGGGCAAAAATGTAGGGAGCAGGAGTGTTTCCTACATTTTTATAGGGAATAACGGTTTTTTTTCGTTGAAAATCGCAAAAATAGGAAAAAAGTCCGTACCTTCGCGGCCGAAAATAGTTTAACTGCTAAAAACTTTGTTCAAACAATCAAAAAAAGTTCACCAACAATTAACAATTTAACAAGCACAATTCGTTAGAAATGAAGAAAGTCTATTTTGCAGCCGTAGCTGCTTTTGTGATGGTTTCAGCGAGTGTCAACGCCCAGGAGGTTACGGTCTTTGAGGGCGGTAATGACGTTGTATCCTCTGATCTCACCCTTAGCGAGGTGGGAGTAAGCACCAGCTATCTCTGGCGTGGTCAGGAACTGAGCGGCCTGAATGTCCGGGGCGACCTCAGTGCAAACTTCGAGGCGGGGGATTTCTCGGCAGGCATCGGCACTTGGTTCATCCATGCTTTCCAGGAGAGCATCTACGGACCGCTGATGAAGCGCGGCTATCAGGAGTGGGACCTTTATGCCTACCTGGGCTACGGCGGACTGACGCTGACTCTGACGGATTATATGGATAACTCGGATGCCCCCTACCTGAGCACCGGTCTCAGCAAGGGCACGGGCCATGCCGTTGACGCTTCGCTGGAGTACAGCTTTGGCGAGAGCTTCCCCCTCACACTGACGTGGAACACCATCCTCCTGGGCGGCGACGACATGGAGGTGCAGCCCTTTTCAAGCATCGACAAACGCTTCTACAGCAGCTATGTGGAGGCCGCATACGACTTCAACTTTGGCGACTTCCCCGTGGACTTCACGGCTAACGTGGGCTTCATCCCCTGGACGAGCCCCTACATCGACGAAGCCGAGGGAGCGCACTTTGCATGGCTCGGCCTGCGTGCGGGCTACAACATCCCCTTCCGGGGCACGGAACTCACGCTGCCCGTCAGCACCACCTTCGGACTGAATCCCACCGACGGACGTTTCCTCTGGAGCTTTGCTATCGGCTTCTAATTTGGTTTAAGGATGGAGGTTAAAGTTATGGAAGAGAAGAAAATAGAACCTGAGGGTCACATCATCGACTTTAAGCACGTCTCCAAGTGGTTCGGGGAGAAACAGGTGCTGGACGATGTGAACTTGTACGTAAGAAAGGGAGAATTCGTTACCATCTTGGGTCCCTCGGGATGCGGCAAGACAACCCTGCTCCGCATCCTTGCCGGATTTGAGACGGCATCAGAGGGAGAAATCCTGCTCGGGGGTGAGGACATCACCCAGACGCCCCCGCACAAGCGCCCGATGAACACGGTGTTCCAGCGCTATGCTCTGTTTCCACACCTCAATGTCTATGACAACGTCGCCTTCGGACTGAAGCTCCGCAAGATGGACTCGAAGGAAATGGATGCCGCCGTGCGCAAGGCACTCAAGATGGTGGGCATGACCGACTACGAGGAACGCGACGTGAACAGCCTCTCGGGCGGCCAGCAGCAGCGTGTAGCCATAGCCCGCGCCATTGTGAACAAGCCACAGGTGCTGCTCCTCGACGAGCCCCTTGCCGCCCTCGACCTGAAGATGCGAAAGGATATGCAGCTCGAACTGAAGGACATGCACAAGACACTGGGCATCACTTTCATCTACGTCACCCACGACCAGGAAGAGGCACTCACTCTCTCCGACACCATCGTGGTGATGAACGAAGGCGTAATCCAGCAGATCGGCACCCCCACTGACATCTACAACGAGCCGAAGAACTGCTTCGTGGCTGACTTCATCGGTGAAAGCAACATACTCGAAGGCACCATGCTCAAAGACTGCCTGGTGCGCTTCATGGACAAAGAGTTCAACTGCGTTGACACGGGCTTCGACGATGACGAGCCCGTTGACGTGGTGCTCCGTCCTGAGGACATCTACATCATGCAGCGTAACGAACAGGCCGAACAGTTCCACGGCATCGTGCAAAGCTGTATCTTCAAAGGTGTACACTACGAAATGATTGTACTGACGCCCGACGGCTACGAAATCATGATTCAGGACTACAACAGCTTCGAGCCGGGCACGGACGTCAGTCTCATCGTCAAGCCTGCCGACATCCACGTGATGAAGAAAGAACGTCTCTGCAACACCATCGAGGCCACCGTCGTCGATAGCGATCACATCGAGATGCTGGGTGAGAAATTCCAGATTCTCCCCACCGACATCGAACCTGGCACCGAGGTACTTGCCGAAGTGGGATTCGACAAAATTGACCTCACGGACTATCAGGAAGACGGCACGGCTGACGGCGATGTGCGGCTCATCATCTACAAGGGCAACCACTACCATCTGACCATCGCCACAGACGAAGGCCCCTACCTCTATGTCGACACCACCGATGTGTGGGACGACGGTGACCTTGTAGGCATCAACATCAAACCGGAAGACATAAGGATAAAGGTTAAGGATTAGAGGCAAGTGAAACAATGAATAAAATCATGCGGTATTTCTCCAAGCGAAGCAGCTGGTCACTACCCTACTTCATTTTCCTGCTGCTCTTCGTCGTGCTGCCGTTGCTGCTGATTGTGCTCTATGCCTTCAGGGACAATCAGGGCCATTTCACGGTCGATAACTTCGTGAAGTTTGTCACGCAGAAAGAGGCGCTTAACACGTTCATCTATTCTGTGGGCATTGCCATGGTCACGACAATTCTCTGCATCTTGTTCGGCTACCCAGCTGCCTACATCCTCAGCAACAGCGAGTTCAACAAGTCGAAGACCACGGTGCTGCTGTTTATCCTGCCCATGTGGGTGAACTTCCTTATCCGCACACTGGCTACCGTCACGCTGTTCGACATCACGGGTCTTCCGCTCGGACAGGGCGCGCTTATGTTCGGCCTCGCCTATGATTTCCTGCCCTTCATGATCTACCCCATCTACAACACCATGATGAAGATAGATAAAAGCCTCATCGAGGCGGCGCAAGACCTCGGCGCAAGCCGCGCCAAAGTGTTTACGAAGGTCATCTTCCCCCTGAGTCTGCCCGGTGTGCTGAGCGGTGTGCTGATGGTGTTCTTGCCAACCATCTCGACTTTTGCCATCTCGGAATTGTTGACTATGAACGACATCCAGCTCTTCGGCTCGGTTATCCAAACCTACATCATGCAGAGCGACACCATGAACTACGGTGCAGCGCTTTCGCTGATTATGCTGCTGATTATCGGCATCACCTCCCTCTTCACGGGTGGCGATGCAGAGAATGAATCCCCTGGTCTTATTTAATGAATAAGGAAAACGCACTATGAAAGTAAAGTTCGACAAAGTCTTTGCCAAGGGATATCTGTGGTTGCTGTTGTTGGTTCTCTACACGCCCATCGTCATCATTGCCATCTTTTCCTTCACAGAGACGAAGGTGCTGGGCAACTGGACGGGATTCTCGCTCAACCTCTACAAGAACATCTTCGCGGGGGATGCCAGCGGAAGCATGCTCTCGGCTATCAAGAACACGCTTATCATTGCCATCATCGCAGCCACCATCTCTACCCTATTGGGCAGTTTCTCAGCCATCGGCATCTATAATCTGAAGAACCGTCGCCGCAAGGCCATCACGTTCCTCAACAGCATTCCGATGATTAACCCCGACATCATTACGGGTATTTCGCTGTTCCTGCTCTTCGTGTGGCTGGGCATCAGCCAGGGTTATACTACCGTCATCCTCGCCCACATCTCGTTCTGTACGCCCTATGTGGTACTGAGCGTGATGCCGCGCTTAACGGGAATGAATCCCAACATCTACGAAGCTGCCCTTGATCTTGGCGCCACGCCCTTCCAGGCACTCACCAAGGTCATCATCCCCGAAATCAAACCGGGCATCGTCAGCGGCTTCATACTCTCCTTCACGCTCTCCATCGATGATTTTGCCGTCAGCCTCTTCACGAAGGGCAACATTGGTTTGGAGACGCTCAGCACCTACATCTATTCCGATGCCCGCAAGGGTGGTCTGACGCCCGAACTCCGTGCCCTCTCTACGCTGGTGTTCGTCATCGTCCTCGCCCTGCTCCTTGTCATCAATCTGCGTGCTGAACGTATGGCCAAGAAAGAGCGTGAACGTGCTGCAGTATTGAAAATCAAAAAATAGCACATTTTATCTTATATTATTCACATCAAAATCCTAACTGAAAAGAAATGAAACAAATCATCCGTATCTTTGCTCTTGCTGCAGCGCTGCTGCTGGGTTTCACCTTCCAGGCCGATGCCAAGGACCGTGAGCATACGCTGAAAATTTACAACTGGGCCGACTACATCGACGAAGACCTGTTGGAGGAATTCAAAGTGTGGTATCACGAACAGACGGGCGAAGAGGTTGACATCATTTACCAGCTTTTTGACATCAACGAGGTCATGCTGGCTAAGATTGAGACGGGGCACGAGGACTTCGATGTCGTCTGCCCCTCGGAGTATATCATCGACCGCATGCTGAAGAACAACCTTCTGCTCCCCCTTGACCGCAACTTTGGCCGCACTACGGACTACACAGGAAATGTGGCACCATTTATGCGCAATATGCTTGCAAGCTTCGACAAGCCGGGTAAGAAGGCTAATGACTATGCCGTTCCCTACATGTGGGGCACCACCGGCTGGCTCTACAACCCCAAGTACGTCAGCGATGAGGATGCCAGCACCTGGGCCACGCTCTGGAACAGCCGCTACACGGGACACATCCTTGTTAAAGATGCCGTACATGATGTTTCGGGTGCAATTCTGACCTACGTCCGCCAGCAGGATATCCTTGATGGCAAAGTTACCCGTCAGCAGCTGATGAATGACGCCAGCGACGAGGCCATTGCCCTTATCGAGGACACGCTTAAGGCTGCCAAGAACATGGGCAACATCTCTGGCTGGGAGGTCGATTTCGGTAAGGAGATGATGACCAAGGGAAAGATATGGCTTAACTTGAGCTGGAGCGGCGATGCCATGTTTGCTATTGAAGAAGCCGCTGAAATCGGCACCGAGCTGCGCTATCAGGTTCCGAAGGAAGGTTCTAATGTATGGTTCGACGGTTGGGTAATCCCCAAGTATGCTAAGAACACCAAGGCTGCCAACTACTTCATCAACTACATGTGTCTGCCCGAAAACGCTCTTCGTAACATGGATGTTGTGGGCTACGTCAGCGCTATTGCCTCTCCCGAGGTCCTGGAGGCCAAGATTGATGAATCCATCACTACGCCCATAAACCTCAGCTACTTCTTCGGCGAGGGTTGTGACAGCGTATTCGTCAACGACGTGCAGTACCCCGATGCCAGCGTCATTGAGCGTTGCGCCGTCATGTGCGACTATGGCGACCGCACCAAGGATATGCTGGAAATGTGGAGCCGCATCAAGGGCGACAGCATGGGAACATGGGTCTATGTCGTCATCGGTGTCGTTCTTATTGCTGCTATCGCCGCTGCCATCAGTTCCAAAAAGAAGAACGCAAAGAAGTCCAAGAAATCCAGTAAAAAAAGAAGATAAATGAATCCGTCCGATAGCATTGTCATCATTCCCACCTATAACGAAAAGGAGAATATCGAGAACATTATCCGCGCTGTGTTTACGCTGGAAAAAGTGTTCCATATCCTGGTCATCGAGGATGGCTCACCCGATGGCACCGCCGACATCGTGCGCCGTCTGCAAGGTGAGTTTCCCGACCGCCTGTTTATGGTGGAACGAAGTGGCAAACAAGGTCTCGGAACGGCCTACATCTGCGGCTTCAAGTGGGGGCTGGAGCACAACTACGACTACATTTTCGAGATGGATGCCGACTTCAGCCACTCCCCTGCCGACCTGCCGCGACTCTATGCCGCCTGTGCTGATGAAGGATATGATCTTGCTATCGGAAGCCGCTATGTCAGCGGAGTCAACGTCATCAACTGGCCTATGAGCCGCGTGCTGATGTCCTATTACGCCAGCCGTTATGTACAATTTATCACGGGTATTCCCGTTCGCGACACCACAGCCGGCTTCAAATGCTATCGCCGCCGCGTACTGGAAACCATTAATCTTGATGGTATTCGTTTCAAGGGCTACGCTTTCCAAATAGAGATGAAACACACCACATGGAAATGTGGCTTCCGCATCAAGGAAGTGCCAGTCATCTTTATCAACCGTGAACTCGGCACCAGTAAGATGAACAGCAGTATCTTTGGTGAAGCTGTCTTTGGCGTCCTCCGCCTCCGTTGGGATGGTTGGTTCAAGAAATACCCGACAGCAAAGGATAAGAATTAAACTGCGGCTTGTCGTATCATGCAGCGCACTATCATCCAAAACGCCACGATTGTCAACGAAGGCCGTACCTTCGTCGGTTCGGTTGTAATGGAGGATGAGAAGATAACGCAGGTCATTGAAGGAGTAGAGACGCCACATTGTGACGTCTCTACAATTATCGATGCCACAGGCATGTATCTTCTGCCGGGCGTTATCGATGAGCATGTTCATTTCCGCGAACCGGGGATGACGCACAAGGCTACCATTGCCAGCGAAAGCCGTAAGGCGATCATGGGCGGCGTCACGAGTTTTATGGATATGCCCAACTGCATCCCACAGACCACAACCATTGAACTCCTCGAAGCTAAGCACCGTATTGCCGAAGCATGCAGTCCTGCTAACTGGTCGTTCTATTTGGGAGCGACGAAAGAAAATCTTTCTGAAATCGAACACCTCGAGCCTACCAAGAACTGCGGCATCAAAGTCTTTATGGGAAGCAGCACAGGGGGAATGCTTTTGGGCGATGACGAATCGCTCTATGCCGTTTTTCGTAGCTCTCCTCTCCCCATCGCCCTTCATTGCGAAGACCAAGACATTATATCCGCCAACATTGAAAAACTGAAAAAAGAGGAATTAGAATTTAGGAATTTTCCTGTGGCTGAAGGTAGAAAGCAGCCCACTTTTCATTCCTTATCCTTAATTTCTTATTCTTCAATTCCTAATTCCCAAGATTTTCCCCTCCGCTATCATCCCCTCATCCGCAGCGAAGAGGCATGCTATCGTTCGTCTGCCCGTGCTGTTGAAATAGCTTCAAAGACGGGTGCAAGCATCCATATTCTCCATATCAGTACCGCTCGAGAACTTACACTCTTCCAGCGTGGCCCCGTAGAGGATAAGCAGATAACCGCCGAGGCATGCATCCCTCATCTCCTCTACACCGATGCCGATTATGCTACGATGGGGACGGCTATCAAGTGCAATCCTGCCATAAAGACCGCTGCCGACCGTGAAGCCCTGCGCCGCGCCATCCGAGAAGAGGTTATCGATACCGTAGCCACCGACCACGCTCCGCACACTCCTGCCGATAAAGAGGGCGGTGCCCTGTGTGCTGCTTCCGGCATCGCTACCCTGCCCCACTCTCTGACGGCTATGCTTACTTTGGCCAATGAAGGTTGCTTCGACGTAACAGATGTTGTTCGTACCATGTGCCACAACCCCGCTCTTCGCTACCGCATCGCTCATCGCGGTTTCATTCGCCCAGATTATCAAGCCGACCTTGTATTGGTTAATAAGACCGACAACGTTTGGATGGTTCAGAAGACTTGGGTCAACGGCATCCTTGCCTACTCTGAGGGAACCGTCAACCCCACCGCTCGAGGCCAACGTCTTATCTTCGACCGATAAAAAATATCCCTTAGACGGACCTTTTTCTTGCAGGATAAAACTGTTACTTCTTAGGAATGAGTTTCGACTTTTTTCCAACGTTTGACATTATTTATAAACACGGGCGGCGTTTATATAAACAGGGGCGCTGTTTATAAACAGAGTAAGCAAATCAGAAAATAGGCTTTAACGGGACTTCATTTGTTTAAGTAGGCTGCGACTCGTAAAAAACAAAAATTATTTTGTTTTTTGCTCGCCTTGAGCTACCTTTGTCGGCATGATTCGAAAATTCCGATATTCCGTTCAAGAACTTGTACCCTATATTGACTGGGGATACTTCTTCCACGCGTGGCAGGTGAAGGGGGATTCGGAGCAAGGCGCGGAGTTGAAAATTGAGGCTATTAGGATGCTGGAATCATTGGATGACTGTATTGGAGCCGAAGCAATCTATCGGAGCGTGAAGGTTCATAGTGAAAATGAGGACATCGTCATTGACGAGATTGAAGATGATGCCATAGGGCAGCGCCATCGTCAATTGATTCCATTGTTGCGGCAGCAAAGTCTTGGGACTGATGGAGTTGCACTTTGTTTAGCGGATTTCGTCAATCCAAAAGGTGACACGATTGGATTGTTTGCTACAACTTGTGCGCTGAAAGCACGCATTGGTGCTGACCCTTACGAGAGCCTGATGATACAGACGCTTGCCACCCGCTTGGCGGAAGCTGCGGCAGAAAGAGTCGATGAAGAGACCTTGACGATTATAGAATCGGACAAAGGTATCCGCCCTGCTGTAGGGTATCCGAGTTTACCCGACCTCTCTGTCAACTTCTTGTTGGATGAGTTAATTGATATGAAGTCTATCGGCATTACGTTGACGGAGAATGGCGCCATGAATCCACCATCGTCCGTGTCGGGGCTTATCATCCGTCACCCAGCAGTACACTACTTTAGTATCAGCCGCATCAGCGAGGAACAATTTGAGGATTATACGCGGCGTCGCGGTCTTCCTCCTGAGCGAATGCGCCAATTCCTTCGTGCGGTGTTGGATTAGGTCAAAATGTCAACAAGTCAACAAGCAAAATAATAAACCATGAAACTGCTTTATCTTATTTATCAGTACTGCATCGCGTTTCCCGTGATGCTTGTGGTGTCTGTCTTTTGTGCGTTGGCAGCCATTGTCTGCGGCACGCTGTTCGGCATGGAGGCTGGATGGTGGACGGCACGAGTATGGGGATGGCTGTTCTGCCGTGTGTTCCTGCTCCCTGTCAAGGTGGAGGGAAAAGAGAAACTCGACCGTCGGGAGGCATACATCTTTGTGGGCAACCATCAGAGCATGTTTGACATCTTCCTGATGCTGGGATTCCTACCCCACCGATTCAAATGGATGATGAAGAAAGAACTTTCACGCATTCCGCTGATTGGCTATGCTTGCAAGTGTTGCGGTTTCATAACCGTTGATAGGTCGAGCAAGGCCGACATTGTACATACGATGTCACAAGCTGATGAGATGCTGCGCTGTCACAACTCATTGGCAATGTTCGCCGAGGGCACTCGCACCCTTACAGGAAAATTGGGGCAATTCAAACGGGGAGCGTTCAAACTGGCTATAGAGCAGCAACTGCCCATTGTGCCCCTCAGCATTAACGGCACATTTGAGGTGATGCCGAAAGGACGTAAATACGTCCGGCACTATCCTCTACGCCTTGTCATCCACGACCCCATTTTCCCTCAAGGTTCTGACGCAGCGGAGATGGATCGTCTGCGTGACGTTACACGCGAAGCAGTCCTTTCCAGATTAGACGAGCAGTATAAAGAGGGTTAATGATAAAGGATTAAGGGTTAAAGGTTAAAGATTAAGGGTTAGGGGAAGTTAGTTTCCCGATGCGAGATTCTGCTGCGACATCTCGCGGTTAGCCGCCATCACATAGTTACGGACGAGGGGATTTTCCTTGAATTCCTGGGGGGCATCGTCAAGCACTTGGCGGATAAGCGGGGTTATCATTGGACGAGGAAGACCATACGAAAGCATCCCGAAACCGCAAAGCCCTAATACATTTGAGTAGTTTGTGCGGATAAAGCCCGTTATAAGCTCAGTCATCGACTCGGAAATGGATGTATATACCGAATCGACATAATGACGCACAGCGTCAGCACTATTCCCATTCATAATCATCTGTGACTCGGTACGTCCAAGTTCATTCACTTGCGAATCGAGTTTATTCTTGTCATCAAAGAATGAATAGAGCGCATTGTTAAGTGGTGTGCCGGAAACGCGGTATGCCAACCCTGTGAGGCTGACATTGAGGACACCTTCCTCGAGGACAATGGGGATGAGCGGTGTATCATCAACAAACAACGTGGCAATGGCCACGGAATCCAAATGCCCTTTCATGGCAAACGATCCGTGTGTGACCTCGCAGGAATCCACCGGAATCCACAGTCCTTCTATCGTCGGAACCTTCAATATTACTTGCCGCCCCTTGAAATGGGATACATCTGTCGTGCCCTTGACAAAATAGGTGTTCTGACAAGAGGCGAGCAGTAAAGCAGACAGTAGAAACGATGAGAATCCTTTCACTTGTGTTCAAAACTGAAAACGATGCAAAAATAAAACGTTCCCGCGAAATGAGGAAACGTTTTATTTTTGTTTAAGAAAGAAGGGCATTTTTTTATTTATTTTTTCATTTGTGAAATGAATTAATCCTTCATTGCTTCTTGCGGGATACGGAATGAGGTGTAGAGTTCAATAATGGCAGCAACGAGCAGACAGACCACCCATTCGTTGTGGCGAAGGGTGAGCATAAGCACTCCCGTAAGCACCAGTAGGAACGCACCAATCAACTGCTGGCGACGCAGACGGCGGATGACAAAACTATCGCCGGCGCATTTATCTGTCACCTGGGCGATGCCGAAGAGCACGGCACCAACCAAATAGAGATATGGAGCCCACGGCCAACGGGTCATCATGACTGCTGCCCCCACAAAGAGCAGGATGCCGCCAAGGGCATAGAGAATCTGCCTCATTCCTTTCATCGGATGATAAAGACTTCTTCCCCAGCCTCGTGCATGCCGTATTGTTCACGGGCAATCTTCTCGAGGCTCTTTCCGTCGGTCTCAAGGGCTTTCAGTTCGCTCCAAAGCGAATCACAAGTCTCCTTGTAGTTGTCGCGCTGCGAGGTGAGGCGACTGATTTCATAGCGGTTTTTCAACCGCACCATCAGATTGTTTTTGTCAAGGAAACAGACAATGGCCAAAAAAGCAAGGACGGTTAGAAAATACTTGTGCCGCCCCACGTAGTGCCAAAGCTGGGAAAGAAACTTTTTCATAATCCTTACATTTCGTTGCCGACCTTGCGGGCACGGTTAGGCTTATCGAGGTTGATTCCGTCGCTAATGCCGACCTCTACGAGGAGGTTCCAACCAGCACAGAGGTAAACGTAGTTTTGCAGTTCGCCAGCCTCGGGGACGACGACGGTTTTTTCAAAAGGTGTCGGCTTCGTGTCGATGGCCACGACGTGTACTCCAGCATTTTTGAACACGGTGAGGAACTTGTCGTACTCGTTTTCAATGGGGGCAACAATGAAGACGATGTCGCCATCTTGCATAATTTCCTCGATACCGTGCACGGCGTAAGTGCCCTCGAGGAAGTCGCTCTTCCGGCGGGTGATCTCGTTGGTCTTGAGGGTGAGCTCTTCAGCCACACCGTCGTTCATGCCACAGAAATAGATGGTGTGAGCGCCTTTTACCCATTCGACGATTTCAGGATCGACGGGCAGTGTAAGGGCGGTCTCAATCTTTTCAGGCAATCCCTTAAGCGCAGCCTTCATGTCCTTGCCGGCTGCGTTCCAGACGATGCTCTCGCAGAACAAAGCCTGTTCGACGACGCTCTTTGTAGCAGCAACGGCGTTCTCCCAGCCACATTTCAGCACATGGCCTTTCACGCAAGCCTCCTCAAGGGGTGTGGCAGGATTAGCGGAGAGACTGAAACGGCGCTTGTTGCCCTTTGCCTTGAGGTCGAGGGCAAGCATAAGCGTTTCCTTCGTACGGCCGCTATTGCTGTCAAGTACAACAGTATAGTCGTCGAGCTTGTATTCACAGCATTGGTAGCTACCGTCCGTTTGAACGTTCACGTCAAGCCCCCAGCGCATGGCCGTGCGGCGGGCATTCTTAGCCGGCATGATGCGGCTGCTGCCCTCTCCGGCAAACATCAACTTGCCGGTTTCTTTCACGGCATCAGCCACAAACTGGCTGTCAGCAGAGTTGAACTTACGGACGGTGTCCACCGTTCCCATCATTTCCTGCACCAGATAATACTGGGCATATTTCTCTTCTTTCAAATTCATAATAATACTCTTTTTTGTAGGTTAATAATAAGGTGTGATGTTTTTTATAGTCTCAGACGGAGTTCTTCGAGACGCTTCAGGTTGACTTCTGTCTCGCGACGTATCTGCTGCACGAAAGTGTTGTCCTCGATGGTACCGATAGCCGCCTCCATTTCTGCCTCGTTGCGATAAGTGGCTTGGCGGTAGATGTTGTCGTGGTCCTTCTTTCGTGAGTTGTAGACCTCGTCGCAGATGTACTGCTGAATACGCTTCTCGGCGTCAATGGCCTGTTGCCAGGCTGCGCCGTCCATAGTATCTACACCCATGACAAAACACAGCGAGAGATAGGCGTGACGAAGCTTGTCAAGGGGATAACGCCTCCATATATCGTTGTAGCGCTTGTGGATATCCTTCCAGCTTTTCAGCTTGCCTTCACGGATGTCGGCACGAATGCGGTCGAAATCCGTGGTCATCATCAGCTGTCCGCCGAGGTTTATCCATTCCCGCTGACGGCGGCTTCGAAGGAGGGTGGACATGGATGTCAACGTCTCGCTCGGGTTGGCTTCGATGTAGCCCAGCACGTTCATCATGGCGTAGTGGATGAGCATATCGCCATAAGCATGATAGGCGCGGAAGACTTTGCGAATGCGGACACGCCGTTTACCTTTTTCCATGTTCTCACCGAAGATGTCGAGGCCGTCTACAATGGCAGGGTCTCCACCCAGCAGCTCGTGGCCCTTAGCCCGCAGTTGCTTGTCGGTGTAGTTATTAAGAGCATTAAGGTTATTGGAATCCTTAACGTCGATGTTTTGTTCTCTTAGCCATGCCTTTGCCGTCCAGATTTCCAACAACTTGCGGGCAGCTATAGCCTCTTCCATGCTGTCGGGGGCAAAGGTTTCAAATTCGATATGCTGCACCTTAGTGATGCGCTTGTCGCGTGACTGATATTTCCACGAATTGCGCGCAAGGGCATACATGTTGTGCAACCACCAGAACGCAGGCATTACTTCCAGCTCATTGGTCTGCATGTTGTTGCTGACGAGTGAGAAGGGAAGCATGATATAAAGTTCCGAGGGGTAGTCGGCCTTTGTGAGCAGGGTGAACGAAGCAAACTTGCTGGAGTGCTTTACGCTACTGCACAACCCAGGCCAAAAACCACGCCCCGCCACAATTTCGTTGTCGTTCGTACGACTATTGTGGTTAGAGCCTACAGTGGCACCCGCGGCCATGTTGCTCTGCCCCATCACAACGGCAGCCACAAGGAACGAATTGTTGTGGTGCTGTTCGTGGGCGGGGAAAATGAGGTTGTTTAGCACCTCGCAACACGAGATAGTGGAATTGTCGCCCAGAATGGAATCGATAACGCGGGCACCGTACTTGATATTACAGTTGTTGCCCAGCACGAACTTCACGCAAGTGCACGAGTAGAACACGCGGCAGCCGTAGCCCATGATGCCGTTGACAAGGATAACGTTCTCACCTATCTGCGAGGGCTCTTTCTCCGAGCTATTGATGGTGATGTTTTTCAACTTCGAGGCACCCTTGATATAGCACGACGATCCTATCTTAACGTCCTTGATAATGCTGGAGTTCTTGATTACGCAGCCCTCGCCCACAGTGCCGTAGTAGCCGCGGTGGTGGTCAACGGTGGCCTGGGTAATCTCCTCCAAACGGCGTTGCAATGGTTTGTCGTCGATGTATTTCGCCCACATGTAAGCATCGGCAGTGATGATGCCGTCAAAGGGCCACACCTCACGGCAACCTGTCTCATTCATCACTTGTAACTTCACGCGCACGGCCTCATCTTCGCCGTCTTTCACGATACCGTTGCCGAACTTCGCGTGGTCAGTCGTACACATCTCCTCGATGTTGAAGAGCATGGTGCGCGGGCCGATAATATAGTGCGACAGGTAATGAACATCGTGGATAGCGCAATCATCGCCGATGTCACATGAGTGGATGCTCGAGTTGGTGATGCCGATGGGAAGACGCAAGTCGTGGTACTGGAGGCCGTTGGTGCTCACGCGCCCAATACGGATGGTACCGTAGAGCTTATTGTTCTTCACCATGCTGGGCTCAAATTCATCCGTCACCCAAATAGTATCCCACGAAGTGGCCGTATTATTATTCTTAACAAGGCGTTCGATTTCGTCGCTGGCAAGATGCCGCCATCCCCCCTTCGGAGCCTTCACCTGCTTGTTGCGCAGATAGTATTTATCCTTACCGGCAGGCAGAAACTGGGGGTCAATCCAGCCGTTCACCAGCCGCTCAGGGGGTAGGACAGTTACTTTTTCCATAATTTATTCGATGTTGGTTCGTTGTTACGGCGGCAAAGGTAAACTTTTTTACCCATATCGACAACGAAAGTTAGCATTATTTAGCGAAAAAAATAGGTAAAAACAATAAGGAAAAGTCTGAAAAGTGATAGTTGTTGCACTACTGCATCGTGACGTTATTACGCATCACTTTTCTTCTTTAAGGATTGTCTGGAAACGCCCCCTGATAATCCGCCAGCGCCCCTTTCTGACGTGACAACGCCCCCTTCTGTTAGGACAGCGCCCCCGAATAAACGTCTCGTTCCTACTCGCCAAAGCGTTTGATAAGGTTGTATGCGCCATAAAGGCCTAATTCGCCGGCCTTGCTGAGATCGCGTGTGCCTTGCTCGTTTTGTCCAAGGAAAAGGCGCGCCAGACCGCGGTTGTAGTAGGCTTCGGCAAACGAGGGATTCATGGCAATGACCTCGTTGTAGTCGGCAATGGCAGCGTTATAGTCATGCATCATGGCATGGATGTTCGCGCGGTTGTACCAGGCATAGGCAAAGTCTGGGGCAAGGTCAATGACCTTTCCGAGATCGGCCAGACAGAGCTGATAGGAGGTGTACCCAGTGCCGACCGAGGTGTTATCCGCCGCACCTGCTCCACCCATGAACTCCTGTGCATCGTCATTGCGGCCTTCAATCTGCGCCTGCTTGTATCGGGCCACGGCACGGTTGAAATAGGCTACCCAGAGGCTACCGTCGGCTGCGATAGCGCTGGAATAGTCGGCAATGGCGCTGATGAGATCTTGTACCAGATAGAAGTCGAGCCCCCTCGCAAACCAGTGTACAGCTGTCTGCGGCGTTGTACTGGCAATTCCATCTTCCTCTCCATCGCCCGCCGCCGACTGTGCTATAAGACGCGTCTGTTCATTGATGTCGGCAAAGTGGAATGCTATCTGCTCCTCCGTAAGGGGCGATTCGGAGGCCGTGACGATGAGGGGACGTGGCAATCCGCCGTTGCGGTTCAAGGCATCAAGGTCGTGATGGTAAGCAATACTGCGCGGAAGCCCTGATGATCGTTCGTAGCACGTGGCAACATATAGCGGAAGCATCTCCACATGGATGTTGCGGTTCTGCACCTTGCCACGGTATTCGGAGGCATATTCGTTACCTTCCAAGGCAAGGTCATCGTCAGCAATCACCAGCCGCTTGTACTTCTTAACGTTGCGGTCAGACTTGCGGCGGACATCGCTTTCCTCCCCCTCATCCTCCTCGTCATCGTCCTGACGGGTGTCGCCTCCGCCCCACGAAGCAAGCTGTGCCTTCAGCAGCACAATGCGGTCCTCCTCCGCCAGTTTACGCTTACCCAGACGATCGCGTACCTCGGCACGGCACTCATAGCCGTAGAGGAACTTCGGGTACTCTGTCAGAACAGCTGTGAAATCAGCCTCGGCCCCCTCATAGTCACCCGTCTGCATGCGAAGCAGAGCGCGGTTGAAGACAGCTATTGTATTATCTGGCTCGCGACTGATGACAAAGTCGAAATCCTCGATGGCGCGGTTATTGTCGCCTACTTGAGCTCGTAGCAGACCACGGTTGTAATGTCCGAGGAAGCTGTTAGCGTCCATGTCGATGGCGATGTCGTAGTCGCTCATAGCTCCACGCAGATTCTGCTGGTGATAGCGTGCCAAAGCACGATTAATGTAGTCATTCGACGAGGGCATGAGGTGGATGGCATACGTCAGGTCCTCCTCTGCTTCAGCATAGCGTTCCTGCTGCATATAGAGGGTTGCACGCATGGAGTACGCCGCAGAATTATACTTGTCAACCTTCATGCTCTCGGCGATGTCGGCATAGGCCGCTACTGTGTCGCGCCGCTGGATGTTGACCTGCGCACGAATGGTAAGTGCTGGCGTATATTTCGGGGCAATATGATGCAAAGTGTCGAGCACACCGATGGCTTCGTCGAAACGCTCAGTGTGTCCGTAGCAAAGCGCCATATTGTGCCAAATGCCCTCGTTCTCAGGGTCGCTGATGGCTCCGTCGAAATTTCCCTGCCGCATCCTGGACAGAGCTCTCACTTGATAGCAATCTGCCACGAAGGGGTTGCGGTCGATGGCTTGCGTGCAGTCGGACTCTGCTCCTCCAAAGTCATCGAGATAAAACTTCGCCAGACCGCGGAAGAAGTAGGGCTCGTAGAGATAGGGCTTGGCGTTGATAACCTGATTGAAATACTGGATGGAGAGAACAAAGTCCTTGAAGTACAAGGCGTTCCTCCCCACCATCATCATGTGGTCAGTATTGATTTGTCCTTTTACTCCTATGGAGAATAAAAGGAATATTGAAAAATGAAGAACAAAGAATGAAGAATAAATAGTCTTTGTACGCCGCATACGAAACACTTGATTATTCATTTCTCATTCTATAGTATTCATTCAAAACGGCTACTTTCGCACCGTTTTCACCTTGTAGTCACAATGGGCTTTGCCAGCCAGCAGGGCATTGAGTTTACCCTTATTCATCTGACGGCGAAGGGGGGATATGCGGTCGATAAACATGCGCCCTTCGAGGTGGTCGAACTCATGCTGCATAACGCGAGCCAGATAACCCTCGGCCCATTCGTCATGTTCCTCGAACTGCTCATCCATGTAGCGGACGTGTACCTTTGTGGGGCGCGTCACCTTCTCGTGGATGCCCGGCAGACTGAGGCAGCCCTCCTCGAAAACCTCCTCCTCCCCCTCCGTTTCCAGAATGTGGGCATTGATATACGTCTTGCGGAATTCGGCAAACTCGGGCATGTCATCAGCCAGAGGACGGAGATCAATGATAACGACTCTGATGGGGAGCCCCACCTGAGGTGCAGCCAAGCCCACACCATCGGCATGGACAAGTGTTTCCTGCATGTTCTCAATCAACTGCGGCAGCTCGGGATAATCGGGGGTGATGTCTTCAGCCACCTTGCGCAGCACCGGTTGGCCGTAGGTATAAATCGGTAATATCATGTTTAATTTATAATAACAATTTGCTATTTACTAATCTTGAAGCGAAGGGAATCCATGTAGCTTTGGAGGATGATAGTAGCGCTGATTTCATCGACAAGGGCCTTGTTCTGACGCGCTTTCTTGTGGAGTCCGCCGTCAATCATCGCTCGATGGGCAAGCACGGAGGTGAAGCGTTCATCGACATACTCCACCGGGACGTCAGGCAGTAGCTTACGCAGACGGTTCACGAAGGGCGTGATGCGGCGCATGTTCTCCGAATCCTCACCATTCATTTGTGTAGGACGACCGATAATAATGCGCTCCACAGGTTCCTTGCCGACATAGTCTAGGATGAACGCCTCCAGACGTGACGTCTCCACCGTTGTAAGACCGTTCGCAATTAGCTGCATCGGGTCAGTTACCGCCAACCCCGTTCGTGCCTTGCCGTAGTCAATAGCCAATATCCTTGCCACTTGTTCTGACCGCTAATCCTTACTTATACTTAAGGCTCAGCCCGATGTAAAGTCCGACAACCACAGCCAACAGCAATAGCCATACCCAGATAGGGAAACCCGTCCAGCGACGCCGCTTAGAAGGCTTCTGGAACGATATTATCTTCTCCTCATTTGCTTCGTTCGATTCCATTGTTATAGTCATTTTAAGAAAAACGCGGTAAAAGTACAAATAAATTTTGAGAACTACGGGATTCTCGCTACTTTTGCTCCCAAATTTATTATTAATTAATGTAACCATGCAGAAATTTACTTCTTTTTTTACTTATGCTGCTGACTGTGTCGGCAATTGTTAATGCCGATGTGGTCTGCAAAGGTTAGGGTAAAAAAGAATAACACCGCAATCGCCTGGTTTAACCTCACAGGAAACTGCATTGCTGCACCTGTGCAGCCTGGTATTTACATCAAGGTCGTAGGCGAAAAAACCATCAAGACTATCATCCGCTGATAAGCAGCGATATCAGCCCTTTTTAGCTCTTTCGATCAGTCAAAAGATTGAAAGGGCTTTCCTTTTCAGCCAAAATCAGTCATTAGATTTGGGGTGAAAAGAAGGCCATTTCCCACATCTGAGGAAAAGGGTTTTATACCATGCGTAAAAGGCTCGTTGTCTGTGCGGGATCAAAGGACAGGAAGTTTTCATCGCAATGGTTTGAAGTTTTCATTGCAATGATTAAATGTTTTCATCGCAATGATTAAATGTTTTCATCGCAATGAAAGATTGTTTTCACTGCAATGATTAATTCTTTTCATTGCGATGAAAAAAAGGTATTCCTTGATTATGTCATTCTGATGTCAGATAATACACACTCATTTACAACGAAAAAAAATGCTGCCATGACACGATAAGCCACCAAAATAAACAAGAATTGTGGTCTAATGATTGATTTGAGTTTACGACATGCTGCACCTTTTGTAACACAAGCGAAGCCTTGTCAAAAGAAATATTTCCGGAAAGTGCCCCCATAAATAGCTCTGAAATGGGGTAAAAGAAAAAAAGTTTCCAAAAAGAAAAATTGTTCGTTTTTTCCTTTGTAGATTTCAGAAAACATTCTACCTTTGTAGCCGTTTTGCCGCCGCGCGATAAATAATGCCCTCCGCAGGTCGCAATAACACCTGAAAAAGCAAAAGTTTAACCATAAAAATAACAGAAAAAAACTGAAAACCATGAGCAGTTCAGAACTGAAAATCGTGAAAAGGAACGGGGTTTTAGTTCCGTTCTCCATTGAGAAAATCAAAAACGCCGTCCGCAAAGCATTCCTCTCGGTCGGCACGTTTGCCACCGAAGAAGACCTCACCAACATCCTCGCGCGCGTGAATATTAGTAATGGAATGAGCGTGGAGGAAATCCAGAACCAAGTGGAAGTGGCGCTGATGGCGGAGAAATACTTTGCCGTGGCCAAAAGCTACATGCTCTATCGCCAACACCACACCGAGGACCGCGAAACGGTGGAGAAACTAAACTTCCTCACCGGCTACGTTGATGCCGCCAATGCTGCTACCGGCAGCAAGTTCGATGCCAACGCCAACGTGGAGAACAAGAACATCGCCACCCTCATCAGCGAATTGCCCAAGCAGAGCTTCATCCGCTTGAACCGCCGTCTTCTCACCGACCGCCTGCGCGAGATGTACGGCCGCGAACTGCCTGACAAATACCTTCGTCTGCTCAACCAGCACTTTATCTATAAAAACGATGAAACCAGCCTCGCCAACTACTGTGCCTCAATCACCATGTACCCCTGGCTGCTGGAGGGACTTAGGCCCCTGGGCGGCATCTCCACAGCCCCCACCAACCTCAAGTCATTCTGCGGCGGTTTTGTCAACATGGTGTTCATGGTCTCCAGCATGCTCAGCGGCGCCTGCGCCACGCCTGAGTTCCTGATGTACATGAACTACTTCATCGGCAAGGAATACGGCGAGGATTACTACCTCCACGCCAACGATGTCGTTGACCTCTCGAAGAAACAGCGCACCATCGACAATGTCATCTGTGACGGTTTCCAGCAGGTTGTTTACACCCTCAACCAGCCCGCCGGCGCACGCAACTACCAGAGCGTCTTCTGGAATATCTCCTACTACGACCGCTACTACTTCGAGAGCCTCTTCGGCGAATTCCGCTTCCCCGATGGCTCGAAGCCTCATTGGGAATCACTCAGCTGGCTGCAGAAGCGTTTCATGAAGTGGTTTAACAAGGAGCGCACGAAGGCTGTCCTCACCTTCCCCGTCGAGACCATGGCCCTGCTCAGCAAGGACGGTGACGTGATGGATACCGAATGGGGCGACTTCACTGCCGAGATGTACTCCGAGGGACACTCCTTCTTCACCTACATCAGCGATAATGCCGACTCACTCTCCTCGTGCTGCCGTCTGCGCAACGAGATTCAGGACAACGGTTTCAGCTACACCCTTGGTGCCGGCGGCGTAAGCACAGGTTCAAAGAGCGTCCTCACCATCAACCTCAACCGCTGCATCCAGTATGCCGTACGCGGTGGACTCAACTACATGGACTACCTCGAGGAAATCGTCGACCTCGTCCACAAAGTACAGCTCGGCTACAACGAGAACCTCAAGGAACTCGACCGAAAAGGCATGCTTCCCCTTTTCACCACGGGCTACATCAATCTCTCGCGCCAGTACCTCACCATCGGCGTCAACGGCCTTGTGGAGGCTGCTGAATTCCTCGGCATCACCATCAACGACAACCCTGAATACGAACGCTTCGTCCAGGATGTGCTGGGGCTCATCGAGCGCTACAACAAGAAGTACCGCAAGAAGGACGTCCTCTTCAACTGCGAAATGATTCCCGCCGAGAACGTTGGTGTGAAGCACGCCAAGTGGGATCGCGAGGACGGCTACCAGGTGCCGCGCGACTGCTACAACTCATACTTCTATATCGTCGAGGACACCACGCTGAACGTGCTTGACAAGTTCCGCCTGCACGGACGCCGCTACGTCGAGCACCTCACGGGTGGTTCGGCCCTCCATTGCAACCTTGAGAGTCACCTCTCACGGGCTCAGTATCGCCAATTGCTGCGTGTGGCAGCCGTCGAAGGTTGCAACTACTTCACCTTCAACATCCCCAACACGCTCTGCAACGACTGTGGCCACATTGACAAGCGCTACCTCAAGGAGTGTCCCTGCTGCCACAGCACCGATGTGGACTATCTCACCCGCATTATCGGCTACATGAAGCGCGTCAGCAACTTCTCTCTCCCCCGCCAGCAGGAGGCTGCCCGCCGCTACTACGCCAGCAGGGACAAAGCTCCCCAGGCGGCCATGGTGGAGGCAGAGGCTGAGGCGGAAGCTGTATTATGCTAAAGTACGTTGACTACGACATTGTCTTCGACGAGGTTCCGGACGAAGTGGTACTGGCTGTCAGCCTTTCCCTTTGTCCGAACCACTGCGAAGGCTGCCATAGTCCCCATCTGCTTCAGGACATTGGCGAGGAGCTTACCTTGGAGCACCTCGCCTCCATTATCCGCTGCTATCGCAGTGGTATCACCTGCCTCTGCCTGATGGGCGGTGACGGCGACACACGCTCCCTGGAGCAGCTCGCCCGTTCGCTCCGCACCTCCTTCCCCACCCTGCGTCTCGCCTGGTACTCAGGCCGTCAGCAATTGCCTGCGAACATGGACATCACCGTTTGGGACTACGTAAAACTGGGCCCCTACATCTCCAAACTTGGTCCCCTCACCAGCCCCATCACTAACCAGCGCCTCTACCGCATCTGCCCCGATGCCACCCTCGACGACCTCACGCCCCGTTTCTGGAGAAACAAAGCCCCTGAAAGCAAGGGGTGAAGGCATGAGAACGCTATCTCTTCAATATTGTTATAAACCACAAAAAAGACAATGAAAAACATCACTCCGCACCTTCTCTTCCTCTGTCTCCTTATGGTCATAGCAGTCAGCGTCATCGGCTGCACGAAGAAGGTTGACGCCCCTGCCCCCTACGGCGCTGTGCCCACAGCGCGTCAGTTGGCGTGGCACGACATGCAGATGTATGCCTTCATCCATTTTACCACAACCACCTACCGCGATGTGGAATGGGGCTATGGCGATGCAGCGCCCGACGAGTTCCAGCCCACCCGCTTCAATCCCCGCCAATGGGTGGAGGTGCTGAAGGCTGCCGGTATGAAAGGTGTTGTGCTCACCGCCAAGCATCACGACGGCTTCTGCCTGTGGCCCAGCCAGCTGACGGACTATAGCGTGGCCCACAGCACATGGATGGAGGGGAAGGGCGACGTCGTGGGGACACTCTCGAAAGAGGCTGCACGTGCCGGGCTGAAGTTCGGCGTCTACCTTTCGCCCTGGGATCGCCACGACCTGCGCTACGGCACCTCCGCCTACATCGACTATTTCCGAGGGCAGTTGCGCGAGCTGCTCACCCAGTACGGCCCCATTTTCGAGGTTTGGCAGGATGGCGCCAACGGCGGCGACGGCTACTACGGCGGCTTGTGCGAACGGCGCGTCATCGACAACCGTACCTACTACGACTGGGCTACCACCGACACCCTCATCCGCGAGCTCCAGCCCATGGCCTGCATCTTCAGCGACGGCGGCCCCGACACCCGCTGGTGCGGCAACGAAAGCGGCTCCGTCGGCGACCCCAATTGGGCCACCCTCAATCGCAACAACTATGCCCCCGGCCGTGCCGACGGGCGAGGACTGCAGCATGGCAATGTCGGAGGCACCCATTGGGTACCCGCCGAGGTCGATGTATCCATCCGCCCGGGATGGTTCTACCACCAGCGCGAGGACGACCGAGTGAAGAGTGTCGCCCAACTCATGGATATCTACTACACTTCCGTAGGCCGCGGCTCGAACCTCATCCTCAACGTCCCTCCCACCAAGGACGGCCTTATCCACCCCATCGACTCAGCCCGTCTCGTGGCCTTCGGAAAGGCGCTGCAGCGCGAGTTTAGTCGTCCGCTGAAGACGAATGCCATCAAGTCGCTTCGGGCATCCAACGTACGTCGCGGCTTCCCCGCCCGCTTTGTGGTTGATGCTGACAACCAGACCTTCTGGGGCACGAACGACGATGTCCGTGAGGCCACGCTGACGATGACGTTGCGCCGCCCCACGCCCCTCTACTGCCTCCGTCTGCGTGAGCCCATCCGTCTCGGCCAGCGCATCGACCACTTCCGTGTCGAGGCTCTTGCCCCATCGGGTGAGTGGAAGTCCGTCACCGATGGCACCACCATCGGCCCGCAGCGCATCCTGCGCCTGCCCGAAGGCACCGAGGCCAGCGCCATCCGCCTCACAGTAGGCAGTGCCGAAACCTGCCCCTTGCTCAGCGAAGTGCAGCTCTTCCTCCCTCCTGAAGATGCCGAATGACTTCCTCTGCCCGCGCCCTCGCCTATGCCGCCATGGCCATGCTGGTGGGCTGTCTGTGGCTTTCACTGACGGCATCGGCTCAGACATCCTCCGTTCCGTTGCGCATAGGCTTCTTCAATGCGGAGAATCTCTTTGATTGTCAGCACGACAGCCTGACGGATGACTTTGAGTTCCTTCCTGACGGACGCCGGCGCTGGACTCCCGCTCGCTACCATACGAAACTGCGCCGCGTGGCCGAAGTCATTGCCTCGATGGGCAACGACGACGTACCTGCGCTCGTCGGCCTCTGCGAGGTGGAGAATGACAGTTGCCTCACTGACTTGACGCGGCGATCGCCCCTTCGAGCGGCAGCCTACAACTATGTGATGTCGCATGGCGATGACCCACGCGGCATCGACGTTGCCTTGCTCTACCGCCCTGCCTTCTTCCATCTTCTCCATGCCACAGAGCATGCCGTCCCTGTGCACGCCGTCCGCCGCGATGCCTATGCCCGCCCCATGCTCCATGTCAGCGGCGTGCTCCTCACGGGCGATACGCTCGACGTTCTCGTCTGCCACTGGCCCAGCCGCTTGCATGGCACGCGCGCCTCAGAGCCTCTGCGTAGCATGGCAGCCTCGGTGATGCTGGCGGTGTGCGACTCGCTGTTGGCGGTGCGTACTAGAGCCCTCGTCCTCGTCATGGGTGACCTCAACGAGCCTCCTACGGGCCCTTCCGTTGCTCGGCTGGAGGACGGCGCCCACCTCGTCAACCTTGCCAGCACGGCACAGCCCATGTATCCCCCCAAGCGGCGCTCCGACTGCAACGGCACCTACCGCTACAAAGGGCGCTGGGAGCAGCTCGACCAAATGCTCGTTAGCCCTGCTCTCGCAGCCTACCTCCCTGCGTCGGGCAACGGCAGTAACCCTACGCTCACCATCTACAATGCTACGTTCCTCCTGGAGCGTGAGCCCATCTATGGCGGCCTGCGTCCCTACCGCACGTACATCGGCTTGCGCTACCACTCCGGCTACAGCGACCACCTGCCCGTCTTTGCCGACTTTCTCCTCCCGCTAGATTAGCTACGCTTTAACATATTGACTCTCTGTCTGGATTAGCGTCACTGAAGGACGGAGAGTCAACCATCAAACATAATCTGACCCGACGTTTTGTCGGGTCAGATTGTATAGGTACAATATGTCTGTAAAAGGATATTTTTCAACGCGTAGCAGCGTAGCAACACCCGCTATTTGCTGATACGGAGGACGGGAGCGATGGCGTTGCAGGGTGCGGGGAGCTGAACAACGAGGCCTTCGGCGGTCTGACGGGCGCGGACATTGCCATAGCCCAGCAGACGGACGCTGGTAATAGCGCGGCGGAAGTAGGGATTACCCTTGGCCAGCGACTTAATGACGAGGCGGCCGTCCTCGGGCCAGCCCATAGCGGTAACGTAGAGGTAACGCTTCGTCTGGTTGAAGCGGATGTCGGCAGCGGTCATGTGACTGTACTCGCCATCGTTGAAGCCTTGGGCGTTGATGGCGATGTTCTTCTCGGCCACAGGGCCTTCGCCGAAGATATCCCACGGGCGGGTGCCGAAGATGCTCTCGCCGTTGACGGTCATCCAGGCTTCGAGGTCATCGAGGATGGCGGCCTCCTTCTCATCATAGGTGCCGTCGGCGCGGAGGGGCACGCTGAGGAGCAGGTTGCCGTTCTTCGAGACGATGTCGACAAGCTGGCGGACGACGGTAGCGGCACTCTTGTACTGGTTTCGCTCGTAGATGGAGGTGCTGTAGTGCCAGCCGCCGATACAGTTGCACGTCTGCCAGGGCTCAGGGACGATGAAGTTGGGCGCACCGCGCTCGACGTCCCAGGTGATTGCACGGCGCTCGGCCTCGTCAAGAATCTTGCAGGTCATGACGCCCTGGGGGTTGGAGTTGTAGAAGTGGGCGGCAATCTTCAGTCCGCAGTCGCTGATGGGATAGAAGGGTAGCTTGGTGACGTCGAAATAGATGATGTCGGGCTGATAGCGATTGATGGCATCGAGGGTGCGGTCGTAGAAATTGGTGACGAAGTCTGCCGAAGGCGGACAGGCGCCGTTGCCCCACCCCCACTGGCCGTGGATAGCGCCGTTGTCCCACGATCCCTTGCTCATGGGGTGGCGCTGCTGATAGAGCATCTGCGGGTCAAGACCGTCCCACCACTTGCCCTTGCCGTCGGCAGCGGTGAGGTTGCCGTCGTAGTAGATGCCAGCCTTCGGACCCTTGAGGTCGTAGCGCTGCGAGGGCTCATACCAAGTCCAGGCATGATCAGCATGGAACGAGATGCCGAGGGGAAGACCATACTTCTTGGCGGCACGGGCCCAGCCCTCGAGGATGTCGCGCTTGGGACCCATGCGGACAGAGTTCCACGGCTGGTACTTGGAGTCCCAGAGGTCGAAGTTGTCGTGGTGGTTGCCGAGCACGAAAAAGTATTTGGCTCCGGCGCGCTTGTAACGTTCAACCAGCTTGTCAGGATCCCAGTTCTCCGCCTTGAAGAGGGGCAGGATGTCCTTGAAACCTACCTCTGAGGGGTGGCCGTAGTGGGCAACATGGTAGTTGTACTCGCGCGACCCTTCCATATACATCGAGCGGGCCATCCAGTCGCCCGTACCCTCGACGCATTGCGGCCCCCAGTGGGCCCAAATGCCGAACTTGGCATCGCGGAACCACTCGGGCGTCACATGGTCGGAGAGCGACTCCCACGTAGGTTGGAACTTGCCCGTCTTCATCGGCTCATGTGCTTCTGACACAGGCACCTGATAGGGCTGAGCGACCATGACCAGCGTCCACACGCTGACGGCTGCTAAAAGAAAGAGATGTTTTTTCATAATAAGATTGAATATTGATTTTTATGACTTATCACATTTTCACAAGGATGCGGAAGACCTTGCCGGGGGCTTCGGCCCATTGGGCCATGGCATCGGAGGCTTCTTCAGGAGCGACAACGCGACTGACGAGGGCATCAATCGTAGCTTGTTGACTTGTTGACTCGTTGACTTGTTGCCCCCTCAAATAGCGGATGACAGCGCGGAAGTCGGCAGGCAGGGCGTTGCGCGAACCGAGAATGTCGAGTTCCTTCTGTACAAACAACTTCGTCTGGAAGGTGACCTCGCTCTTGGCGTAGCCGATGCAGACGACACGCCCCGTGAAGGCCACTTCGTCGACAGCCATGCGGTAGGTGACGGGGCTGCCCACAGCCTCGATGATTACGTCGGGGCCGAATCCGGAGGTGAACTCGATGAGCCGGGCATGGACATCGTCGGAGAGCGTGTTGACCACATGGGCAGCGCCCAGCCTCCGGGCGAGAGAGAGCTTCTCGTCGTCAATGTCGGCAGCGATGACGGTAGCGCCACGCAGAGCGGCACGCACAATGGCTCCCATGCCCACCATGCCGCAGCCGATAACCATCACCACGTCGCTGTCGGTAACAGCTGCACGACTGACGGCGTGGAAGCCCACGCTCATCGGCTCGATGAGGGCACAGGTACGGGCATTAAGCCCTTCGGCAGGGATAATCTTCTGCCAAGGGAGCACGATGCGCTCGCGCATGGCACCGTTGCGCTGCACGCCGAGCGTCTCGTTATGCTCACAGGCATTAACGCGTCCACCCCGGCACGAGGCACACTGCCCGCAGTTGGTGTAGGGGTTGACGGTGACGACCATGCCGGGGCGCAGCGTGTCGGGCACATCCTCCCCCACCCGCTCAATCACCGCGCCAATCTCGTGGCCGGGGATAACGGGCATGCGAACCATGGGATTGCGCCCCAGGAACGTGTTGAGGTCGGAGCCGCAGAAGCCCACATACTGCAAGCGGAGAAGCACTTCGCCAGCCTTGAGCTCAGGCTCGGGAATCTCCACAACTGCCATCTGGCGTTCAGAAAGAATCTGTATTGCTTTCATTATTTTTCTGTTTTTGGGAGTCAATGGTCAAAAATCTATTGACTTTCAACTCCTATCATTCTGACATATTTTTTATATAAGGTAAATCGGGTAGGTTCTGGAAGCCGTAGAAACGGCAGGCGTTATCGCCCAGGAAGAGCCGCTTCGCCTCGTCGGTAAACTCAGTGGAACGGCTGATGAAATCGTAGCTCATGCGGTAGGTAATGGCGGTGATGGTGCGGGGGTAGTCGCTACCCCACATCAGTTTCTCCCAGCCAACAAGGTCTGCCGCCTCACGGATGGCGCGCACGGCGCTGGGGAAAGGATAGAACTCGCTGTTGTAGAGCCATGTGATGCCTCCCGACTCCACCATGACGTTTGCGTTCTGGGCAAGTCGGATTTGCTCTCTCCAGTCTGGGTTCTCCCACGGCGGGGTGACAGGTGGGGCTGCCATGCCGAGGTGCCCGATGGCGACGCGCAGACGAGGGCACATGCTGATGACTTCGCGTAGCTCGTCAACCTGCGTCATGCCGTCGGCAAGGGTGATGGAGAGGTAGGCGCCCCGTTGCTCCATGTGGCGGAACACCTGCATCATCTCCGAGCTGCAGAGCGAGCGTCCCAGCAGGCGGTGACCCGGAATGGCAAGGCCGCGGAAGCCATCGTCAAGAAGACGGACAGCCTCGGCATAGAAACCATCATGCAGCCAGTCAGGCATACCATAGACGAAGAAGCGCTCAGGCCACGTGTGGGCAACGGTGGAGAGATAGTCGTTCTGCAAGCCGTCGATGAACTCCTGCACGACTACGGCAGCTGCCACCTGGGCGTAATCCATGTTGGAAAGGAACACTTCGGCGGTGTTTTGGCCGTCAATCATAAAGGGCGGGAGCATCTGCACCTCCTCGCCGAGGAACAGTGAGCGCCCGTTCGATAGCGTCCGGATGGGAAGCCCGTTCCACGCCGTATCCTGACGCAGCCATAAGTGGCTATGAGAATCAATTATCATTATGCTATTTACTATTTTTCTATTTACGATTTACGATTTATTTTCCGATTTGATTATTTATCCATTTATCCTTTGTTTCCCAAATAACTAAATATTTCAATTGTCAATCAATTGTAAATAGTAAATTGTCAAATCGTAAATCATTATGAATTAAGCCAGCGGACGCCCATTTGGCTGCCGATGATTTGCTGCACGTCATGGACGAGCTGCTCGTCGATGGGCTCCTCGGCATAGCGGATGTTACGCTCCACATTGGCAGGATTGGCGCTACTGAAGAGCGTGGTAGCGATGCGGGGATTCATTGTGCCGGTAGAGAACTGCACCGCCAGCTTCTCAATCGGGTAGCCCTGCTCCTGACAATAGGCAGCAGCACGGGCGCAGGCCTCCTTCAGCGCTGCGGGAGCCGGATGCCAGTCAGGTGTACCGCGTGTGGAGAGCAGCCCCATCGACAACGGCGAAGCATTGATGACGCCCACGCCATGTGCCTCGAAGAAGTCGAGGTATTCCGTCAACAGCGTGTCGTTCAGGCTGAAGTGGCAGAAGTTGAGGATGCTTTCCACCATACCCTCATCGCATTGCTCCACCACCCAGCGGAGGTTTTCGGGCTGGAGGTCGGTGATGCCTACGTGCCCCACCACACCCTTGCGGCGCAGTTCGACAAGTGCAGGAAGCGTCTCATCGACAACCTTCTGGAGGCCTCCCTCCATACCCGCCTGGAACTCTATGTCGTGGACGTTGATAAGGTCGATGTAGTCAACACCCAGTCGCTCCATGCTCTCATAGACGCTCTCCGTAACGCGGCGGGCGCTGTAGTCCCACGTGTTCACGCCGTCATGCCCATAGCGCCCCACCTTCGTGGAAAGGAAATACTTGTCGCGCGGAATCTCGCGGAGCGCCTTGCCCAGCACGGTTTCCGCCTTCAGATGCCCATAGTAGGGCGACACGTCTATGAAGTTAATGCCGCTTTCGACGGCAACGTGCACGGCACGGATGCCCTCGTCCTCGCGCACACTATGGAACACGCCGCCCAGCGACGATGCTCCGAAGCTGAGGTTCGACACCCTCATGCCCGTCTTTCCAATTTCATTATAAATCATGGCAACTCGAAATAATCTGTATTTTGAGGACAAAGATACAAGTAAGCAAGAGAAAAAGCAAATAATAATGAAAAAAACTCATTCCGCAAAAACACACCTTCTTTTCGTCGATTATTACCCCGTCCAGTTTTTTGCCTGCTCTGGCGATTTATTTACCTACTCTGGCAAATTATTCGCCTATTCTAATTTTTTATTTGCCTACTCTGTTTATAAACAGCACCCCTGTTTATATAAACGCGCCCCCTGTTTATAAACGACATCAAACGTTCTTCAA
>CAMYYY010000032.1 GCA_947303715.1 uncultured Bacteroidales bacterium | reverse complement strand
TGAATTATCCATGAATTATTTTTGAGAAATTAGTGTCCATTCGTGATTATTTATGTAGCGTCGCAGACTCTTAGGAAGTGCCCCTGACGGGCAGAAGTTTGCCTGCGGCGCCACACGAATTAACCATGAATTATCCATGAATTATTTTTGAGAAATTAGTGTCCATTCGTGATTATTTATGTAGCGTCGCAGACTCTTAGGAAGTGCCCCTGACGGGCAGAAGTTTGCCTGCGGCGCCACACGAATTAACCATGAATTATCCATGAATTATTTTTGAGAAATTAGTGTCCATTCGTGATTATTCATGTAGCGTCGCAGACTCTCAGGAAGGCCAAAGGCCAAATTCAACAAAAATAATCAAAAAAATAAACAAAAGAAAAATGGGGGCGGAATGATGGGAATTGAGAGAAAATGCGTATTTTTGCGGTCGAATCAAAAAAAGCGGAGGAAAACGATGAAGGCGATAGGAATATTCTGCTCGGCTGCGGAGAACATCGACAGCAGTTACTTCGACGCTGCCCGTGAGGTGGGGTCGTGGATGGCGCGCAAGGGCATCACGCTGGTGTATGGCGGCGCCGAGATGGGTCTGATGGAGGCTGTGGCCAGGGCGGTGAAGGACGGCGGAGGGCACATCGTGGGCGTCGTGCCCAACCGGCTGGTGGAGCGCGAGGTGCAGAGCAGCCTGCTGGACGAGGTGATCCTGTGTGACAACCTGGCGCAGCGCAAGCAGCTGATGCTCCAGCACAGCGACCTCCTGCTGGCTCTGCCGGGCGGCATCGGCACGCTGGACGAGGTGTTCCACGTGATGGGTAGCGCCACCATTGGCGAGCACCACAAACGGATGGTGCTTTATAACACCGGCGGCTTCTGGGAAGACTGCATGCGGATGCTCACCCACATGAACGAGCGCGGCTTCATCCGTGGCAGGCTGAGCGACTACGTCGTCACGGCAGCCTCAGTGGAGGAAATAGAAAATTTAGTGAACAGTGATCAGTGAGCAGTGAACAGATAATAGTGAACAGTGAGCAGTGAACAGTGATCAGATAATAGCAAAGGAGCCGCATACAGGGCAAACATCTGTTCTCTGTTCACTGTTCACTGATCACTCAAAAATATAAGAAATTATGCGCAAGGTTATTGGTATCGGCGAGACGATTCTCGACATCATCATCCGCGACGGCAAGCCCACGGGCGCCGTGCCAGGCGGCAGTACGTTCAACACCATGGTGTCACTCGGGCGTATGGACACGCCGGCGGTGTTCCTCACCGACCTGGGCGACGACCATGTGGGCAGCGTCATCCGCGAGTTCATGAAGGACAACGGCGTGGACGACACGTACGTCAGCGTGTGGCCCGACAAGCAGAGCCCCGTCTCGATGGCGTTCCTCGACAGGGACAACAATGCGCAATATGAGTTCTACCGCCAGCCGTTCCCGACGGAGCGTGAGCCGCTGCTGCCGGAGGTGACGGCGGACGACGTGGTGGTGTTCGGCTCGTACTATGCCCTCGACCCTGCGACGCGTCCCCGTGTGTCGGCGCTGCTCAGCCTGGCCCGCGAGCGTGGCGCACTCATCGTCTACGACGTGAACTTCCGCGTGAACCACAGGGCCGAGGCGGTGAAGCTGACGGGCACGCTGCTGGAGAATCTGGAGTTTGCCGATATCATACGCGGCTCGAATGAGGACTTCCGCATCCTCTACGGCCTTGCGGACAGCGAGGCGGTGTATAGGCAGCAGACGGCATTCTACTGCCCGCGTCTGGTGTACACGTGTGGTGCCGAGGGCGTCAGACTGCATGCCGGAGGCGGTGTGAGCCGCAGCTACGAGAGCCTGCCCGTGCCCGCGCTGGTGAGCACCATCGGTGCCGGCGACAGCTTTAACGCAGGACTCATCTACGGCTTGTTGCGCTACCGTGTGCGCCGTGCCGACCTCGACAGCCTGACAGCTGACGACTGGGACCATATCGTGGGCTGCGCCCTGGCCTTTGCCGCCAACACGTGCCAGAGCCTGGAGAACTACGTCGACAGGGGATTTCAGGTATAAGTGAAAGTTTTTAGTGAACAGTGATCAGTGAACAGTGAACAGATGGATGCCTTGTATGCGGCTCCTTTGCTATTATCTGTTCACTGATCACTGTTCACTGTTCACTTATTATCTGTTCACTATTCACTAATCACTAATCACTACTCACTAATCACTAAAACTTTATCCATTCCTCGGGGTTGAGGCGCTGGAGGTCTTTGCGTAGCTGGAACTGAAGGATGCTCTCGCCAGAGGGGTCGGTGTGGATGGTACCCAGAGGGGCACCGCCCTTCACCTTGTCGCCCTGACGGACGCTGAGGGTGGCGAGGTTGCAATAGACGGAGATATAGTTGCCGTGGCGGACGAGGATGCCGTAGGTCTTGCGTGAGGGATGCTCGAAGATGGCTGACACCTCGCCGTCGTAGATGTTGCGGGCTGTAGCGCCGCGACTGCAGCGCAGGTCGACGCCCTGATTGTTGACGGTGACGTGCTTCATGCCGCTCATCTGCTGGATGCCGTAGTGCGAGGCTATCATGTAGGAGCCCTGCACGGGCACGGGCAGGCGGCCCTTGTTCTGCTGGAACGAGCCGGAAAGCTTCACGTCATCGGCACTCATCTTGAAGCCGCCCTTGCTGCCGCTCTCGGCAGGGGGAGTGTCGAGTTGCTTGGTCTCCTTGCCCTTGGCTGTCGTAGCTTTTTCCTTTGCTTTTGCTTTGGCTTGCGAGGCGGCAATCTGCTCGTTGATGAGTTGCTCAATTTTCTTATCGAGGCGGTCGTACTCGCTTTGCTGGCGCTTGAGCTCGCTCTTGATGGTGGCCTGCTGTTTCTGCAGACGGCTGACGAGCGCCTGCTGCTCGGCCTGCTGGGTGGCGAGGGCCTGCTGTTCGTGCTGACGCTGGGCCAGCAGCTCGGTCTGGCTGGCTTTCAGCTCGGTAAGCTGGGCACGCTTCTCCTCCAGCTCCTGCTGCTTGGCCTGAATCTCGCGCCCCATCTGCGCCTGGAAGTGGGCATATTCGCCCAGGTAGCGCATACGACGGTACATCTGGCGGAAGGTGTCGGACGAGAGGAGGAAGAGCAGACGGTTTTCGAACGAATTGCGATGGAGCGACTGGCTGAGGGCGCTGGCATAGCGGCTCTTGCGCATCTCGAGGTCGGCCTCCAGCTCCTTCAGCTCGCTGCCGAGAAGGGAGATTTCAGTCTCGGTGGCCTTCAGCTCATTGCCCAGCTGGGTGACGAGCTCGGTCTGCTGACGGATGCGCTCGCTGAGCACGGAGAGCTGCGCCAGCTGGCTCTTGACGTCCTTGCCGGTGGAGGCCAGCAGCTGTTGCGACTCCTTGATCTGCTGCTCCAGACGGGCGCGGTCTTTCTTCATCTGCTGTACCGTCTGGGCACACGCTGGAGTCACGAAAAATGTAGAAATGAAGAATAGAATGAACAGGAGGGAGGAGTGACGTTTCATAGCATTCTCATTTCAGGAAGGAGAGTTTCGAAAGCAGCTCGGCAGCGGAAAGCTGGGTGTAGTTGGCGAGGTTGGTGCGTGGGGGCCAGTCCTTGCTGTCGAGGGTGATGTTAGTGAACGAGAGCTGCACGGAGGCCTTCTTCCCCTCGCCCTCCAGCGTGGCGGAGAGCGCCGAGGGGTAGCGGGTGTCGTCCACCAGCTGATAGCCCGCGTAAGTCCAGTCGGAGAGGAAGGTGCCGAACTGCAGGCGGGTACGCTGCAAGCGGGTGATATCGGCATCGGTCCAGAAACGTGCCGAAAGCGCCTTCTGATCCTTGGGCTGGATGAGCCGCTGGGTGCCCGAGGGCTCTACGTTGAACTTATCCAAGTGGGCCGCTACGTTCTTCTGCCCAGGGATAAACAGCTCGTTCCAAAGCAGCGACTCGATGAGCGAAAAGTTGACGAGGGACTGACTGAGGTAGGGCAGCTCGGAGTAGCGCGCCTTGGCATACTGCTTGTTCAGACGATCGATAATCCACACGGCCTCAGGAGTCATCTCGACACGGGCCACCTCTATCATCCCCAGCGCCGTGAAGGCCATCTGGATGACCTCGCCGCGCCGCATACGCAGGTTGCCCTTCACAGGGAGCGTCTTGTCGCCATACGTGGCCTCAACAGCCATGCGCAGCGAGAGGTCGGTGTGGTTGGCCAGCGGTGTGGCGATGGCTGCCAGAGGGGATTCGAGCCGCATTCGAGGGGCACGATTGGCTTCGGGCGAGGTTGCCACCTGGTTGACTGCGCCGCAGCCTGCCAGCAGGAGGCACAGCGCGACAGGAAGAACCAGCAGCAGGAAGTTTCGTTTCTCTGCCGTCAGGGGGGTGGGTAATGCTATTTTATCCATTTTTTCTGTCGGATTTTCTTTTTCAGTTTGTTCTCTGCCAGGCGCTCTTCGGCTGTGGGTTTGGTGCCGCTCTCCTTGCGGTCCTTCTGCTGCTGCTCGAGGGCTTGTTTCCAGTAGCCGAGGGCTTCGTCAACGAGTCCGCACTTGAAGCTGATGTCGCCGGCATGTTCCATCAGCACGGCGCTGCTGGTGGTATCGGTCTTCAGCGCCTGCTCCATATAGCGCCATGCCTCGTCGTAGCGTTCCTTCTGGAAGAGTATCCAGGCGTAGGTGTCGAGGTAAGTGCTGTTGTCGGGCTCCTTGGTGATGGTGACGCGGCTCATCTCTTCAGCACGGTCGAGGTCGCGGTTCTCGAGGGAGAGGTAATAGGCGTAGTTGTTGAGCACCGACACTTTCGAGGGGTTATAGACGAGGGCTGAGTCGTAGGCGACGTAGCCTTTTGCCTTCTCGTTGCTGGAGAAGTAGAGGTCGCCGAGCATGGTGTAGAGCTCGGTGCAGAGTTCGGTGTCGCTCTCCTCGCCGATGTGTGAGACGCCCTCGAGGCAGTAGTCGATGGCACGCCGTTCGTCCTTGTCGCGCAGGGCGGTGATGACGAGGTAGTAGTAGGCGTAGAGCTCGTCAGGGTAATAGGCGAGCAGGGCACGGCTCCGCTCACGCACTTCCTCCGTGTCGTTGTGTTCGACGGCGTAGTAGAGCAGCTGCTTGAGGGCCTCCACGTTGTCGGGCTCTACGGCAAGGATGGCCTGGACGAAGGGGATGATGAGCGTGTCGGGCTTCTGGGCCTGGATGTAATAGGCGGCGCAAGCCTTGGGCATAGCGATGGACGTCTGCGGCTGGGCAAGGATGCGGCTGAAGAGGTCGTCGATGGCAAGGGTGTCCTGCCGCGCCTCCATCTGGCGGATGAGCTGCGAGGTGAGCTGGATGCGGCGTTCGTCGGGCAGGTGCCCATAGACCACCAGCGAATCAACAATGGCATCAGCGCGCTTGTCGTTGCCGCTCTTGTTGTACCAGTTGGCCATGCCGAGGTGGCCCATATCGTTGTCGGGCTCTACGGCAAGCACGCTCTCGTAGGCACGGCGGGCTTCGTCGAGTTTGTCGTAGTTGAGGCAGACGTCGCCCAGCAGCAGGCGGTAGCGCAGCTCGTCGGGATGGGCGGCTGCCAGCTCCTCCATCGAGCGGAAGGCAGCCTCGTTGTCCTTCTTCAGGAAATAGGCGCGGAACTTCTCCATCTCAATCTCCTCGGACGAGCCGAAGCGCTCTTCCATACGCCCGAGGGTCTCTATCTCCTTGTCGTACTGCTCCGTAGCCTGATAGAGATTGACGAGGATGGGCAGCAGCTCTGCCGAACGTCGGGGGAAGCGCGTCTCCATATCCTCGTAGATGGCGATGGCTTTGTCCAGCTGCTGGTTGTTATAGTAGGCTTCAGCAAGGCTCTCCTGATACCAATAGTTGTCGGGGTCGTAGGTGACGGCCTGTTGCATGAGGCTGAGCGCCTTCTCCTTGTCGCCCAGCGCGGAGTAGTAGGCCGAGAGCTCGTAGAGGGCCGTCGGAGCCGTAGGGCAGATGGAGAGGCAATGCTGGAGGAGGTCGAAGGCCGCGTCGTAGTTTTCCTGCTGACGTTGGTTGACGGCCTCGAGGTAGAAATAGTCATAGCGGCGCTGTTCTTCGTCGGATAGCTGTGCCGTGTCCTCTGGTGCAACGGCTTTGCGCGACGTCCCGCAGCCTGCAAACGGGAGGAGGAAGAGGATGATCAGGAGGAAAGAGAGGGCATTCCCCCTGCTGGCATCAGCGAATAAATGGCGACAAGAGCCTCCGACGAAGTCCTTCGTCAGCCCTCCGTTCGTCGTCTGATATCGTCTGTCCGTCATATCCTATCCTCTTACCCTAATTTCTAATCTTCAATCTTCAATTTCCAATCTTCAATCTCTCAAACGCCTGTATGTCCGAAGCCGCCTGCGCCGCGCTCGGTATCGGAGAGGACATCAGTCTCCTTCCACACGACCTGCTCGTGGCGGGCGATAATCATCTGGGCGATGCGCTCTCCATCTTCTATGACAAAATCCTCGGCAGAAAGATTAATGAGGACGACGCAGATTTCGCCCCGATAGTCGGCGTCGATGGTGCCAGGAGCGTTGAGCACAGAGATGCCGCGCTTGATGGCAAGACCGCTACGAGGGCGCACTTGTGCCTCGTAGCCTGGAGGCAGGGCAATGAACAGTCCCGTAGGGACAAGGCAGCGCTGCATGGGACGCAGCACGATGGGCTCGTCGAGATTTGCCCTCAGGTCCATGCCTGCCGACAGCGGCGTGGCGTATGACGGGAGGGGGTGATGGGACTTGTTGATGATCTGAACGTTCATGAAGAGGAAAAATAAAAATTAAAAATTAGGAATTAGGAATTAGGAATTTTTCTGGGGATAACGGCAAAGCGCAACCTATTCCTAATTGGTAATTCCTAACTCCTAATTCCTAATGATTACTTCTTAGAGGTACGGGTTGAGTTTCTTCCACTCGCTGACGGGCGGGACGATGCCGAGGTCGACGATTTCGTCACGCATCTTGCAGAGGTGGACGTACGAAGCATCGAGGGCAGCCATTTCGTCAGCCGTACCCTTGACTTCGCTGTAGTGGACACCCGTAGCGTCGATGATGGTAGGCATAGCCATCATGACGTTCTTGTACTTCTCCGTGTTGACGTAAGTGCCGGCAGGGAGGGTGAAGGGTTCGCCACCCATAGCACCCTCAATCATCTTCACAGCGTTGTAGGCAGGGCTCTGGAACGAGCTGCGTCCACGCAGCTTGATGATGTTGCTGCCGCCCTGAATGGTGCGCTGCTTGATGTCGGCAAACTTTTCGGCAGAGAGGTTCATCTCCGAGAGGGGCTTGCCGTCAATCTTCACTTGCGAAGCGAAGACAGCCATCTGCTCGCCATGTCCGCCGTAGGTGTGGGCGCCAGTAACCTTGCACTGCTGCACGCCGAACTCCTGAGCGAGGGCTTCCTGCAAACGGGTGCTGTCGAGGGCAGCGAGAGAGGTGAGCTGCTCGGGCTTCAGACCGCTGTGGATAAGAGCGGTAAGGGCGGTGACGTCAGCGGGGTTGAAGATGACAACGACGTGCTTCACATCGGGGCAATACTGATGGATGAAGTCGCCGAACTCGGCAGCAATCTGGCAGTTGCCCTTGAGAAGGTCTTCGCGGGTCATACCCTCCTTACGGGGTGCACCGCCTGATGAGACGATGTACTTGGCATCCTTGAAAGCAACGGCAGGGTCGGTAGTCCAAGTGACGTTGGCACCCTCGAAACCGCAATGATAAATCTCCTCAGCAACACCGTGAACACCCTGTTCGAAGATGTCGTAGAGGCAAACGTTAGGAGTCAGACCGAGCATAAGAGCCGTTTGAGCCATGTTGGAACCAATCATACCGCCAGCACCGACGATAGTGAGCTTTTCTTCTGTTAAGAATTTCATGAGAATACTGAATTACTGAATTAATTTTAAGGGTTAAAACTATATTTCTTCGTCAAGCGCTGCAAAATTAGTGCAAGCCGAGCGAAAAAGCAAATTTTTTTGCATTTTTCCGAGGCGCAGCCTAATTAAAACGGGCGAAGCCCGTTAAAGATAGTGCAAGCCGAGCGAAAAAGCAAATTCCTTTTTGCTTGGGCTGCCTATTTTTCTTTTGCTTGTTTTCGGGTTTTTTCCTTGAGATAGTCAAGGAGGTGACGTCGCTCAGAAGAGGTAATGCCGGTAGCGTAAACAAGAACGCCTGTCCAAAGAATGCTGATGAATATGGAAAGGAGAGTGAGGATGAGCGATGGGCAATGAGCCGTCAGGGCAGGAAAGGCAAACTCCCTGAAACAGAGCGGCAGGGCAAAGGAGAGAAGGGTGACGACGACTACGACGGCTACCACCTCGCGAGCAAAACGGCGCATATTGATGCCCGTCTGCCTACGGACACAATCGGCTCGTACCAACTGGGCGATGAAGGAGAAGAAGATGGTGAAGTAGAACGCCCATTCCACACCCAGATGGAGCACCTTGTAGGCGACGTAGGTGCACGGCAGGATAGCCAGCAGCGTGAGGCCGACGCCAATCTGATAGCGTTTGTTCTGTCCTGTAGCCTGCACGGCTGCACCAAGAGGGCTGCCAAAGCTGTCGATGAGCCCTCCGACAAGCAGCAGACGGGTGAAGAAAACCGTATGTGCAGGTACGTCCTTCAGCCAAAGGTCGAGGATGAAGGGGGTCTCAACCATCAGCGGCACAGCGATAATCAGCAGCAGGTAGTAGGTGAGACGGGTGCTTTGGAAAAGCAACTTCTCCATCTCGTCCATAGCTCCGACGGCGTAGGACTTGATAATCTGCGGACGAACAGCCATATAGAAGTTCGTCTGCAGCTGGGCGATGGTCATATAGACTTTCTGTGCAAGGGCGCGCGGGGTGTTGAGGATAGGGCCGAAGAACATGTTGATGAGGATGCTGACGCCGCCCGTCTTGCAGGTGCCGGCAAGCGTGCCCATCATCTCCCAACCTGTGAAGCGGAATAGGTTGCCGACGGGCTTGCCTCCCCAGCGTAGCGTGAAGCGGCACTCGCGATAGAACAGCCGACAGTAGAGCCAATATGCCATAGCCATCAGAGCTTGCAGGCAGAGCATCAGCAGGGCATAAAGCTTCAGTTTATCGGTGCCGTAATATTGCAAGGCAATAGCCACAGCCAAAGCTCCAAGCGCCTCAAACACGCTGATGTAGGCAAACACCTTCATCTTCTCGCGGGCAATAATCATGCCCATGTAGGGGGTGCGCATAAGCAGGAAGATAAAGCCTGCTACCGAGCAATGATAGACCCAGCGGGCCGCTTCGTCGCGCCCGGCCATCTGCATCTTGTTTTCCACAAACCACAATCCGGCTGTCTCGCCCAAGACAACAACCAGCAACACCAATCCCAGGAAGATAACAAGACTCTGGCTGAATACGGCCCGCAAGCCATTGAAGTCCTCTTTTCCCAGTTCGAAGGAGAAGAAGCGTTGGCAGGCGGTAGACATAGTGGTGCTGAGGAACGAGAACATCACAACCACACCGCCAATGGCGTTGTAGATGCCATTATCGACTTCGCCCAGTACGTCCAGCACGACACGCGAGGTGTAGAGCCCAACCAGCATGACCAGACCCATGCGGATGTAAAGCAGCAGGGTGTTGCGGGCTATGCGTTTCTGGTCAACTACGGACATGCTATTTGATGATTGCTTCGTATAATCTACGGGCCTGCTGCTCGTCGATGGCAACGGGATTGTTCTTCATCCTGACGGGATTGACGGAGCGGCTGAGTAGCGTCAGCTCTTCTTCCCGCTGACGGCTTACAGGCTGCTGCATGCTCAGCTCATCCATCAGCTTGCGGAAGCCTTGAATACTGATTAGCTGGCTGATGGACTGGAAGACGTCCAGCATATACGCTTCGCCACGTGGGTCGATGCAGCCTTCGGGATGGGAGAGCATATACTCCCAAATTTCCGGCAGGCAGACGGCTACCGCATGGCCGTGCGGAAGACCATAAAGGGAGGTAATCTTATAGCTCATGGCGTGGGCTGCCGTAGTAGCAGAGATGTTGATGGCACGTCCGGCATAGTTGGCTGCCCACATAATCTGAGCCGTAGCCTCAGCATCGTTGTCCACGATGTAAGAACGCCAATACTCAACAATCCGTTCTACTGCCTGACGGGCATACGACTTTGATTCATCGGTGGAGTTTACCGACCACCAGCTCTCAATACCCTGACATAGAGCATCAAGCATGGTGCACTTCTTCTGATAGAGTGGCAAGGTCTTCAGTACGGCAGGCTCCAGCAGGGCATAGTCAGGCAGTATGGCGTCGTTCGTCATCGTCTGCTTGGCTCCCTCGTAATACATCACGGCGTTGTGGGTTGATTCGCTGCCCGTCCCCGCTGTGGTGGGAATGGCGATAAGGGGAAGGGAATAGAGGTCAACTTGTTGAGCTTTGCTCTTCGTCCGTCGCGACTCGGCATAGTCCAAACAAGTTTGACTTTGCTCTCGCTGCTTCGTCCGTTGACTCGTTGACTCGTTGACTTGTTGACCCTTAAAAAGGCTCTTCCCCGTTATGTTCTCCAGCCCCAGCACAGCCATCTTGATGCATTTTGCCACATCAATGGCGCTGCCTCCGCCCACAGCCAAGAGGGCTTCACACTTCTCGTTTTGAAAAAATCGGATGCCCTTGCAGATATCTTCGTACAAAGGATTGGACGTGAAGTCGGAAAACAGCACCTTCTCTACTGCCAGCGCCTCCACCTCCTCCTTAATGGAGAGAAACGGAAAGGACGCATCGGTAACGAGAAGAATCTTCCGCTTTCCTGTTCTTGCCATTATCTCTGGCAAATGCCCGATGCCCTGTACGATTTCCTGCATGACAATGTTGATTTAGTCCTTTTTTGACAGGAATTTCATGAATGCCTCCTTGTTTTCCAACGGGGTAGTGGTGGGGCGTCCGAGATCCTTGCGATTGCCCTTCCTGACTCGGATCTCAAGGAAGTAGGGGCCATCCTTCTTTGCAGCCCATTGGGGCAGGAACGTCATGATGTCGGTAAGCTGCTCCTCGCTATCCACCCAGTTGACCTGCTTATAGCCGAATACTTCTGCCAACTCGGGGAACTCAATCTCCAGTCCCACAGTAGGTTGCCCGCCTACAGAATCATGGGTGCCGTTATTGAAGACTATATGAACAAGGTTTGTCGGACAAAGCGAGCCCACAATAGGCATACTGCCCAGATGCATGATTGCTGCGCCATCGCCGTCGAAACACCAGACCGTTCTTTCAGGCTTGGCCAAAGCAATTCCGAGGGCAATCTGCGAGGCGTGGCCCATGGAGCCTACAGTCAGAAAATCCTGCTCGTGGCTCTGCCCTTTCGCAGCGCGGAATTCAAAGAGCTCGCGGCTGATCATGCCTGTGGTGCTGACGATGACGTCCTCGGGCCCAATAGCCGCCGCCACTATCTGGATAGCCTTCTCGCGTGTTAGCGTCAGATGGCTCTCTTTTTTATTCTTCAGCGTATAAGGCTCGAAGGTGTCCTTTTCAACCACTAACGCAAAGGGTTCTTTGCTCTCCTCCATGAAGTGGACAGCCTCTTCCACTTGGCGGGCGGCCTCAGCATCGTCTTTGCTGAGAATGGCATGACGGATGCCCATGACGTCCAACAGAGGAAGAGTCACCTTGCCCTGCTTGACGTGCTGCGGCTCATCGTGAATGCCAGGCTCACCCCGCCAGCCGATAAGCAGAAGGACGGGAATGTTGTAAACCTCCTTATCCGTCAGCGAGGCCAGCGGATTGATGGCATTGCCTTCGCCGGAATTTTGCATGAAAACCATACCGATGCGGCTTGTAGCGAGATGATAGCCAGCGGCAAGGCCGACAGCTCCTCCTTCGTTAGCAGCAATGATGTAGTGATGGCTGTCTATGTGGTCTGCCATGTAGGCACAGATGTTCTTCAACAACGAATCTGGCACGCCAGCAAAGAACTCAATGCCGTTTGCCTCCAGAGTTTGAATAAAAAACTTCGGTGAAATCATTCTTCAGGTATAAGAGTGATAATGTCCTTGATGCTCATGCACATATCGTCGCACTCTTTGGCGCGATGATTCTCCAGGATGGTACGTGCCGCACGCTGCATGGCAGGAAAACCCGTTCGGGTGAGCTGGTTGGCATAGATGACGACATTTACGCCCCGCTGCTTGAACTCGTCCTCCGTCACCATGTTGAACGATGTGGGGACGACGACAATCGGAGTAACGGTATCCTCGCTGCGGAAGCGCTCCACAAACTCGAAGATCTCCGCAGGGTCTTTTTTGCGGCTGTGAATCATGATGGCATCGGCCCCAGAATCCACATACGCACGGGCCCTTGTCAGCGCGTCGTCCATGCCGCGCTCCAGGATAAGCGACTCAATACGGGCGCAGATCATGAAGTCCGATGTCTTTTGCGCCTTCTTGCCAGCAGCTATCTTGGCGCAGAAGTTCTCTATCGTGTCCTGCGTCTGCTTCACCTCCGTTCCGAAGAGCGAGTTTTTCTTCAACCCCGTCTTGTCCTCGATAATCACCATCGAGACACCCATACGCTCCAATGAGCGGACGGTATAGACGAAATGTTCCGTCAGCCCACCTGTGTCGCCATCGAAGATGATGGGTTTCGTCGTTACCTCCATAATGTCGTCGATGGTGCGGAAGCGGCTGGTCATATCGACAAGCTCGATGTCCGGCTTACCCTTTGCCGTAGAGTCGCAGAGCGAGGAAATCCACATGGCATCGAACTGATACGTCTTGCCGTCCTGCAGAACGGTAGTCTTTTCAGCTATCAGTCCCGTGATACCGCTGTGAGCCTCCAGGGCTGTGACAAGCCCCTTCATGCCAATCAGCTTGCGCAGGCGTCCACGCCGCATGTCAGGCATAGCCAGCTGGGCGCGGCTCTGCTTGTCCAGTTCCTTCAACTTTTCGTCGTTTGTATAGGGGAATTCCACCAGTTGTCCGCCGTACTCGCTCAGTACGCCGACGACCTCGTCGCGGATGGGGCGTTGGAAGCCTGTGACCCAATCGTCGCCATGCACCACAAACGAAGGCCGCAGCTGACGTAGGTTGTCGGCATACGAGAGCGTCTTCTGCTCCACCACCTTTGCTACGCCACTGATGTTTGCAAACAACGATGCACGCTCTGAGAAGGGGATGAGCGGATAGCGCTTGTAGCTGGCAACAGCCTCGTCGGAAAGCACGCCGATGACCAGGCGCCCCAGCTTGCGGGCTTTCTTTATGATGGCGATGTGCCCGCTATGTATCAGGTCCGCTGAGAAGCACATGTAGACCCAGCGATTCTCTATTTCGTGCAGCTTGCTGGAGACCACCTTCAAGTCGTCAGGCGTATCAATCTCGGCGCAGAGGGCGCCCTTGACGTCCAGCGCCTTCAGGCAACACTCGTCCGAAACCTCGTTGAAGGCATTCTCGGCATAGCACTTCCGGTTTCCGCTCTCGCAGTATTCCACGATTCTTTTCAGCCACACGGCCCAGTCCTTCTTCCTTATTTTATAGAGAGGCTGAGCAGCCATTGCCTCGTCGAAGAATTCGATGCCTATCTTGCTGATGCGCCCGTTGTGGACGACGGCTTTGAAGTCCTTTTCCGGCAGGGGAGCTTCAGCGTCTACCGCCATGCAGCTCTCCTCGTCAGCGATGACAGCGTCGAACACGCGGTTTTCGAACACCAGGTCGCCATGCATCAGCACGATGTCGTCATCCAGCAAGGATTCTCGGGCGCAATAGATGGAGTAGATGTAGTTCGTCTGGTCATACAGGGGATTCCGCACAAACGTGAACTTCAGCGGAAGCGCCAGCGACTGGCAGTAGTGGGTGAGCACCTCGTCAAAATAGCCCGTTGTCATCACCACCTCCGTCAGCCCTGCCTCAGCAATCAGCCTCAGCTGACGGCTCAGGATGGTTTCCGTAGGAGAGATTTCTGTCATGCACTTCGGCTGGTTGCTGGTTAGCACGCCCATCCGCTGTCCAAGTCCTGAATTAAGGATTAATGCCTTCATGCAACATTCATTTTTCCATTGAAACGACAAAGGTACGAGTAAGCGAGTGAAAAACCAAAATTATTTCGTTTTTTCCGCGTGAGAGTACCTAAAACGAGGTATGGCCCCCCGATAAAAGTGGTGCAAGCCGAGTGAGAAAACAAACAAAAAGGAAATATCACATCAGCCCTTCTTCGCCTTTTGTCTGGAGGTCGGTGCGGAAATGGCGGATATTCTTCTCATCCAGGGGGCAGATAACCACAATGTCGTCCGTCGCGCAGAAGAAGTACCCGTCAAGCCCTTGGATAATGGTCTTTTTATTGTCAGGCAGGATGATGAGGTTGTTCCGGCAGTCGTAGAGCTCGCAGTTTCCGCTATGCACGACGTTGCCGTGCGTATCCTTTGCCGACTCCTGCCAGACGTCCTCCCAACGTCCGATATCCATCCATCCATACGAGCCCGAGAGCATGTACATATTCGGCGCTTTCTCGATGACGGCATAGTCGATGGAGATATGGATGAACGATTCGTAGCAGCGATAGAGTTCCTCGCGACGTTCGTCACGGGTGCGATATTCTTTGAACACGCGGTCAAACTGCGTCATCATGTCTGGCAGCAGCGTGTGCATGGTGTCGATAATCGTCTGTGCCCTCCAGATGAAAAGACCTGTATTCCAGTAGAACTCACCGCTTTCCGTGAAGATGCGCGCAAACTCCGGCTGAGGCTTCTCAGTAAACGTCTTTATCTTGCAGAAGCCGTCGGCAGGGCGTTCCTCATCCACCTGGATGTAGCCATAGCGTGTTTCTGGGTGCGTGGGCTTGATGCCGAGCGTCACGAGGTGGGGATGCGTGGCTGTATAGTCGAGAGCCCGCAGCATATCGGCGCAGAAAGCCTCCTCGTTCACGATATATTGGTCTGCAGGCGCCATCACGATGTTAGCCTCTGGGTCAATGGTGCGTAGATAGTAGGCCGCCAGCGCCACGCTGGGTGCCGTGCCCCTGAAGGCTGGCTCGCGCAGGATGTTCTGGGGGTCCACTTCGGGCAGTTGCTCCTGTACCAGCTCCATGTACGCGAGGTTGGTGGAAATGATGATATGATCGGCAGGGACAATTTTCAGAAAGCGTTCGTAGGTCTGACGAAGCAGCGTCTTTCCTGTGGCAAAGAAATCGATGAACTGTTTCGGCACGCTCATGCGGCTTAAGGGCCAGAAACGGCTTCCGATGCCTCCGGCCATGATGACAAGGTAATTATGATTTGCGCTCATACACACGTTTGGATTAGGTTCGTTTATTTCGGCTACTAAGATAACGTAAATTTTTTAATTATAGTATCTTTCGGCAATATGTTTAATAACATATTTTGGTGGGAAAAGAGAGAAGAGAGGGTGTCGAAACATCCTCTCTTCTGCTGTGGTACCACCGGGATTCGAACCAGGGACACACGGATTTTCAGTCCGATGCTCTACCAACTGAGCTATGGTACCAAACTTGGTTTTTTCGCTTGTTTCTCACAAAGCGGGTGCAAAGGTAGGGCATTTTTTTCTTTTGCCCAAACGTTTTCCATATTTTTTTGCATCAAGGCGCTGAAAAACGTCTTTCTCCTTCAAAAAACTTCGCTTTTTTAGGCAGAATATCGCTTTTGAGGGGACTTTTTTTCTTCCTTTTTTGGGAAAGCTTTCACCTCGGAAATAAAAATAAATGCAGATTTATTTTGTAATTCTCTCAGTTTGCACTACCTTTAACTTGTGGTTTTAGGTAGGCTGCACCTCGGAAATAAAAATAAATCACTTTTTATTTTGTATTTCTCTCGGTTTGCACTACCTTTGCAGCCGCATTCGGAAAGTAGCGCAGTTGGTAGCGCACTACGTTCGGGACGTAGGGGTCGGGCGTTCGAGTCGCCTCTTTCCGACATCATAATTAGTGTAAGGGTCTAATTCTTATTGGGTTAGGCTCTTTTTGTTTGCCTTTCTGTTCCGTTATTGTTCCGTTTCACGGCGATTTTTTGTTTTTTCTTTGCTTTTTCATGGCCTGATGGTGCAAAGGTAAGCAAAAGAAATGAAACGACAAAATAAAAGGGGAGAAACATCTGAATGAACGTCTCTCCCCCACACTCTAAAACGTATGGGTAATTATTTATAGAGCTTAGTATTCCTCCTCCAGTTTGGCAAGATACGACCTTGCATCCTCTGGGGTCATCACTCTTGTGATATTCTCTCCTTTGGTAGTAACGTCAATGTGTTCACCAAATCCCTCATTGCGTCCGAGCGTGCCAAGGATGTACCGTGTCATGCCTGAATCGGGAGGGGTTATCCACCCCACCTGCTTGCCGTTCTGTATGTCGGGGATGCCCCTGACAAGAATCCTTGCCGATGTGAGGGCTTCGTCTAAGAAGCTGCCCCTTGCATCGTCAAGCACCTGTTTGTATTCAGGGATTTTCAGCCATTCGTAGACGGTACACCGTCTTACCCCGAAAGCCCTTGCCACGGCTGAGACGTTGCCGCCTGCCTTATCCATAGCCTCTTGAAATCTCTCTAATGGTGGAGTCATATTCGTGTGTGCGCGTTATAGGTGTCTGATTCTGTTTATTGTATCATGTCTAAAATATCCTTGCCTGCGATGAACATATCACCCTCCTTCAATCCTGCGATGTCGCAGAACATTCGCTTTTCTTCTGCATCGGCAAAGGATATGGTGATATATGCCTGCACATTCTGCCAGTTCTCGACGGCTCGGAGTTGAGCCTCTTTTTTGGCCTCCTTGACTGCAGTTTTCTTTTCTTCGTGCGTCGGTTCGGGTTCTAAGAAGTCGTCGATGGTCTCAATGGCTGCGGGCTGCTGTGGCAGGAAGCTCTCAATCTGGGCGAGGTCGTAGGGTTCTATCCCTGCGAGCTGGTAGTCGATGTCGGGCAGGTATTCGGCAATCATTTCGTAGTCGGGGCGTGTGGAGCCCAAAGCCATGTAGGTCATTTGCTCCTTTTCCTGCTTCTCGTCGAAGTCTACGACCTCAACCTTGACAGGATAGTCACTTGTACCGTCGTACTTGTTAAGCTGGTCAAGAGCTTTCAGCCTGCGATGGCCGTCGATGAGATTACCCGTCCGCTCGTTCCACACGATTCCGCCCAGATAACCGAAAGTGCGGATGTTCTTTTTCTGCCCGTCCACCTGCCTGTCGGTGTGCTTTTTCGGATTGTAGGGCTGGGCGTGTAGCTGACTGCGCATAACCTCTCTTGTTTCACTCTGCTTTATCTTCATTCCTCTTGTGTTCAAACATTATTCGTTCAGCCATCGGGTACATGTCATATAATCGCTGCAAGTCTTGGGGATAGTTCGCTTCCAGCCACAGAAGATAGTTGATGTCACTTGCATCGCAGCCCGACGAGCGGGTCTTTCCTCCGTAGTCCTCTGGCCTGATGAGGCCGCGTTCTTCGATGTAGTGCAGCACGTCGGCATTCTTGTACTGCGAAAGAGGATAGCACTTCTTTGTTTTGAAGTTGATAGCCTCATCTTCATAGGTTCGCAGCATTATTCGCCTGTTCATGCCGTCCGATTGTTTGAAGCCGAAGAAAGCCCACTCGATGCCGTATCGTAGGCGGATTGCATCCGTCAGGCTTTCGAGCGTATACTGCTTCTGGCGTGGGTTCTGCTTGCAGCCGAGGTAGCCTGTCTTGATGTAGGTATATACGGAGTAGTGGGGGATTTGTACGAAATGAGCGTTCTTGTATCTGTTCTGCGCCCATGTGATGTATTTGGCGATATGCTGCATATCCTTGACCGTATACATATAGGCGCATACTATCTCCTTGAAGTGTGGAGCCATTAAGTCGAGGAGGGCGATGCTATCCTTGCCCGAAGCCGAGTGGAACAGCACCGCCCTATCGGTGACGGATGCAATTCGAGAAATATGATTACCTGCCAATCTCATTGTCCGTCACTTCTCCTTTTTTAGACTACGCGACCGCCAACTCTGCGGTTGATACCTGCTCGTTGTGCGGCGGCTGTAGCTGAAGCCTGCATTCGGCCGCGCTGATATTCAGCTTTGCGCCAATACTTTGTGCGGCTTCCGTCGTTGTTCATTCTTACTGCATAAGGTTCTGGCATATCCTTTTCCTCCTGAAGTTTAATGATACTTTCTTTCTTTTCTCTATTGCAAGTGGTTTCCCCTTGCTTTATAATGCTCGTTCCGAAGACCGGGCTGGATGGTTTGCCGGGTTGTCCTCCTTTCACCCCTGCTTACCGTGAATTAGTGTTTATAAGATAATCCGTTCATTTCCTCCTGTCACCTATGCCATCGTAGCCAAGTACCTTGCCGAGGGATATGACAAAGATGTCATCGCCTACCTTCGCCGTCACTTCGCTTTCAAAATCTTCGATGAAATCTTGATTGACGGTGCAAAGATAAATATCCGTAATCTCTACATCGAGCCACCAGTTCTTGTTGTAAGGGAAGAAGTGCGCCCTGTCGTAGTGTTTCAGTCCCGTCACAAGGTCAGGCTCTTTCGGGTCGTCAAACTCGCACAGACGCACCGCCCAGTGGTCGGTGAATGGCCTGTACTCTCTTACTTTCTCGCCGCTCAGTATCTGTTCGGCATAGCACTTGCGCATCGGCAAATTCAAAACTTTGTCTGTCATTTCTCCATAATCTAATTACCATTGCAAAGATACACAAATAGTAGTAGTTACGCAAGATTTCAAGTGCTTTTTTTCTGTTTTTAACTTTCCTTTTTACCTTATACGCAAAAAGGCTTGGGAACAAAACCTCCCAAGCCCTCGGAATGACTATACTCCCGCACTGGCATCCCCAAAAAATATGAGTTAAGTACGTCAGAAGTGACGCCTTACGAAATATGATATACAGAACAATTATTTATCATTGATGACGGATGACGTGCTGCTCACTGGCCTGAAAACAATCTCGGTTCAGTTTCTTCAATCGCGTACATGACGCGCGGATTATTGGGGTCGATGACCTTCCGCGCCGATATGCTGATACATAAATTGTCGTTGCTGATGGCACCGACGTACTGCATACAGTCGAGAACAGTTTTCAGGGAGTTGTCTATGTCGTAGCTCCACGTGGATTCATACACAACCGCGTGAAGGTTGAACGGCCTGCTGATGTGCCTGTCCTTGTATATCTGGCACTGCTGGGCGAAGCTCCGCTCGTAGTCCCTGACACGTTCGTCCTTGATTATTCTGCGCCCTCCCGCCGAATCTGGTACGGCTAAATACAGATTTGCCTTGCTGGGCACCTGCCCTCTGATGGTTTCCCATTGTAAGTCTGTCCGAAATTCTTTTTCCGCCATTGTTATCCTGTTTTAATCTCCTTTATCTCAAATCCCGCCTTTATTGAATTAGCCTCGAACTTCTTGTTTCGGTTGGTCTGCTTGTCGTAAAAAAGTATGAACCTTTCTGTGATATAGTCGCCGGGTATATATCCCCATTCCTTTTTGGCTTTCCACCTGCGTTTTATCTCTCGTTTGGTGTATATCTTGCACGGCAGATGGTAAGTAGTCCGTCTTGGAAGACACCATTTGTCACGCAGCCGCTCGCTCCTGATAATCCCATGTTGAATGTCAGAAAGGCGTTTCCGCAGCGCTTGTCTGTCCTTGGCTATACCGTAACGCTTGGCGATGCGCAAGACGCTCTGAAATGAACATCCCATCAACGCTGCAAGTGTGTGTGTGGAGGTGTCGGGATAGTACCTCCGCAACCATTCAGCCTGCGCTTCCGTTAGGACGTAGGGCGTGCCGAGGGCTTTGCTTTTCGACAACGTGTCGGGGAATGGTTCTATCTTCATATTTTTCTCAATTTCTTTAGAATGGTTCTTCTTCGTCTATACTGGTGGTCTTTTCAAGCCTTGGGATGGTTGTCAGCTCATAGAAATGTGTGGTCGGGGCATCGTAGCCGCAAATGAAGGAACCATAGCCTATATTTCTTCCCTTTGCGATTGTGATTTGTGCCGTGCCTTTAGGGTCTATATTGGAGTAATCGCCACTGTATTTTTTTCTGTAGACTTCGGGGCGATAGATGAACAGCACCACATCCGCAGCCTCAGCTATCTGCCCAGAGCCCCTTAATCTGTCAAGTTTCGGCTCGGTGGTGTCCTTGCTGCGTGCAAGCTGTGAGAGTAGAACAACACAAATACCCAGTTCCTTTGCCAAATTTTTTAGCCGTCGGGCGACCGTACCGAAAAACTGCTCCTCCGTCTGGCCTTTTTCTTTGCCGTTTGTCTGTAGTATCTGGAGATAATCGATGAAGGCCACCTTGACGTCCTTTCTGCGAGCCATTGTGCGGATGCTTGCAATGATACGCTCGACAGAGATGGTAGAACGTTCATCGAAGAAGATTGGCAAATCCATGAGCCTGCCGAGTGCCTCATCGTATTGCCTTAGTTGGTTATCGGTGAGTGGGGACTGCATTATGGTTCGACAACTTATGCCGCTTTCGCTGGCTGCCATCCTTGCTGCGAGCTGGTTACTCATCATCTCCAAGGAATAGAAGGCCGCTTCGTACCCTCTCTTAGCCGCGTTAATACACATATCGAGTGCAAGCGAAGTCTTACCCTGTGAGAACTCTGCCGCTACTACAACCAAATCGGTAGGCCATAGCCCGCCCTTGTTATCGAGATACTGAAAGCCTGTAGGAATCCCCCTTTTCACGTTGCCTGAAAGGTTGGCCTTCACAATTTCATCAAGTGAGGCCAGCGCATCCTTTGTCGTGACAATGCTCGTCTGCGGCGTTTCATCGGTTTTCTGGAGTTCCTCGATGGCTAATGAGCGTATCACTGCTGTTTCTCCAACTTCGGAGGTGCCAGAGGTCATGAGTTTAACGCCTATCTGCCACATGCGCCTTCTGGTATATAGGTCAGCCAGTCGGGAACAATTAGCACGGAAAGTTATGTCCGTTATGGCTGCAGCGGCTATCTGCGCAAGCTGGTACTGTTCTATGACTTCCTCTGCGGGGTGACTTTGCAGGTAGGCATTGACAGCTACCAGATTAGGGACGTTGCCTTCTTTCCCCACTCCAGCCACTGCGTTGTAAATAATCTTATAACGCTGAAAGTAAAACACGTCAGCACTCAGAAGGTCTGCACTGTCATTGTAGGCATTGGCATTCGTGAGAAGGACGCTGATGACTTCCCTCTCGCACTGTTCGTCGTGTATGAGTTGCTTATCCTCCATTCTGACTATTATTGTGGTCAAAGAATCCTCGACGCTTCCAGTTCAAAAGAGTCTGGTAGACGCTACGGTTTTTGCTCGTCCCCTGCTTGTTGTTCTCTAATTGTTGGATAGCCTCCCACATTTTTGTGCTGTTATCGTCGAATAAACCCATTATCTTTTCAAATTCCTTCTCGGTTAATTGCTTTTCCATCTTGGCTACGTGGGGGCATTCTTTCTTTAATTTCTCCTTGAACTTGATGTATCTTTCATTTGATTCAGGGGGAGAGGGAGGCAAAGAAAGCCCGTCTTTCTTTGTACCCTCTTCAGAGGGTATTTCTTTATCTACGTTAGTAGATACATTATCATTATCATTTATATAAATGGGGTCGGTTAGTTCTTGGTTAGTTTTTGGTTGGTTCTCGGTTAGTTCTTGGTTAGTTCTTTTCCCTTTGCCCCGTCTTCCATTGGGGTTGTTTCTGTTCCCTATAGGGGGGCCTCCATGACATCCGTTATTCCAGCGCACCCAGTCTGCTATTAGCTGCGGTTGTATAAGTGGCCAGATAATTCCGCCGTAACTCCCTAATTCTGGTTCTGTGCCGTCAAGCGCAAAGGCTACGATTGCCTTGTAGATTCCCAACTGCTCTTCTATAGGACATTTGGCTATCGCCTCGGCGAAGCCCCGATAGAAGACGAAGGATTTGCGTTCTTTAGTGCTGATTTCTTGACCCATACGTTTCCATAAGCTCCTAATTTTTAACTCCCAACTTTGCCGAAAACCATGAGGTCGGCAAGTTCTTCAACTTCTCTCTCTTCCTTGCTTAATGGCTTTGGTTGAGGCTTTTGCGCATCGGCGCGGAAGTACTCATCCATCTGCTGCTGCCCGAAGGTTCGACAAAAAGACCTATAGAGGGACTGGGACATGTTCCCTTTCTCCAGCTCTCGCTCGTTGCAGCGCACTCCGTAGTATCGCTGCACGTCGCGCCAGTCGCGCCATCCCATGCGGCCGCGCCCGACCCCAAAGCGTTCATCTACAAATTTTTGGTGATTGAATTTAGTTTTCTCATTGAACATGTTTTTTCTCCTTTCTTGTTCTAAAAAATAGCCGCGAGTGCATCTATTTCTTCGTTTGTCATGGTATTTGTTTCTTTCTTGTTTTGGTGGCGTGATTGCTCGGCCTCCCACTTTGTGTAGGCTTCGCTGAAGTCGCGGGCGCTATCCAACATCTGTTTGTTTGGGCTGTCTTCTCCCCAACCGGGGAAGAAAGCCTGCTGGAGCAGGTCTTGCTGTTCATCTGTCAATTTTCCGCTCCGTTTGAGGAGGTCTGCATAGAATTTGTTAAGTTTTTCCATTGTTTCTGTAAATTACTGTAAATAAACTTTTTTACCAGTCATTGTCTCAATCCTGACGATAAGGTCTTGTGCACCCCAGCTCAGGAATTGTTTTATTTCTTCGACGTCTTGTCGCCTGTAATACTTGTATTTGCTCCATTTTTCGGATTTTAGCTCGTAGCGTTGGGCGTAGGTGCGGAAGGTCATCTTGCTGATTCCGAGTTCATCACACGCTTCTGTTTGAGTAAGGTATTGTGGTTTGCCGCTGTAAGGGTTTTCTTTCTTCATGTTGTTTAATTATTAAATATTCTAATCATCTTTGGCATGACTCCTCTAATAATTGCCACGCAGTCATCCAGCACGTTGCAACAGTCTTTGGCGTTCTTCGCCGCGGTGACAAACTCTCGTACGTCGTTATCTGCAGCCTCGTACTGGCCGAACGCTGTCCTCACATGCGAGGCAAGATGGTGCGCATAGCTCTCCATCAGCTCGACTGCGCCGAGTAGCATAGCTACGTCATTGGTGGTTAGTTGTTCTTTTTCTTCCATGATTATTTGCTTGGTTTATACTTGTTTAACTCTTCCTCTTCGTAGTAAACACGCCCGCCGATGTGCCGTTGATGCAGAATGCCTGCCTTAGCGTATGCGTCTAACGTGGGCAAGGATATGCCCAGCATCTTCGCCGCATCCTTCCGCTTGATAAGGACTGGCGGCTTGCTGCGCACCCTGTCATAGAACTCGGCCATCCTCCGTTCAACGGCCTTGTTGACCATCGCCTCTATATCATCAAGCGTGGCATTCTGGATTAAAACGGCATTATTCAAAGAATCCATACCTCAGTCATTTTCCGCGCAAAGGTATATACCATTTTCCATATTACCAAATAAAAGAAGATAATATTTTCTATTTTTGCATTTTTTTTAATTTTGGAGCATTAAAAAAGCGCATCCCTATGTGGGTGCGCCTTAAAGATTGGTTTCTAAAAACTAACCATGTATTTCTTTCTTCATGTCCTCAACAAGTTTTTTATATTCTTCAATCAGGTTTGACTGAGAGGATATAATCTGCTGCTGCGCTTCAAGGTTCTTTTTCTGCAGCTCTATGGTTTCTTGCAGGATGCGGATTACTTGCAACGGACTAAGTTCTCCAAGTGCGCCTTTTCGCTTTGCAGCCTCAACTATATTCTGCTCGTCACTATCGCCAACGAACTTCATAACCTTATCCTTGCCGAATTTTGCACACAGCTTTTCAATCTGTGGCCCAGTCAATTCAGCACCGACACCTTCTGTCCTACTGACAGCGGATTGAGAAACGCCGAGAGCTTCTGCTAAGTCCTGTTGGCTATACCCGTAGGCATTACGAAATTCTTTTAATTTGATAACCATACTCTTTCATTTCTAAGGGTTCCAGTATCTTTTTATGCTTCAATTTTCACGTTAAGAGGCTTCCCGCAATGCGGGCAGACAAGGCTTTCGGCGGGGGATGCGTCCACGTCACGCACCAGCTCGCTCACGGGGATTCCCAGAACCTTTGCGATGTCCTGCAGTTTGGAAAGGGTCGGGTTTCCTGAGACGTACTGCGTCATGGTGCTCTTTGTAACTCCCAGCTCATTGGCAACCTTTTCAAGAGTGAAGCCATGCTCACGGATTACCTTCTTTATATCTACCATAGTTTCATTATATACTTATTTGTTTTGGGCGCAAAGATAGTGTTTCATTATTAAACACACAACTTTTTGTGCGGAAAAAATACGTTTTTAACCATATTTCTTTGAAAAAGGTTTGTTTTTATGCTTACTTTGTTAATAATAATTAAAAATACGCCTAAAAACGTACTTTTTTATTCTGTTGTTTGGCAAAATACGTTTTTATACTTACCTTTGCAATGTCAAAAGTTAAGTTTCACATCAAAAATTCAGTATTATGGTACAGAACAAGAAAAACCTCAACGAACAAGTAGCTGACGTGATGAGCAGCGCCATAAGCAACCGCATGAAGCAGAACGAGCTTCTGAAGCTCGGTATCACCTCAGACGAAATTTATCTGCTTTTGCACACTAAGGCATGGCAGGCATCGGGCTTTGACATTCGCCGTTTGACGTTCGGCGTAGAGATTGAGTGCTACAACGTCCTACGTGAAGAGCTAATCGGCACCGCTTCGGCCAACGGCCTGCAGGTGCGCAGCGAGGGCTACAACCACGACGACAGCGAGCATTTTTATAGAATTGTACGCGACGGCAGTCTGACAGGCGATAACAGCCAAGAGGTCGTCAGCCCTATCCTGAACGGCGAGAGGGGCTTTGACAGCCTCAGAACGCTTTGCGACGCGCTCGCCTCTGTCGGCGCACGGGTAAACAGGTCTTGCGGCCTGCACGTTCATATCGGCGCGGCAAACATGAGCGACGCACATTATATCAGAGTATTCAAGAACTATCAAGCCATCGAGAAGGCCATCGACACCTTCATGGCTCCGAGCCGTCGGGGCAATAATAACGGCTATTCAAAAACTCTGCAGGGCGTCAGCTTTTCTGCCTGCTCTACAAAAAGAGACGTTGCCGCGGTTTTGGGCTTTGACCGCTACCGCAAAGTGAACGCTGAGGCTTACGGCCGCCATCAGACAATAGAGTTCCGCCAGCATCAAGGCTCAACCGATTATGAAAAGATTAGCCACTGGGTGCGCTTTCTTGCCAAATTGGTAGAATACTCTTTCAAGCATGACTGCCCTTCCTGCTCCATGATTGAAGAGATACCCTTTCTCTCAGACGAAGAAAAGAGTTTCTTCACCGCCCGCCGTGCCGCCCTCAATTAAGAGGGCGTACGGTGCGCTTTATTTCACGCACACGCCCTTTAAGGCTAAAAGGTGATTAGTGCGCCGCTTTCGGTTCAAGCCGCAGCACGCGCGCTTAAAATTGGCAAATTTTTGATGTGACAATTTCGGGGCTGTTTCGCAGTGATGCGCGACAGTCTTTTTTTGCCCCTATCCGCTGGCAAGTCCGCCCCGTCGGAAAGAGGATGTATTTGCAGGTACAAAAAAAGTATTTGATGATAAAATAGGATATGCGGAAAGTACAAGAAAGGCATTCAGTTCTGTGTTAATTGTTAAAAAACGCAGACAGGAACAAAAAAGTTTCTCTTTTGTTTGGTGGTTAGAAACATTTTCGTTACCTTTGCAGAAAGAAAGAAAAAAATGAGAGTAATATCGTTTGCTGCAATACGCGATTTCATTGCCAAACACGCCGATGCGGAAAAGCCACTGAAGGACTGGTACAAGGAGGTAACAAGGGCTTACTGGAGCAATTTTTCCGACATAAAGAAGACGTTCAATTCCGTGGACTACGTAGGTAACGACCGCTATGTGTTCGACATCAAGGGCAACACCTACCGCATTGTGACGATAGTGCTTTTCATCAACCAGAAGGTGTATATCCGCTTTGTCGGCACACATGAAGAATATGACAGAATCAAGGACATAAAAAACATTTAGGCTATGGCACAGATAAAGACAGAGGAACAGTACAAGGCGGCATGTGACCGCATCAACGAGCTGTTGAAGGTTGTCAGCAACGAGACTCCCGCTGGCGACAAGAACCTGTTGGAACTGGATTTTATTTCCGACCTTGTGGCCGACTATGAGGAGCTGCACTTTCCCGTCGTCAGCAAGGAGGAGATGGAACAGGAGAAGATGTCGTTCCAGAAACTTTTCGACACGTTCCCTTTCCTCAATGCGTCTGCCTTTGCCGAGTGGATAGGCATCAACCCCTCGCTGATGCGTAAGTACAAGGCTGGGCTGTCCGTCCCTCAGGGGAAAAACCGCGAGCTGATACAGAGAGGACTGCAAAATATTGCTGAACGGCTGGAGGAAGTAAGGGTGTGAATCACTCTGAGCATTTCGTGTAAAAGAACGTTTGAGCCGCTTGCCTGAAAGGGACGGGCGGCTCTTTTAATGCACAATAAAAGCCACCCCAGAGAAGGGATGGCTCCGCGCAGCGATGCGCTCCACTTGAATTGTTTTGCGTATGGGTTGTTAAGTGGTTTTTGTCTCTGAATCCTCTACCAGCCTTAACCTTGCCCCACATTTGGGGCAGACGAAGGATGAACCAGCGGTGTCCGTTTCAATCTCATCGCGGAAGAAGTCGCCGACCTTGCAGCCGATAACGTCTGCTATCCCTTGCAGGGTGGCAATAGTGGGGTTATTGTTTATGCTCTTGGATAACGCACCCTTTGTGATGGGGTTGTGCTGTCCGTTCTTATCCTTCCATTCCGCTGCCACCTTTTCGAGCGTATAGCCGTGAGACCTGATGACTGATTTTATATCCATTCCTGTTGTTTTACTTTAATTCAACCGCAAAGATACGGCGTATATCCCAAATCACCAAACTATTTTGTATAAGTTTTATTAAAAGTGCTATTTGTTAAGATATGTTTTCAATTAAACGTAAACACGTTGGGGAGTGTTAAAAGTTGTATTAAAAGAAAACTTTTTTACGGGAATACTTGCATGGTTTACGTTTGAGTATTACCTTCGCATCGTCAATAAGACAATAAACCGTTTAGCAGTTGCGCCCGACACGAACAAGGGCACACGTTTATGAGTACATCATTTAAGAATCAAATGAGCGAGATTATGAAGGCCGCATGGGTCTTTGTCCGTCAGAACGGCTTTAGCATGGCAGAGGCTCTGCGCTGCGCATGGTGCAATTATAAAGTACGCGCCGCAATGTACCTTCGTATCGTGAAGTTTTACTTTCTCAAAGTCGATGGTACAACACGCGAAGCCTACGGCACCCTGAAAAGCGGCATCGTTCCAGAGACGAAAGACAGCGGCCGCAAGCCCAGCCCCAGCGTACAGGTTTATTTCGACACTGAGAAAACCGAATGGCGCTGCTTCAAGAAAGCAAACCTTTTGCGCATGGCATAAATAAACAAATGAGCGCACACAGGGCGAGACGTGAAGCATTACCCCCTACAAGGCGAGATAGGTGTGCGCCCCTTATGTATAACCCTAAAAATTTACCGACATGAATATCTTTGAAACCATCGCAATAGTTTTCCTTTGTCTTTTCGCCCTCTTTAGTTTTGCCGTTGCCATCATCTTCGGTGCATGGTGGCACATCGGTACAGGGGCAATGACAGCCACGCTCGCAATGGCAATGTACGAAGAAGACAAACCCGAATAAATCCCATCAATATGAGTACGACAATCGCAAGGCGCAAAACAAAGCGCAGATTCCAGATAGCGCACAACGGCACTATCTATGACATGGGGCAGGTTATCCCCAGCGTGGCGATTAAGAAGGCGCACCTCATCGTGCGTGACTTCCTGATGACCGAATGGCGGCGTACCAACATGAACCTTGAAACGTCCGCAAGCATTATGGCCGACGGCTCACAGGTGGCCAGCGTGTACGGCTTTCACAAAGACATGACAATCCGAATTATTCACCAATAAGAAACAAAACAATGGACGAACTGATTAAAAGTTACACGAAAGCCTTTTCAACGGCATCCGTATTGTTAGACAAAATGCAGCGCATCTATTCCGCGCTCTCAGACGTTTCAACCGAAGAAGATACCAGAGAAAAAGCTGGCACCATCCTCGCCGATGTGGTAAGCCTCAGCGGCCTTGCCACCCTTCTGCTAATCGACATTAACGAGATTATCAAATCGGGCGAGTAGCATCACCAACTTATAAACGTGTTTCTGGAGCCGTTAAGAGTGTGCCAACACTTTTGGCGGCTTTTCTATTTCGTGCCGTTCCAGTGCTTCATCAACAGCTTGGCGTGTTCCTGCGGCGTGACCTTAATGTATTTGAGAAACGCTGCCTCGGTTTTGTGGCCAGTAATCTGCATGATACTGATTGAAGGGAAGCCTGACTTGTAAAGATTGGTGGCGAAAGACCTGCGCCCGGTATGGGAAGAAACAAGCTGCCATTTTTCGTACTTGGTCGTAATCTTCTTGCCTCCCTTGGTGATGGACTTCAACACGCTGTCACAGATTCCCGCCTCCTTGCAGACCTCTTTGATGTGGTCGTTAAACTTCTGGTTGCTGATGGTGAGGGGGATTCCGTCATAACGCTCCCATATTTCCCTGAATACGGGATGAATCGGGATGGTAACGTAGTTGTTTGTCTTTTGCTGCTGAATGACGATGAAGTCACCCTGAATGTGCTCGGGACGCAAGCGGATAACGTCAGAGAAGCGAAGCCCCGTCCAGCAGCCTAAAAGGAATAGGTCGCGGATTTCCGCAAGATGCGGATTAAAAGAGAGGTCGCATGTTCTTATCTTCTCCAGTTCATCCTCCGTCAGGGCAACTGCCTCGGTTTCCTCTTTGGCATTCTTGTAATACCGCCATCTTTCATTATCCGTCAGGCCGCGCTCGACCGCTGCCTTCATAACAGACCTTATGGCCACGACCTTGTGCCAAATGGTATTTGTTGAAAGGTTGAGGCTCTGGAGGAATCCGACAAAGGAGGTTAATAATCCTTGGTCTATATCCGCGAAGTCAAGGAGTACTCTGTTCTTCTTTTCATATTGCTGAATATATTCGTATGTACGCGCATATTCCCTCTTTGTCTTATAGGTTATGTTCTGCCCGCCCCTTCTGCCGTTCATCCTTGTGTCGCATTCGTTGATGTACGCCTCAAAGAACTGGTGGAAATCCGCAGAGTCCGCCTGACCCTTGCCGAAATGGGAATCAAGCAAGTCTTTCAGCCTGTCTTTTGTCACGACCCTGCCTTCACGGGCAGAATCCGTCATGAAGGTTTCCATCTTCGCGGATATGGAAGCTATCGCCGCGTTCACTTCATCTGTATAGGGACAATACTTGCTTGACTTCACTCGCTGCCGCTCTGCATCCCAGAAAATCGCCTCCGTCTTTAAGGGGAGAGCGTACAGCAGTTTTTCATTGCGACCGAAACGGTAGGAGACGTAGATGGCTTGGGGTTGTTCATCCTCTGGCCTCCTTATCAAAAACCTGATGTTTGCCATAACTCTATTTTTAATTACCCGATGCAAAGATAGCAAATAATTGCGATTGTTCCGTTATTGTTCCGCTAAAATCATAATTATTTATGTTTTCTTTAACTTTTTTTCGTACCTTTGTATGATAATTAAGAAATAGAAACATTTGTTTATTAGTTGGTTAGAAAAATCGAGGAAAAAAGCAGAAAAAAGCGTTCGAGTCGCCTCTTTCCGACATGATAGCGACAATTGGAGCCATTCAGTTGTCGCTTTTTCTGTGTCCCATTCGCGTGCTATGGCGTTTGTAACGCATTTGTAACGCTTTTTTCTTGGTCATACGGGGAAAAAGGGCTTACTTTGCAGCACCAATCGCTTTCGTAAGCCTTATTGCATGATTCCGACTATGACCTTACAACAACTGAAGGAAACCACCCAGAAGAGCCGCGAGGCATTCCGCCAGACCGACATCGCGCAATGCCTGCAACAGTATCGCAAAAACACCCCTCTGACTGCCGAACAGCGTCGGCAGGTGATGTCGGACGTACACAGCCGTTTCAGCGACGTTGAGGCTCATCTGCGCGAGAATTACCCTGCGCTCACCGACGAGGACGTGGAGCTCTGCCTGCTGTCGGCCTTGCACTACCCCAACAGCGCGGTTGCCGACTGCCTGGCGGTATCAGAGGAGGCCGTGCGCGTCCGCAAGCATCGGATGAAGGCCAAGCTGCCTCGCGAGGTGCAGGGTGTGTTCTGGGAGGAACGGGCAGGCGCTCGCCTGTTGAAAACGTTGTTCATGAAGGATACGATGCAGAACGTGTGGCGGCGCTTCCCGCTGGCGGTTGTCTGGTTGGTGCTGCTGACGGCGTACGCCATCTGGCTGTGCTGGGCGAAAGCGCCCTCTGACGACAATCCGGCGTTCCTGATGTCCTCTGGACAGCGGGCAGCCCTCGTCTATGGGCTGGGTATGGCCCTCGTGCTGGCTACGACGCTGAAGCTGTGGGGCGAGGAGGTGCGGCATCCGTCGTGGTGCCGTTGGGTTGCGCTGGCGGCTTTTCTGCTGCTGGCGGCAGATACCGTGTGGCTCCTGACTCATCCTGATGCCATCGAGCGGACTGAGACAATCGTGGCGCGGCTCTCCCTGATAGTAGCGCTGGCGACGGCGTTCTTCTATGCGCCGTTTTTCCGCGAGAAGGACGACCTGCCCGTGTGGAACTTCACGTGGCGCACCTTCCTGTGGTTCTGCATCAGCTTCCTGACGGGCGGCATACTGACGGCTGGGCTGCTGATGCTCCTCAGCTCGTTCCGCTATCTGTTCGGCCTGCATGTGAGCGAGCATTGGTACCTCACGCTCACGGTTGTCACCCTGCTGACAACGCCCGTGCTGCTCTTCCTGGCGCGCATCCCTGAGGGCGACGAGAAGCACGACGGCGTGGCTGTCGTCTCGAAGTACCTCATCTTCGTCATCCGCTATCTGTTTGTGCCGCTGCTGGCGCTCTATCTCATTGTCCTCTATGTCTATGGTATCCGCATCCTTGTCCGTTGGGAGCTGCCCGACGGTGGTGTGGGCTGGCTGGTATCGGTGCTGATGGTAGGCTGTGTGGTTGTGGAACTCGGCCTCTATCCCCTCATGCGCAGCGGCGAGGCCAAGCCGTTCGAGCACTGGATTGTGCGCTGGCTGCCTGTGCTCATCCTGCCGCTGCTGCTGTTGATGACGGTGGGCATCGCACGCCGCTTGAGCGACTATGGCATCACCCCCCTGCGCCTCTATCTGCTGACGTTCAACCTCTGGTGCTATGCCGTCTGCATAGGGCTCTTCGTCGGACGGGCACGGCGTATCCGCTGGATTATGACGTCGTTGGCAGCGGTGTTCCTGCTGACGTCCGTTCTGCCCGTCAACTTCACCTCCGTCAGCCTCCGCACCCGTCGGCATAAGCTCGGCCGCCTGATTGAGAACACGCTTCCTGCCACCCTGCCGATGGACGGCGAGGCTATGGGGGCTTGGATCACGTCGCTCGACGACAGCTGCCGCAAGCAGGTGTGGGACGAGTTGGACTTCCTGCTCGATACCGACCGTCGTAGCGTGGCCGACCTGACAACCGTGAAGCACATGTACCCCTTCGATTTGCCCTCCTATGGCGAGAATAGCGGGATGTCCACCATAGACTATTCAGCGCAGGGCCCCTTTGCGCTGCCCGAGGGCTACGGACAGTTCCACGACGAAAGATTTACCTATTTCGACACGGAGGAAAAGGACGCTGTGAAGGTCACGCCGGACGGTTTCTGGATAGAACGGCCCAACGCCGAAAATCCCCCTTTTCATCGGGAAAAAACAGATTCTATCCTATGCGATAGACGATGAAAAGACGACTCCTCTGCTGTGCTATAGCGCCGACTCCACCTACGTCCTTGTCGTCACACGCCTTTCCCTCCGCATGAAGCCCGACAACACCCCCTCCTCTGGCAGTGTCTATGGCTATCTGCTGAGTAAATAAATGGAAGTAAAAATAGGAGTAAAATGGAAGTTAATTCGCTGCGCTCATGGAAGTTAAATTGGACAATAGTAAAGATGCGAAAGCCAAAGACTCTACAGCTCCCAAAGCTATTGTCCTGCGCAAAGCGCATAACTCCCCTTTTTAACTACCAATTTTACTCCCTGCTTTTACTCCTAAAAGTTCAGTAAAGAACTTAAATGAATAAATATGAATCCCATTTGGACAAACGTAAAGACATGTCTTGGCAAGTATGCCTGTTTTCGTGGCAGAGCCTCGCAGAGTGAGTTCTGGTACTGGGTGCTGTTCGTGGCCGTGTTTGCCGGACTGCTGTTCGGCATGGCGTTCCTACTGGTGCTCATCCGCAGCGCCGCAGGGCCGGATACGATGGAAAACCCGCTCAACTGGTTCAGCTACATCATCCATCCTGTGATGGTGCTGCTGGGGGTGTTTCTCCTCTTCTGCCTGTTGCCCACGCTGGCTGCTGGCACCCGTCGGCTGCGCGATGCCGGCTACCGTCCTTGGCTGATGGTCATTCCTGTGGTGTTAGTCATCGGCACCTATCATCCCCTGCTCGACATAGCCCTCTCGGGCATGGACGACACGCCGCTTGAAATCCCCCTTCCGCTCTCCCTCGCCTATCTGTTCGTGACGGGGGCCGTCTGCCTCGTCTTTGCCCTCATGCTGACGAAGAAGAGCAGAGGTTAGCGTTGTGCCCCAGCGCGCCTCCATGTCGTAGGAAAGAGATGTCATAAATTTGACATCTCTATTTTTTTGTCGTCTCCTCTGTTTGTCGGCAAGCGGGCGAGAGGGCATTGACGGTAAGGGGTAAAAATCATTATTTTTGGGTATTGTGGGGTGGTGGGAATGTGCGTACCTTTGCCGCCGAAAAAAATTATCAACCTTTAAAAAAGTAACAGTATGAAGTCAGTAGTTAAAGTTTTTCTTATGGCAATTGCCTATCTTGCCACGTTCATTCTCGGTGCCGCCAGCGGAGCCATCCATCCTGCCTGCTATGCGTATGTCGGCGCGCTTCTGCCGCTGATATTCGCGTTCATCTATCTCTATACCTGTACGGTTATCCGCGGTTTCGGCGCAGCGACAGCCCTGAACGGATTCATCCTTGTCCTGTTCCTGTTGGCTGGTGAGGCTGATACGACTTTCATCATCGGCATCGTGGTCCTGACAGCTCTTGCTGAAATCATCCGCAGGCTCTGCGGCTATGCTACGCTGAAGGGCGTCCGCTGGAGTTTCGTTCCGTTTGCCTTCTCGTTTTTCGCCTACACCCTCCATTGGTGGACAGATACGGAGGCATCGCTTGCCGCTGCTGTGGAGGAGATGCCGGCAGGATACGACGGGTTGATGAAGCCGGTTATCGACAACGTCCCTGTGCTGATTGTCGTCCTCCTGCTGACCCTGCCCGTTGCCCTATGGGCTATGCGCCTCGCGACGCGTGCGCTGAAAAAGCAGGCCGCAACGCTAAAGTGAGTCAACGAGTCTTTTTTAGGAGTTCAGGAGTCTTATTTTAGTTAAGAGTTAAGAATTAAGAGTTAAGAAAAAATGTCCCGTATGCAGCATACAAGACTATTGTCTGCAACTCCTGCACTCCTGTACTCCTGAACTCCTAAAAAATCTCCTGTACTCCTAAAAAAGTCAGCACAGCCTGGTTGAACTCCGCCGGGCACTTGTTCGCAATGAAGTGATCCCCCCTGATGAACACCAGCTGGGCATCCGTGATGCTGCTGGCAATCAGCCGTGTGTGCGCCTCCTTGATCATGTCGTTCGTGCCGGCAATGACAAGGGTCTTCGCCCGTAGGCCAGCCAGTTCTTCAGGTCGTACATTGGGGTCGTTGACCATCAGGCCCAGCATCTCCGCATGCCGTTTGGCCTCTTCGCTCTTACGGGCAAACAGTTTCGCCGTCCTGTAACCTATCTCGATGGGGATTTGTATGGAACGTTTCACCCCCTTTGCATTCAGGTTAGCCCCATTCAGTATCAGCCGGTTTACACGTTCAGGGTAGCGCAGCGCAAAAATCATGGCAATGTTTCCGCCGTCGGAAAAGCCCAGCAGATGCGCCTTTTCTATACCCTGTTCGTCCATGAAAGCCAGCAGGTCGTCGGCAAACTGCCGTATGGTGAAAGGCCTTTCGCCTCGTGGCGTCTTGCCATGCCCTCGCGTGTCAACAGCAAAGACATGGTAATAACGCGCAAACTCGCCAGTCTGTCCTTCGAAATAGGTGCAGTCCTCCCCATTCCCATGAAGCAGGATCAGCGCCTCCCCCTGCCCTTGTTCTATGAAATAATGCTGTATGTCCATCATCTTGGTATCTGCCGCAAAGATACGCTGTTTTCCTGAAAACGCCAAGTTTTTCTTATTTCATAGCCCTTTCCGGCAAGGAAGGCATGCCCCCCCCTCTGTTGATGAAAAAAGAGCAGAGACTAGTGCCGCCGTGGTTAAACGTGTTGTAATGTTTTAGAATGCGATGCGGAAGCTCATGCCGGCACTTAGCGATGCAGGTAATTGCATGGCATACTCCGACTGTTCGTAGGTCAGTTGCGGACGGGCGCCGACCGACACCCCGCCTCCTACGTTGAACATGGCATAGCCGTTCTCGCGATTCACGG
>CAMYYY010000031.1 GCA_947303715.1 uncultured Bacteroidales bacterium | reverse complement strand
TAGTTCATCATGGAGAACATACCCTTCTTCATTTCGCCGCCGTACCAGGTGTTGAGGATGACCTGTTCCTTGCTGCTGACGTTGAAGGCCACGCAGGTGTCGCTGCGGAGGCCGAGTTCCTTGAAGTTGTCCACCTTGGCCTTGCTGGCTGCATAGACCACGAAGTCGGGCTCCTGGTCGAACTCAGCCTGGTTCTGCGGACGGATGAACATGTTGGTGACGAAGTGAGCCTGCCAGGCAACCTCCATGATGAAGCGCACCTTCATGCGGGTGTCGTGGTTGGTGCCGCAGAATCCGTCGACGACGTAGAGCTTCTTGCCACTCAGCTGGGCGAGGGCGAGCTTCTTCACCTCGGCCCACACGGCCTCGCTCATCTCGTGGTTATCGTTGGGATACTCGGGGGTGTTCCACCACACGGTGTTCTTCGAGTTCTCGTCCATGACGATGTACTTGTCCTTGGGGCTGCGGCCGGTATAGATGCCGGTCATGACGTTCAGCGCACCCAGCTCAGTCTCCTGAGCCTTCTCGTAACCCGTCAGCTCGGGCTTGGTCTCTTCGTTGAACAACACTTCGTAGGTGGGGTTGTAGATGACTTCCTTCACACCCTCGATTCCATACTTTTTCAGTTCTTCTGCTCTCATTGTTTGAATGGTTATTTTAATGGGTTATTGATTATATTTGAAAAATTCTTTTTCTCCAATTTTTTCCGCCTACAAAGATACTACCTTTTCCGCAGAATGAAAAGCGCAAAAGGAGAATTTTTTTTGCAAATTCTGATTTTTCAATTTTGTTAAACCTTTTTCCTTTTTCCTTCGGAAATCTGCCAATCATGGTTTGCAAAAAAACGGGAAAAATATCCCTGTATTCTGGGCTTTATTCGTAGTCGCAGACGTAGCCGCGGGTGTCCATCTCCAGCTTGACCACTTCCCAGCCGTCGAGGCAGTCGTGGAGTTCTTCCTTCAGGCGGACGACGCCCATGAGGTCGTCGGCGCGGATGACAGCCATGATGGTGGGGCCGGCGCCGCTGAGGTAGCAGCCCAGCACGCTGGTATCAGCCTCGAGACGTTCCATAATGGCATCATAACCAGCGATGAGGCTGCCGCGATAGGGCTGGTGCAGATGGTCGTGGAATCCGATGCGCAGCCCTTCGTCGTGCCCGTTGATGAGCGAAGCCACAAGCAGGCTCAGGTGCGAGATGTTGCCGATGGCATCCTTGCGTGAAACGGTATCGGGCAATACCGAGCGCGACAGCTGCGTGGAGAGCGTAAACGGAGGGATGAATGCCACGAAACGGTAGTCGTTCTTCACAGGGATGTTGAGGGTGGTGATGACGTCGGCCATGACGGAGACGGTAAGTCCGCCGAAGATAGCGGGAGCCACGTTATCGGGGTGTCCCTCGATGCGGGTGGCGAGGTTGAGGATGTCCTGACGGTCGTCGTAGCGCCCCATGAAGGCAAAGGCGCCGACAATGCCTGCCACGATACAGGTGGATGAGGAGCCGAGGCCGCGGGTGTAGGGCACCTCGCTGCGGCATTCGATGCGTACGCCGCCGAAGTGAAGGCCGGTCTCCTCGGCGCCGGCGCAGAAGGCCTGGTAGGTGAGGTTATCCTCGCCTGAGAATTGCTCAGGGCAGCCGACGATTTCCACGCCTTGGTCGATGAGCTCGAAGGTGAAGGTGTTGTATAGTGTTACGGCCACGCCGGCAACGTCGAAGCCAGGGCCCAGATTGGCGCTCGTGGCAGGTACTTTTACTTTTACTCGCATGGTCTTGTCAGTTCAGGTTTTCTTTGATATAGTTGATGATGTCTGCAGGATCGGCGATGCCCGTGTGGAGAATAGGGCGCGTCATGACGTCGGCCAGGCAGGCAGGTACGGGCACGCCCGTAGCCTCGTGGAGGGCCTCCATAGCCTCGGCATCGGGCAGGGCTTTTCCCAGGATGGCCTGACATACCGAGGCAGGGAACTTGTAGGGCGAGGCGGTGGAGAGCACGACGGTAGGTGTGGTGTCGCCCTTGATACGGTATTGCTCGGCAACGCCAAGTGCCACAGCCGTATGCGTGTCGGCCAGATAGCCTGTGGCGCGATAGCAGCGGCAGATGGTGTCGAGTACCTCCTGCTCGTCCTGCCAGCCTGCCGCAAAGAGGCTGCGGAGGGATTGGAACTGCGCGTCGCTGATGCGATAGACGCCTTCGGTGGCAAGAGCCTGCATGAGGCGGCTCGTCTGTGTGGCATCGCCGCCAAGCATGCAGAGCAGGCGTTCGAGGTTGCTGGAGACGAGGATGTCCATCGCTGGGGCATTGGTCTTGTGGAACGGGCGGCGGATGTCGTAGCAGCCCGTCTGGAAGAAGTCGGTAAGGACTTTGTTGCGGTTGGAGGCAACGATGAAGCGGCGTACGGGAAGCCCCATGCGGCGGGCCATGACGCCTGCAAGACAGTTGCCGAAGTTACCTGAGGGGACAACGAAGTCGATGGCGTCGCCCAACGCGAGCACGCCGCGTGCCGCGAGGGTGAGGTAGGCGTGGAAATAATAGACAATCTGGGGCAGCAGACGGCCTATGTTGATGGAGTTGGCAGAGGTGAGGAAGATGCCCTTGTCTGCGCAGGCCTGGGCCAGCTCGGGCGAGGCGAAGGCTTCCTTGACGGCCCGCTGGGCATCGTCGAAGTTGCCGTGCACAGCCACCACATCGACATTATGGCCCGTCTGGGTTGTCATCTGCCGCTGTTGGACGGGCGAGACGCCATCCTGCGGGTAGAACACCTTTATCATCGTTCCCTCCACATCGGCAAAGCCTGCGAGGGCTGCCTTGCCCGTGTCGCCAGAGGTAGCGGCAAGAATGAGCGCACGACGGGCGTCGCCACATTGGCGTAGCGAGGCCGTCATGAGGTGGGGGAGGAGCTGTAGCGCCATGTCCTTGAAGGCGGCTGTAGGACCATGAAAAAGTTCGGCTACCCAAACGTCGCCTGCTGGAACCACGGGTACTACCTCCTGCGGAAAGGCTCCGGAGGCATAGGCACGCGTGCAGGCCTCGGCGATGATGGCCTCGCTGCCGGCAGGGGCGAACGTGGAGATGAGGGTGGCAGCCAGACGGGGATAGGGGAGCCCCTGAAGGGACTCGAGGGACTGAACGGCAAGGGGGAAGTCGGGAGTCAGCAGACCCCCGTCAGTACCTATGCCTTGCAGAATCGCTTCGAACAAGTCGGGCCTTCCACCATGACCACGCGTACTTACAAATCGGTTATCCATTACAATCTTTTACAAAACCTAAGTTTTTCGGCTGCAAAGTTAATCAAAAGAAACGAAACGACGAAGGAAAATGGGACATTTGACACCTTTTTATCGCTTTTCTGTACGGATGCTCCATGTAAATATGAACATTTGCTCGCAGGGAAAGGAAAGAGATAAGGTGTGACTTTTTCGCCTGCTCTGGGAAATTATTCGCCTATTCTATTTTTTTATTTGCCTGCGTTAAAAATTTATTTGCTTGCTCTGAGAATTTATTTGCTTGGAAAAATAGGAGAATAAAAATGCCCGCTCTTGCGGAGCGGGCAAAAGGGGTTGGTTTGTCTGTCTGATTAGAACAGATAGGCAACGCCCATGTGGAGGTAGCTGCGGTTGAACGTGCCGTTATCTGTAGCGTCACGGTCGAGGATACCGTAGTTGTAACCGAAGCTGATGCGGAACATCTCAGCATAGTCGAAAGCAACACCGCCGCCAACGAGGACGTCGAGGGGCTTGTAGTTGGTGTTCTTGTAGAGGTCGCCTTCCGTGCTGCCGCCGATGCCCAGGACCTTGACATCACCCTTGCTCTTGGACTGGATACCGTAGCTGAATGTCGGGCCTGCATAGAGAACAAGTGCGAAGTCGGGAGCCAACTTGAAGCTGAAGTTCAGGTTGAGGGGAACGCCAACGTAGAGCTCGGTGAGGGTGAGCTTGCCAGAGCCGAGGCTGCCGGTATACTCATCCGTCTTGGTGCCGTAGGAGCAGAACACACCAGGAGCCACGCCGAAGTTGTCGGTAAAGTGGATGTTGTAGTCAAAGCCAGCATAGAGGCCGTTGAGGTTGGAGTCTGAGAGGCTGATGTGGGTGGGGTTCATGTAACCTACACCAAAGCTGGCCTGTGCCATAGAGGCAGCGCTGAACAGCATAACAGCTGCAACAAGTGATAAAATCTTTTTCATTTTGCTTGAATTTTAATAGGGTTAATAAAACATTTATCAATTCAATTTCTTCGTAAAAAAACATGCAAATGTAGTGCTTTTTATAGACAATGGTTCACGTTTCCCTGCTTTTTTAGACTTTTTAACGCTTTTTAAAAGAAGTAGAGACGTCACAACGTGGCGTCTCTACAGGGAGTATAGGAGTTCAGGAGTGTAGGAGTTCAGACGATAGATTCAAGAACAGCATACGAAGCAATTGTCTGCAACTCCTGAACTCCCATACTCCTGAACTTCTTTTTTTATCGGATGACAACCACCTTGCGTCCGCCTACGATATAGAGGCCAGGAGCGAGGTTCTCCGTGTCGTAGATGCGCTGGCCTTGCAGGTTGAACACAGCTGAGGATGCAGGTACGTCGCCGGATATCCACTTGATGGCATCGCCCGAGGGGATATTCTTGATGATGCTCTCAGCCCAGAAGTGGCCCAGATACTCGGCACCCGTGGCGTTGGGATGCAGGTAGAAGGTGCCGTCGTAGCCGTTCTCGGCGATGAAGTACTCAGGCTTGTCCTCGAAGAAGCCGAATGCCTCCTTGCTGCCTGTCCATATCTCTATGCCCTGAGCCTGCAATTCGGCTACTACCTGGTCAACGACGGGATGGTAGCTCTTCAGACGGTTCAAGCCAGCTTCCATATAGACAGCACCGTTGTGGGTGTTGGGGCTGTACCAGATGGGGTAGTTGACTACGAAGCGGGCTTCGGGATAGGTGGAGTGGAGTTTCGTGATGATGGTCTTCAGGTTCGTGCCATAGTCCTCAGGGCTGACGGGCGAGCCGTTGGGGCCGCTCTCGGCGCTATCGTTGGTACCCAGCATGATGCTGAAGTAGAGGTAGCCGCCGTTGTCGGTAAGGTCGTTTGCCGAACGAACCGCATTACGGAAGAGCGAGGTTTTGGGCAGCCAGTCGAGTGTGGTAGCGCCGCTCACGCCGCCGTTCTGGAAGAAGACGGGGCGTCCAGTATCCTCGGCAACCTTCTCGGCGCACTTGACGGGAGGTGCCTGTGTGCCACGATCGCCGAGGCCTGCGCCGTAGGTGATGCTGTTACCGATGAAGTAGATGTTCACAGGCTCGTTGCCCGGCTCGATGTTGCCGTTGATGAGCGTCCAGCGAACCAGCTTAATAGCCTCGCGCAGACGGGCGATGTTGGCGTCAGAAGGATCAGCCAGAACGGCTTCGCGGGCAGCCATCATGGCATCGACGGCCTCCTTCAGTCCCTTCACGGTGCTGTAGGGAGCCTCATCGACGGGCTGGTCGCCCCACATCTGGAAGCGGGCGAGGCTGACGTAAGGCACGCCGTAGGCACCCAGACGCATGTTGACGGTCTCCAGAATCATGAAGCGGAAGTCGGTATAGGCGCCGCCCAGCTCGATGACGGGCGAGGTGTAGTTGGCAGGATGGACGCCGTGCTGCTCAGAGGGGATGAGGTCGGGCATCTCGATGATGTTGACCCACGAGTCGTCCTTATCGGGCGTGTTGGTAGCCTGGATGATGATGTGGTCGGGCGTGTCGTAGGTGGCGGGCCAGTTGGAGCCTATCATGGTGAAGATGAAGTGCTCGATGGCCTCGTCGAGGTGCACCTGGATGTAGTTGGTGGTGCCGGCAGGCAGCGGGTCGCTCCACGAGGTGTGGAAGATGATGGAGCTGTAGTCCTGCGACGGGTCGATGAGGCGGCCGACGTAGAACTGCTCGCTCTCCTCGGAGTTGGCGTAGAGCTGGTCGTCGCGGCTGATGAGCGGCGTGGTGCCCACGCCCATGGCCTTGTTGTAGAAGATGGCCACGGAGTCGAGTATCGGGGTGACGAGGGCGTCCACCTCGGCCTGCTTCAGCGAGTCGATGACGGCCTGGTCGGTGAGCTCGCGGGCCTCGTAGAACTGCATGCGGGCAAGGCTGACGAAGATGTTGCCGTTGCCGTTGTTGCGGTTGTTTGTGGTAGCCTTGATGAGCATGCGCAGGTCGGTGTAGCTGTCGTCGAGCGTGATGCGCGGCGAGGTGTACTTGGCGGGATAGGCCTCGTGCTGCTCGTCGGGGATGAGGTCGGGCAGCTCAATGAGCGTCTTCCACGATGCCTCGTCGCCGGGGGTGTTGGTGCCGAGGAAGACCACGTGGTCGGGGGTGTCGTAGGTGCCCGCCCAGCCGGAGCCTACCATCTTGAAGACGAAGGCATCGTGCGGCTCGTTGAAGTGGAACTGGAGGTAGTTGTCCACATCGGCAGGCAGCGGGTTGTCCCACGAGGTGTGGAAGATGATGCCGCTATAGTTGTCCGTCGGGTCGATGAGTCGTCCCACGCGGAAGAGCGAGCTCTGTTCGGAGTTGGCATAGAGCTGATCCTCGGAGGTGAGCAGGCCGTCAGCAGGATTGAAGTACCAGTAGTTGCCCGTAGTGAGGTCCTTGGTATAGTTGAACTTGATGAGCGGCTTGCCCTCGATAAGCTCGCGTGCAGTAGCGATGGCAGCACTTAGTTCGTCGATATCGGCTTGGGTAACGTCCTCGTTCTCGATTTTCATCTTCGCTTGTTCGATGAGGTCGAAGAGGTCGTTACAAGCATCTTCCAAGCCCTCCACGATGTAGCACAGGGAGTTGTCGTAATCGACTTCGGAGTTGTAGATCTGGAAGCGGGCGAGGCTGAAGTAGATGTTGCCGTTGCCGTTGCTGCGGTTGTTGACGGTACCCTTCACCACAAAGCGCACATCGGAATAGGTGTCGCCGAAGGTGATACGCGGAGAGGTGTAGAAGGCGGGGTACTTGTTGTGCTGGTCGGAGGGAATCATGTCGGGTAGGTTTGCCACCGAAACCCACGAAAGGTCGTCCTCAGGATCGTTGGAGACGAGAATCTCCATCTGGTCAGGCGTATCGTAGGTGCCAGGCCAGCCAGAGCCAATCATGCTGAAGACTATGTCCTCACGAGGCTGGTTGAGATGAACCTGCAGGTAGTTGTACACGCCACCAGGCAGCGGGTCGTCCCATGAAGAGTGGAAGATGATGCTGTTGTAGTCCTCACTCGGGTCGATGAGCCTTGATTCGTTGAACTGCTCGCTCTGTACCGAGTTGGCATAGAGCTGCGAGGCGTCCGTGATGAGGGGATTGTCCTTATCAACGATATAGGAGAAGGCCGAGTTATAGACCTCGCGGCCCGTCTGCGCTAGGTCGGCAAGGATGCCGCACAGGGCACGCCCTTCCTGACGCTCAGTAAGATCCTTGATATAATTCTCGTCGTTGATGCGGCGCAGGTACCACAGGCAGAAGTCCAGTTCGCCATTCTGCCATTGGGTGACGAAGCCCTTCTCGCCTGCACCCAGACCATGTCCGGCAGCATGGTAGGCCTTGTTGTTGTTGATGTTCGAGATATGCCATTTGCCGGCGCCCTTGCTGGTGAGCAGCTGGGCCACGCTGGGTGTAGTGCTCACGGATACGGCGCTGGAGGAGCCGCTCTGGGAGGTGATATACTCGCCGGTATTGAAATTGCGGATAGCGAAATCGCCATTCTTATTCTCAATATAGAAGATGAGGCTCTCGTCACTCACGTCGAACGTCTTCCAACTCAGGGTATGGGTGTCGTCCACGAACATGGCCTTTTCGTAGCCCTGTGTGTCGATGAAGCGCTCGTCGCTGTTTACGATGTAGTAGAAGCCGTCTGTAACGGGATTAACGCCTGCCATCACGGCCTCGAAGGCAGCCTCAAGGGCTTTCTTGGCAGCACGGCATTGTTCGGCATCGCCTGATGCCAGGGCGTTCACAGCATCCGTCCAGGCTTTCTTGTAGGCCACCACCAAGGACTTTTCGTGGAATCCTGGGTCGTCACCTGTGGGGAAATCGTAGCCGCTCAGTTCGTCGAGCGTCATCTGCAACAACTCAACGGGATTGTCAATCATGATGGGGGCATACATCTGGAAGCGGGCAAGGCTGAAGTAGATGTTTCCGTTGCCGTTGCTGCGGTTGTTGACGGTAGCCTTCACCACAAAGCGGATATCGGTATACTTGCCGCCGAGCGCAATTCGCGGGGAGGTGTAGAAGGCCGGATGCACGCTGTGCATATCTTCAGGAATCATGTCGGGCAATTCGGAAACTGATATCCACGACAGATCGTCTTCAGGGTCGTTGGAGACGAGTATCTCCATCTCGTCAGGCGTGTCGTAGGTGGCCACCCAGTTGGAGCCGATCATGGTGAAGATAAAGTCTTCGCGAGCCTCGTTGAGGTGTACCTGCAGATAGTTGTACACACCTCCAGGGAGCGGATTGCTCCACGAGGAGTGGAAGATGATGTTGGTGTAGTCGTCACTCGGGTCGATGAGCCTTTCCACATTGAACTGCTCGCTCTCTACCGAGTTTGCGTAGAGCTGAGAGGCATCTGTGATGAGCCCCTCTTCGGGGTTGAAGGTCCAAATGAAATCCTCAGCCCAGGCGGTACTGAATGTCATCAGTAATGCCGCCAAACAAAGTAAATGAGTCTTTTTCATAATGGCATTATTAAAAAGGTAAAACGATAATTAAAGTTTCTTTGGTTTTTCGAGGCAAAAGTAGAGAAAAAAATCAACAATCAAGCATCCGGAATGGAAAATATTTAATCCCATTGATAGGATTCGGACATTTTCTCGCCAAAAGCGAGGTCGCCCGCGTCGCCCAGGCCGGGCACGATGTAGGAGTGGTCGTTGAGTTTTTTATCGATGGCGGCACACCAGAGGGTGATGTCGTCACGGCCAGCAAAGACTTTCTCCAGATATTCCACACCAGGGTGTGCGGCAATGACGCAGGCGAAGTGGATGCGTCGCGCCTCACCCTTCGTATGGAAGGCTTTTAGCGCCAGTTCCATGCTTCCACCCGTAGCCAGCATGGGGTCAGCAATAATGAGGGTCTTGTCGGTAAGATCGGGAGCCGCGATGTACTCAATCTTGATACCCACATCCTTACACTCCTCGTCCTTGTAGTAACGATAGGCGCTGACGAAGGCGTTCTCCGCACGATCGAAGTAGTTGAGGAAGCCCTGATGGAAGGGCAGGCCGGCGCGGAAGATGGTGGCGAGGACGATCCGTTCAGGCGAGAGCGCCGTGGGAGCCTTTCCCAACGGCGTCTGCACCTTTACGGTTTCGTAGGAGAGCTGCTTGCTGATTTCGTAGGCACAGATTTCGCCGATGCGCTCCAGATTACGACGGAAGCGCATCGGGTCTTTCTGGATGCTCACATCACGCAGCTCAGCCAAAAAGCGGCAGAGGATGGAGTTCTGCTCACTTAGGTTAATAACGTTCATATAACATTCTTTTAGTTAAGGGTTAAGAATTAAGAGTTAAGAAAAATAGATTAACGATTGAGACGTTGCATACGAGACATTCTTTCTTAACTCTTAACTCTTAATTCTTAACTCAATTTTTATTTCACTTCCCAGATGTCGTTGGTAAGGAGAAGTTCCTCAAAGTTATGATATTTCTTCACACCCTTGATTTCCTCTATCTGCTCGGCTACTGCCGTTTCGTAGGTGGGAGCCTCCACGTCGCGGATGACGCCAAGGGCAATGGGGAAGTCTGGGCCTTCCATCAGAGCGAGTTTCAATTGTAGAGTATTGTCCTCGCAATGAGCATCGTGAACGAGGATATCGTCAATCGTGACGCCGTTCTCGCCCAATTTCACCACCTTCAGGCCAAAGCCGTCTTGCATGAGGCCAAACTCGTTGTTCTCGCCAAAGAGCATGGGCTGGCCGTGGCGGAGGTAGATGGCGTTCTTTGCGCGCCCTTCCTTATTATATACGCTCTCGTGTGTGCCGTCGTTGAAAATGACGCAGTTTTGCAGAATCTCGCAAACCGATGCGCCCTTGTGGGCAGCAGCGGCTTTCAGAATCTCCACCGTACCTGGGCTATCCGTAGCAACGGCGCGGGCGAAGAAGCGTCCGCGGGCGCCGAAGCAGAGTTCAGCGGGGCGGAAGGGGTCTTCCACCGTGCCGTAGGGGCTGGATTTGCTGACGAAACCGCGTGGGCTGGTGGGGCTATATTGACCCTTCGTGAGTCCGTAGATGCGGTTGTTGAGCAGAATCATGTTGATATCTACATTACGGCGGATGGCGTGGATGAAGTGGTTACCGCCAATGGCCAGGCCGTCGCCGTCGCCGCTGATTTGCCAGACGGTGAGGTTCGGATTAGCCACCTTGGCGCCCGTGGAGATGGCTGCTGCACGACCGTGGATGGTCTGCATAGCGTAGGTGTTCATATAGTAGGGCAGACGGCTTGAACAGCCGATGCCGCTGATGACGGCGGTGTCGTAGGGGGCAACGCCTATTTCGGCCATAGCCTTGTGCAGGGAAGCAAGGAAGAAGTGGTCACCGCAACCTGGACACCAGCGGGGCTGGCCTTTCTTGAAATCTTGTGCTGTAAACATATTTAGTTAAGAATTAAGAGTTAAGAGTTAAGAAAAATACTCTGAAATATTGCAGTCGTATTTCTCAGAGTTTTCCTTAGTCGTTTTCACAATGGAAGCTAGAATAGATGTTATCTCGTCTGCTTCATTGTGGATTGATTCGAAGGTTTTGTCATCTATGTATTCACTTTCATGTAAGAGTTCTATCCAATATAGAGTTTCGTTAGCTTCTTTCAATGCGATGGATACTTTATTGATAAAGTCTGCTCGACTTTGTGCGAACTTAGCTTCTCGCATCATGGCTCCGATAGATGTCCCGCTTCTAAGCATCTGCTTAGACAAAACATATTCGTTTTGTTGCTTCGTCAGATACTTATAAGCTTTCACTATCCTCAGCGCAAATAGGTAGGAACGCTTCTCTATGAGAGGATTGTCCTGAGTCATTTTTTCTTAATTCTTAACTCTTAACTCTTAACTAAGTCAGCGAACGCGTTAACCAGTTCGCTGACTACGAACGGCTGGCCTTTGACCTGGTTGAACTGATAGGGTACGAAACCATCTACCTTCATGCGCAAAAAAGCGGCAAACTGCCCCAGGTTCTGCTCGGCTACAACCACCTTCGGGTACTTGTGGAGTACCTCAGCGGTGTTGGCAGGCAGGGGGTTGAGGTTGCGGAAGTGAGCCAAGGCTACCTTGTATCCAGCGTGGTTCAGCTCCTCCATGGCGGAGTAGAGATGGCCATAGGTGCCGCCAAAGCCCACGATGAGCAGTTCGGCATCGTCCTTGCAGCCTTGTACCTCTACGCCGGGCACGGGGATGCGGGCAACCTTGTCGGCTCGCTCGCGGCACATGCGGTCGTGGTTCTCAGGGTCGGTGGAGATGGCGCCCGTATCGCCGTCTTTTTCCAGTCCGCCAAGGATGTGCATGAAGCCTTCGCGACCTGGGACAGCCCAGTAGCGCACACCTGTTTCGGGGTTGCGGCGGTAGGGGGTGTAGTTGTCCTTCTGCTCCTCAGGGGCATAAGGCGGGTTGATAGCAGGATAGTCCTCGAGCTTGGGCAGACGCCAGGCTCCTGAGCCGTTTGCCACAAAAGCATCAGTAAGCAACACGACGGGCGTCATGTGCTCCAGCGCCATCTTGCAGGCGTTATAGGCCGCGTCGAAACAGTCCGTAGGGCTGGCAGCGGCGATGACGGGCATGGGGCTCTCGCCATTTCTGCCGAAGAGCGTCTGCAGCAGGTCGGTCTGCTCGGATTTAGTAGGAAGACCTGTGGACGGGCCGCCACGTTGCACGTCGATAACGACGAGCGGCAACTCCTGAATGACGGCAAGGTTCATGGCTTCGCTTTTCAGGCAGATGCCAGGACCCGAAGTAGAAGTTGCGGCGAGGGCGCCGGCAAAGGCAGCACCAACGGCGCTGGCGCAGCCGGCAATCTCGTCCTCACATTGTACCGTGGTGACGCCAAGACTCTTGTGCTTCGAAAGCTCGTGCAGGATATCCGTAGCAGGCGTGATGGGGTAGGAGCCCAAATAGAGCTTCAGCCCAGCCTTCTCGGCAGCAGCGATAAGGCCGTAAGCCGTAGCCTTGTTGCCGCTAATATCCATATATTTGCCAGGCACTTTCACCTTCGATTCAATCGTATAGGTGTGGCTGGTGGAGGCGTGCGTATTATGTCCGTAGTCGTATCCGGCGTGGATAACGCGGATGTTGGCTTCGGCGATAGCAGGCTTCTTGGCAAACTTCGTACGGAGGTAGTTTTCGGCGATGGAGAGGTCGCGGTTAAAGAGCCAGCAGACCAAGCCAAGGGCAAACATGTTGCGGCACTTCAGCATGGCTTTGTTGTCCATGCCCGTGTCGGCCAGGCAGTCCTTCACCATTTGCGAGATAGGGGCAGCAATGACGTCCTGCTTGATGCCCATTTCCGCGATGGGGTCGTCGGTCTTGAAGGCGGCCTTGTCGAGGTCGGTCTTCTTGAAGCAGTCGGTATCGATGATAATGCAAGCTGTCGGTTTGGCAAACTTGTACTGCGTCTTGAGCGCGGCAGCATTCATGGCCACAAGCACGTCGCATTGGTCACCTGGGGTGAAGACTTTGCCTGCGCCGATGTGGATTTGGAAGCCGCTGACGCCTGTGAGCGACCCTTGCGGGGCGCGGATGTCGGCCGGATAGTCGGGGAACGTACTGATGTCGTTGCCCACAGTAGCCGAGATGGTGGAGAAGATGTTGCCTGCCAGCTGCATGCCGTCGCCGCTGTCGCCTGAGAAGCGCACAACCACCTGCTCCAGTTCTTTAACAACTAATGGTTCACTCATGATTTATAGGGTTAAAACATTTTTTCGTTTTGCGATGCAAAATTACAGAATAATTGGAAAACCGTTGCCGATTTCCCAATTATTTTCACTTTTGCGTTCAGTTTCCTGAGGTCATGTAGCGGTTCTCGGGGGCTACGCCGTAAGAGGGAGAGGGCTTGCTGCCGAGAGTAAAGCGGATGTCGCCTCCCTGCATCAGCTCGTTGTGGTTCAGGAAGGAGCGCAGGGGGTTGGTGCTGCCTGCGACGTCGAGTTTCTGCACATAGATGCCGTCGGCGATGTTAGCCGTGAGGGTTGTCGTCTTGCCGTCCTCCAGATGTATCTTAACTTCTTTGAAGTGGGGTGAGCCAACGGCGTAGGTGGTCTTGCCGGGGCAGACGGGATAGAAGCCGAGCGTCGAGAAGATGTACCAGGCCGACATCTGTCCACAGTCGTCGTTGCCGCAGAGGCCGTCGGGTACGGGCTGGTAGAAGAGGTCTGTCACCTGATGTACCACCTCGGCTGCGCGCCAGGGCAGTCCGGCTGCGTCGAAGAGGTAAATGTCGTGGTGGCTCGGCTCGTTGCCGTGGGCGTACTGCCCGATGAGGCCCGTGATGTCCGACTTCTCGTCGCCCTTCGTGACGGAGGGGCCTTCGAACAGGCCGTTCAGCTTCTCGCCGTAGGCCTTGTCGCCGCCCAGCAACGCCATGTGGTCAGCGATGTTATGCTGCACGTGGAAGCTGTATTGCCACGAGTTGGCTTCGGTGAAGTGACGGTTGACTTCCGTGGGGTCGAAGGGCGTCAGGAACTTGCCCTGAATCTTCGGACGCATGAAGCCTGTCGTGGGGTCGAACAGATAGTGGTAGTAAAGCGAGCTCTGGTAGAACTTGTCTGCCACGTCCTGCTTTCCTAATTTTTTAGCAACGGTGGCGATGCACCAGTCGTCGTAGCACATCTCCAGCGTCTTCGATACCGACTCGTCTTGTTCGTCGGAGTTGACGTAGCCCAGCTCGTGGAAGGTGTCGATGCCGAACTCGTGCTTGCGGGTGCTCTCCTGCATGGCTTCGAGCAGTTCGTCCATCTCGCTGTCCGAGAGGGCGATGCCCTTCATCAAGGCATCGGCGATGACGGAGACGGAGTGGTAGCCTATCATGCAGTTCGTCTCGTTGCGGTCCAGCTCCCAGATGGGCAGCTTATGGCATTCGCGGTAGATGCTCAGGAACGAGTAGAGAAAGTCCTTTGTGCGCTCGCGCTCGATGATAGTCATCAGCGGATGCAGGGCGCGGTAGGTGTCCCAGAGGGAGAAGACGGTATATTGGTCGTGCCCCTCGCTCTTGTGTACCTTGCCGTCCATGCCGCGATACTCGCCGTTGACGTCGCTGTAGAGGCAGGGGGCGATGGCGGTATGGTAGAGGGCGGTATAGAACGAGTGGAGCTGCTCCTCGGCGGTAAAGACGGTACCGTCCGTGCCGCGCTTGCGGTCCTCAGCTGTCACCTCAATCTTGCTGAGGTAGCTCTCCCAAGCGGCATCGGCGCCTTTCCTCATCGTGTCGAACTGACGGGCAAACGCCTTCTTGCCTTTGTCCTGAGCCAGTTCTGAGCGGAGGTTCAGGCGGGCGTTCTCCTCAGAGACTGAGCTGATGCCGACGCGCACAAAGACCTCGGGCTTCCCCCCGAAGTTGAGCAGCGCCTTCACAGGGCGCGTCATCTGCTTGCCGCGGAAGTTCCACGTTACGTCCTCAATCTGCGCATCGACAATCGGTTCCGAGAATTCGGCGTAGAAATAGACGGGTTGGTCGTCGGCCCAGAAGTGCGTGCGGCGCAAGCCGCAGATGGTATGGTCGTCCACCTTCTTCAGCGTGCCGTCGATGAGGTATTCGCGTAGCGTGAGGTCGATGACAATCTGATGCTCAGCCGATGCGTCACGGTAGCTGTAGTGGTGCATGGCGGCACGCTGGCCCGTCGTCAGCTCGGCATCGGCTTTCCAGCGGTCGAGGCTGATGGCGTAGTAGCCTGGTGAGGCGCTCTCATTGTCGTGCGAGTATTCCGAGCGGTAATCCTCCTCGTTGATTTTCTGGGCCTTGTAGCCTGATGTGGGCATGAAGAGGACGTCGCAGAGGTCAGCACAGCCTGTGCCGTTGAGGTGCGTGTGGCTGAAGCCGTAGATGTAGGGCTCGTCGTAGTGGTAGCCTGAGCAGACGTGCCAGCCTCCCAGTCCGTTGTCAGGGCTGAGCTGGATCATGCCGAAGGGGTAGGCTGCCCCAGGGAACGTATGGCCTGTGAACGCTGTGCCAATCATCGGGTCCACATAGCGCGTCAGGCCTGCAGCAGGTGTTTCGGACGCCTTGGGCGTACATCCGTACAGGCACACCAGAGTAAGCGCCATCAGCCCGAAGGCTTTGGCTGAATGAAGTTTAGAAGAACAGTTGAGCATGATAATAAAACCGTTATTAATAGGTGTTGTTGTTTTCCGCTGCGAAGTTACGCAAATCCCCCCGAAAGCGCAAGATAAAACGCCAAAAAAACCAACCCCTCACCTTGAAAAGCTATTTTACGCGGATTATCGGGCAGATTTTTTTTCATAAGAATCCCCCCTAGAAATACGTTTTCTCAAACAACATTTTTGCTTTAATTTTTTGGTTAATTCGTGGAAAAATTATTCAAAAACGTGGTTGAAAAACGGAGTTGATTCTTTGTTGTTAATCAGTGCATTATCTTTATTCATGGATTTATCATCAGGGAATAGTTTTTTTTCATTGCAATGAAAAGATTTAATCATTGCAGTGAAAACATTCTTTCATCGCAGTGAAAACATTCTTTCATTGCAATGAAAACTCTAAACCATTGCGATGAAAACTTTTCATTCCTTGATTCTGCACAGAAAGCGAGCCTACTATGCATGACAGAAGAAGAGTTTTACTATTTAGCTACAAAGATAAAAAAAACTTGCAAGTCGCCTGGCATTTTTTTTCTGAAACGAGCAAAAAAAGTTGAAGATTTCTGGAAGAAGCCCTTTGCGCCTTTTCGCGCGCGTACCTTATTATTTATATAGGGACTCGCAGAGGGGCGAAAAGACTTTTCGAGAGGGGAAAGATGAAAAAATAGGCAGAATTTTTTGTTGTTAACTTTTTTTGCAGTAATTTTGCGCCGCTAAAGTCGCCACTTGCGTCTGAAACAAGCGTAACGAACGAAGTAATAACAATATAAACCTTAAAAACAGAACATGATTGTAGTACCCGTAAAAGAGGGCGAGAACATTGAAAGAGCTCTCAAGAAGTTTAAGAGGAAATTTGAGAAGACCGGTGTCGTCAAGGAACTCCGCCGCAGGCAGCAGTTCGACAAACCGTCGGAAATCAAGAGGCTGAAGATGGAGAAAGCCATCTACGTACAGCAGCTTCGCCAGAACGAGGAATAAAAAATTCCTCGTTTTTTTTGTCGTTTCAAAAAAAGTGAGTATATTAGTCGCAGATTTTCCGAAGTGATGTCTGCGCATATTGATTCATTTCTTGATTATCTGCGTCTTGAGCGTGCCTACTCACCCAGGACCGTGCAGAGTTACGGGATGGACTTGAACGAATTCGAGGCCTATCTTCGTCGCACGGATGCGGAACTGACGCTGGAGACGGTGGATGCCGACAATGTGCGCAACTGGACGATGGAGATGATGGAGGCAGGACAGAAGGAGACATCCGTCAACCGCCGGCTGAGCGCCCTGAGGTCCTTCTACCGCTACTTGCTCCGCAAGGGAGTCATCAAAGTGTCGCCCATGCAGACGGTGAAAGGGCCGAAGAAGAAGAAACCGCTGCCGATGTTCCTGCGCGAGGAGGAGATGAACCGCCTGCTTGACGAGACGGACTTCGGCGAGGGCTTCGAGGGCGAGCGCGACAGGCTCATCATAGAGATGTTCTACGAGACGGGCATGCGCCGTGCCGAGCTCGTGGGGCTCAACGAGGCTGACGTGGACTTCTACCGCGGGCAGATCAAGGTGACGGGTAAGCGCAACAAGCAGCGCCTCATCCCCTTCGGCGAGGAGCTGGGCAGCGCCCTGCGGCTCTACATGGAGGAGAAGGCACAGGAGGTGCCCGAAACGGAGGACGGCGCCCTGTTCGTGCAGAAGAGCGGGCGGCGCGTGACGGACGCCTGGGTCTACACGATGGTGAGGCGCAACCTCTCGCGAGTGACGACGATAAAGAAGCGGAGCCCCCACGTGCTGCGCCATACGTTTGCCACCACCATGCTGAACCACGATGCCGAGCTGGAGGCGGTGAAGGAACTGCTGGGGCACGAGAGCGTCTCGACTACCGAGATCTACACCCACACCACCTTCGAAGAGTTAAAGAATGCTTACAGCAAGGCACATCCTCGCGCGCGTAAATAATAAAAGGAGAAGAATAACGTTAGAGATATATAAGAAGTTTAACCCCTGCCGAGGCAACGAAGCCCAGGCATAAAGAAAAAGGAGGTACATTATGGACATTAGAATTCAAGCAATCCATTTCGACGCAACGGAACAGTTGCAGGGTTTCATCGAGAAGAAGGCCGCCAAGCTGCAGCGCTTCTACGACGACATCGATGCCGTCGAGGTGACCCTGAAAGTTGTCAAACCCGAGACCGCCATGAACAAGGAGGCTGACATCCGGGTGAAAGTCAAGAACGAGGAGTTCTTCGCCTCGAAAGTCTGCGACTCATTCGAGGAAAGCGTGGACGTTTCGCTGGAGGCCCTGCAGAAGCAGCTTCAGAAATTCAAGGAAAAAACGCGTGGAAAGTAAAAAAAACGCAAAAAGTTTTTGTGCAGAAAAAAATTGTTTGTACCTTTGCAGCCGTTTCGCATGAAAAAGCCAGAAAACGGCTGCTTTTTCGTGGTAGAAACAGAGGTCTTTACATACTGAAAGTAATTGAACATCAAGCAATGGGTGAATTCCAGAGTGGCCAAATGGGGCAGACTGTAAATCTGCTGTCTCTCGACTTCGGTGGTTCGAATCCATCTTCACCCACAAGGCAGGCCTTGACGATGCCGGGTAACCGGTGCCTGCGGTTACTCCTTGAAACCACCTTATTTAATAGGGAAGGTCAGGAGATACAATCGTGACAAACCAAAGTTGCGGGAATAGCTCAGTTGATAGAGCATTAGCCTTCCAAGCTGAGGGTCGCGGGTTTGAGTCCCGTCTTCCGCTCTCCAGATTGATGTTGCTGTTATAGCTCAGCGGTAGAGCGCATCCTTGGTAAGGATGAGGTCCTGAGTTCAAATCTCAGTAACAGCTCGATTGATTTATTTAATAACTAGTTAAAAAGAAACAAAGCTATGGCAAAAGAAAAATTCGAACGTTCGAAACCGCATGTCAACATCGGTACCATCGGTCACGTCGACCACGGCAAGACCACTCTGACCGCCGCCATCACCACCGTGCTTGCAAAGCAGGGTCTGGCTGAGGTGAAATCCTTTGATGCTATCGACAACGCCCCCGAAGAGAAGGAGCGTGGTATCACTATCAACACCGCCCACGTTGAGTACGAGACCAAGAATCGTCACTATGCTCACGTTGACTGCCCGGGTCACGCTGACTACGTGAAGAATATGGTTACCGGTGCTGCCCAGATGGACGGCGCTATCATCGTGGTTGCCGCTACCGACGGTCCCATGCCTCAGACCCGTGAGCACATCCTGCTCGCCCGTCAGGTGAACGTCCCCCGTCTGGTTGTGTTCCTCAACAAGTGCGACATGGTCGACGACGAGGAAATGCTTGAGCTCGTTGAGATGGAAATGCAGGAGCTGCTTGAGCAGTACGAGTTCGATCCCGAGAGCCCCATCATCCGCGGTTCCGCCCTCGGCGCCCTCAACGGCGTTCCCGAGTGGGAGCAGAAGGTCCTCGACCTGATGGATGCTTGCGACACTTGGATTCCCCTTCCTCCGCGCGACATCGACAAGCCCTTCCTGATGCCTGTTGAAGACGTCTTCTCCATCACCGGTCGTGGTACCGTTGCTACCGGCCGTATCGAGACTGGCGTTGTCAAGATTGGTGACGAAGTTGAAATCCTCGGCCTCGGCGAAGAGAAGAAGACCGTCGTTACTGGTGTTGAGATGTTCCGTAAGATCCTCGATCTCGGCGAAGCTGGCGACAACGTAGGTCTGCTCCTCCGCGGTATCGACAAGGACGAGATCAAGCGCGGTATGGTGCTCTGCCATCCGGGCCAGATCAAGCCTCACAGCACCTTCAAGGCTTCCGTCTATATCCTGAAGAAGGAAGAAGGCGGCCGTCACACTCCGTTCCACAACAAGTATCGTCCTCAGTTCTATCTCCGCACCATGGACTGCACGGGTGAGATCACTCTTCCCGAAGGCGTCGAAATGGTTATGCCCGGTGATAACGTTCACATCCAGGTCGAGCTTATCTACCCCGTTGCCCTCAACGTCGGTCTGCGTTTCGCTATCCGCGAAGGTGGCCGTACCGTCGGTTCGGGTCAGATTACGGAGATCATCGACGATTAATTCGTCAACCATAAGGGATTGTGCAGTTCCTCCGTCAGGGAGGAACTGACATCTTAGGGGTGTAGTTCAACGGTAGAACAGCGGTCTCCAAAACCGTCAATGTGGGTTCGATTCCTGCCACCCCTGCAAAGAAAAAACTATAGATATGTTTAAGAAAATAGCAACAGCTTGCAAAGAATCTTACAACGAACTTGTCCATAAAGTTACATGGCCGACATTTTCCGAGTTGACAAGCAGCGCAATCCTTGTTTTAGAAGCTTCCCTTTTGATTGCCCTGCTGGTCTTTGCGATGGATCAGGTATTCCAAGGATTAATGGAGTTCATTTATCCGCGTTAATTGTGTAACCAATGGCAGAGACTGTGGAGAGAAAATGGTACGTGCTCCGCGCCATCAGTGGCAAGGAAGCTAAGGTCAAGGAGTACATCGACTACGAATGTGCTCATAGCGACCTCGGCGAGTACGTCTCACAAGTTCTTATCCCTACCGAGAAGGTAATGCAAGTCCGTAATGGCAAGAAAGTCATTAAGGAACGCACGTACCTTCCCGGCTATGTCCTTGTCGAAGTGGCCCTGACTGGCGAGATTGCTGCTCGTTTGCGCTTCATGCCCAATGTACTGGGCTTCCTGCCAAACCTGAACAATCCAGTGCCGCTCCGTCCTGCTGAAGTTAGTCGCATGCTGGGAACCGTTGACGAGAAACTGGAGGCTGACGATGAGCCTATCGTCACCTACACCGTCGGCGAGCCCGTCAAGGTGAACTACGGACCTTTCCAGGGTTTCAGCGGAATCATTGAAGAGGTTAACACAGAAAAACGGAAACTGAAGGTCATGGTCAAGATCTTCGGGCGCAAAACGCCCATCGAGCTTGGCTTTATGCAAGTAGAAAAGGAATAGTGCGCATGGTGTTACGACGCGCGTACCAGCCTTTTTATAAATTCCCTAAATAAAACAATTAAAAATGGCTAAAGAAGTTGCTGGAATAATCAAACTACAGATTAAAGGTGGCGCTGCAAATCCTTCACCTCCCGTAGGACCGGCTCTCGGTTCGAAGGGTCTGAACATTATGGAATTTTGCAAGCAATTCAATGCCAGAACCCAGGACAAGGGAGGGAAAATCCTGCCTGTTATCATTACGTTCTACGCCGACAAGTCCTTCGACTTTGTCATCAAGACTCCCCCCGTGGCTATTCAGCTGCTTGAGGCAAGCAAGGCCAAGGGTGGATCGTCAGAGCCGAACCGCAACAAGGTGGCATCGATCACTTGGGATCAGGTGCGCACGATTGCACAGGACAAGATGGTCGACCTGAACTGCTTTACCGTCGAGTCAGCCATGAAAATGGTTGCTGGAACGGCACGTAGCATGGGTATCAGTGTTAAAGGTGAATTTCCCGGTAATAACTAATTAACTTCAATTGAAATGGGTAAACTGACAAAAAACCAGAAGTTGGCCACTGCAAAGATTGAAGCAGGGAAAGTGTACACGCTGAAGGAAGCTTCTGCATTGGTTAAGGAAATCTCCACGACCAAGTTCGACGCTTCTGTTGATATTGACGTCCGTCTGGGTGTTGACCCTCGTAAGGCCAACCAGATGGTTCGTGGCGTGGTTTCGCTCCCCAACGGTACGGGCAAGGTCGTCAGGGTCCTCGCACTCTGCACCCCCGACCAGGAGGCTGCTGCAAAGGAAGCCGGTGCCGACTATGTAGGTCTCGATGAATACATCGAGAAGATAAAGGGTGGCTGGACAGACGTTGATGTCATCATCACGATGCCCTCCATCATGGGTAAGATTGGCGCTCTGGGTCGTATCCTCGGTCCCCGCGGACTGATGCCGAACCCCAAGAGTGGTACCGTCACTATGGACATTGCCAAGGCAGTAAAAGAAGTGAAGCAGGGTAAGATTGACTTCAAGGTGGACAAGGCCGGTATCGTGCACACCTCCATCGGTAAGGTTTCCTTCGCCCCTGAGAAGATCTTCGAGAACGCAAAGGAATTCATTGCTACAATTATCAAGCTGAAACCGAGCGCTGCCAAGGGCACATACATCAAGAGCATTTATCTTTCAAGTACCATGAGCAAGGGTATCAAGGTTGATCCCAAGTCATGCGATGAAAATTAAAGAAAGGGTACAGCTATGAATATGAGAAAAGAAAAACCCTTCCCCTCACGTAAGGTGGCTGTGATAGACCAGCTGAAAGAAACGATTAGCGCTTATCCTCATTTCTACCTTGTCGACGTAACGGCATTGGATTCCGTCGCCACAAGCGAGCTGAGACGCAAGTGCTTCAAGTCGAACATCAAGATGGTCGTTGCCAAGAATACGCTCCTCCACAAGGCTTTCGAAGCCCTGGATGTGGACTATTCCCCTCTTTATGATTCACTGAAAGGTACAACCGCTATTTTCTTCACGGAAACAGCTAACGTTCCGGGCAAACTGCTGAAGGAATACGCCAGCAAGAAGAAGACCACTCCTGCCTTGAAGGCTGCTTATGCAGAGCAGGGCTTCTACGTGGGTGCTGATCAGCTGAACGTCCTCGCCAGCATCAAGAGTAAGAATGAGCTTATCGCCGACGTCATCGCTCTGTTGCAGTCGCCGATTCGCAACATTGTTTCTGCCCTTCAGAACAAGGCAGAGAAAGCCGACGAGGCTGCTGCTGAGACCCCTGCCGCTGAGGCATGATGGTAATTTGAGAGAATAAATTTAATAAAAAGAACAAACAAAAAATAATAGTAAAATGGCTGATTTAAAAGCTTTAGCTGAACAATTGGTTAACCTGACCGTTAAGGAAGTTAACGAACTTGCTGCAATCCTTAAGGATGAATATGGTATTGAACCCGCTGCTGCTGCAGTTGTCGTTGCAGGTCCCGCTGAAGGTGCTGCTGCTGCCGAAGAGGAGAAGACGAACTTCGACGTCGTTCTGAAGGCTGCCGGTGCTAACAAACTGCAGGTTGTGAAGGCTGTCAAGGAATCTTGCGGTCTTGGCCTGAAGGAAGCAAAGGATCTCGTTGATGCCGCTCCCAGCGTTGTCAAGGAAGGTCTTCCTAAGGACGAAGCTGAGAACCTGAAGAAGGCTCTCGAAGAGGTTGGCGCTGAGGTCGAACTCAAGTAATTGCCAGCCTGTTTATCAGGTAAACGGTTAAGAATCCCCGGTTGGGGTTCTTAACCTTTTTGTGCCTAATTTCATTTTAGATACTTTAATCTTAACCCCAATGTCTTCCACTACAACCCAACCGCGCATTAATTTTGCTTCCGTCAAGAAGCCGGTCGCATGCCCCGACTTTCTGGAAGTGCAGTTGAAGTCATTCAAAGACTTTCTCCAATTAGACACTCCTCCCGAGTTGCGCAAGAACGACGGTCTCTACAAGGTGTTTGCCGAGAATTTCCCAATCGCCGACACTCGTAACAACTTCGTTCTTGAGTTTCTTGACTATTATATCGACCCGCCCCGTTACTCTATCAAAGAGTGTCTGGAGCAGGGCCTTACCTATAACGTCCCCCTCAAGGCGAAGCTGAAGCTCTATTGCACCGACCCTGACCATGAGGATTTCGATACCGTCATTCAGGATGTGTATCTTGGCTCCATTCCCTACATGACCGAGCAGGGAACCTTCGTTATCAACGGCGCCGAGCGCGTTGTGGTTTCGCAGCTGCATCGTTCGCCGGGCGTCTTCTTCGGACAAAGTGTCCATGCCAATGGCACGCCGCTTTATTCCGCTCGAATCATCCCGTTCAAGGGCTCTTGGATTGAGTTCGCTACAGACATCAACAATGTCATGTATGCCTACATCGACCGCAAGAAGAAACTCCCCGTCACCACGCTGCTGCGTGCCATCGGCTTTGAGACGGACAAGGACATCCTTCAGATTTTTAATTTGGCTGAAGAGGTGCGTGTCAACAAGGCTGTGGCCAAGGAGTTGATAGGCCGTAAGTTGGCCGCTCGTATCATCAAGGTCCGTGTGGAAGACTTCGTGGATGCCGATACCGGCGAAGTGGTTTCCATCGAGCGTAACGAGATTCTCTTTGAGCGTGAGACGCTCATCGACGAGGATGTCATGAACGAAATTTTGGATGCAGGTGTGGAGACCATCCTTGTCCACCGCGAAGAGGCTGGTCAGTCCGACTATTCCATTATCTTCAATACGCTGAATAAGGATACCAGTAACTCCGAGAAGGAGGCTGTGCTCTACATCTATCGCCAGCTTCGCAACGCTGATCCTGCTGACGATGCCAGCGCACGCGAGGTCATCAACAACCTCTTCTTCTCCGAGAAGCGCTACGACCTGGGTGAGGTTGGCCGCTACCGTATGAACAAGAAGCTGAACCTGACAACGGATATCAGCGTGGGTGTTCTGACTAAGGAAGACATCATCGAGATTATTAAATACTTGATTGAGCTTGTGAACTCGAAGGCTGTGGTTGACGATATCGACCACCTGAGCAACCGTCGTGTCCGCACGGTCGGCGAGCAGCTTGCCAATCAGTTTGCCATCGGTCTTGCGCGTATGTCGCGCACCATTCGTGAGCGCATGAATGTTCGCGATAACGAGGTGTTTACTCCCACCGACCTTATCAACGCCAAGACGGTTTCGTCGGTTATCAACTCGTTTTTCGGCACGAACGCTCTTTCGCAGTTCATGGACCAGACGAATCCTCTGGCTGAAATTACGCACAAACGCCGTATGTCGGCCCTCGGCCCTGGTGGTTTGTCCCGCGAGCGCGCAGGTTTCGAAGTACGTGACGTTCACTACACTCACTATGGTCGTCTCTGCCCTATTGAAACCCCTGAAGGCCCCAATATCGGTCTGATTTCTTCGCTCTGTATCTATGCGAAAATCAACGACCTCGGCTTCATCGCTACCCCCTACCGGAAGGTAGCGGACGGCGTGGTTGATCTCTCCGATGAAGGTCTTGTCTATCTGACGGCAGAAGAAGAGGAGGATAAGATTATTGCTCAAGGTAATGCTCCGCTTGACGATGACGGTAAGTTTATCCGCAGCAAGGTGAAAGCTCGTCTGGATGCCGACTTCCCTGTTGTCGATCCTGATCAGGTCGACCTCATGGATGTCTCTCCCCAGCAGATTGCCTCTATTGCTGCTGCCCTCATCCCCTTCCTGGAGCACGACGATGCCAACCGTGCCCTTATGGGTTCGAACATGATGCGCCAGGCTGTGCCTCTCATGCGTACCGAGAGCCCCATTGTGGGAACTGGCGTAGAGAAGCAACTTTGCGAGGATTCCCGTACCCAGCTTGTGGCTGAAGGTGACGGCGTGGTGGAATATGTGGATGCTTCGGTAATCCGCATCCTTTACGACCGTACCGAGGACGAGGAGTTCGTTAGCTTTGAACCTGCCCTGAAAGAGCATAAGATTCCTAAATTCCAGCGTACGAACCAGAACATGACCGTTGACCTCCGCCCCATTTGTGAGAAGGGACAGCGTGTCAAGAAGGGCGAGATCCTTACCGAAGGTTATTCGACTGCCGACGGCGAGTTGGCACTCGGCAAAAACCTGCTGGTGGCTTACATGCCTTGGAAGGGTTACAACTACGAGGACGCCATCGTGCTCAACGAACGTGTTGTCCGCGAGGATATCCTTACCTCCGTTCATGTGGAGGAACTCAGCCTCGAAGTCCGCGAAACCAAGCGTGGTCTGGAAGAGTTGACGTCCGACATTCCCAACGTGAGTGAGGATGCCACGAAGAATCTCGACGAGAACGGTATCATCCGCATCGGAGCCTGCGTAGAACCTGGTGATATTCTTATCGGTAAGATTACGCCGAAGGGCGAATCCGACCCGTCGCCGGAGGAGAAGCTTCTGCGTGCCATTTTCGGCGACAAGGCCGGCGATGTGAAAGATGCTTCGCTGAAGGCTTCCCCCTCGTTGAAGGGTGTGGTCATCGACAAGCGCCTCTATTCGCGTGCTATCAAGACGCGTTCCTCGAAGCTGGCTGACAAAGCCCTGCTGCCCCGTATTGACGAGGAATTCGACGAGCGTGCTACTGAACTGAAGAACATCCTCGTTGGCAAGTTGCTGACGCTGACCGAGGGTCACACCTCGATGGGTGTCAAGGACTACGTGGGCGCGGACGTCCTGCCGAAGGGTGCCAAGTTCAGTAAGAGTGCATTAGAGGGCCTCGACTATACTTCCATCCAGCTTAGTCGTTGGACGAAGGACGAGCACGCCAACCAGCTTATCGCCCAGCTCATCATCAACTACCTGCGTAAGTACAAGGAACTTGATGCTGAGATCAAGCGCAAGAAATATGCCATCACCATTGGCGACGAGCTGCCTTCGGGCATCATCCAGTTGGCGAAGGTTTATATTGCCAAGAAGCGCAAGATTGGCGTGGGTGACAAGATGGCTGGTCGTCACGGTAACAAGGGTATCGTCAGCCGCGTTGTTCGTCAGGAGGATATGCCGTTCCTCGAGGATGGTACTCCCGTCGATATCGTGCTGAACCCTCTGGGCGTGCCTTCACGAATGAACATCGGTCAGATTTTCGAGGCTGTTCTCGGTCATGCCGGCCGCAAGCTGGGTGTGCGTTTTGCTACCCCCATCTTCGATGGCGCTACCCTCGACGATCTGTCCGTCTGGACGGATAAGGCAGGTCTGCCTCGCTATGGCAAGACCTATATTTACAATGGTGAGACGGGCGAACGTTTCGACCAGCCTGCTACCGTTGGTGTCACTTATATGCTGAAACTCGGCCACATGGTCGAGGACAAGATGCACGCCCGTTCCATTGGCCCGTACAGCCTCATCACCCAGCAGCCGCTTGGCGGTAAGGCGCAGTTCGGTGGCCAGCGTTTCGGTGAAATGGAGGTTTGGGCACTCGAGGCATTCGGTGCTGCTCATATCCTGCAGGAGATTCTGACTATTAAGTCCGACGACGTTACGGGTCGTAGCAAAGCCTACGAGGCCATCGTCAAGGGCGATCCTCTTCCCACGCCCGGCATTCCCGAGTCACTTAACGTGCTTCTCCACGAACTCCGCGGCCTCGGCCTCAGCGTTACGCTTGAATAATACCGTCTAACTCTTCACATCTAAAGGAACATTATCATGGCTTTTAAGAAAGACAATAAGGTAAAGAGCAATTTCTCCAAAATCACCATTGGCTTGGCCTCTCCCGAAGAGATACTCGAGAATTCGTGGGGTGAAGTGTTGAAGCCCGAGACTATCAACTACCGTACCTACAAGCCCGAGCGTGACGGCCTGTTCTGCGAACGCATTTTTGGTCCCTGCAAGGACTACGAGTGCCATTGCGGTAAGTACAAGCGTATTCGTTATAAAGGTATCGTCTGCGACCGTTGCGGCGTTGAGGTGACCGAGAAGAAGGTGCGCCGCGAGCGCATGGGCCACATCCAGCTCGTTGTGCCCGTTGCCCACATCTGGTACTTCCGTTCGCTGCCCAACAAGATCGGCTATCTGCTTGGCATCCCCACCAAGCAGCTCGATGCTATCATCTACTACGAGCGCTATATCGTCATCAACGCTGGTGCCGCTTCGAAGCTTGTCCGTCCTGGACAGGTTGTCAATGGCGACAATGCCGAGAAGGTGCAGCGCCTCGACCTCCTTTCAGAGGAAGACTACCTCGCCATCCTCGACCAGCTGCCCGAAAACAACGAGCTGCTGCCCGACGACGATCCCGAGAAGTTCGTCGCCAAGATGGGTGCTGAGGCTATTTATGACCTGCTCATCGGTCTTGACCTCGATAAGCTTTCGTACGAGTTGCGCGACCGCGCCAATACCGACGGCAGCCAGCAGCGCAAGACCGAGGCCTTGAAGCGCCTGCAGGTTGTGGAGTCGTTCCGCGCTTCGCGCGACAGAAATAAACCCGAGTGGATGATTCTGCGCAACGTTCCCGTCACTCCTCCCGAGCTGCGTCCCCTTGTGCCGCTCGATGGCGGTCGCTTCGCCACAACAGACATCAACGACCTTTATCGTCGTGTCATCATCCGCAACAACCGTCTGAAGCGTCTTATCGAAATCAAGGCTCCCGAAGTCATTCTCCGCAACGAGAAGCGTATGCTTCAGGAGGCTGTCGATAGCCTGCTTGACAACAGCCGCAAGTCAAGTGCTGTGAAGAGTGAGGCCAACCGCCCGCTGAAGTCCCTCTCCGACTCGCTGAAGGGTAAGCAGGGCCGCTTCCGTCAGAACCTGCTCGGTAAGCGTGTCGACTACTCCGCCCGTTCGGTCATCGTGGTCGGCCCCGAGCTGAAGATGGGCGAGTGCGGTCTGCCCAAGCTGATGGCTGCCGAGCTCTACAAGCCGTTCATCATCCGTAAGCTCATCGAGCGTGGCATCGTCAAGACTGTCAAGAGCGCCAAGAAGATAGTCGACCGCAAGGATCCCGTCATTTGGGACATCCTTGAGTTCGTCATGAAGGGTCATCCCGTGCTCCTCAACCGAGCCCCGACGCTTCACCGTCTTGGTATCCAGGCCTTCCAGCCCAAGCTCATCGAAGGAAAGGCTATTCAGCTCCATCCCCTCGCCTGTACCGCCTTCAACGCCGACTTCGATGGTGACCAGATGGCTGTCCATCTCCCCCTCTCCAACGAGGCCATCCTCGAGGCCCAGCTGCTAATGCTTCAGAGCCACAACATCCTGAATCCTGCCAACGGCGCTCCTATTACCGTGCCTGCACAGGATATGGTACTTGGTCTCTACTACATCACCAAACTGCGTGAGGGAGCCAAGGGTCAGGGACTTATCTTCTACGGCCCTGAGGAAGCCCTCATCGCCTACAACGAAGGTAAGGTCGATGTCCATGCCCCCATTAAGGTGAAGGTTTGGGACTATGACGAAAACGGCAACCGTGTCAACGTTCTTCGCGAGACATCTGTCGGCCGCGTTATCGTCAACGAGCTCGTGCCCCCCGAGGTGGGATTCATCAATACCATTATCTCCAAGAAGTCCCTCCGCGACATCATTACCGACGTCATCAAGCGTGCCGGTATGGCTCGTGCCTGCGACTTCCTCGATGGTATCAAGAACCTCGGTTACGCTATGGCATTCCGTGGTGGTCTTTCGTTCAACTTGGGTGACATCATCATCCCTGCCGAGAAGGACGCCCTCGTCGCCAAAGGTAACGAAGAGGTCGAGGAAATTACCAACGAGTACAACATGGGTTTCATCACCGACAACGAGCGTTACAACAAGGTTATCGATGTGTGGACCCACGTCAACGACGACCTCTCCCGCATCCTGATGAAGACCATCAGCGCCGACAATCAGGGCTTCAACAGCGTCTACATGATGCTTGACTCTGGTGCCCGTGGTTCGAAGGAGCAGATTCGTCAGCTCTCCGGCATGCGTGGTCTGATGGCGAAGCCGCAGAAGGCAGGTGCCGAAGGTGGTCAGATTATTGAGAACCCCATCCTCTCCAACTTCAAGGAGGGCCTTTCCGTGCTCGAGTACTTTATCTCTACGCACGGTGCCCGTAAGGGTTTGGCCGATACGGCTCTGAAGACGGCTGATGCTGGTTATCTGACCCGTCGTCTCGTCGATGTCAGCCACGACGTCATCGTCAACGAGGAGGACTGCGGCACCCTGCGTGGTCTCGTCTGCTCCGCCCTCAAGAACGACGACGAGGTGGTTGCTTCACTGGCCGAGCGTATCCTTGGCCGTGTCTCTGTCCACGACATTAACGACCCCGCTACGGGCGAGCTTATCGTGGCTCAGGGCGAGGAGATTACCGAATCCATAGCGGCCCGCATTGAAGCTGCCAATATTGAGTCCGTCGAAATCCGCTCGGTGCTCACCTGTGAGGCTAAGAAGGGCGTCTGCGCCAAGTGCTACGGCCGTAACCTTGCTACTGCCCGTATGGTTGAGAAGGGCGAGGCTGTCGGCGTCATCGCTGCCCAGTCCATTGGTGAGCCGGGTACGCAGCTTACCCTCCGTACGTTCCACGCTGGTGGTACGGCATCGAACATTGCCGCTAACGCCAGCATCGTCGCTAAGCACTCCTGCCGTGTCGAGTTCGAGGAACTCCGTACCGTCGATGCCGTTGATGAGACGGGCGAAGCTGTCCGTATCGTTGTCGGCCGTCTGGGCGAGGTCCGCTTCATCGACGTCGCTACCGGCATCACCCTTTCCGTCCATGCTCTGCCCTACGGCTCCACGCTCTACGTGGCCGACAAGTCGGAAGTGGACAAGGGTACGCTCATTGCCAAGTGGGATCCCTTCAACGCCGTCATCGTTACGGAGAATGCAGGTAAGATTCGCTTCCAGGATGTCATCGAAGGCAGCACCTACAAGGTTGAGTCCGATGAATCCACGGGTCTCCGCGAAATCATCATCACCGAGTCCAAGGACCGCAGCAAGATGCCTACGGCCGAGATTCTCGATGAGAACGATATGGTCATCCGTACTTACAACCTCCCCGTGGGCGGTCACGTTGTAGTCGAGGCAGGCCAGACGGTCAAGGCTGGCGACGTCATGGTGAAGATTCCGCGTGCTCAGGGTAAGGCTGGCGACATCACGGGCGGTCTGCCCCGTGTCACCGAGCTCTTCGAGGCCCGTAACCCGTCCAATCCCGCTGTGGTCAGCGAGATCGACGGCGAGATCACCATGGGCAAGCTCAAGCGTGGTAACCGCGAGATTATCGTCACCTCCCGTTCCGGCGACGTCAAGCGTTACCTCATCCCCACCAGCAAGCAGATTTTGGTGCAGGAGAACGACTTCGTCCGTGCCGGCACGCCGCTCAGCGACGGAGCCATCACTCCCGCCGACATCCTTGCTATTCAGGGCCCGACGGCTGTGCAGGAGTACATCGTCAACGAGGTTCAGGACGTCTATCGTCTCCAGGGTGTGAAGATCAACGATAAGCACTTCGAGATTATCGTCCGCCAGATGATGCGCAAGGTGCAGATTAACGAACCCGGCGACACCCGCTTCCTCGAGCAGCAGATTGTCGACAAACTCGAGTTCATGGACGAGAACGACCGTATCTGGGGCAAGAAAGTGGTTACCGACGCTGGCGACAGCGAAGTCCTCTCTCCGGGACAGATTGTTACCGCACGCCGTCTGCGTGACGAGAACAGCGCCCTCCGCCGTCGCGACCTGCGCATTGTGCAGACGCGTGATGCCGTGCCCGCTACCTCCACCCAGATTCTCCAGGGTATCACCCGTGCCGCCCTTGCTACCAGCAGCTTCATGAGTGCCGCCTCCTTCCAGGAGACTACCAAGGTGCTCAACGATGCTGCTATCAACGGCAAGACCGACACCCTCGAAGGAATGAAAGAGAACGTCATCTGCGGTCACCTCATGCCTGCCGGTACCGGCCAGCGCGAGTTTGGCAAGATTGTCGTAGGCAGCCGCGAGGACTACGAGCGCATGATGGCCAACCGTCAGACCATTACCGATTTCGATGATATGGAGCCCGTCCCCGACATCCGTCGTTGACGACTCTGGCCAATAGTACATAACCGGCAGAATCCCTTCGTATGAAGAAGTTATTGTTGCTGTTGCCCCTGCTGGCACTTCTGGGCTGCAACCCCAGCGAGAAGGAAGCCGAAGTGCCTGTGCTGACTGTCGAAGGAGGCCAGATACAAGGCGTCATGGCCGAGAATCCCGGCGTGTATGTCTATAAAGGTATCCCCTATGCTGCGCCGCCCATCGGCGACCTGCGTTGGAAAGAGCCGCAGCCCGTTGTGGCGTGGGAAGGCGTACGCCTGTGCGATAAGTTCGGTCATCCAGGCTATCAGGCCGTCCACTATCCGGGCTTCTACGCTTCGGAGTGGGGTTATGGCGACGAAGCGCCCTATAGCGAGGATTGCCTCTACCTGAATGTCTATACGAAAGCCCCTGGTCAAGTGAACAAGAAACTGCCTGTGGCTCTCTGGATACACGGTGGCGGCTATCGCGAGGGCTGGGGCACGGAGCCCGAGTTCGATGGACAGGAGTGGGCATCGAAGGATGTGGTGCTCGTCACCATCAACTACCGTCTGGGCATCTTCGGCTTCATGACCTATCCTGAACTCTCCGCTGAAAGCCCTCATCATGTGAGCGGCAACTACGGCATTCTCGACCAGATTCAGTCGTTGCGTTGGGTAAAGGAGAACATCGCCCAGTTTGGCGGCGATCCGGATAACGTCACCATTTTCGGCCAGAGTGCCGGAGCCGGCAGCGTGCGCACCCTCTGCGAGAGTCCGCTTGCCCGCGGCCTGTTCCACAAGGCTATCATCATGAGCGGTGGCGGTCTGAATATCCCTGCCCGCGAGGGCCAGGAGGCCAAGCCTGCCACGCCGATGAACCGCTTCTTCTTTTACAACCCCACGCTCGCCGAGAGCGAGGCTGAGACGAAGCAGGTGATGGACTGGGCCGGGCTGACCGACCTTCAGAAGCTACGCGCCGCCTCCACGGAGATTATGTACACCGTCGGCACCCTGTATAATATGGTAAACAAGAGCGACCTCTTCCTCATGCAGCGTCCCATCGTCGATGGCTATGTCTGCACGAATACGTTCGACGATGCCGCTCGTGCCGGCACCATCGCCGATGTGCCCTACATGATTGGCTACACGCTGAACGACATGGGCATGATGGGCGCTGGCATTGCCGAGTTCTGCAAGGTGCGCGATGCACAGGGCAACAAGGCCTGGGCCTACGAGTTCGCTCGTCCGCTGCCCGACGATGGCAAGCATCCCGAGGTCACCGACCGTCTGAAGGGTGCCTTCCACTCGTCAGACCTTTGGTTTGTGTTCAAGAGCCTGCAGCATTGCTGGCGTCCTTGGACACAGGGCGACTGGGATTTGGCAGAGAAGATGCTCACGGCCTGGACGAACTTCGCGAAGTATAGCGATCCTAACGGACGTAGCAGCGAGAGCAAAGATGTGCTTGCACAATCTCTGCCGAGTCGCGACGGACGAAGAGCGAAGCTCAATGGCGAGGGCGAAGGCTTAGGCTGGAAGCCCTGCACCAACGAAGCTCCGCAGTTCATGCTCTTCAAGCTCGATGCCAACGACTGTGAGGCCAGCACGATGGGCGAGCCTATCCTTCCGAACTAATGCTGAGGCTTTAGCTAGGAATCGCCCGCAGAAAGACTATATGCGAAGCGCGGAGGATGATGATTCGTCCTCCGCGCCACTTTTTGGATGGTTTTGCCCCCCAACAAATCCGCCCTATCGTTTGGATTATTCAGGAAAAACCATTACTTTTGCCTGCACTAAATCCTTCTGGCTCATGAAACGCCCCGTTACCCCCGTTCCCCTTCTCCTCCTGCTGTTTTTGCTGGCAATCCTTACCTCCTGCCGCAGGGATGCCGCGTTCCACGCCGCCCTCGTCCGTGCCGAAGCCCTCATGGAGACAGACCCCCAGCAAGCACGCGCGGTGCTTGCTGAGATTGAAGATTCAATATTGAAGATTGAAGATTATCCTGCGGAAGAGGCAGGCCAGAAGACGGGAAAAAATTTTCAATTTTCAATTTTCAATTTTCAATCTAAGGGGGAGGCTGCCCTCTACGCCCTCCTGCGCACGCAGGCCGACTACAAGTGCTACGTTCGCCTCACCTCCGATTCCCTCCCCCTTATTGCCACGAGCTACTATGGCACCCGTCGCAAGACGCAGCGTGCCGCCCTCGCACAATACTACCTCGGATGCGCTTACACCGATATGCACCGTGACCTTGATGCTATCGATGCCCTTCTCCGTGCCACTACACTCTTCCCCGATACGACAAACAAGTATTATGCTTATAGCCAAAGAGATTTAGGAAAAATGTCTCTCCAACATGAGCGAGACAAAGAAGCCCTAGAGGCTTTTCGGCATTATCGCTTTTCAGATATCTGCCGTTCCGATTCCGTCAACGTGGGTTGGGCTGACTGGTATATGGGAAAGGCCTATCTTTATTTGGAGCAGTCCGAACAGGCTGAAGCGTACCTCCTGCGTGTGATTGTCAATCCGTATCTGAGTAAGGAACTTCATGCCAATGCCCGTTTTCAGTTAGCCAAACTGAATGCCTATTTAAAGGAAAACTATGCAAAAGCAGGGGAATACATTAACAGCTATATAGCAGGGTATAAACAAAAGGAGAATATCGGCGCAGCCTATCATATTAAAGCTGACATTCTTTTGCTTGAGAATAAACTGGATTCGGCCTTTTATTATAATAAAAAGGTATTGGCATATAAGCAAGACGCCCGTGCCTATTGTGAAACCTACAAAAGCCTTACAGAACTCTCGTTGGCCCTAAACCAGACAGATTCGTCGGATGTTTATTTTCAGCAATACATGGCTTTTGCTGATTCCGTTAACCAAATCCGCAGGGACAAAGAAATTAGCGACATTGAAAACAACCATGTGGTGGAACTCCACGACCGCGAATTGGCTGTGCAGCGCTCGCGTCTTTACTGGACATGGGGTATTCTGTTTGTCTTCTTGGTATTCATTGCTTCTATGGTCATTCTTCTTAACGACCGCCGACGTAAAACCGAAAAACTGAACTACGAAGAAGCCCTGAATGCCATCAAGCAACGATACATTGCTCAAACAGTTCTCACTTCGCCGGGTGGTAGTTTGCCCGCTTCGCCTCCAATAGCTGTTCAGAAAGAACGCATAGCTATCTACCAGAAACGCTATGAGTCCAGTGAATGGAAACGCTATTTCAATAAACACCTGTCAGAAATTAAAAGTGGATTGTTTATGCCCGCTGTTGAGGCCACCCAGTTCGAACAATATCTAAGCGATCTCTTTGTAGATATGTTGTTAGATATGTTCAGGGACAACGAAGGTCTCACTGATCAGGAGGCACAACTATGCGCTATGATGTTACTCGGATTTAAGGCAAATCAGATAGCTTTTGTTTGCCGTATTTCTGCCGATGCTGTCTATATGCGGCGCAGCCGGGTAAAGAAACGCTTGACCAGCAATTGGAGCGATTTCGTGTTTCCCGTCTCTTCCCCCAAGCCTTAATCATCCCCGTCCTCTGCTCCAGAATACCCTCATTTTGCCTCCTTGGGCAAAATGTTGGATTTTTGTTAGATTTTTTTCATGGATTTTTGTTTTTCTCCTTCTATTTTTGTGCCCAAATTATAAACCTTAAACAATCAAATCATGAAAAAAGTTTTTTTTATCAGCGTCCTTTTTCTATCCGTTCAGGCGGATTTATATGTGATAACTCATAACAACAATTATTAACCTATAAAAAAAGAGAAACAAT
>CAMYYY010000030.1 GCA_947303715.1 uncultured Bacteroidales bacterium | reverse complement strand
GCAGAAGAGACTTTCACAGCCCCTACTGGCCTGTCGAAGACAAATTCTACAGAGTCCTGTTCGCCTTTTATCATATTTCCCGTAATGGCACGGGCACTCACAAACTCAGCTGGTTTCTGGCCTTGCTTGACAGTCAGCGTCAGTTTCATCTGCCCTTCTGAGATGGTGACCGTTGCCTCGCGATCAGAGGCGGCCGTGTTTTCCTCCCAAGCAACGCAGATATTAGCATCACCAGTGCCCGATGACGGCGAAACCGTGAGCCATTCGGCAGAAGAAGATGTTGTCCACGATATAGCCATATCGGTATTCAGGTGGATATTCTCAAAGCCAGCCGTATAACTGGCTGTAACGCTGTTCTTTTTCAGTTTGAATTCATGAGGTTGAGTTGTCTGGTGGTTCTCAAAAGGCTCTTCTTGGGAACAACTGGAAAACACCAGTAGTCCTATAAAAACGGATAATAATAGACGTCCCATCATCATGTTACACTCTTTTCAGTTCTCTTCTTGAGAATAATCCCAAAAAACGTGTGCAAAAGTACAAATAATAGTAAAGCTAAAACACATACAACATATAAATTATATTAAAAAGAGGATTCTTTGCGCACGCCAAAGTCCTTGCGGGAGTCGTCGTTGATGATACGACTGGCCTTGTGACCATTGAAGCGAGTGGGGCCAATGATGAACTCGGGCACATTGAATGAGAGGAAACGGTTTCGATAGAAGCGGCGCGGATTGCGCTGCGGAAGCATAAAGGCCTTGCTGACTTCGCCTTTGGCATCGATGTGACAGAAATAGGGACGCGTGAAGAGGCCGTCGTCACGACGGGAACTGAACACGAGCCAGCGTGAGTTGGCACTCCAGTTGTGGAACGATTCGGTATCGTCGGAGTTTGCCTCAGTCATGGGGCGGCTCTCTCCTGTGGAGAGGTCAAGCAGGTAGAGGTCGGCTTCGTGATGCCAGATGCTGAACTGTCCGTAGTCGGAGAGAGTATAGCAGAGGAATCGTCCGTCGTAGGAGGGGCGGGGGAAAGATACCGATTGCTGCTGTGACGAGGCATGGACAAGGGTGTCGATACAACTGCCGAAGGTGCCCGTGGCGGGGTCGAAGCCGATGCGGCAGAGGTCGTAGTGGATAGCGTCGAGCTGATGAGATCCTTCAGGGAGGGCACGGGCCGCGCAGAAATAGAGCGAACAGCCGTCGGGGGAGAAGACGGGGAAGGTCTCATAGACAGAATCCTGCTTGACCAAAGGCGAGAGCAGCAGCTCGTTCCGCTCGACATCATAGACCTGAAGGTCGGAGGCGGTATCGAAGACCTCGATGCGGCTCGCGTCGGCGCTATGGAACAGCTGGCTGGTGGCGTTGGTAGAGTAGGCGATATAGCGTCCTGAAGGGTGCCAGTAGGGATAAACGCAGAAACCGAGCGTCTGGTCGGTCTTGGTGTCGAAGGCGATGAGAGAACCTCCGGCATGGCGCAGGAGGGTTGCGCCGTGAGGGCCGCGGATGTGAAGGCTCATGTCGGCGGGGTTGCCGCGGTTGAAGCTGTGGCAGTTGACGCAGCCCTCGAACTGTGTGTTCTCGATGAGCGGATGCTCGTCGAAGGAGGAAAGATTGCGCTCATAAATGCCCATTTTGCTCCATACCTCATAGCCCGGCTCAATAAGGCGGTAGCAGAGCCAGGGGTCGATGCTGTCGGGGCTGACGTAGAGGGGGAAAGGGCGATAGGTGTGCCAGCCGTCGGCATATTTGGCTGAGACGGTAACGCTGAGCGAGTCGCCACGGTTTTGACTTAGCAGGGTGTGCCAGTCGTGAAGGTTGAAGTTGACCGACTCCCTGCCCTGGCTGTGCAGACGATGCCCGTGGCTGTCGGTAACGACGGCATCGATTCGCAGGGCATCCTCATCGGCCATGGAGAAACAGAGCGGCGCAATGTTCACGGGGATGGTGACGCCGAGGTAGTCGGGATAGATTTGAGGCAGAACGGTCTCTTGAATGGCATCACCGACGGTTCCCTTGCAGCCCATCAGCCCTATCAGCCCCAGCAGAATATATGAGATACGTTTCATCGCGTCATGGAAGTGTGAAGGAGTAATCTGGCATACCTTTCGCGGTCACCCGTCAGTAGGTAGTAAGCCCTCAAGTATTCGTAGGCAAGACTGTTATCGGGATGGTTGAAGTAGAGGCTCTCGAGCATCTCGGGGGTAACATGATCGCTGAAATAGAAGTCCTCGTCGTAGCCCCACTTCCGCAGGTGCCCGTATTCGGGATGCTGGGCTATGGCCTCCTCATTCCCCAACAGGGGCAGTGTCTCGTTGGCCCAGTCGCGATAGAAGTGGGTTTTCTGTAGCGCCTTGAGGTATTTGCGAGCCACCTCGTAACTGCCGAGGATGAGATTGGTCTGCGCTAGCCGCTTGTAGCATCGAGCACTTTTCTGGAAATCGAGGATGGCCTCCTGAGCCTCGAAGACCGTCCGCTGGGCAACGGAAATCATGCCCAGCTGATAGAAGGCCTCGGCGGTAGGCAGGGGGCTGGTGGCATCGCGCTCTACATCGGGTAGCAGTCCGGCGATGCCATTCTGATGATAGTCAAACAGATGGTCGGCGAGTAGGCCGCGCTTCGCCAAAGCCAAGTTCTGTACCGTTACCCCAATTTGGTTCTTAGGCTTTTCGGCTTTGATGGTGGCAAGAATGCGGTTCCATTGTTGGTGGCGGGCCATGAAATCAAAGCGCATAACCTTCTCGGCCTTGAAATTGCTGGTGTTCCAGACGAGGCAGCCCATGCCTATCGCTACCAGCAGAAAGGAGAGAGGCGTCACGATGAAGTGGCATGGAGCGCAAACCCAGCGATGGCAGGCACGGGCTGTGAGCGTGAGGACAAAAACAGACAGAGCCGCTACCCAAAGCAGCACGGGGACTACCGTCGGGTAGCGATGGTAATGGATGCCGAGCCACAGACGCTCGGCGGGTACGGGAAGACAATACGACAGGATGACGAGCATGGCTGCCAAAAGGACGAACACGCCATAGTACCACCATGTTGCTCTTTTGGGGCGTGGAGCCTGCAGGAGGAAGAATAACACGCAGACGGGCCCTACCATCCAATAAAGTACAGGGATGGCGCAAAGGAGTAGAATACGCCGCAGCCAGCCGTTGGGCAACCGGCTGAAGCCCCACGAAGCGAGTAGGGTAAGCAATACCGCCCAGATACCACCCAGAAGCGCGTTCTCATCGAGGAGGAAGAGCCAGAGCAGAAGCGAGGGCACAAAGCTTAGTCCATAGAGGCGCCCCCAACAGACCAGCTGGAGCGTCAGGAGTTGTACAGCAGAGAGCAGAGCGCCAATGATAAGAGCCCCTACCCAAGCAAAAAGGAAAAATTGTGTGCAGAAGCGTCCCAGCAGGTCGGCAACACCACCCGGCAGCCTGACAATCTCCCACACATAGGCTCGGTCAAAAAGGAATAGCTGATACTGTTCCTGATAATGAAGATGATGCGGATAGGCTAATCCGAAAAAGAGTAGAACCGCCACACCGAAAAGGAGTGTACACAGGGGGCGTAGAAATTTAGAATGCCCGGCTGAACTCATTAACGCTGATTTTGACAGGTTCAACCATGAACTCCGGACGGTTGTAGCTCTTCAGGAGGCTGACGTGCAGCTCAGGGTCTTTCTGCGGCAGAAGAAATGCCTTTTCTGCTTTTCCATGGTTGAAATAGGAGAAATAGACTCGGCAGAAATTGCCATCGTCGCGACGACTGGCGCACATAATCCAATATCCGTTGCTGGACCAGGTGGGGTAGCTGTCAGGCAATCCCTGGCTGTTGAGTTTTGAAAGGTCGATATCCGAAGGGGTTTCTTCTCCAATCTGTGCCCGGAGTGTGGCATCGGCGTCGTCGAGTTGCAGACAGACGATGTCGCCATCGTTATGCCTGATGTGGAAACAACCATATTGCCCCTCGGCAAAGAGTAGATAGCGCCCGTCGGGACTGATGCGCGGAAGGGTTGCACTCTTGTTGTGCGAAGCTGCATCATAGACGAGTTCCTCTTCACCGAAGTTGTGCGATGCCATGTCGAATGAACGGCGATAGAGGTTGTATTGTATTTTGGGATAGGTGGATCGGATATCCTTATCGCGCAACTCCTCGGGAAGTGGAACAGACTTGCAGTAATAGAGATACTTGCCATCGGGCGACCATGTGGGATACACCTCCAGAAGGTCGGGGTCTTCGCAGATGACGCTCACCGAGTCGGTCAATACGTCGTAGAGAATCAGGTCGCTGGCAAGATCGTAAACTTCGATTTTGTTAGGATTTGCCGTATGGAATCCCTGTCGTGTTTTATTGGTAGAGAAGGCGATGAGCTTGGCTGTAGGGTGCCACGATGGATATACACCTCCAGAGATGGTATAGTCGCGTTTCAGATTGACTTTTGATATCTTACCGTCGTTCACAATAATGGTGCCGGCATTAGAGAGACGCACGTGAAAGAGCATGTTGTCGGTTTTGTAGTTTTGATAGCTATGACAATTAACACATTGGCCTATTGTTTTGTCGTTCATGGTAATCTCGTTGTTGAAGATCTGAGTCTCTTTAAACGAGGTGAGGTTGCGCTGGGCTATCTCCATGTAATCCCATGCGACATACGAAGGCTCGATGAGGCGATACGACAGATATTCGTCGATGGGCTGTTCGGCTACGTATATTTCAAACGGGCTAAACGACAGCCATTCGCCTTGTTTCTTTCCCCAAACCTCTATCTTAATGCTTTTGCCCTTGGATGCACCCAACATCTTGTGCCATTCCGACTCGGGAATTTGCACCTTCACGCCTTTGCCGTAGGTCTGTTGTTGTCCATCGGGAGTCGTGAGACGTGCCACGCAAACTTCGTACTGATCGGCAGGGAGCATGAAGTTGAGTGGCGCAATGTTGCAAGGCACGGTGACATCACAATAATCGGGGAAGATGGCAGGCTGGCACTTGGCCTCTTTGGATGAGGTGGGTACATCGGGGTGACTGACACACGATGACAAGAGCAATAGGGCAACAGCCAAAAGCAGTTTCGTTTTCATTCTTGACAGATACATTAATAGGTTTTTCTTCCGAAGATATTGTACCACCAGTAGGTGTCTCCCCATTCGCTGCGCATTTTTTCCCCTACCTTTTCAAGTGTCATACCAGGTTTTGCCCAGCCTTCAAGGGTGTCCCAAAACTGTTTATAGCGATTGTAAACGACTTGTTCGACGGGGAGCATCATGCGTTTTTCTTCAGGTGCCTTGTCCATATACAGAATATAAGCCTCCATCGCATGCAAGGGAAACTGCTCGTCCATGTGCAGCTTCACATAATTGCGCAGCGAGGCCCAGAAACGGCGTGAATCGCAACGTAACATGGAATAGAGCAAAGCCTGTTCTGAGGCCACTTTACTATCGGTTTCGTACCAGAGGCTGATGCCATTGATAAGATAGCTCTCGCTGTTCTCGACGCCAGTAAGTTCATCGGGGAAACAATTCTGCAGTTCTTTCACCTTTTCTGTTACGGGAGCCGGTTGCCAGTTGCCATAAAACGGACGATGATGCAGAAGGGTTGTATAGCGTTCTACCAGTTTCTCATCTCCTTTAGCCAGGGCACAGCGGGAAAGCATTTTTAAATAGAAGGGCGAGAAACCCGCTTGTATGGCATTTTCGAAATTCAGACGGATGGCCTCATTCATCATGCCGTAGTTGTAATATACCAGAGGCGATGCTATGTCCAAAAGGGTGACGTGGATAGAATCGGGGCTGTTGATTCCTACACCATCATTGCCCAATTTAAACGAGCGGTCAAGTAAGCCGCCTTCGTTTATCAGGGCGATATTCTTGAGGAAAACCATCGTGTTGGTTGGCTTCTTGCTCTTTTCTGCCATAGCCAGCACTTCCTGCCAGTTGTCGTCGGAAGCAAGGCGCACCATGCGCATTTCGTCGGTATAGTTCCGATCATGAAACATGAGCGTCGATGTGAAGATAATGCCTGCAACGGCACACAACGTTGGAACAAAAGCCTTGACCTTCGGTCGGTTCAGGTAACGGCCATACAGCGGAATGAGCACAGAGACAGCTCCCAGAACCCAGAATGGGATGGAAAGACGCTCGCTCTTGTCGAGTGGAGTCTCGAAACGAGGGAAGCCTGCCAGCATGACATCGCTGCTTTTCAGATTCATATAGAGCAGAACGTGCCAAATGCTGGCGGTTAAGATGAGTAGGAATAGGCCTATAAGTTCACGCCAAGTGGGTTTCTCAGTAAGCGCAAGACATAAAATGAATAGTAAAGCAAACCATCCGAGTACTGGATAAGTGCAAACGGCAATCAAATACCATACAAGATGCCATTTGCGTGGGGTGCAGCGTGCTGCCCATAAGAGCAGCAGCATAGCCAGATAGCCTACCGACTGCGAGAACCAATAGCCTCTGACAGGGTAGATATAGATCCAATAACCTAAATCGACTATCGATGTGAGCAGACAGGCAATAGGCAGGAGCATTAGCGCAGAGGCACTTCCTTGTAGCCGGAATGCTTTGGTACCTACACAGAATATGAGAACCCAGATAACCACCATCACGCCTGTACCTATGGCTGGACGACAGAAAAGCTGTGTGAGCCAGGCTCCCACATATTGCATCAGGCCAAAAGGCTTCGATAGAAGGGTATGGAAAAAGGGTGTTCCGAAGACGAATTCAGAACGGTCGTGTGCCGTATAGAGTACCTCCTGATTAATGTGCAAGATATATGCGACAAATGCGATGAAAGCCAACAGGCTTACACAGAGGATGGCACCAGATGCTTTGCTTTTTTTATTCATTTTATTCTATAAAGGGCTGACTCATTTGATTGAGTCAGCCCATTACTAATTTATACCAATAAGGAATGATTATTCCTCATAGTAAACAGCGTTGAGAGTCATGGAGCCGCTGTAGAGCATGAGGTCGAGGTCGCGACCTTCACCACCCTTAGCACACTCCTTAGCCAATGTCTCGGTAATCTCAAGTTCATTCAAACCTGACACCCACTTGACATGGTCGTAATAGGTGTTACTCCACCAACCATTCATGACCTTCAGATCGAAATCAGGACTAACATCTGATACATCAAAAATCAGAGTCTTCAGACCAAAGTAAACATCATCAGGAATGGTGGGCAGATGGGCACCTTCAGTAGAGCTGAAACGCATGGCTGCTGCATCCCAAGCACCGGGTTGGAAAGGTACCTGATCTGGATGGTTAGCAACATCACCATAGATGTAGTACTTCTCAAGTGCGTTAGTAATAACTTCACACTTTACGGGGTATTCAGCTGTAAGCTCGGTACCATCAGCACAAAGAGCTGTGAGGGTGACGGTAAAATCACCAAGCTTCATCTTCTTCCAAGCATAGTTACCGAGGAATTCCCTTCCACCGATATTCCACTTTGCATTGACAGGAGCAGAGGTCTTACAGGTAATGACATTGCCATTCTGTCCATTGGGAGCCTTGTCAACAGTAACGCTGGACTTAGCCTTGAGTTCGTCAACAGTAATGTTTCCGCCATTGCTGATGTCTTCTTGAACAGGTTCGCAAGCAGCAAAAGCGCATACTGTGGCAACAAGCAAAAATAATATCTTTTTCATATTGATTACTAGCTATTATTAATAAAGTACTTTATAATCTTTTTCCGGAGAGTTTTCTGCTTTCCATCCATCGTTCTGCTCCATCTTACCACTCATCAGAGTAATCTGGGCCTGAGGCTTAGGCAAGAAGCCCTTGGTGTCTTTATAACGCTTAGCCCAAGAAGAGGTCATGTGGTCCAAGGAACGCTTAGCACTCTTTTGGCCAAGGCATACAATCTGCTTGCCCTTCTGAGCCTGGAGAGCGAGAGCAGCGTAAGAGGTCTCGCTGTGGTTGTCTTTACCAGACCAACGACGCATATCGTTGAAACGAAGACCCTCGAGAGCAAACTCCCAACGGCGCTCGTTCTGAAGAGCCTTCAAAGAGTATGCTGTTGTCAGAGGCACACCAGCACGAGCCTGAACCTGATTCATGTACTGGACATCGCCAGTAAGTTCGGACATCATCAGAAGCACGTCAGCATAACGCATCAGGTAGTAATCCTCGAAGTGGTCACCCTGCTGCTTGTTGTCAAGCGAACTGGAGGAATAACCCTCACACTTAGACCACCATGAATCGTTGTCGGCAGCGCAAGCGTCGAGGTTGACATCGGCGTACTTCTTCACTGCATAGCCAGACTCCTCACAGTCATCCTTCTCGTAGGTATAACTCTCAAGCTCATTGTCGAGGTCGATCAAAGTACCGAGTTTACGGATGTCCGTATAACCACCAGCTCTCTCAGCATCTGTCCAGTCGTCCCAGAGATTGCATGAAGGAGTACCCTGACCCCAACCCTGGTTGAAGGGATAGGTCTTACTACGCTTACCATTATCATTGGTAGCGCCATTACGAAGACCCCAGAAGCAAGACAGATAGTTAGAATACATACGCGGGTTGCAATATGTACCACCAATGTTCCAGTTAGAGGCATTCATGAACTGGATCTGGAAGATTTCCTCGGTGTTGCCGTTACCCATGCCAGGCTGGTCGAAGCAGTTTTCACGCTTCATGTCAGCGATAAAAGTATAGCCATGAGTACCTTCGGCATTTCCGCCATCTTCACCATCGTGAACCTCGTCCCAAAGCAAGCTGTTAGAGTACTGCCAAAGTGAGCGGAAGTCCTCGCAGAGCTTGTATCCACCATTGGAAATGATGTCCCTAAGGCATGCAACAACCTCACTCTTAGAAAGGGTACCTCCTTCGCAGCCATCCTGTTTTACGAGAGTCATAGTTGCATCGCCAGAGGAGAGGTCGCCGACACCCTTATAGAAGCCAGCCCAGAACATCCACGCACGAGCGATAAATGCCTCGGCAGCGTACTTGTCAGCATGGCCGGAGCCATTGGCCCTCTCTGCCTTCATGAAATTCTTGGCAGAAGTGAAGTCTGAAAGAATCTGCGGGTAGATAACCTCCTCGGCGCTTACCTGCTGTTCCATCTCCGGGGTAATGACCGTAGAGGTGATCAGAGGCACATCGCCGTACATCTGGGTGAGCAGAAGGGTATAGAAACCACGCATGAAGTAACCTTCGCCAAGGAGCTGATTACGCTTAACCATCTGAGCTTCGGTCCATTTCACGTTATCGATGGTCTCAATCTGGTTATTGGCACGTGAAATACCGCCATAGAGAAGGATGAAATCCTGTTCATACTGATTCTCACTTGCCGTTGTGAAGTGATGTAGTGACTTAGCCACATTGTCCTGCAAACCGCCACTTCCGTAGCAATCGTCAGACATGAGTGACCACCAGTAGAAAGGATTATTTAATATAGCACTTTGATCTCCGCCTCCTAACGTATTCATAATACTATAGGTTGCTGCATTCAAAGCTTCAACATCGGCAGGCTTACCAGGGAAGGTGGCCTGAGTCAACTCTGTAACACGCGGATCGGTGTCCAGCATGTCGTTACAAGCTGTAAACAAGGTTACTGCAGACAGGACAGCTAACGATGATAAAATTAACTTCTTCATAACTTTTTGTCGAATTAGAATTTAATACTTGCACCAACCAGATAAGTACGAGATGGCGGGTAAAGACCCAGGTCAATACCAGATGCCCAGCTATTACCGCCAGCGTTATTACCCACCTCAGGATCGAGGCCGGTGTAGCCGGTGAATGTGCAGAGGTTCTGAGCCTGGACATAGAGACGGAGCTGCTGGAACGGGCAGGACTTCCAGGAATGCTTGAGGTCGTAACCGAGTGTGACGGCCTTAATCTTGAAGTAGTCTGCATCTTCCATGTAACGGGTAGATACCCAGTTTGTGTTCTGGTGACCAGTAGCAGAAATACGGGGCTGGGTGTTAGAGGAACCCTCACCAACCCAACGGTTAAAGATAGAGGTATCGTAGTTCTGATAAGGAGCATCACTGAATGAACGGTAAGAACGCATGATTTGCATACCAAATGCACCGGCACCGTTCACAGCGAAGTCAAGTCCCTTCCAGTTGAAGCCAAGGTTAGTACCAAGGGTTATGTCAGGGTTAGGATTACCAATTTCATGACGGTCGCAAATATCGCCTTCGGCGTAGGTAATCACACCATCACCATTCCAGTCATCCCAGATGCAGTCACCAGGCTGTGCGTTATCAAGAACTGCCTTGCCAGCTACGCGTGCAGCCTCAATTTCTTCCTGGTTCTGCCAGATGCCGCTGTATGACATGCCATAGAAGTAACCGATGGGCTTGCCTTCCTCAGCACGGTAGACATACTCCGTACCCTGTGAGAGGACACCAGTCGGGCCGTTGATATAGTGATTCTCGTTAGCGATACGGGTAATCTCGTTCTTGTTGGTGGCAACGTTCACGCCGAAGTTGTAGCGGAAGTCTTTGCCCACCTTGTCGTCCCAAGTGAGGGCAACCTCAACACCTGTGTTCTTAACGTCACCACCATTGATGGCTGCAGCGTTAGTACCGTAGATGGCCTTAAGAGGACCTGTGATAAGCCAGTTCTTTGTCATCTTGTTATACCAGTCGAAATTCAGACCCAGACGGCTGCCGATGAAACGGGCATCGAAACCGAGGTCAAGCTGCTCAGAGGTTTCCCAAGTCAAGTCAGGATTAGGAACGATGTTAGCGTAAGCACCGGTATTGGGAGTGCCGGCAACAGAAGTCGCCATGTCAGAACCGAATTTGTAACCGCTGTCGCCAGCCTCGCCTGACAGAGCGATGGTAGCCAAGTACTGATACTTGGAGATGTCCTTGTTACCGTTCTGACCCCATGATGCGCGGAGCTTCAGGAAGTCCATCCAATTCTTGGCACCTGCCATAAAGTCTTCATTGGTGACAACCCAACCTGCAGATACAGAGGGGAACGTACCCCAACGTTTGCCATCAGTAAAGATACTTGAACCATCACGACGCAGGGTGACGGTAGCCATATAAGTCTCATTCCAGTCCCAAGTCAAACGACCGAACCAAGAAGCAAGATACTCTTCATCATTGGGCTTACCAGTCAAAGTGGCATCGGTAGCATTCACCAGCTTGATGTTTGAAAGCCATGCAGAATCCCAACCCTTCAACGTTGCGAGCTGATCGCCATAATTAACCTTGTTGGATCCACCGATGTTAAAGCTCCAACTTGTGCTCTGGAAGCTCTGACCAACCATTGCGCTGATCTTGTGACCGGCAATCATAGGAAGATCATAGGTAAGGGTATTTTCAACAGACCAATTAGTATTCAACCACGCGCTCTGGCTAACGCTATATATAATAGAGGTAGCGTTACCATAACCGGTAGATCTGGGCTCACCGTAGTTACGATAGCCACCAGCACTCCAGTTGTGGTTGAACTGTGAACGGAATCTCAGACCCTTGATGGGCTGGATTGTCAGGAAAGCCGTAGCACTGGCATTGAAGTTACGGCTCTCGGCCAGAGAGTTGAAACCACCTTTGGTAAGGTTCTCCCATGGGTTGCTGAACAAAGAAGCGTTCCAGCCTTGACCATAAGCGGGAGTACCGTCAAAATTCTGGTAATAATAGATGTCGCCATTGTCAGCATACTGTGGCACGAGCGGACATGTCTGGAGCAGGCTGTGGATATAGCTCCAATACATACCGTCCTCAGCGAGGTCGTGACTCCTGTTATAACCTATGGAGATATTTTCTCCAAGCGTGATGGCATCGAAGTCCCTTACCTTCAACAGCACATGGTCGCTGTTGATACGGATAGTGTGGCGCTTGTAGAAAGATGCCTGATCAGCACCCATGATACCTTCGTTGTCGGTATAGGTGTACGACATGGCGTACTTCGAAACATCGGAACCACCGGTCAGGGTCACCGAGTGATTCTGCTGCAGCGCATTCTTGTTCTCGAAGGCACCCCACCAGTCAGTACCTTCCCAGCCGTTGGCCACCTTGTCAAGGATGTCCTGCGGGACGTAGCCTGCCCAGTCCATCTTCGCACCACTGGTGTTGAACGAATATTCGTCGATGATTGTCATATACTGCTGTGCATTGAGCAGCTGCGGACGCTTGTAGGCGTTCGACCAACCCACGGCACCATTGTAGGTGATTTCGTTCTTGCCGGCTTTTCCCTGTCGGGTAGTGACGAGGATAACGCCGTTAGCAGCACGGGCACCATAGATGGCAGCCGAAGCAGCGTCCTTGAGGATGTCGATGCTCTCAATATCGGCAGGGTTGATGTCATCAAGGCTACCTCCTGCCACGCCGTCAATGACGTAGAGAGGTGAAGAGTTACCCGTAGTACCGATACCACGGATGTAAACCTTGTAACCCTTACCAGGCTGTGTGGACGACTGTGTGATCTGTACACCAGGCGTCTTAGTCTGCATGGCTTCGAGGGCATTGGTGGTGTTCAGCGTGGCAATTTCAGCGCCCTTTACCTGAACAGTAGCACCGGTTACCAGTTTCTTTTTCTGGACACCATAACCGATGACCACCACGTCACTCAGTACCTCGCTGTCTTCTTCCAGCACAACGGCAATCCGCTGGCGGCCATTGACAGGCACAACTTGTGTGGCGTAACCTACGTAAGAAATCTCCAGGCGGTCGTTACCTGCTGCTATCACGGTGAATGCGCCATTCAGGTCCGTAACAGCACCGCGGGTCGTACCAACCACCTTTACGGATGCACCGATGATGGGTTCACCCGTCGCATCGTTTACTGTACCTTGGACAGTCCCCTGGGCGAAAACGCTCAGAGGCAAGCCACAAAGCATAAGCACAGCCAACGAAATCTGTAGCAATTTTGCTTTTAACATACGTTTTGTTTTTAAGGTTAATAATAAAAATAAAAAATGTATCGAAAAATTTTTTTGCAAATGTAAACACTTTTTTGCGAACTACTCTAGAAAAAAGTAACTTTTTTTTTCTCTGGTGTAACCTGTGATGCTACAAATACAAGTTAGTTTTGAAAATGTTTCACAAATCAGGGCTGAAAAGATACAAATAAGAAGGGCGTCGCTCCAGATAAAATCAAATTTATTTGCATTTTTGTTTGGGTTGTATTATCTTTGTCGGCGAAAACAATTAAATAATCGTATTTATGAAGAAAAATCTACTCCTTTCCCTGAGCCTTTTGGCTGCTATGTTTTGTCTGAGCACAGCACTTAGCGCCCAGACAGCTATCTACTCATTCGAAGAACTGCACGATGGTTACTACCAGATTGTCTACCAAGGACAGGCTTATACCACCAATTCTGTTGTGGAGGACGACGAAGAGGCGCTAGGTACTTACTTCACCAGTTACAAGGAAGAGTTTAGTGCCGCATCCAACAACCAGTACTATCCGCTTGGCCTCAGCGCTCCGATTGAAGGCGAGATCGGACGTACGTTCCTGCGTATCACCCATTCTGTTGACATGGATGGCAAGTTCTGCATCCAAACGCAGAACGGACACTATCTTACCCTCTTGGCCAAGGCCAGCATCACCCCTGTCGATCTGACGTTGGGTAACATCGAGGGCGGAGGCGTCTACATACTCGGCTATCTGGCTTTTGCAGAGAATTGCTGGGAATCGACGAAAGTGAACGGCGAGTTCAAGTACATTGTCGGCAAGAGCGGCAACCAACAGCAACCGCTCAATATCTATCCCGCCCCCCTGCAGGATTACGATGTCTATCAGCTCTCTTTAGTTCTGCCCGAGGCCGAGAGTCACGAGACGACCATCGAATATTCGCGTGTCGAATGTGTCAACGAGAACATCGTCAGCCTTCCGAAGGTCTATGACGGCGGTTTCTTTGTATTCCCCAAGGATACGGAGATCAGCGAGGAGGACTTCGTCTGCCCGCAGTTCGACCATCTGGAGCCCTATATTGAAATAGAGGATGGCAAGGTTACCGTCACTTACGAGGAGGCTGTCTGGTTCGTCGATTTCACCTACCATTATTTATATAAAGGTAAGGAGGTCGGCGAAGAGTCGTTCCACGCTCCCGAGGGTGAGGCCTATCCCGCTCCGGGCACCAACGGCTTCGCCATGCCGTGGGGCGTGTCAGCCGCAGCTCCCGAAGGAGTGGTTGAAGATGGGAAGTACGAGTTCGATATCGAGCTTTCTGTTGATGCTGAGGCTCTGCCCTTTAAGTTTGTAGAAGAGGCTGCTTCCCTTGAGGACGTTGAGCATTGGTACCACCTCGTTATCGCTAATGCCAGCTATGTGGTCTATGACCCCGAGATTGACCACTTTGAGCTGAATATCACCGAGGTAGACATTGATAAGAAGGCCAATTACCGCTGGGCATTCGTGGGCAATCCCATCGAGGGCTTCAGCCTGATTAATCAGGGTGCTGGTATCGGCTACGTGATGTCAAGCAGCCGCTATGTCGATGATGGCAACACGGGTGGTGATTCGCCCCTCTATATGGTTGATGCTAAAACGCTTGGTACCGCCGACGTATGGCTGTTCCGTGCCGAAGCCAGCGCTTATATTACCGAAGGCTCGTTCTATCTCGGCTTCACTACAGACGAGGGCAACAATGTCTATATGAACAAGCGTGGCACCACGCTCGCTTATTGGACCAGCGGACGCGACAGCGGCTCCACCTTCTATGTCGAGGAGGTTTTCGCTGGTGCCGAGACGCTTGCTGATGCCATCAAGACAGCCGAAGCTGCTGTCGAAAGTTTCCAGGCTACGCTTGACCGTCCAGGCTATCCTTCGACAGATGCCGTCCAGGCGCTTATCGACCTTATTGCTGAGGCCAAGGAAGTACTTGCCGATCCTGCGAGTGCCGAGAATGACTACTACACCCTTGCTTACGACCTCGAACGTCAGATGACAGCCACCCGCAAGGATGTTTCCTATCCTGTCGAGGGCAAGTACTACGCTTTTGTCAACCACCAGAAGAATGGCGACATCAACACCATGTATATGGCTGAGGAGGCCCTTGCTGGAGCTAACAACAAGACGCCTGCCGAAGTGGGTGATGCCGCAGCCTTCTACTGCACGCCCGATACCGCCGAGCATACCTTCCGTTTCTACAACCCCGTCTTCGACCGCTACCTCGTCTGGCGTGGCCATCGCGACGGCTACAACGACAACAAGGGCTTCACCACGCCCGAAGATGCCGAGCCCGGTGCTGCGGGATATGTCTACACGCAGATTTATCTCTATCCGGCCGGGCAGTACTACGAGGGTGCCTTCTTGGTCTATGGCATTCGTGGAAACGGCAACGACGGTACCTTCATCTTCTTGGCTAATGGTAATTTCGATGCTTATAGCTTTGCCTACGGTTGGACAGACAATTTCTCCAATATGTTCACCCTTGAGGAGGTGGAATATCATGGTGGCGATGGCATCATTAATACTGAAGCCACGGATGGCAATCCGTTGAAAAACGAATACTTTGACCTCACGGGCCGTCGTGTTGCCCAGCCCACTCGCGGCATTTACATCAGGGATGGGAAGAAGGTATTGGTAAGATAATCCAGTTCATCTCATTTCATCTAATAATTACCCCGCTGCTCATACGCGCAGCGGGTTTTTTTTGCCATTATTTTTTCAATATTATCAAACGTAATTCCGATAACGTCTGACGCTATTTTTTCAGCGTTTAACGTTACGGGCATAGAGTTTAACGCTACGCGCTCAGCCCATTGGGCTGACGGCGTAACCCATTGGGCTGCCAGCGCAGTCCACTGGGTTCTCGATTCAGAATCTCAGAATGACGCCGTCCGAAGCGGGGAGATGGAGGGGAACGTCCTCGTCAGGACAGATGGAGACGTGTCCCGTCCGGATTCCTTCTTTGGGGATGCCGAGATAGTCGAAGGCATGGCTGGGGATGCGGAGGCGGATGTCATGGGGAGCATCGTCGAAGTTGACGCAGACGAGAATCCGTTCATCATCCGTCGCCCGCAGGAAGGCGTATTGGCGATGGGGATCAAAGTGGTCTGACGAGGGATTGACGTACATGAGGTCGAAGAACTTGCCCTTCGTAATGGCGGGTGTCGAAGCGGCAAAGTGCAGGAGGCGTGCATAGCGGTCAAATAAACCGACTGGAGTCTGTTTCTTCAACCAGCAGCTGATAGTGGGAACTTCGGCATAGTCGAAGATAGAGGTCTTGCCGTCGCGCCCGCTGAAACCCTCGGCTTCCATGCCGCGTTCGCCCAGTTCCTGTCCGAAATAGACCATGACGGGACAGGTGTCGATGAGGGCCGAGACCATCATGGCAGGCAAGGCGCGTAGGCCTTCGCCGCAGATGAAGTCGGAGGCAAGCCGCTGCTCGTCGTGGTTCTCCATGAAGTGAAGCATGCGAGGGCCGAGGTCGCCGAGTGCCTGCCAGCATCCGGTAATGGCTGTGGCTGAGGCCTGACGGCGGAGAATAGCAACGAGCGTGTCGTAAAGGCCTACTTTGTCGTAGAGATAGTCGAAGCCTCCCTGATGGACGTACTCGGCATAGCGCCAGGGTTGATAGACCTCGGCGATGAAGAGGATGCTAGGGTATGCAGTTTTGATTTGTGGGATGACCCATTGCCAAAAGGCGACGGGGACGAGTTCGGCCATATCGCAACGAAAGCCGTCAACACCACGTTTCGCCCAGAAGAGGAGGATGTCACGCATTTTCTCCCACGTGTCGTGTTCGCCGTAGTTGAGTTTGGCGGTATCCGTCCAATCGCCGTCGCAGATATGGCCTGGATAGTAGTTACAGTCCGTAAAGGGATGGAAGGTGCCCGTATAGTAACGCGCCACGTGGTTGGGTACAAAGTCGATGATGACGCCCATTCCGGCACGATGGGTGCGTTGCACAAGTAATTCAAACTCATGCAGACGATTAGGGATGTTAGTTGCCAGTTCGGGCGCCACGTTGTAGTAGTCGCGTACGGCGTATGGCGAGCCGGCTTTTCCCTTCACATCTGCATCGGCGGGAAGGCCATAGGCGGAGAAGTCGGTCTGCGTGGCATGGTCAAGTATTCCCGTGTACCAGATGTGAGTAACGCCCAGTTCATGAATGGCTTGCAATCGATGCGCATTGAAGTCGCGAAGCTTGCCGCAGCCGTTTTGCTCAAGGGTGCCGTCGGCAACGATAGGGTGGGAGGGACTATAGTAGAGACGGGTTAGGATTTGGTAGATAATGGGCTTCATTTTTCAATTTTTCGGCAAAGATAATGCGAGCCGCGTGAGAATGCAAATATATTTGCAATTAACCGAGGCGAAGCCCAGTTAAAACGGGCAAAGTCTCGCAAGAGAAAAGTTTTTTCTTAAAAAATGTTGCAGGGTCATGCAATAAAATTGCGCGCGTGTCGTTCATATAGTAGAGTAGTAAACGAAATACGATGATGAACATCTACGAATCGTCACAACATACATCCAATCCTGTCATCTATGCCGACTCCATGAACGGAGTAGAGCGCTTCATTAAACGTCTTGTAGACATTCTGGTATCGGGCATAGGGATGATATTACTTTCGCCGTTTTATCTGATTATTTGGTTGCTGATTGCCTTCAATGGCGGTCAGCCTGTCTATAAGCAAGAACGCATCGGGCTGCATGGGCGCCCGTTCAATATCCTGAAGTTCCGCACCATGTGCAAGGATGCGGAGAAAGACGGCATCCCCCGCACGGAGGAGGAGCGGATGGCGCAGATGACGCGAATAGGTCATTTCCTGCGCGATTATCATTTGGACGAGTTCCCCCAGCTGTGGAATGTCTTCAGGGGCGATATGTCACTTGTAGGCTACCGCCCCGAACGTCAGGTGTTTATTGATAAAATCATGGAGCATAACCCTAACTACGTGCAGCTCTACCAGATACGTCCCGGCTTGACTTCGATGGCTACCCTCTACAACGGCTACACCGACACGATGGAAAAAATGCTCACCCGTCTGGATATGGATCTGGAATATCTGACAACGCGCTCGCTTTGGGGCGATGTCAAGATAGTCTGGACCACAGTCCTCTCCATAATCAAAGGAAAAAAGTTTTAAGATTTCATGAGAAGATACATCATTATTCTGACATGTATGCTCGTGTGCGTTGCGTACGCGCGCGCGCAACAGAAGTTGACCGACGAACAGGTCGTTGAGTTTGTCGCCGAGGCCCGCGAGAAGGGCACTCCGGACAAGGACATTGCTACCCAGTTGCTCCGCAAGGGTGTCACGATGGACCAGGTGAACCGCATCAAGCGCAAATATACGCAGCAGCAGAAGACGGGTCAGGGCGTGACGCTGACGGAGAACAGCCGCACCCGTACGGCTCCCACAAACGACAGGCGCATCTCCTTGCAGGACGAAGAGAAGAACCGTAACAAGATGACGCAAACCGAACGTCAGGACGAACTGCTGGGCGGTATGGATTTCCTCTTCCCGGACTCGATTGCTTTGCTGGTGCAACAGGAGATGGAGAAGCAGCGTAAGCAGATTTTCGGACATAATATTTTCCAGAACAAGGATGTCGCCTTCGAGTCGAGCTACAACCTGCCTACGCCCGACAACTATCGTCTGGGCAGCGGCGACGAGGTTATCATCGACATCTGGGGTGCATCCCAGAGCACAGTCCAGCAGACCATCTCGCCTGATGGTATCATTCAGGTGGAGAATGTCGGCCCCGTCTATCTGAGCGGTTTGACTGTCAAGCAGGCCAATGCCCGTCTGAAGGAACAATTGGCACGTATCTATTCAGGCATAGGTGATGCAGACCCAAATACATTCATCCGTCTCACGCTGGCGCAGAATCGCAGCATTAGCGTCCATGTGATGGGCGAGGTGGAGAATCCCGGCACCTATGAGCTGTCGTCGTTCGCTACGGTTTTTAATGCCCTCTACATGGCAGGTGGCGTCAACGACTATGGTACGCTACGTGCTGTCAAGGTCTTCCGCTCGGGCAAGGAAGTGGCATCGTACGACATCTACGACTTCATCCTTAATGGCCGTACGGGCAAGGATATCCGTCTGGAAGACAACGATGCCGTAGTGGTGGGGGCTTACAGCACGCTGGTCAGTATTGCCGGTCAGGTGAAGCGTCCCATGTACTACGAGATGCTTCCTACCGAGACGGTGAAGAATTTGTTGGATTATGCCGGCGGTTTTACCGGTAACGCCTATCGGCAGGATATCCGCCTTATCCGTGTGGGAAAGCGTGAGTACGAAATTTATACCCTTGATGCCGCTGAGCAGCAGCGCTTCTTGATTGCCGACGGTGATTCGGTAACAGTCGATTCCATCCTGCCTACCTTTGCCAACCGTGTGGAGGTGCGTGGCGCCGTCTATCGGCCCGGACAATTCCAGATGGACGGACGTGTCAATACGGTTAAGAAACTGGTTTCTACGGCAGGGGGACTGCAGGATGATGCTTATCGCGGACGTGCCGTGCTCAACCGCCGTAATGCTGACGGCACGATGGAAAATCTCTCCATCGACCTTGACAGGGTGATGAAGGGCGAAGTGGAAGATGTGGTTTTGCGGAAAAACGACATCCTTGTCATCCCCAGCATCGAGGATATGCGCGAGACACAGGTTGTCACCATCTACGGCGAGGTGGCCTTCCCAGGCGCTTATCATTATCAGGACAACCTCTCCATTGAGGACTTTATCCTTATGGCTGGCGGTTTGACGGAGGCTGCTTCGACGGCAAAGGTTGATGTCTCACGTCGCATCAAGGACTCCCGCGCTACCAGCGTCAACGATACTATCTCCCACATGTTCAGCTTCTCTATCAGCGATGGGCTGGTGGTGGAAGGGCAGTCAGGCTTTACCCTCATGCCCTTCGATGAAGTCTATGTCCGCCGCAGCCCGGGTTACTTCGAGCAGGAGAACGTGCGGATTGATGGTGAGGTGCTTTTCAGCGGCACTTATGCCCTGACGAAGAAAAACCAGCGATTGAGCGAACTGGTGCAGAGTGCCGGCGGACTGACGCCGCAGGCTTACGTGAAGGGTGCCCGTCTGCAACGCCAGATGACCGACGAGGAGAAACTCCGATTGGAGACAAACATCGAGATTGCTGTGCAGATGGCTGAGAATAAAAAAGACTCCGTAGCCATTCGCCGTCAGATGATGAGCCAGACGGACTATCCTGTGGGTATCGAGCTGGAGAAAGCGCTGCAGAATCCAGGCTCGGATGCCGACCTTGTGCTTCGTGCAGGCGACATCCTCACCATTCCCCAGTTCTCCAACACCGTCAAGGTGAGCGGCGAGGTGATGTACGCCAATACCATCGGCTACAAGAAGGGAAAGACCCTGCGCTACTACGTTAACCAGGCGGGTGGCTATTCCAATAAGTCCAACCGCTCGAAAGCTTATATCGTCTATATGAACGGCACGACAACAAAAGCGAACAGCTGGGGCAGCCGTCTGGTACAGCCTGGTTGCGAGATTGTCGTTCCCGAGAAGCCTGAACGCGAGGGCATGAAGACGGCAGAAATTCTCAGCCTCGGCTCTACTGCCGCTTCGCTGGCAACCGTGGTGCTTGCCCTTGTCAACCTGTTAAATACAAAGAACTAAGTAAATAGGCATGGAAAAGAAAGGAACTTCATTGGACTTCATCGGCATCGTCATGCTTCTGCTGAGCAAGTGGAAGCTGTTGCTGAAGGCCTGTTTCATTGGCGGCATTCTTAGCATCATTATAGCCTTCAGCATTCCGAAAGAATACACCTCCACCGCCGTGCTTGCTCCTGAAATGTCAAACGGAGGCGGCATCACCAGCAGCTTCGGTTCGTTAGCCGCCATGGCGGGCATCGATCTGGGCGGACTGAGTGGCATTGAGGATGCGGTTTATCCCGAACTCTATCCGCAGATTATTTCCTCTACGCCCTTTCTGACGGAACTGATGGAACTGCCTGTCAAGTCGAAGGACGACAAACTTAAAACAGACCTCTACCACTATTTGCGTTACAAGCAGCGCTATCCGTGGTGGTCCGTAGCCTTGCGCGCTCCCGGCAAGCTGATTAAGAAGTTGACGTCGCATAATGCGGCAGACACCATTATGCCCCGCCGTGATGCCGATCCCATGCTCCTTTCCCGCAGTCAGCAACTGGTGCTGAAGTCGCTCAACAAAAAAATCAACACGGCCGTTGATAAGGGAAACAACGTCATTACCGTTAACGTCACCATGCAGGACCCCTTGATTGCTGCCGTCGTGGCGCAGAAGGTGTCGGACAACTTGCAGCAGTACGTGGCAGACTACCGTTCCGCCAAGGCACGCAAGGATTTGCAATACACCGAGACGTTATATAATGAGGCCCGCGAAAAGTATTACATTGCCCAGCAGGCCTATGCCGACTATGCCGACAAGCACCAGAATATGGTGCTCTTGCAGTATCAGATTGAGCAGGAACGCCTGCAGAACGAGCAAGAGTTGGCCTTCAATGTTTATAATCAATTGGCAGGACAGCTGGAACTCTCGCGCGCCAAAGTTGCTGAAAGTACGCCCGTCTGCGTGGTGATGCAACCTCCCTATACCCCCTTTAAGGCCTCCTCGCCCAAGAAGTTGATGATGGGCCTTCTCTACGTCTTCCTGGCCTTTTTCGGCACGGCAGCGTGGATTGTCATCAAGGAAATTGTCCAGGGCCGCACAGCCGCCCAATCCTAATCCCTCATTCCTTACAACTAATTCCTCATTCCTAATAACTAATTTTTTATTCCTTATTTCTAATTTCTAATTCCTAATTCCTTTTTATCCGTTGCTTTATCTCCTCGGCATATTGATAGAAGTAGCCGTTCTGTTCTATTTGGAACGAAAGGCATGGGGGACAATACTCACCCCGCTCAATATCCTTATGCTGCCCTATGTGGCTGTGCTGCTCATCTCGGTAGGCATGGCTGGGCATGATGGCTTTGTGGAGTTCTACTATCCCAGCATTCTGCTTTGGAATGTCGGGCTGCTGTTGTTTGCGTTGCCCAGTTTTCTGTTTGCGGGCTATGCTGGCAGACATCACTATGACATCCGTACTACGACCATTACCGATGATGGGATACCCCGTATTTTCGTGGGCATCGGTATTGTGCTTGTCCTCATGATGATGTTCCACCTGCTGAGTACCGTGCGCAGTTCGAATTTCCTCATCGGCTCCGACGAGTTTGCCGAGGAGTTCGTAGGCTTCGGATTCTGGGGCCATTTGAAGCATTTCTGCAGCGTCATGCTGATGCTGTTCATCTACTACCTCAATCGTCAGCGGCGCTGGCTTTGGTTGCTTATCATCCCTCTGATGCTTGTCAGTTTTATCAATATGGTAAAGGGTGCCATCATCATTCCTCCTGTGGTGGGTGTGATGTTGCGTATAGCCTCGGGCAAGATGAAGGTTACGCCCCGCCTGCTGCTATTGGTGGCCCTGAGCGGCGTAGCGGTGTTCTTCATCACCTTTGGCGCGGCTGTGGTGATTGTAAACGACATCGCCATGAACGGCGGTGTCGCTGAATGGATCATGCAGCGCTTCGTCCATTACTTCTCGTCCGGTACCTTGGGGCTCAGCATGGATATGGAACTCGGTGTGCCGGACCGCGGCCCCTCCACCGTCATCTGGACACCCTTTATCAATATCCTCAACCAGATTACGGGCGATGGAGAGGTACTCTCGCCCGTCAACCCCACGTACCATTTCACGGGCATCAGCCTCACCAACGTCCGTACCTTCTTCGGCACGCTCTTCATTTACACCGATTACCTCCAGTTTGCTCTCTATACGTTGGGATTGAGTGCCCTCTGCTACACGCTCAAAATGCTCTCCATCCGTTTCCCCAACGTCTTCACGAATACCATTTACTATTATTATTGCGCCCTGCTGGCCATGGGGTGGTTCGAGTTCTATTTCTTCCACCTCGATGTCATTGAAACCCCCGTCATGGTGATGCTGTTGCATGTTGTTGACGGGCTTGTAGGAAGAACCTTCCCCATCAGGCCCCTAACCCTAAAAACCAAACCCTTACCCTCTAACCCTTAACCGTTAACCCTTAACCCTTAACCCCTTCATGACAGTTGTAGTCCTGATAAACTGGAACGGTGCCGACGACACCCTCGCCTGCCTACGGTCTCTGGCAGGAGCAGGAGGCGATTTCCGTATCGTGGTGGCTGATAACGGTTCCGAGGACGACAGCGTGGCGCGCATCGAGGCCTTTCTTGCTTCGGACGAATGGAATACCACGTCGCAGCACGAGGCCGAGGTGCTTCCGTTGGGGCGCAACTGGGGCTTTGCCGTCGGCAACAACAAGGCCATCGCCTACGCCCGCCGATATGAGCCGGACAATTACATGCTGCTCAATAACGATACGGAGGTGGAACCGGATTTCATGGTGAAGCTTCAGGACTACCGCTGTGCGCATCCCGAAGTCAAGGTGGCAGGCCCGCTCATCTGTTACTGGGCGGAGAAGAACCGCATCTGGTCCTGCGGAGGACGTTTGACCTTCGGTACCCGCAAGGGGTATTTCAGGAATGCTGAAGTCATGCCCGACCGTAGCCCGCTGCCTGTGACGTTCATCTCCGGCTGTGCGCTTTTGGCAGACGCCTCGCTGGTGGATGGCGAGGGGCGGTTGCTGACGGAGCGCTTCTTCTTCGGCGAGGAGGACTTTGAGTTCGCTCATCGGATGCGTAGGGCAGGGGAGAAGATGGCTATTGTACGCCAGTCCGTCGTCTATCATAAGGTCTCCTCCTCAGCCAAACGTATGGCAGGCGGACGGCTCGGTCGCGACTACATGTACTATCTGGGCCGCCTCATCGTGGCGCGACTCTATTACAACCCGTTGCAGTTCCTCGTAATACGTTGCCTCAGCCTGCCGGGTTGCTACAAGTATTTCCGCGCTGACGGACTCACGGCACGCCAGTCCTTCCGTCTGGTGCGCCGCCTGATGCACGATGCCCGCAGCAAGGAGGGCATTTCCTACGACGATTTCCTGCAATACAATCAGTTGAGCGAATGAGCAAGAATAAGCAACAGGTATTGGTACTCTACGCAGCCACGTTCCTTGGGGCTGTGCTGAACTTCGTGGCATCGAAGGTCAATACCGATGTGCTTGATACCGTGGCCTACGGCAACGTGCGCTACGTGATGAACATTATCCAGTTGCTGTCGTGGGTGGTGCTGTTCGGCTGGTATATGTCCGGCAGCCGTCTGCTGGCGCTCTCCAACGACCCGCGTCGCAGCGCCCGCATCCGCGGCATGCTCATCGGCTGTCTGGGCATCTCTGCAGTCCTGCTGCTGGTGGGCACGACGATAGCGGCCTTGATGCATGGCGGAGAGCCCGGGCTGCGGACGCTGTTCTTCTGCTCGTTGCCCGTCTGCTTCTATCCGCTGCTGACGAACTACATGAACACTACGGCGCAGGGCGACAACCACATCTTCCGTCTGTCTTTGGCGCGCGTGCTGCCCGTCATGTGCTTCATCCCGGTGGCATTGCTTGTCTATCGCCGTGCCGAGGTTGACAGCCGTCTGGTGCTCTGGCTCCATTGGGGCATCTGCTCTGCCGTGCTGGTGGGCATCATCGTGTCCACACGCCCTTCGTTCCGCCAGTTGAAACCTCTCTACGGCGAGCTTCGCAAGGAGAACCGCGACTACGGCATCCACCTCTATTTCGGCTCGCTGGCTATGGTAGCCACGAACTACTTGTCGGGCGTCACGCTGGGTATCTTCAACGACGACAATGCCAACGTGGGCTTCTTCACGCTCGCCCTTTCGTTGGCGCAGCCCATCTCCTACCTGCCCGGCATCGTGGGCACCACATTCTTCAAGCAGTTCGTCCATCAGCCGCGCATCCCGCGCCGCGTGATGATGCTGACGCTCGCCATCACGCTCCTGTCATGCATCGGATTCATTCTGCTGATTGGCCCCGTCGTCAGCCTCTACGACGAGTCCTACCGTATCGTGGGCCGCTATGCTGCCTGGCTGGCCGTAGGTTTCAGCGTGCATGGGGTGGGGGATATGATCAACCGCTATCTGGGCTCGCATGGGCAGGGGCGCAGCATCCGCAACAGCAGTTTTGCCTGCGGCGCGGTGAAGATTACCGGCTCCATTCTGCTCGTCTGGTTGTGGAACGTCGAGGGCGCCATCCTTACCGCCATCCTCAGTTCCGTCGTCTATACCCTCGCACTCTACCTCAATTACCGAAGGTTTATCGGCAAGTCAACGAGTCAACAAGTCAACAAGTTAAATCGTAAAATATGAAGAGTCTGTTTTTCATCGGTGCCTTGGATTATCCGAACATCCCGCAGGCGGGAGATGCGGTAAAGAACCGCTACCTGCTCACCTTCTTCAAGGAGAAGCTGGACACGGTGGACTATGTCGATACGCAGCGATGGAAACGCGACCCCCGCATCCTGCTCCGCGTGTTGTGGCGCCTGCTCTTCCGCCGGTACGCGAACATCGTCATCTCCACCTCCAACGTCAGCGCCTACCGCCTCATCCGCCTCACTACCTCGCTCCCCCTCACAAGCCGCATCTACTACTTTATGATTGCCGGCTACACGCCCGTGAAGATCAAGCAGGGCATCTACAAGGCCGCCCCGTTCCATAAGCTGGAGCGCATCATCGTCGAGGCCGACAAGGTGGCGGAACTCTATCACGAGGTGGGCATCGACAACACGCTGAGGCTCTACAACTTCAAGCCCGTCTACTATGTCCCCGATGCCGATGTCCCCCACACGGGCGACAAGGTCCGCTTCGTCTTCCTCTCGCGCCTGACGGAACTGAAGGGCATCTTCCACATCCTGGAATCCGCGCGCCGGCTGAATGCCGAGGGCCTGCAGGGACGGTTCGAGATAGATTTCTTCGGGCGCATGGATGCCGACGTGCAGGTGCGTTTCCTGCAGGAGTGCGAGGCGTTGCCTAACGTGCAGTTCCGTGGCTTCCTGCAGCTGAACGATGTGCCCGGCTACCGCCTGCTGTCCGAATACGATGCCATGCTCTTTCCTACCATGCACCCCACCGAGGGCTTCCCCGGGGTGATTGCCGATGCCGCCATCGCCGCCCTGCCCGTGATAGCCTCCGACTGGAGTTATGCCGAGGAAATCATCGGCGACGGGCGTTGCGGCCTGCTCTTCCCCACGGGCGACAACGAGGCGCTGACGGACGTGATGCGCCGCGTCATAGCCGACCGCTCCATCCTCCAGCCCATGCGCAAGAGGGCGCTGGAGCGCTCGCACCTCTACGACGTGAAGGCTGTGCTGACTGACGAACTGATTGATAAACTGGGCATGCGATGAAAAAACGGCTGAAACATCTGGCATCCTGTCTGGGGCGCCGCCATCCTGAACTGCTGGTGCGCCTCCGCTACTTCCTCCGCTTCCGCAGGCGGATTCACCTGAATCCTCCGCAGGATCTGAATGAGAAGATTCAGTACCTCTCCCTGCGTACCGACACTACGGCTTGGACACGTTTGTCGGACAAATATGCCGTCCGCGACTACGTCAGCGAGTGTGGCCTTGCGCACATCCTCAACACCCTCTACGGCGTGTGGGACACGGCTGATGCCATCGATTTCGACGCCCTTCCCCAGCGGTTCATCCTCAAGGCCACGCACGGCTCGGGCGACGGCTACATGGTGACGGACAAGAGCCGGCTTGACGAGCGGCAGGTGCGCAACGTCTTCCGTCAGACGCTTGCCGAGACCTATGGTCTGGCCGAGGGCAACCTCCACTACTCCCGCATCCAGCCCCGCATCATTGCCGAGGCGCTGCTGGAGAACGACGAGTGGTCCTCGCGCTACTCCACCTCGCTCATCGACTATAAGTTCTGGTGCTTCAACGGCAAGGCCCACTACATTCTCATCTGCACCAACCGCACGGGCAGCAACAAGTCGCAGCTGATGACGTACGACACCGCGTGGCACCCCCATCCCGAGTACGGCATATACAACGACCACTATCTGCAGGGCGACCCCATCCCGCCCCCTCCCAATCTGGACGGAATGATCGAGGTTGCCGAACGTCTGGCGAAGCCGTTCCCCGTCGTACGCGTGGACCTCTACAACCTCGGTGGGCGCATCCTCTTCGGCGAGATGACGTTCACCTCCCTGGGCGGCTTTATGAACTACTATACGCCCGCATTCCTCCAAAAAGCAGGGGCACTCATCACATTACCTTAAAAAAATTTGTCTGTTCATGTAATTTGCAGTACTTTTGCACCCGATTTTAAAAAACGGAGATGCAAAAGCCTACTGAAGACCTTGTTTCGGTCATCATGCCAACCTACAACGAAAGCCTCTTACTGGCTGATAGTATTCGTAGTGTGTTGGCACAGACATACCGGAATATCGAACTTCTCATTACGGACGATGCCTCGTCAAACCAGCGTGTACGGGACATGCTCCTGCAGTTTCAGCAGGAGGACAGCCGTGTGCGCCTGTTCTTCCTCGACACCAACTGCGGCCCGGGCCTTGCCCGCAACATCTCCATCCAGCAGGCTGAGGGGCGCTTCATCGCCTTCTGCGACAGCGACGACTGCTGGATGCCCGACAAGGTGGAGCGTCAGGTGGCCTTCATGAAGGAGCACGACTGCTGCCTCAGCTACTCCTCCTATCTCCAGCGCAACCCCGAGGGCGAGATTGTCGGCATCGTCCGCAGCCCCGCCACGCTCACCTTCCGCCAGCTGATGCACGACAATAAAATCGGCTGTTCCACAGCCATGTACGACACGGCGAAGTACGGCAAGTTCTTCATGCCCACCATCCGTCGTCGTCAGGACTGGGCGCTCTTCCTCAGCATCCTCCAGAAGTGCGGCACGGCCTACGGCATACAGGAGCCCCTCACCTATTACTGCCTCCGCAGCGGCTCCGTCTCGCGGGCAAAGCGCATCTCCCTCATCCACTACAACGCCTCCGTCTATCAGCAGCTGCTGGGCTACTCCAAGCTGAAGTCCTACCTCTATCTTTTCTTCATCTTCATGCCCACCTACTTTGCCAAGCGCGCGAAGATATGGTTCGACAGCCGCAAGTTCAGGGGAAAATAAGGGATTGAAAAAGGGTGTGATACCATGATACCGTGATACCATGACACCACACCCCCCGTGTAGCTGTTTCCTGCTCTCTTTCACTTTACGGATTACTGCTCATTTTTTCTGAAGGGGAAGGTTCTTTCGCCCGTTTGCGGTAGTGCTTGTCTTCCTTCTCAATCAGTCCGGCGATTTTCCAGCGGTAGATGATTACCTTGGTCTGTGTGCCGATGCCTGCCTTGGTGCGTGCCTGTTCCACCTCGGCGGCGGTGAACTCGTCGGGCAGCTGGGCGAAGATGTCGTCCCTCTTCGAGTGGTGCTTCAAGGCCGTGTCCTTTACCATCTCGCCGTAGATGTCGATGAGGTTCTGGAGGTCCTGCTCGCCCCACCAGAGGCAGAAGTCGGTGATGAGGCGCTTGCTCTCGTCGGTCATCTCGCCGCAGAAGCAGCCGTAGCACACCATTGCCATGCGGAACATCTTCACCGCCTCGCGCTTGCGGAAGTGGTCGAGAGCCTGGTCCTGGGTGCGCAGCGCCAGCAGACGCTTCTCCTCCAGCCACGCTTCCAGCGGCTTGCACATGAACTGTATTCCCGCGGTGATGTCGGTGCGCTCGCGGATGGTCTCCACGCCCTCGTCGTCGAGGGCATATGTCAGGGCGTCGGCATAGTCCAGCACACGGTCAATCTCCTTCTCCTCGTCAGCCGTCAGTTCGTGCCACACGGGGATGGTAGCATACTCCTGATTGGGTATGGGGCAGATGCTGATGCGCGAGATGAGGCCGTTCTCGGGGTTGTCGTAGAACTTCATCACCTGCTCGGGCGTACCCGTGGCGAGGATGTTGAGGAAGAGGTTCACGCGCCCGCTGAAGGTGGTGTCGCTCATGTAGTCCTGCGAGTACGACGCGTTGTCCCAGGCGTTGCGGTACATGTCGCCCTTGTCGTTGTACTTGCCTCCTCGGTTGGACTTGTTCAGCGTGTCAATCTCCTCGACGAAGCAGAGCTGGTGCAGTCCCTGCGCCTCCTGCTGACGGGTCAGCAGTTTGGGCTGTGAGATGATGCCGCTGACGATGCGCAGGGGCAGGGCGGGCTTTTCGGGCTGTGTCTTTGCGTTCTTGGCCTTGCGCGCCGCCTCCAGATAGACCTGCTCCAGCGCCAGCGTGTGTTCGTCGCGGCGCATCAGTCGTGCCGTCAGCAGCTCCACCGTGCGGCGGGCGAAGCTCTTGCCGCAGCTGGCCGGGGCGTAGATGACGTTGTGTACCGTCGGCGTGTGGTAGAATCCGTCCAGGTACTTCGCCTTCAAGTTGGTGAACAGCGTGGCCAGCGCGGCCTCGGCGGCATAGATCTGCGGCGACACGAAGTTGTCGGGCGAGATGCGGGTCAGTGCGCCCAGCACGGGAATCCGTCTCATCGCCTCCATGCCCCGCTTCCTGAGGCTTTTTAAATGGGTGTCGCCTTCGTCGTCGGCCGTGGTTTCCAGCGCGGCCATCTGGCGTTCCTTCTCCTCGCGAGCCATGCGGCTGCGGTAGCTCTCCAGCACGCCCTCGTCGCAGAGGAAGAGGTAGAAGTCCTTGGGGATGCTGGCTCCCGTGTGCCGGCTGCAGGCATGCTGGCACTCCTCCTTGCGCTCGCTCATCGAGAGGCCCAGGTCGGGCAGTTCGCTGAGCAGCACCTCCTGACGGCAGTCCGTGATGTACTTGAACTGCGAGCACATCTTGTAGTAATAGACGTGGCGCTCCCCCTCGACAGGTGTGCCGTTGCGGCGGATGTAGGCTGCGGCGATGTCGCGTATGGCGTGGCCGCGATAGGCGGGGATGCCGCCTGGGTTTTCTGGAGTTTTCGTTTTTTCCGGCTTTTCCGGGTTGGCCAGCGGATTGGATGGCGCGGGCTCCCAGATGGCCTCGTCGAGCAGCAGGAAATAGCTGGCGGGCACCAGATACGACAGCCGTGCCTGATCCTTGGTGGCCGCGTCGATTTCCAGCCCCGTCTGTGCGGCCAGCCATGCCTGGTTGGCGGCAATCGAGGTCAGTCCATCGCGGCAGCGGCACACCAACCGCAGCCCCTTGCGCGAGGGCGTCACGTGGGCAACCACGATGCCCAGCTCGGCCGTGCGCCCCTCCAGGGTCTTCCAGATGGCGACGGGGTCGTCGAGATGGTCCACGTCCACCATGTAGAGGCTGCTCCACTCGCCCTGTCCGTTGCGGCGCCTGCCGTCGGGGAAGTGTGCCTGCCATGTCACGCCCGGCAGACGGCGTTTCAGTTCCTGGCGCTTATCGCCTTCGGCAGCGGCGATGGCGTCGTAGAGGGGTTTCAGCGCATCGTTGCAGATGGTTTTCTCAAGTAGCTCCCGCGTGCACAGTTGCCCGGGAGCCGATACGGATGGAAAGATGTCGAAGTTCATCGTTTTCAGTTAGTCAGATAAGGGTTTTTGTCAGACAGTCATGTATGCCTCCAGCTTGGCGGCGGCCTCGCGCACCTCGCAGCTCATCGCTTCAATCAGCGCCGTCGTGCCCATCTCGCTGAGGAGGTCGGGCGAGACGATGCCCGTGAAACGGAATCCCAGCCGTGTGGAGCGGACGCTCCAGTACTTGCCCTTGAACACACGGGGGTTCTTGCGGTACGCCACGTCGCACATCTTCTCGAACAGGAACTGGTGCCGTGCCCTCTTCAGGCAGCCCACGCCCAGCATCACATCGCCGTCCTTCACGGGGCGGTCACACGTCAGAATCACATCGCAGTTTTTCAATGTCTGTTTCATGTCAATGAGTTAAGAGTTAAGAATTAAGGGTTAAGAAAAAAGATTCAGCAGGCGTCAGAGGTGTTCTCCCACACGTCGTCGGCGAGGTACTCGTGCAGCAGCGCGAGGATCCTTCCCCCCTGCGGACTGCTCTTCAGCCTGCGGATGGCCTTGTCCTTCAGCACCCACACTTTGTGGGGATTTATGCCCGTCTGCAGGGCAATGTCCTTTGCGGTCAGCGCAGGTTCGGTCAGGAACATGTCGTGCAGCACCATCAGTTCGTCGCAGGGCAGTTCGCGCTTCAGCTGTTCAAGGAGCTGCTCCCTTGCCGAGCTGCGGATGAGGCCTTGGTCGGCCTCCTCTTCAAATGTGCGCAAGAACAAGCGCTGGATCTCGCCGTCGTCGTAGTCCTCGCAGCGTTCCACGTCCACAAGGCACTCGTTGCCGCAGTTCTTCGGGACGCTCACGATGTTCAGGTACTGCCTGACGGCCAAGTTCATCTTGTCCTTCACGCGGAAGGCGAGCCAGGTCTTCAGCGTCGGCACGGGCCAGGCCCTCAAGTTGTCGACGGCCTCCACCAGGGCGAGGTTCCCGGCCCCGATGATGTCGCCTCGTTCCACGCCCCGCCGTTCATAGCCCCTGAACGACTGGGCCATCCTCGCCACCATGGGCAGGCATCCGAGGATGATCCTTTCGCGGGCCTCCGCCGCCTCCTTTCGGTTGTCGCCAAGCAACTGCGCCACCAGTGCCACGCACTCCGTGTCGTCGAGTTCCTTTGATAATACATGCTGTTTCATATCCTTTATCTTAAATGGTTAAACAATCCACTCGGGCGTGTCAGCATCCCCTTTCGCGATGCTTCACATGGTAAAGGTATCCCCAAAAAATGAGATTTTTACGCATCCCGGGCATGGGAGCATGTTTGGGAGCATAAGCGCAGGTTACGGCGCAGCTTTCAGCGCAAGTTTGGGATTAAAAGCCCTCTCCCCCGTCCTCCGGAAGGAGGAAACGGGGGAGAGGATGTCGTGGAAGTATCAGCGTGTTACGCGTGATACCATGATACCGCGATACCGCTTTTCTTGTCTGTTCAGTTTTTTATTTGTTCATACACTCCGTGAGGGTTTCGTCGAAGGTGGTGGCTGCCAGATGGTAACGGTCGAACGTGCCCTTCCGCCCCTTGTAACTCGTCAGGTTCCACTCCGCCAGCGGTCTCTTCAACACACCGTCGTCGGTCTTGCTGAGCCCCTTACCTTCGTCGGCGAGCCTCATCCCCTCCACCTTCAGCGCGTTGATGTATCGTCCGAATCCCGCATAGTCACCTGCCTTCACGATGCCGCGATCGGCCAGCACGCGGTAGATGCCCTGCCACAAGGCCTGCCCCGACATCCCGGCCATCTTTTGTGTGTTCAGTTTCCCCGCCATGAGGCGAAGCGCGTTCTGCACGGCCCGGGCTGTCAGCTCCGCTGAAGTCGGCGCAGGGTGCTGGCGGTGTGTCTCCTCCTCCGTGCAATCCTTCGCGGCCTCGGAGGTGAGCGGTTGTTGCTGCGCCATCTTGGTCTTGGCCTTGGCGATGTGCTTGATGCACGCGCGGTAGCTGACGCGCGGCGCGCGTTTTTCCACGGCGCGCACCACCCCCATCACCCATACGGAGTTGCTCTCCGACAGACGGAACGCATTGTACGCCGTGTTCTGCGGCACCAGCCACGGCTGCCCCTCCTCGTCCATGCAGTAGCTCTTCAGCGTGGTCTCGCCGTCGATCATCACCAGCACGATGTCGCCGTCGTGGATGGGGGTGTTGGGCTCCACCGTCACCACGTCGCCCTCTTCGATGTCGGCATCCACCATCGAGTCGCCCGTCACCGTCACCATGAACTCCTGAAGCGAGAACAGGAAATCCTTGGGCATCATGACCACCTCGGGCGGTGTGTCGCCCAGCTCGGTAGGCGGGCCGCAGGGCACCCGTACATCGTAGAGCGGCACCGGCGTGTCGCATAACTGGGGTTTCCAACCCTGTTCCTCCAGCGTGCGGAACAGTTCTTTCAGTTCATCTTCTGTCATAGTTTTGTAGTTTTTTTTTGAAATGAATAATCTTTTTACCTCTCTCTTTCGCCGGCAAATATACGACGTCCCTCCCCATAACAAAAGCGAAACGGGGAAAATTCGCCCGTTTTGCATCTTTTAACTCGTCTGTACGGGAATATGGTACAGGTTCCGCTTATCTTTGCAAAAAATTACGAAAGGGCAGGGTTTTCCCCTCATCCCATCTCCCTGCCTCAGCTTTTCAGAGGAACTTCGAGAAGATGTCGTTCAGTACCTCCTTTTTGTCGGACTCGGGGATGTCGTCAAGCAGATTATTTATTTTGGAGAACGCGGAGAGGGTGCGCCAGCTGATGTACTCGTCGTTCGCATCGTAGGGGTGAGCGTACCATTGGAAGAGTGTCTGCTCCTGTTTCTCCAGCAGGGCCAGGGTGGTTTCGCGCTGCTTGTCCGACACGTCGCTGGGAATGTCCTTTCGCATTCTGTAGTAGGTCAGATTCGTCATGCTGCGACGAATGGCCCGCGTCCTGGTTTGTGCTGCCTTCATCTCCTCCACCATGGCTTGGGCCGATATGCCATCCCAGTCTGCCGTTGCGCGAAGGCTGACAAGGGCGGGCCTTGCCACGTCGAAAGCTCTTTTCGTGTAGCCTTTTTTCATGCTTTGTTTCCTGACGGGATGGGCCTCGGCAAGGAGTTCCAGCGAGGCATACATCCGCACCACTTGGTGGATGACTTCCCCGATTTCGTCCTCCGTCAGCGACCTCTTTCCCAGCCTGTCTGCCAGGATGGTCATGGCAAACCAGTCGCACGACAATTCCTCCATCACCTGTCCGTTGCGCTGCAGCAGGCGGGTGAAATAGCGGTTGGCGGGGGTGCGGGGCAGGTCGTCGAATAAGGCTTCCGTCACCACCTGCTTGATGTGGTCCAGGAATCGGGGGTCACGGCGGAATGCGTAGTGCCCATATTCGTGGAGCAGCATCGCCTCGGCCTGCATGTCGAGGTAGAAGGTCATCTCGTCGGGCAGGTCGGTGTGTGTGGGGTCAATAGCCAGCATCATGGTCTCTTTTTCGAGGGCTTTGAGGGCGGCTTCGGCGTTGTACCAGTTGCCTGCCTCCACATGGCGGTTGGCTATCAGGTAGAGTGGGAGGATTGTCCCCAGCCGCTGCGGTTCGTAGGGGTGGGCGGTGAACAGGGTGAGGACGATGTCCATGCGTGAGCTGAACACGATGGCGGCATCGCCTGCCGCTGCCGCGCTGCCGTAGTCGAGAAAGGGCATCAGGCAGTCGTCGCTGAGTTGCAGCCGGCAGCTGCCGCTGAATTGTTCGTTCAGATGGCTGACGAGGGCATCAAGTTCTTTGTAGTCAATGGGTCGGATGGTCAGCATCGGCGTTGCCGCAATGGGGTCAGGCGCTGTGGTTCTTTGCCGAGTCGAGGAGGGCCTTGATGGCCTGGTTCACGGTGACGCGATGCTTGACGTTGTTGAGCGTAATGGTCACAAAAATCTTGGAACCCACCCATTTCTCCAGCGAAATGAGCGTCGAGAGAATGGTTATGGCACTGGCTGTGCAGGAGATGATTTCCATTCCCGTGAAGTTGGAGGTTGACGGTTTCAGCTCAAAGCCGTCCTCGTCGGCCAGATGCCGCTTCTGTGAATTGCTCAGGTCCGAGGCGTCCACGTCCAGCGAGGCAGTGATGCCCTGCAGGTCCTCCTCGCTCAGTCCCGCCTCGCTGAGATAGTCGTTCAGGGAGGGCGCTTTCTGAGGTGATTTCGTCAGTTTGCTGAAGAGTTTCATACGGCTGTTTCGTTTTGTTCTGCAAAGATAGCGCAACGGATGGGGAAATGCAAGTGTTTCGCACAGTTTTTTCTTCTCCCTGGCAGACCGGAGGGTGTGGGGCGTGGGGTATCAGGTATCAAGGTATCAGGGTATCACGCAGACACCCATGATACTTTTTTAACCCCTTTGCTTTCTTTTTTCTCTTTGTATTTCTCTTTTTTCTTTATATTATATATAATAACAAACAACCCTATATAGGTGCGGCGAGGGGTGGTATCAGAAAAAACCG
>CAMYYY010000029.1 GCA_947303715.1 uncultured Bacteroidales bacterium | reverse complement strand
CATCGCCTCCCAACGACGTCCGCCACGCCGAGGCGCCAAGACAGCGTTCCACAGTGCAAGGGATTGAACGGACAGCGCAAGGGAATAAAATCACAGCGCAAGGGAAAAATGCGCCCGAGCCAAAAAGCACCTTTTTTAGGTGCTTTTTAGGGGTGAAAATTTGGGCATGTGGAAAAGCCGGCTTACCTTTGCAACGTCTTTCGAAAGCAAAACTTTTTTCTTAACTTTTAACTCTATATACTCTCAACATTTCCCCCGTTATCGGGGGGCAAAAACCATCCCGTGAGGGGGGGCTAGGAAGCCCTAAGAACTATGAACCAGAAACTAAAAACTAGTCTTGATGAGACAAATCTACGCCGCCCTGCCGCACAAGTCAAGGCACCTTTCCGCTAGGCTACGTAAAAAATGCCTTTTCCTGCCCCAAGATTTGTTTTTTTGGTTAGCAGTTTGTATCTTTGCCGACGGAACACGTGACGTGCGCACGTCTTCCCCAACAAGTATCAACTTAAAATGACAATCGTATGAAAAAAATGCTCATCCTGCTGGTTGCCGTATTCTGTCTGACGGCGACAGCCAAAACGGGGCCGAAAGACTCAAAGACACATTATGCACAAGAAGTGCTGCAACCCTACGTCACCAGCGGTCAGCTGGCGGGAGCCATCAGCGTATTCTACAAGGATGGCGTCCAGGAGACCTGCTGCATCGGGTATGCCGACGTGGCAGCCAAGCGTCCCATCCGCATGGACAACGTCTTCATGCAATGCTCGCAGACAAAAGGATTCTGCGGCGTGACGATAGCCAAGTTGGTGGAAGAAGGGCGCTTGTCGCTCGACGACCCCGTCTCGAAGTACCTGCCTGAATTCGGCGAGCTATGGGTGTTGGACGGTGAGAAGGACGGCATTAAGACCCTCCACAAAGCAAAGAACGTGCTGACCGTCCGCATGGTGCTCAACCACACAGGCGGTTTCCCCTTCGAAATCAGCGCCAAGCGTAGCGATGTCCGCGGCGGCGGATGGTCGGGTGGAGCGCCTCTCCGTCAGACGGCTTCCATCGCTGCCGCCTCTCCCCTATTGTTTGAGCCGGGCACTCGCGAGACCTACTCCAACACGGGCATCGACATTGGGGCTGCTGTCGTGGAGGTCATCACGGGCATGAAGTGGGAGCAGTATCTCAAGCAGGAGGTATTAGATCCGCTGGGCATGAAATCGACGTGGTTCTGGCCTACGGACAAGCAACTGAAAAAGAAAATCGAGCTCTACGAATACAAGAAGGACGCCCCTGCCGAGTGGCGTGAGGAGATGGGATGGGAGCAGCGCCCCTACAACGACTCGCACGTGTTCCCTTCGGCTGGCGCAGGACTCTGGACCACAGCCAACGACCAGCTGAAATTCTACAAGATGCTGATGAACCTAGGCGTGGGTGAGAACGGTGTACGCATCCTGAAAGAAGAGACGGTGAAGAACATTCTGGCACGCTCCACCCGTCCCGAGGGTCTGGGCGGCTACTCGCTCGGATTGTCGGCTCCTGTGGAGGATAACGAAGATGCATGGTTCGGACACGGAGGCGCCTGGGGTACTAACTGCTCCGTCAACTGGCATAAAAAGGAACTGAAACTTTGGGTTATCCAGAGCGCAGGAGGCCCGCAGCCTTGAAGTTGACAAAGCTGCCGAAAAGTTCTTTGCCCAGCCCTTCAACAACTCAAGCGTTGACGCCTATACGGGCCGCACAAAATAAACATCTATTGGCACAAATCAGGGAGCTATGAGGCTAAAGAACGGCCTGATAATCTTCAGTCTGATGATGGGATGCAGTTGCCTGATGCAGGCACAGGAGAAAGTGATGATGCTCGTGGGAACCTATACCTACGGCGGCAGCAAGGGCATCTACTCCTACCGCTTCAACCAAATGACGGGCGAGGCGGAGGTGCTGGATTCGCTGGAGATGAGGAACCCGTCGTACCTAACCCTTTCGAGCGACGGAAGGCTGTTGTATGCCGTCAGCGAGACGGGTGACAAGAGCGCTTCGCTGAACATCGTCAGCCTGAGCCGCGACGGCAGCATGCGCCTACTGGATACTGCGCCCACAGAAGGAGCCGACCCCTGCTATGTGGCAATCAACAACCAAATCGCCCTTACAGCCAACTATTCAGGCGGCTCGATGAGCGTATTCCGACTGAGCCAAAGAGGCACGAAAGCCGAACTCCAAACGCGATTTCTCGGTACGACGGGCGGCCCTGACCTCACGCGTCAGGAGGAGCCCCATGTGCATTGTGCCTGTTTCACGCCCGACGGGAGGTACGTGCTCGCCACGGACTTTAGCGCCGACCGCATTCTCTCCTTTCGCCTGACGGGTCAAAACGTGGCGGCGAACGGAGTTGCGGCAGAGGTGAGTGCCGACTCAGGACCACGCCATCTGATTTTCAGCAAAGACGGACGCTTCGCCTACCTGATGAGCGAGCTTTCAGGCCATGTGACGGTTTTCCGCTATGCCCAAGGCCGGCTGGAAAGGCTTCAGGAGATTGCCTCCGACAACGTGGGTGCACGCGGCGGAGCAGACATCCACCTGAGCCCCGATGGCCGATTCCTCTACTCAAGCAACCGCCTGAAGGACGAAGGCATCGCCATCTTCTCCGTCGACAAGACGACGGGACTACTCACACGCATCGGCTATCAGCCCACAGGCGCTCATCCGCGCCAATTCAACATCACACCCAACGGACGATTCCTGCTCTGCTGTGTTCGCGATAGCGATAAAATTCAGGTATTCCGCCGCGACATCCAAACGGGCATGATGACCGACACACATCAGGATATCCCCGTCAGCAAGGTTGTCTGCGTCCAATTCCATTAAACAATCAATCTAAAAAAAACCACGATGAAAAAGACTGTATTGGCCGTTATGATGCTGCTGGCGCTGACGGCATGTAAGAACAACACGAAGCAAACGGCACAGATCGTCGACCTGCCCCGTGCTGAAACCTCCGAGAAAGTGGATGCTGCCATGAGCAACTTCTTCCAGGAGGCTGCCGACAAAGGGCTGGATGTCCATAGCGTCATGCTGGTAAAGGACGGCAAGGTCATCTACAGCCATTGGCAGAGTCAGGGCAAGGAGGATGTGCCGCACGTGCTCCACTCCGTTAGCAAGACGTTCACCTCTACCGCCGTGGGCCTCGCCATCAGCGAAGGGAAGCTGAAGCTGACGGACAAGGTCATCAGCTTCTTCCCTGACAAGCTACCCGCCGAGGTTAGCGACAACCTGAAGGCGATGACCGTGCGAGACCTGCTCACGATGTCTTGCGGGCATGATTCAGAGCCCTCGGGATTCCGTAACGACCCCGAAGTGGATTGGGTGACGGCCTTCCTGGCTCATCCCATCAAGCACAAGCCTGACACCCACTTCCTCTACAACAGCATGGGCACCTACGTGCTCTCAGCCATCGTGCAGAAGGTGACGGGCGAGAAGGTGGTGGACTATCTGAACACGCGCCTCTTTGAGCCCCTCCACATCGACAAGCCTCATTGGGACGAGAGTCCGCAGGGCATCAACTGCGGCGGCTGGGGACTCTACCTGAAGACCGAGGATCTGGCCAAGATGGGCCAACTGCTCCTCCAAAAGGGCAAGTGGAACGGCAAGCAAGTTGTTCCTGCCGAGTGGGTCGCCGAAATGTCGAAAAAACAGGTGGAGAATTTCAACCCCGAAACCGATAACGCCGAGGAGGCCAAAACGAGCGACTGGAAGCAGGGCTACGGCTATCAGATGTGGCGCTGCCGCTACGGCTGCTTCCGTGCCGACGGCGCTATGGGACAATACATTATCGTCGTTCCTGACAAGAATGCCGTCGTTGCCATCACCTCCAACGTAGGAGATATGCAGGGCGAGCTGAACCTCGTATGGAAGAACATCCTTCCGATACTGTAATATAATGGTTTAACGTTTAATGTTTAACGTTCGTCAGCTATCGACTATAGTAACTTACCTTACGGTTCGTTTCTCTCCGTTTATGATATAGATGCCCGTGGGGAGGCCATCGGTAGAAGTGCCGATGCGGAGGAGGCGTCCATCCAAGTCGAAGATAGCGTCGGGGTTGCGACGCGACAAATCCTCGATGCCGACGGGCGGCTGGATGCCCGACGACTCTTTCACCACAATGGTACGCGAGAGGCCGGGGGCGGCATTATCGGGCCTCTTCCCTTCGGAAAAGGAGGAGACGGTAGCGGCGTGGAACAAGCGCGTTCCCTTCGCCTCGCTATAGCTTGCGTATTTCGTCACGCCCTGCTCGTCCTCCTCGTCGCCGGCTATGAAGTCAATCTTGTAGGTGCCAGGGACGCCGTTCGGCGTAATCAGGAAGGTGATGGAGATGCTGTCGCAGCCGTTACGCCAACACGAGGCCATGTGCTTCGGCACCATGCGGTTTGTGACGAATGCCCACCATTTGTAGCCCTTCAAGGGCGCGCCGACGTTGTAGATGTCCGACATGTGGGAACTGTACTTCATGTTCTGCTTGCTGGCAACCTTTGAGCCGTCGCTATAGTAAACCCACTCCTCGGCGTATTGCTGATGGCAGCCCGTAGGGACGGCAACCGTCCAACCCTCGGGAACACGTACGGCAGCTACCGACCAGTCGGTGGTGAAATTCTGTGTCGATGAGCCATCGTCGGTCACCACCAGACGAGCCTCAAAAGTCTCGGTTCCCTCGACCTCCGTGGGTGCATAGGTGCAGATAATCTTGTAGCACGATGCCACAACGATGCCGACGAACAAAAGCATTCCCGCTACTTTCAGTAAATGCGCAGTTTTATGTAACTTTTTCATAATCTTCAATCTTCAATCTTGACCTTCGGTCTTCCTCTGTCGCGACTCGGCATAGTTCAAACAAGTTTAACTCTGCTCTCGCTGCTCCATCGGTTCAATCTTCAATCTAAATCGTCTTCCGGGTCGTCGGCAAACAGCGCCTGCCAGTTGAATACGCGGAAGAAGTAGGGGCGGTAGAAGTCGGCGCTGCCGGTGGAGTTGAAGTTGTCGTTCCAGTCGGCGGCATCGGTGTTGGTGGAGAACACCAGCTCGCCCGTTCGCGAGAGGCCCTGATGCAGATGGGGCATGTAGAAGTTCTGATACGTCCGCCTGCCCTTCTTGTCGAGCACGTAGGGCAACGTCCACAGCTGATGGCAATGCTCGAAGGGCCCCCAGGGATGGCGGCTGCGTAGGATGTACACCTGTTTGCTGAAGACATAGCCCTGCGCCGTCATGTAGTACCAGTCGCCCTCCTTGAACACCCACGCCGTCGAGACGGAGCGTGAGCTGATGGCCGAGCGGTTCACCTCCTCCTCGGTAGGATAGGTCTCCTGCCAGTGGAAGTCGCCCTTGTCGTCGGCCACGTAGTACTCCCATCCGCTCCGCAGGTCGTGTGTCTTCGAGCGTGCCACGACGGGGCTGGAGGTGTTCAGCAGGTCGTCCTCGTTCTTTTTGAACTGGTTGCAGGCATAGAGGTAGGTATGCCCGTCCTCGTCCTCCCAAAGCGTCTGGCCGTAGCCGATGGGGTCTTTTTCGAAGAAGTTGTGGTCCACCGAAATGAGGCTCAGATAGGTGTCGTCGCCCGGCGTCCCCTCGAGGCTGTAGATAGCCAGTGCCCGGTTGTCACTCTTCATGAGGTTCTGCGTGCCGTTGTAGACCCCCGCCCACAGCACTTGCAGCTGTCCGTCCACCACCGTCCCGTCGCCAGCCCAGTAGAGGTACTGCTGGTCGATGTCGCCGTTGGCAATCTGCGTGGCCGTCTTCTCCCCCTTCGGATGGCGGAGATGGGTGCGGGCATTGTAGTAGCGCGACGACGAGGGGTTCGTGGTGTTCACATAGTCGGCCAGCCACACGAGGTTGGTGCTCTTGTCGCCGGGGAATCCCGTCTCGTCGGGAGTCTGCACCATGATGGTGTTTCGGGGGAAGTTGCTGTTGGTGCGGGCCCGGGAGCTGGCGTTCACGCGGCCGTAGAAGCTGTCGTTGAACGACCAGAACAACCGTCCGCCGGGCAGCTGCACCGTCTGCACGCCGTCGCCACCGTTCCAGCCCAGCGTGCGGGTGAACAGCTCGTCGTACAGCTTGTCCTTATAGACATAGACGTTGTGGTCCGAGCAGTTGTGGGGCATCCACACCAAGTTCCACTCCTCGTTGATGGTGGGCACGGGGAAGCGCACGGTGTCCGCCTCCACCTCGCGGGTTAGCTCGTCCCCTCCCCTGATGCCGACCGTTGCCGGCAGCAGCAGGAGCAGTAGCCATAGTATTCGTTTCATGCCATATTTATTTGTAAGTTATTCATTCTTTGGCGAGAGGCTTCGTCGGGCATTCTCCTGTGCCTCGATGACGCTGTCGCACCAGCGGTCGAAGTCGGGGTCCTCCCGCTGCAGCTCGGGATGGGCCATGATGTGGCTGACGCAGCGGCGTACGCCCTCGTCGTAGCGGACGGTGGCCTGGAAGCCGGGGACGGCGCGCTTCAGCTTTGCGCAGTCGAAGACGACGGAGACGCTCTTGTCCCCCAGCAGATTACCCTCGAAGTCCCACTCCTTGGGCGACACGGCTGCCAGGAAGTCCGAGGCGACGTAGTAGGGCTTGAACGTCACGCCCAGGGCGGCGGCGATGCTCTGGTAGATTTGGTTCCACGTCAGCGTCTCGTCGCTCATGATCTGGAAGGCTTCGCCGATGGCCTTGGGGTTGCCCAGCAGTCCGATGAAGCCGCGGGCGAAGTCCTCGTTCCACGTCATCGTCCACAGCGACGAGCCGTCGCCCTGCACCAGCACGCGCTTGCCGTCAAGCATACGGCGCAGCACCTGCCAGCTGCCCTTCGGTCCGTGGATGCTGACGGGCACGCTCCGCTCGCAGTAGGTGTGGCTAGGGCGGACGATGGTCACGGGGAAACCGCTTTCGCGGTACTCTCTCATCAGCAGCTCCTCGCAGGCAATCTTGTTGCGCGAGTATTGCCAGTGGGGGTTGACGAGCGCCGTCCCCTCCGTCACGACGTGGCTGGCAGCGGGTTTGGCGTAGGCCGAGGCCGACGAGATATAGACGTACTGGCGTGTGCGCCCGCGGAAAAGGCGGATGTCGCGCTCCACCTCTGTGGGCACGTAGCCGATGAACTCGCAGATGGCGTCAAACTGTTCGCCGTCAATCTGGCGCAGCACCTCCGCCTCGTCGTTGATGTCGCAGATGACCTGCCTGACGCCCTCCGGAACTTCGTTCTTGCGGTTGCCGCGGTTCAGCAGCCACAGCTCGTGGCCGCTCTCGGTCAGTTGGCGGGTGATGGCGCTGCTGATGGTGCCCGTTCCGCCGATAATCAAGATCTTCAACATAGTCGTAGTTTTTTTAGTTTAAGTTTCCGAAGTTAAATGGGAAGTTAAAATGGAAGTTAACTGGCTTTGCCTTCGTCCGTCGCGACTCGGCAAAATGAGCAAGCTCTTTTGCTCTCACTGCTCCGTCCGTTCGCTTGGCTCGTGGGAGTTATACGCTTTGCGTAGGACAATAGTCCTCCTTTCGGAATTCCAATGCATTCGTCCACTTTTACTTCCTGCCAGCGAAGCTGGCATAACTTCCACTTTTACTTCCATTTTTACTTCTAAAAAATTTTTTCTGATTTGGTGATTTTCAGAATTTTATCATGTAGGGATACGTTGCCGGCCCCTCGTCGTCCTGCGCCTCGTCGTCGTCGCGTCCCCATCGGAACACGGCAGGCTTGTACTCCCGTGTGGGGCAGCCCACCACCACCAGATAGAGCTTCTTCATGTTTCCCGGGTTGGTGAAGGTGAGCGTCTTCTTCGGTGCGGAGTTTGCGCCCAGGTAGGTCGGGTTGTTGTCGTTGTCCACCGCCACCAGTCCGTAGCGGTAGCCGATGTTCTCCTTCTGCGAGAGCCCGCGGAAGTGCACCTTCACCGTCTTGCCCACGGCGGGCAGCGTTATCTCGTCCACGTTGAAGCCGTACGTCTCCGGCACGTTGACGGGCGTTTTCCATCCGCCCAGCGTATCCTTCATCTCGCTCAGCAGCTCGCAGGCATAGCGGACGCTCTCCTTGCGCTTGTCGGGGAAGTCGAAGGTGATCAGCCTGCTGTAGCAGTCCAGCAGCTCGTCGCCCATCTGCTCCACGCTGACGCCGTACATGCGCATATACGTCTGCGCGAAGTCCTCGCCCCGTCGTCCGCCGCGGAACATGTCGGCCATGTAGGTCAGCCCGTGCCGGTAGCCCCAGTACTCCAGCACGAAGGGCGCGTGGTACATGTTCTTGAAGTGGAAGAGGCTGAGGTGGATGTCCTTCTTGAAGGCCTCCCAGTGGTAGTTCTCGTCGGTAGTCCAGCGCGGGTTCACCTGCCAGAGCATCCATTGGGCGCTGGTCTCCATGATGGCGCCTCCCCCACCCCCGTGGCCGTCCAGAGCAATCTGCGTCTGGAACGAGTGACCCAGCTCGTGGGCGATGCAGTTGAGCGTCTTGTCCTGAATGCGGTTGGGGGCTATCCACAGCGCACCGATTACGTCGTCGTAGCAGCCGCCGTAGGCCATGCCCTCCAGCGAGTAGTTCAGCATCACCATCATCCTGTACCTCTCCGCCTTGCTCCTGGGCAGCAGGAAGCCCATCATGTCGCGATAGACATTGTAGAAGTACTCCACGCGGCTCAGCAGGTTGTCCAGGTCCACGGTCATGGGGTGACCGTCCAGGTCGGGCGCCTTGCTCAGGTCGTTGCCGAAGCCCTTTTCCCAGAAGCACACCACGTTGGGCGTGCAGGCCATGCGGTAGTAGCTCCATTGGGCGTCGGGGCTGGTGAAGTCGTTGTCGCGCAGTTCCTCGGGGATGTAGATTTCCTTTCCCTCGGGCAGGGTGTAGCCCCGTGAGGGCTGAGTCTCTTGAGCCTGTAGGCCGAGCAGGCAGGCGCTGGCAAGCGCCAGCAGGGATAACCGTTTTTTCATGATAGTGCCGATATTTTTACGTTCGTGCAAAAATACGATTATTTTCAAATACGGAAGCCGTTTTTCCCGAAAAAAAGGAAAACAAGCCCTATTTTTAACATTTTCAGAAGCGGGGACCGCGCCCTCGGTGCTGCGGGGGTTGCTGCAACCCACAATCTGGTAAGTGATAGGCATAGTAGAATTAAAAAATTAGAAATTAGGAATTAGTAATTGTGTCTGCCCGGTTTAATGTCACGGAAGGACGAGATTTTTAATGAAAAATTAAGAATGAAGAATGAAGAATTGAATGTCCCCGGTATGTAGCGCTCCATAGCAGAGCTATTCATTTTTCATTTTCCTTTCACGTTGCAAAGGTACGACAAAAAAACGGGTTCTCCAAACATTTTTCCAATTATTTATAATTGGAAACTTTTTTTCTCCCCCCTGGGGCGATGTGAGGAATGTCACATGTCACTTGTCACTTCACCCCCGGAATCTCACGCGTCGCGCAAACTATATATAATGGAAATATAGGAATATTTTAATAATATATTATTACTACAGAATTCTTACTATTTAAAGAATACATAGTACTTACCCGTTGCGCACGCAAAAGGGACGTGCGACATGTGACAAAGTGACAATGCGACGCTTTTTCCCGCAAGGCGGTGGGATTTATCGGGGGGGCTATCCGATTTATCGGCCCAGCTGCGCGGTTTATTGGCCCAGCTGCGCGGTTTATCGGGTCAGCTGTGCGGTTTATCGGGCCAGCCTAATCCCCAAGAAAAGTTCGGATTTCATCGGAATCAAGTCAAAAAAACTCTGTTTTGTTTTCCTTTCTGCTGAAATATCCCTATCTTTGACCCCAAGAAACCACCGCAGCGCATCATGAAGACCTCAACTGAAAAAAACATAATACTGAAAGACAGGCCCTCCGCGCTTTCCTGCTAAAAGAAAAAAGCCCCCCTCTCTATTTTTGTGCCCATTATTAAAAACTCCATTAATTTCCTGAGTTATGAAAAAAACTGTTTTCTTTGCCCTGATGATCCTGCTGACCGCCTGCGAGACGGAGCAGGTGAAGTATCCGTTCCTGAACACCAGGCTCTCCAACGAGAAGCGCGTGGAGAATCTGCTCTCGATGCTCACCCCCGACGAGAAGGTGGGGCTGATGATGAACAAATCGGCCTCGGTGGACCGTCTGGGCGTCCCCAGCTACAACTGGTGGAGCGAGGCGTGCCACGGCGTGCGCCAGGACGGCTACACGGTGTATCCGCAGCCCATCGGCATGGCGGCCGCCTTCAACGCGCAGCTGGTGTATGACGTCTTCTCGCAAGTGAGCGACGAGGCCCGCGCCAACTGGAACCGCTCGGACCACAACGTCTTCAACGTGCCGCAGGGCGCCACCTACTACCCCGGCAACCCCGAGCTGACCTTCTGGTGCCCCAACGTGAACATCTTCCGCGACCCGCGCTGGGGACGCGGACAGGAGACCTACGGCGAAGACCCCTACCTGATGGCGGTGCTGGGCGTACAGAACGTGCTGGGCATGCAGGGTAACGACAGCCGCTACTACAAGACACATGCCTGCGCGAAGCACTACGCCGTGCACAGCGGCCCGGAGCCCCTGCGCCACTCAATGAACGTGGAGCCCACCGCCCGCGACCTCTGGGAGACGTATCTGCCCGCCTTCAAGGCGCTGGTGAAGAAGGGCAACGTGCGCGAGGTGATGTGTGCCTACCAGCGCTTCGAGGACGACCCGTGCTGCGCCAGCGACAAGCTGCTGATTGACATCCTGCGCCGGAAATGGGGCTACGACGGCATCATCCTGACGGACTGCGACGCCATCAACAACTTCTACAACCGCGGCCAGCACGAGACACACGACGGCCCGGTGTCGGCCTCCATCGACGCCGTACGAAGCGGCACGGACCTGGAGTGCGGCAAGGCGTTCATGGCCCTCGGCGAAGGACTGAAGAAGGGGCTGATACTGGAACAGGAGCTCGACGGACATCTGCGCCAGACGCTGATTGGACGCTTCGAGCTGGGTATGTTCGACCCCGCGGAGAAGCTGCCGTGGGCAAACATCACGGCGGATGCCATCAGCAGCGAGGAACACGACGCGCTGGCCACACAGGCGGCAAGGGAGTCGATGGTGCTGCTGGAGAACAAGGGCGGCGTGCTGCCCCTGCCGAAGAGCATCAAGACGCTGGCCGTGCTGGGCCCCAATGCGGACGACGTGGGGATGCTGAACGGCAACTACGGCGGTACTCCCACCGACGCGCATAAGCACTCGCTGCTCAGCGGCATCAAGGCCGCCGTGCCCGGCGCCACCATCATCTACGACAAGGCCTGCGAGCTGAACGACGAGTATGCCACCGTGCACCACCTGCCCGACTTCAACAACGGCAAGGGCGTGAAGGTGGAGTTCTTCAACAACCGCGAGCTGGCGGGAAAGCCTGCCAAGACGGACTACTACACGGAGCTGAACTTCTCGACCTTCGGCGCATGGGGCTTCGCCCAGGGCGTCAACCGCGACACCCTCTCCGTCCGCATCAGCGGCCGGTACGTCTCGACCTTCACCGGCGACATGAAGTACACCCTCACGACGGACAACGGCTATGTGCTGAAGGTGAACGGGAAGGTGGTGGAGGACAACAAGGCGCAGAGCGGACGCAGGGGTGGTTTCGGCCGCAGGGTCGAGTACAAGTCATTCCCCGTCGTGGCTGGCAAGACGTACGACGTCGTCATCGAATACAAGCACGGCAACGGACAGTTCGCCATGCTGCGTGGCGACATCTGCGAGCGCAAGCTGGCCGACTTCACCGACCTTGCTGCCGAGGCGGGTAATGCCGACGCCATCGTCATTATCGGCGGCATCTCGGCACGCATGGAGGGCGAGGGCGGCGACAAGTCCGACATCGAGCTGCCCAAGGTGCAGCAGATGCTGGTGAGCGCCATGCACAAGACGGGCAAGCCGGTCATCTTCGTCAACTGCTCAGGCTCGGCCATCGCCTTCGGCAGCGTGGAGGGACAGTACGACGCCCTGCTGCAGGCCTGGTACCCGGGACAGGGCGGCGCCAAGGCGCTGGCGGAGGTGCTCTTCGGCGACTACAACCCCGGCGGCAAGCTGCCCGTGACCTTCTACCGCTCGAACAACGACCTGCCCGACTTCCTGGACTACTCGATGAAAAACCGCACCTACCGCTACTTCACCGGCGTGCCCCAGTATGCCTTCGGCTACGGCCTGAGCTACACCACCTTCGAGGTGGGCGAGGCCACGCTATCCGCCAACTCCATGAAGAAGAAGGGCAAGGTGACGCTGACGGTGCCCGTGACGAACACCGGCAAGCGCGAGGGCACGGAGACGGTGCAGGTGTACGTGAAGGCGCTGGACGACCCGGGCGCTCCCATCAAGGCGCTGAAGGGATTCCAGAAGCTGACGGTGAAGCCCGGCGAGACCGCCACGGCGAAAATCACCCTCGACGGTGAGGCCTTCGAATACTACGACAACGACCTCTACGAGCTGGCCACACGCGCCGGCAACTACCAGATTCTCTACGGCACCTCGTCGCTCGACAAGGACCTTAAGACGCTGGACTTCACGGTACGCTGATCACTCAAGAGGAACGTGACAAACAACCACCAGCACAGCAGGAGGGCGTGGCTGCTCATCATCGTGGGCGCCACACTGCTGCTGCAGGCCTGCAACCCGACGGGGCGGAAGGGATGGGAGCTCGTGTGGCACGACGAGTTCGACGGGCACGAGCTGTCGGACACGTGGACGCGCATCCCCCGCTTCCCCAATCCCTCGGAGTGGAACATCTACATGAGCACCGACGACCGCCTGTTCAGCGTAGGCCGCGGACGGCTGACGCTCTACGGCCTCACCAACGACTTCCTGCCGGAGGATACCGCCCACTACCTGACAGGGGGCGTCTATACCCGCGGGAAGATGTACTTCGAACGCGGAAGAATAGACATCCGGCTGCGTATGGACGACGCCAGGGGTGCCTGGCCGGCAGCGTGGCTGCTGCCTGACGGACCATGGCCAGACGACGGCGAGATTGACATCATGGAGCGGCTGAACTACGACAGCGTGGCCCACCAGACCGTCCACAGCTACACCACGGAGTACGACACCCTGCGCCGCAGGAGCCAGCCCTGGGGCATCACAGCCCCCATACGGAAGGGGAAATGGAACGTCTACAGCGTGGAACTCCACGAGGACAGCCTGTGCTTCTTCATCAACGACCGCCCCACGTTCACCTACCGCCGCCAGCCGGAGATAGGGCCCGAGCAGTTCCCCTACGACCGCCCCATGTACCTGCTGATTGACATGCAGCTGGGCGCCCATTGGTTGGGACGGATAAATCCCCGCGAACTGCCCTACCGCTATGAGATTGACTACGTCAGATTCTACAAAAAAAGTGTTAAATCGTCAGGGAAATAGCGGGAGAACCGAAAAACTTTGTATTTTTGCCGAAAGAAAACACCCCCATCCTAAAAATTCAACCCTTATGAAAAAGATTGCTTTCTTTGCGTGCCTTGCCCTTGTGGCCATGAGCAGCCTGGGACAGCAGGCCCTCGGCCAGCGTCCGCGTGTGAAATCGCCTGTCGTGAACGACGACGGCACGGTGACCTTCAACTTCTACGACCCCACGGCTCAGCAAGTGAGCGTGACGGGCGACTTCGAGGAAATCCGCTGGCAGAACCTGCCCATGACGAAGCAGGAAAACGGCGTGTGGACCGTCACCACCAAGCCCCTGAACCCCGAACTCTACTCGTACAGCCTCTCCGTGGACGGTCAGCGCTTCATCGACCCCTCGAACAGCTACGTGAACCGCGACATCTCCACGCTGAGCAACATCTTCATCGTCACCAAGAGTGCCGACGACAAGGGGCACCTCTATCAGGTGAACGACGTCCCCCACGGCACGCTTGCCCGAGTGTGGTACGACAGCCCGACGCTGGGCCAGCAGCGCCGCATGACGGTCTATCTGCCCGCTGCCTACGACGGCAAGAAGCGCTTCCCCGTGATGTATCTGCTGCATGGTCATGGCGGCGACGAGACAGCCTGGGGCGACCTGGGACGTGCCTCGCAGATTATGGACAACCTCATCGCCGAGGGTAAGGCGGTGCCGATGATCGTGGTGATGCCCAACGGCAACCCCACCTGCAACGCTGCCCCCGGCTGGTGGCACGAGGGCATGTACACCCCCGACGGCAACGCCTTCAACCAGCGCGGCGCCAAGGCATCGATGGAGGAGAGCTTCATGGACATCGTGAAGTTCGTCGACAGCCACTACAAGACCATCCGCAAACGCTCAGCCCGTGCCGTGACGGGCCTCTCGATGGGCGGCGGACACACCTTCGGCATCTCGCGCCTCTATCCCGAGACGTTCGACTACTACGGCCTCCAGTCGGCAGCAGCACGCATGCGCCGCGACGACCCGAAGGTGGAGGAGCAGATGGCGCGCCTCTTCAACTCGAAGCCCAAGCTCTTCTGGATTGCCATCGGCAAGGAGGACTTCCTCATGCAGGGCAACACCGACCTCCGCAACTACCTCGACAGCCACAACTACCCCTACGAGTACTACGAGAACGACGGCGGCCACATCTGGCGCAACTGGCGTATCTACCTCAGCCTGTTCGCCCAGAAGATTTTCAAGGATTAAATCCCCCACCTCCCCCTCAAGGGCGGGAGGGTAAAAACACCCCCCACTACAATCCCTCGTACAGCGGCTGAACGTTGTGCGGGGGATTTTGATACACAGGCTTGGTACGGCCGAGGGGAAGAAGCGGAGTATCTGTGCTTACCAGTTGTCGGTGCGGAAGGGCGAGACGGGGAAGCCCGAAGCCGTGCGGAGCGTACACTCAGGGTTGTCGGCCCAGCCATAGCGCACAGCAAGGGGAACAGCCACGTCGGGCGACGAAACCACCACCTCGTTGCCCTCGGTATGCGCCGTAGCCACGTGCCACACCTTGTCGGCGCCGGCAATGATGAAGCCCGGGAGATTGGCATCCTGAACGAAGGGCTCGCTACCCGCCGGACGGGCGAACTGAATCCGCATGGCGCCGTCGCTTACCGTGTACGAGGCATAGACGGGCGCACGGCATGGCAGCTTCTTCTTTCCATACACGTCATACAGCGCCATGGCAGCCATGCGGCGGCCCACCTCCTGCTTGTTCTTCGGATGGATGTCGTCGGCGTCACCGATGTCGATGATGGTGGCCACACCGACATTCTTCAGGTGGAGCGACTGCGACTGAGCCTCACGAAGCAACGCCCATTCGCTGTCTGGCTGCAGGGGATAGTGCTTCAGGTAGTTGGCCAGCTGCACGACGTAGAAGGGCATCTGCGGCTTGCCCCAGCGGTGGCGCCAGTCGGTGATGAGCGTCTGCAGGAGGCTCTCGTATTGCGCCGCACGCCCCACGTTGTTGCAGCCCTGATACCAGATGCAGCCCTGTATGGGGAAGTGGATGAAGGGGGCGACCATGCCGTTATAGAGTACCGTCGGGTAGTTGGGGTCGTTCTTCGGTCGCTGCATGGGGATACGCTGGGGAGCCAGCTCGGCGCGGTCGTAGCCGATGCGGTATTTCCATTCGCCGGGGAAGGTGACCTCGCCGCGGATGCCGCCCTCGCCACCGGTGTCCTCGATGTGGCAGACGAGCAGGTTCTTCCCTGCCCTCACCAGATTGCCGGGGACGACGTATTCGCGATGAGCCATCCAGCCTTCGGTCTTACCCACGCAGACGCCGTTCCACCAGCAGATATCGTTGTCGTCGATGGTGCCCATGTCCAACTTCAGGTTCTTGCCCGCCTGGTCGGCAGGGATGATGACCTCGCGGCGCATCCACAGCGTGCCGTCGAAGGTACCCAGCTTACCCGCCCAGAGGCCCGGCACGGTAATTGTCTTCCACTTCGAGTCGTCGAGGTTTTCGGCATACCACGGTGTACACTCGCTGTCAAGGCCCGGGTCGGCGCCCTCGAAGGCATTTTGGTACTCCTGTTGCTGCCGTTCGTAGCAGGCCATCAGGCGGTCGGCATCGTAGTTATTCTCACGCATCATCTTCATGTGGTCGCCGAAGTCCACGACGCCCTCCATAGCCTCGGCGCTAATCCACGCCTCGGCCGACGTGCCGCCCCACGACGAGTCAATGACGCCGATGGGGATGCCCAGATGCTGCCACAGCTCGCGGGCATAAAAGTAGGCCAAGGCGGAGAAGTTTGCCACCGTCGTGGGCGAGCACTCCTGCCATCCGTCAAGGTTCGACTCCGCTTCATCGGTTGGCGTGAGCGGCGTGTTGCGCTTTACCTGATAGAGGCGGATTTTGGGGTAGTTGGCCGCGGCGGCCTCCTCCTCGCAGTTCAGCACGTGGCCCCAGCCGAGGACGGGCATCTCCATGTTGCTTTGGCCCGAGCAGAACCATACCTCGCCGCAGAGCACGTTCGTGAGCTTCAGCTCGCCGTCGCGGTCGGCAAAGGTCATTGTGTAAGGTCCACCTGCCTTGGGCGTTGTCAGGGTAACGCTCCAGCGCCCCTGTGCGTCAGCCATAGCCGTCAGCGCAGCTTTCGACCACCCTGTGCTGATGGTGACCGTACTGCCCGGCGCGGCACGTCCCGCGAGTTCAAACGTCGTCTTCTGCTGAAGCACCATGTTACTGCTGTAAGCCGGCGGCAGCACCACACGTGCATTCAAACTGACAGAACATAAAAGAACTGCAATCAAGAATAAAGAAACTTTGGTTTTCATCGCTTTTTTCTACTATTGGTTTTTTGTCTCGGCAAAGATACGAGGTTTTGCGAACTCTCCAAATATTTTTGCAATTTTTTCTGAAAAATTTTTTGTTCCGACTTTCCGACTTTCCGACTTCGCCTCCTGCATGTGCGCCTTTTATTATTTGTTATATGGAAAGATGTTATTTAAATATTATATTATATAATCCTTATATTTTTCCAATAAATATATATACGCGTGCACGAAAGGGAGGTCGGGAGGTCGGAAAGTCGGAAAGCGGAACATCGGAAAAGACAAAAACGCAGCCACACATGCCTCGGGGCCGGTTTACCCAGTACACTGTGCGGTTTGCCCACTGTGCTAACGATACAGCCCTTAACGCTGGAAAGGGGAAAATAGACAAAAAAAGAGGGTCATTTTTGTCGCTAAAATCAGCGCGTAAAAGGCTTTTTTTGCTCCCAAAAGAGGCTTTTTTGATAGCTTTCACCTCGGGAATATCATTAAAAAACTGTGTTTTTTTCTTGCTTTTCCTCTCGGTTCACCCTACCTTTGCAGAAAATGACGCGCGGCAATAGTGGGAGGATATCCGTCAAACGTTAAAAAGGTAGATGAAAAATAAGAATGTATTAACAACAAAAAACAGGATTATGAAAAAAAATCTACATCGTCTGGTCTTCGGCCTTGTGTTCATCGCCGTAGCCTTGGTATCGTGTTACAAATTCGGCCGCATCTATGCGCCTAAGGAGGTGGCTCCCAACACCGCCTACGAGGGCCGTATTGTCTGCATCAACGACGGCAACAATGCCGAGCAGACGGGATTCTCCGTCTTTGCTGTCCGCGTGCCCCGCAACTGGGACGTCACCGTGGGCGACAGCGCCTACCAGCAGTTTGCCCGCGAGGGACTGAAGAATTCGCTGAATGAGGAACTCAACATGGCAGCACCCATGGTCTATAGCCTCGTACTCTCGGAGCTCTACAACGAGTCGAACCCCAAGGAGGGCTTTGAATGGCTGGCCTTCCGCACGGCTCACGTCAACCGCCGCAGCATCCAGGGCTCCGATGCCGGTGGGTGCGACTCCATCGTCTTCCGTTTCACCGTGCTCAACGACGGCGTGGCTGGCAGCTATGAGCTAGACTACATCATCGGCTCCATCGAGTCGGATGAGGACAACCCCGACGCCATCGACAGCTATGCCGGCCGTCTGAGCGACGCCCAGGGCAGCGACCTTTTCCGCGTCAGCACCGAGCAGGTGAAGGTTAAGCCGGGCGACGGCGAGTTCAACACCGAGATGCCCGAGTTCAAGACCACAGTCGTGGTGCTCGAGGGCGGCACGCCCGTCACCCACGAGCCCGCGCTGACGGTATCAACAGCCGGCGAGAGCGTCGCCATCAACTACGCCAACCTGCCGCAGCAGGCCATGGTGGTCATTTATAAGCAAGCCGCCCTCCTGCCCATGCTGGCAGCCCACACGGTGGTGGAGGAAGGCCGTTTCAACAGCGGCACGTTCGATGCCGGTGCCCTTGAGCCGGGTGTCTACCACGTCCGCGCCCTCCGCTCGAACGGTGCGCCCATCGACGGCTGTGACGAGGTGACGTTCACCGTCGGCAACTACAAGGACATGGCTCTGGCTGCTGAGACGAAGCTGATGGTCATCAGCGAGCCTGCCGTGCTCTCACCCGCCACCAATAGCCTGGGCAAGACCTACGAGCTGTCGCGCGGCCTGACGGCATCGCTCTTCCTGGAGTCGGGTGAAATCATGAAGGCCATCGTGGACTCTGCCCTCGCCTACCGCCCCGCTGCCCTGCTGATTGCCGGCGGCCTGACGAAGAGCGGCGAGAAGGAGGGTCACGAGTATCTGGCCTCGCTGCTGAAGCCCCTCACCGAAGCGGGCATCAAGGTCTGCGTCATCCCTGGCACACAGGACATTGACAACCCCGACGCCAGCCGCTTCAACGGCGATGAAACAGCGCCCACGGCTACGGTCACGGCCTACGAATTTGCCGCCATCTACGACCAACTGGGCTTCGCCGATGCCGTCTCGAAGGACGAAGGTAGCCTCTCCTACATCTCCTACGTCACCGACGAGATTGCCGTCCTCGCCATCGACAGCCACCTGGGCTTCCTCACCCCCGCCACGGTCGCTTGGATGAAAAAGGTCTCGAATGCAGCCTTTGCCTCAGGCCGCCATGTGGTGGCCATGATGTACCACCTCGTCGGTGCCCCCTTCGACGGCTACGATCGTTTGGGCACCCTCGTTAACAAGCCTGAGGAGACTGGGCTGCTTGGCTCTATCCTCGGCGACACCACGGCCATTGCCGAACCCGTCGAATACGAACTGAACACATACGACATCCAGGATGCCCTCGCCGAGTGCGGCATCACTGCCCTCTTCACCAGCGACCTTTCAGCCAGCGACATCGCCTGCATCTACACCGCCGACGGCACTCCCCTCTGGCAGATAGCCACTGGCGGCGTGACCTCCTTCGACTGCCCCTGGCGACTCATCGGCATCACCGACGACGGCCTCAACATCGAGACCCACCTCACCACCAACCTGTCCGACAAGGAGGGACTGACGTTCGAGGACTACGCCTACTATCGCACTAAGTACCGCATGAGCGAATACGTCGATTCGTTCTGCGTCCAGAACTGGGAACTCATCGACGGCTTCCTCAAGAAGAACTTCATCTTCGATTATGACCCGGCTATTGACCTCTTCGACAAGAACATGTTCTTCGTCCTCCCCTCCGAGCCGAAGCAGATGGCCGACCTCGTGAACAGCACCATCATCCCCCCGCTGACCAAGCTGATCACCACCTTCGCCGAGGGCAACGAGCACCTGAAGCAGTCGCAGCAGCTGGTGGACGAGTTCCATGCTGGCGTTGAGGGTATCCTCGATGGGCTGAACACCCTGCCCTCCCTTATCACCCCAATGCTGAAGGATGGCTTCGCCGAAGCCGGACTTGACCTCGACGTCCTGGTGGATGCCGTTGTGGGCAGCATGGCATTCAACTACGTAGGCTCGGCCGACAACGTCACCAACGACCTCTTCGTCCGCATCCCCTTCGGCACACCGACGGGCATCAAGGCCCTCCCGCTCACCAAGGAACAGGGCAAGAGCATCCTTTACAACCTCTCCGGCCAGCGCATCCTCTACCCCTCCGCTCGCGGCATCTACATCCAGAACGGACAGAAACAACTTCGATAAATGAGCAAGAAAAGAAAGCCCCTCTCCCCGCTCCCCCATAAGGGGGAAGGCCTCACTTCGTTCAAGAATTGCGTGCCAACCTCCCCCCTCCTTCACTGGAGTGGTTGGGGGTGGGTCTTCTTCTTTTCCCTCCTCCTTATCTCCTGTCGCTCCCGATCCGACATGGAACTGGAGCGTCTGCTCGTCACCCTCGACAAGGACCTTGCCCATAAGAGCGAGTACATCTACCGCCGTCTGACGTACGTCGACTCCCTGAAACACGCCCTCCGACTGACACCTGGCGACTCAGCCCGCTACAGCCTCAGCCTCCAGATTTCCGACGAATACATGACGCTCCAGTGCGACTCGGCACTTGCCTACGCCCTGCAGAGCCGCGAGTCCGCTAATCGAATAGGAGACACCTATCGTCGGCAAGAATCCGACATCCGCATCCTCCGGGCATGTTCCAATGCCGGCATGTTCACCGAAACACCCCGTCTGGTACAACTCCGCAGCGTGGCCGACTGGCTGCCCGAACATCGCCCCACCTACTGTTGGGCCATGATTGGCCTGTATGAGCACATGCGCTCCTACTATGCCGGCAACAAAGAGCAGTCGGCACGCTTGAACCGCCTCACGCTCCTCTATCGCGACACGCTGATGCAGATTTTCCCTCCCGAGAGCGGATTCTGGAAGAAGGAAAAGGCGTTCAGCCTCCAGGCACAAGGGCAGTACGACGAAGCCCTCAGCCTGCTGCTCCCCCTCTACGAGGACGATGAACCCGGCACACGCATGTATGGCCTCAATGCCATGAGCCGTGCACGCCTCTATCTCGACAAAGGCGACACCGCTCTGGCACTCACCAACCTTGCCGCCAGCGCCGATATGGACGTCCGCTATGGAGTGCGCGAGAACGAATCGCTCCTCGCCCTCTCACGCCTCATGTATGCCGAGGGCGACTACAATCGAGCCTATCGCTACGCTACCGCCGCCATCGAGGATGCCGAGCTGCTCGACTCCCGCTTCCACTTCACCGAGGTGACGGGAATCTATCGTGTCATCAAGGAAAGCTATCTGCAGCAGCTGCGCCGCCACGAGCGCTTCCGTCTCCGTCTCATCCTTGCCCTTGGGGCCACGCTGGTCGTGGTGCTTTGCGGCTTGGCGCAACTCTTCCGTGCCCATCGCCGTCTCACGGCAGCCCGCCATGAACTGCATGCCACCATCGACCGCCTTGCCGAGGCCAACCAACGGCTCGACGATGCCGGCCGCGTCCGCGAGTACTACATCACCTACCTCATCACCGCCAGCTCCACATACGCCAACAAGCTGGAGGACTTCCGCAAGGCCGTTAACCGCAAGCTCCGTGCACGTCAGTACGACGATTTGCTTGCCCAGACCTCACGCCCCCACTCCGACGACTTCGAGGCCGTCTTCCGCGAGTTCGACAAGACATTCCTCTCGCTCTACCCCACTTTTGTCGACGACCTAAATGCCCTCCTGGAGCCCTCGCAGCGCTACCCGCGCGAGGGAGGAAGTCTCTGCACCGAGCAGCGCATCATCGCCCTCATCCGTCTGGGCATGAACGACGTGGGAGAGATAGCCCGCTTCCTCCACTACTCCACCCAAACCATCTACAACTACAAGCACCGCATAAAAAATCACGCCCTCACCCCCGACACCTTCGAGCGTGACATCATGACCATCGGCCAACTTGCGAAATAACAGCCAGCAGTAAGCGGATAAATCTGGAAGCAATCGTCAGAACCGACGATTACTCATCTCAATGGCACCAACGCCATCATTCGTCCAGTTTGTATTACCCGAATCATTTTGACATATTTGACATTTGCTTGTTGAATTCGAAAGAGCAAGTTCTTTGTGAAACATGTTACCAGAGGATTGCCTCCGCTAACTTATCGCAACGGCATTTCGGTTTATCATTTAGCAATTTCAAAGAATTCCTGCGGGCCAGTAGTATAGAGATTGCCGAAATGGGCGGAGTTCACGATATGGACATGCGAACCTAAGGTGTGCTGGGCGCAGTAGAGATAGAGGTCTCGGTAGGTTGTTGAGGGCGAGGCCGTGAGATGGGTGACAAGGTTATGGCTGAAACGGTCGCAGCGCCACACACCAAGTTCTGAGCTCCAGTTGTCGGCAAACGACTGTTCGTAGGTGCCGGCACTTGACATAGCCAATACGCCAGGAATACCTACCAAAGGTGTAATAACGGCCTCAGAGAAACATGGCTCCGTGAGGACGAGCATCTTACGATAATGCCCCTGCTGCTGCATCTGGCTGATGGTCTGGCGCAGGAGATTGGCCGTCATGCCATGGCCTGTGTCGGCATTACGCCATGCCAGTTCGTCGGTACCATTGCCAGCACGGTTATGGCCGTGACCACTCCAGAAGAGTAGCACGTTCTGTTCCGCATCCTTTGGCAGCACGATTGGCGTCTTGTCCGTCTTAACGCCGAGCAGGATGTTGCAGATGTCGTCAGGCATAATATCTGCATTGTCATAGTCTACGACACAGCCACTTAATAAATTGGTGCCGTCATCCTCTGCACGAATTATATTCGGTTCGGGGTTCTTCGAGTCTGTGCCCAGAACCTTGTCAATAATAAGAATAATGTGCTCATCGTCATAGCCGTTCTTTTTGAGCATTTGGTAAATGTTGAGCACGTCGGCCTGATGTCGGTAGTTGTTCCAACCGTTGCTGCCCTGCACCAATACGGCATACTGGGCTGAGAGAGCTGGATATGTAATGCCGACATCCTTGTTCTCTGCTTCATTAGCAAAGGCTTCCTCTGCGTTCTCCACCAACCAACTCCAAGCTGCCATCGCAGAGCCTGTCCTATGGCTACCGTCGCTGCTCAGGTAGTTCTGGTGGGTGAGTTTGCCGTCTTTGATTTGCCAGTGTACGTAGGTGGTGTGAATCGACGAGGTAAAAGTTTCGCTGTCGAAACGGATATCACCCGAGGCACCCTTGAAGTCCATCAGTTGTCCCTGCTCTAAGGCATACAGGTAGAGTTCCATCGACGTGGCGCTCCATGCGGCACCGCTGAGTTGCTGAGCCTGTGGGGTGGTAATGGCAATGATGGCCTTGTTAAGATCGTTGTTGATAGCATCGCCGACCACAGAACCTTGGTGCTCAGCATACGAAGCTGCAAAAGCGGCCAGCATCAGAGCATCGTAGAACTTACACTCGGCAAGGGTGGGCTTGGTGCCAAACTTCACCTCGTAGCTCTTTTCGAAACCCGTTGTAGGGTCGGCATATGGTGAGAAACCTTGATAATACTGCAGGATGTCGGCTCCCTTCTGACCAAGGGCATCCAGGCTTTCCTGCGTCAGGTTGTTGTAGGCGAAATAGGTGCGTCCCCAAAATTCTAAGATCTGTTGCATCTCCACTTTCCCTTCTACTTCCATCGGTTCGTCGGGGTCGATGTCCCACCATTCCATGCGCACACGGGCAATGTCGTAGAGCTGCTGCGTGTTTTCGATGACACAGAAGCTGCCTATGTTGAGACTACCGAAGCCGGGCAACTCGCTCAGCTCATCCAGGTAGTCTTTCATGCGACGTCGTAGGTCGGCATCGTCGGTATATTGGTCGTTGTGCGAGAATGGTATGCCCATTTCTTCAGCCTGATAGGGTCCCCAGTCGAAAAACGTACGCCCATAATTGTCGTTAGGCGAGAACAAGGCTGCAGGGGTGCTGGTCTCAAGGTCGTAATCTTGGCTTTTGACATACGAGGCATACATGCTCATCAAAACCTCGCAGAAGGTGATGTCGGTTTCGGTCAGCGACCAGAGGAACGGCTCCTTATTGGCCACACCCGCCGTGCCTACGGCGAAGCGGCGGATTACGTCCTCACTGGTGGCCGTCGGTGCGATGACGGGCTTGTGGGTCTGCTGACAGGCTGGAGCCAGTTGCGCCACTCCGTCGTTGCCGAAGGGACCGATGACTGCAAGCACGTCTTCCCGGTCAGCCAATGTCTCGCCGAGCCGTGCGAGGTCTTCCGTCAGCTCGTCATGCCATTCCAACTTCAGCTCAATACACAGTGTGTCGTGCAGCTGTGCCTGGTGCAGGTTGTCGAGGAACCACTGTGCCGTCCTTTCAAACCGTGCCTTTGTAGCCACATCGGCACTCGTCGGTGCCACCACGGCCACCGTCTTCTCCACCCATCGCCGCGACTGTTGATAGACGATGGTGTCATCCCCCTGCCTGCAGCCTATAAGCAGCATCATGCATGACGCGCACAGCAGCATCTTCCACCTTCCATCAGACATCTTACTTCTTCTCACGCTCTTCCTCCTTTCTCACGGCTTCTTCGTGCATTTCCTGTTTCATTTCCATCGTCAGGCGTGGTACCGTCTCTCCCTCATATCCTGAAGGTGTCCAGATATAGATGTCCATGTCCGGGTTCAAAATTACTTCCGTATAACCATCTGCCAGTCCAAGCAACTGATGCTTGGGCATCGCCCAGTTGTTAACCCAATGTCGAATACATTGTTCAATAGCTTGGTCGATATGCTTCACTATTGAATATGAAGAGAAGTAATTGTCGTAGAAGATATCGATGCCTATGATATTCATCGCCTCCAGCGTCGAGTTAATTATGCGGGAGAACGTGTTCGATGCACCACCGCATACGGGTACTATTGTTGTAATGTCCTCGTTACACCATTGTCGCAGCAGTCTTAAGGCTGTTGTGTCGGCCACGCTAAAGCCACCTGCGCCCGTCTCGTCGAGGTAGGTCGAGGACAGATGATTCCGGCTGGCCTGTTTCTCCGTCAGCAGTTTCAGACCGGCTTGGAAGCCGTCGTTATAACCCTGCATAGCATCTGTGATGGCCGGTGTCTGACGGTTGGCACCTATCAGAAGGGCATTTGTCCTTTCCACGGCGGCCTCTATCCTGCCACCCTCGTACATCGCGCCGTAATAGGTCAGGAAAAGCGTCGAGCCCTTGCCCTCCAATGGCGTGCGCGTCTCCAAGTAAAGCAGGTCGGCGAATGGATTCGCTTCCAAACGTCTGTTGTTCCCGCGGATGAAGTCATCGTAGCCGGGCGAGGCCACCACCAGCAGGCGACGCACCGAATCCTGTGCCGTTTCCATCTGTCGGAACATCAGCTCCAGATACTGCAGGCCCTCCTCGTACGTTCGTGGCGATTGTTGCATTGTACGCAGCCCCAACTCCTGAGCTATTCTTTCTACACCATTGTAGATCAAATCATTATATGAATTGTCGCCCAGTGCATCGGCATCGTAGACGACTGTCACCAGCGGCGTGGTGCTCGCTACCTCCTCGTTCGGGTCGAGCCTATAGATGGTGTTGCCTTCCTTCGTGCAGCCCGTCAACAGTAACACTGTCGCCAACAACACAAAATGACTATTCTTCATAGTCTATTTCTTAATGCCATCCAGAATGTCTTTCAAGAATCCGTTGCCTTCCTCGGGCCAGCGGTCGTAGAGTATATAGCGCAGGCAGCTGATGCCTGTGGCCGCCCTAACCTCCGTACTGAAGGTAACCTCGGCACAATAATAGATTGTCTCGCTTTGTGACGCACGGTAGGTGATGGTACCCTGAGGCTTCCCGTTGGCAGTTGTCAAACAGCAAGTGATGGTGCCGTCGGCAGCGATGCTCAGCCCCTGATGGGCAGAACCACCAGGGAGGAGCTTGTAGAACTCATCCTGTGCCTCGGCAACATCGGCCACGGGACGGCTCACGATATCCTTCGAGTCGGTGCCCAGCTGCACACCATAAACCAGCGATCCGTCAGCAGCAATGCGCTGCTTCAAATAAGCCAGGTCGTCAATGCCGTTGGCAGCAGGCTCATCGTCATGGCCACAGGCTGTCAGTGTTGTAATTACAAGACCGCATGCGAGGAGCATTACACCCCACATGAAAATGCCAGTCATCATTCGTAGATTCTTTTTCATCTTGTTTATAAATTAGAAGATTTTTACAAGTAAGATAGGCAGAGCACCCACCGTTAGCATCAGCAGAAGTGTAAGCACGAAGGTTAGTACGGTGCGCCAGAGCGCTGGCCATAAGGGCAACCGGTAGAGCTGGGCGTAGTCATAGCAGAGCAGGGGCACGCCGATGAGAATTGGCACGGCGAAAGGTGGCACATTATAGTACGCTTCGCTGCCTGTGACCAACACCCACAGCGCCCCTACAATTTGCATTTGACAGGAGATATAGAGTTGTGAGAAAAACACCTCGAAGAACGTCATACGCCTTAGGAACACAATCCATGAGGCTACAATGTAGAAAATGCCTGCCACAAAGGTCTGATAGGCCGGGTGAGTATAAAGCCACACTAGCAGCCTGTCGATGCGGGCGAAAAAGCTGATCACCCACGGTGTGTCACTATAGCGTTGGAACACGTCGCCATAGACGAAAGCATCCCCCGCATTCGGTTCGATGCCTCGCAGCGAGGCAATAAGGGCAAAGATGAGTGTCGCGAAAACGACCATCTTGAATGGTGAATAGTAAAATGGCTGATGACCATTCAGGTAATCGCGTATCATGTAGCCGGGGCGCCAAAACAATTCATAGATGGTGCGAAAGACCGTCCGCGAACCCAGGTCCCAGATCTCAAGGAACTCCTGCACGATGTCCTTCGTTGTCGTACGACGTCGTCTAACCCGTAACCCACACTGAGGACAGAACCTCCCCACGAACGCCGTTCCGCAATTGACACAAGTGTGCGTCTCATCGCTCATTTCCGTGTGTACTGTAGGGCGTTGCTGTCGCTCGTCGAGTCGCCTCCACCATGCGCAAATCCTATGACTCAGAGAAACAGACATTCGTTAGACGTCAGAGTTATTCTATGAAAATGTAATTAGTGGTTAAACATCCCCCCGTGTCGTACCAGTGGCTCCGTCGGTAGAGATTTCGGTATCGCGGTTGGGATCGACGTTATCGGCATTGTCCCCCCAGGTGATAGTCGTGTTGCTGATTGTACCGTCGGCCAAGATAGCCTTGGCCTCAAGCAAACGAATGCTAATACGCGTCATAAATTGGCCTAGGAAGTTGGGGCCGAGCTGACCCTTTGCCTCATGCTTGTTGCCCACGAAGGGAGTGCCAAAATGTTCGCCGTGCTGGTCGAACACAGTGATGGTCATCTGACCGTCGGCTTCCACAAGGTATTCCTCCATCGTGGGCTCGCCTTTCAAGGTGGACTGTACGCTAAAGCCGGCATTAGTGGGCAGTGTGGAATAGCTGACGGTCTTCGTCCATGTGGTAGAAATAGCATTCTCCTGTGCTTGTTGTCCGTTGGCATCGATATAATAGACGGTGACGGTAGCGGCATCGAGTAGGTTCTGGCTAAGGTTCACCACATACTCCGCCTTGGCACTCGTAACTATCAATTCCTCTGGCTCGTCACTGCCACACGAGGAAAGGCTGCCAAGGAGCATTAGGCTCCCGAACAGCATACTCATTATCTTAAGATTCTTCATAGTTATTTATTTGTTGATGATTTTACGTCCGTTTTTGATCATAATTCCCTTCGTGTTTCCATCGATGCGACGACCGCTAAGATCATATATGCGCTCGGTGCCGTCGTTGTCAATGGTACGCAGCTGTTCAATACCAGTAGCATCCTCCAGCGTCATTCCGATGGCGCCACGGTTTCCACCCTGACGGCTTTGCAGCAGGAAGCAACGGAAGGCAGGGATAGTCACAGCCTTGTGGGTCTCAGTGTCAGAGAGCACGGGATGCCACTTCGCATCGTCGTTCATCACATAGGCACCCAACTCCACGGCCTCCTGATTGCTGATGGCATCCAATGTACCGCGTAGGGTATAGCCCACTGTTGACAGCTGACATCCTTCGCTGCCGGCATCGGTGCTGGCAGGCAGTGTCGTGCTTACGGTCGAAAGCAGGGCATCGCTGTTCTCAGCCCAGACGAGATAGGGCTGCATGGCCTCCATGCAATCTGTGTGCTGGGCAAAAATCAGCTCGTTCGAGCCACGACCTGAGAGTCGGTACACCTTCGCTCCACTGGGTATGTCAATGGCATAAGGCAGACAAATGGTGTAGGGCACATCGCTCTTCTCTAATGTTCGCGTGTTCTCTACGTTATCGGCCATTACGGAAAATGGTACGCAGTAGTCCAGTCCGTCCACCAGACGGAAAGTCTGAGTCCTGAATCCTGCACCGTTGCTAACAGCTACGTTTACATCACTCGATTCGCCATACTGTGCAGGCATGTAGGCAAGCGTGTTCTCACCGATGCCGAGCGAGCGCACACCACCCTCAGCGGCGAGCGTGGGGGCATAGTCGGCGCACTGGCTCATATCCACGTAGCGCAAACCGGTGGCGTTCTTAAAGGCATCCTGGCCTACGCCCTGGATGGTAGCAGGCAGCGTGACGCTGCGCAGTTGCGTGAGCGGCGCCACGTCAGCGGTGCGCAGGGAGTCAATGCTGGTGTACTGCAAGGCGTTAAAATCGATAACACCGGTATGGTTGCGGAACCAGCCGGTGATGTCGCTGATCTGCATCAGGTCGTCCTCAGTGGCAGCGGCGTGAGCAGCGAAGGCCGCAAACGACTCGTCATCCTTGAAGGCACCTGAACTGATGTTGTTCGTGCGCTGACGCGCACCGGTGTAGGCATCATCATTTATATATTCTTGATATAGCGACGGACGCACATAGAAGGCATCGAATGTCGGACTATAGTTATTGCATAGGTTGCGCCACACCCAGCTTTCGTTCTCCATCTCCATCTTCTTTCTCGAGAGGATGTACATGCGAGTCATCGAGGCGCAGTCGTCCAAAGCACTCCAAACGAATTCCTCGCACTCGTCGCCGAGAACCAATGTTTCCAAATATTCGCACTCCTGGAAGGCTCGTTCCTTGACGCGTTTCATGGTTTTTGGCAGGATGACTGTCTTCAGCGAATAGCTCCGTCCAAAGGCGAAACCTGGCAGGACATCATCTTCATTTTTTGTAAGGAACTTGATGCTCATTTGCCACCCAGCACCATCTGTCAAGTATTCGGAAGGCTCGATATCGGCCTCGTATAGGTCAATGTATTCCAACCGACCCAGATAGTTGCGGCAGCTGCCAAAGGGACTCGTGTTATTCATGTCCCTCACGATATCGTAGCCAGCCAGGAAACGCATCACACAGAAGTCAGCACATCCTATAGGGCCGTTGACCTTCAGGGCACGGATGTTGGAGTAATCGCCAGTGACGGAGGTAATACAATATAATTGTTCTTCTTCATCTTTAATTGGATCATAGTATGTTCCTTTTTGCACTGTCGTCGTCTTCAACCCTAATTTCTCTGCCAGCGTGTTTGGCTCGGTGAGTGTTACCTCGATGATGTCGTTGCGCAACTCCTCGTCCTCGACCACAATGTGATCTGCATACTGCTCCCACTTCTCGCGGTAACGCTTGACGTGCGTCTTCGGCACGATGATCTTGAAGTCGGCGGGCAGGTCGCGCAGGGCGTCGGTGGCCAGTTCGGGCACGCTATCGGCAGCGATGCTGATGGTTTCCAGCTGCTGGCATCCCCCAAACACCTCTCTGCCTATCACCGTGAGTGAATCGGGCAGTGTAATGCGCTTCAGACTGCTGCAACCCATGAATTCTTGGGCATGCAGGCTGTGCAATTCGGTAAAGAATGGAAGCTCGTCGAGCGTTGTGAGACGTGTGTTGCCGGTGAACACTCCGTCGATGTTGTTCATCTTAAAAAACTCCGATGGGAAGTACTGCTTGTTTTCAGCCAGTATCTTCATTGCCTCGTCATCTTCGAACGGCGCTGAGATGTATCGGGCACGGTTGGTCAGGGCAGGATCGCTCATGTAGTCGCCAAGCAGTGACTGCTTCGTATAAACCCGGGCTATAGGAGCCTCCCACGGGTCGTCGCTCTCGCTGGTGGCAAACTCATCAGTGAGGAACACCAGTTCGTCGATGCCGTTCGTGAGATTCTGCAGCAGGTCGCGGGTATAGCGCTTCAGTCCCTTGCCCACGGCGAGGCGCTTCAGGTTCTTGGCATCCTGAAAGGTGTTCTCGCCAATCTCGGTGACGCTGTTGGGCAGGATGATCGTTTCAAGTGCCGTACAGTTGTGGAACATGTATTCGCCTACCCAATCGGCCTTCTCCAAGTATTCGTCCACTCCAAATTTATTATAGGAGTGCTCCTTGTCCTTCAAGAGGTTAGCGCCCGAGAGGTCCACGTAGGCAAGCTGTCCGTCCGTCGGGTCGCTATCCCAAGCATCGGCCCCCATCATAATGCGCAGTACGCCCACGTCAATGCCGTTCATCGGGCCGTTCACCTTCAACTTCTTGTATTTCCAGTAGGCTCCACCGAGGTGGCGTACGGCGCTGCCGTCCATAATGGCGGTCAGTCCTAACTTCTCGGCCAGCTGTCCGGCTTGGTCGAGAGTGACCTCCATGATGAGGGCAGGCTCCTCGCTGTCGGCCTTGATGTATTGGGCATAGCTGGGCCAGGCCTTCTTGTAAGCATCCACAGCCTCGGCAGGCACGTAGATGACGAAGCCGTTATAGTTGCTGAGGTTGAACACATTGTTGCCTAACTGGGCAGGTTTGGTGCCCTGGCAGCGCACGGTCATCAAGCCGCTGTACTCAAAAGCACTAGCATTGATGGTTTCCACGGTAGCGGGAATGGTAATCTCCTTCAGGTTCGAACAGCCGTAGAAGGCCCAGCCGCCGATATGCTTGATGGTCGAAGGCAGTTCGATGGCGTTCAGGTTCGAGCAGTTGATGAACCACGAGCCGCCCACCTGGGTGAGACCCACCAGCTCGAAGCGCTTGAAGTCGGGAAACGAGCGCAGGTCTGTGTTGTTCGAGAACTTGCCGTTCAGATAGCTGTCCGATGTCACCCGCGTGATGTCTAGCCAGCCGCCCCACTTCGAGGCGTTGTTGTCGTACCATGCACGGGCCACGTCGGTGCGGTATTTCAGGTCACTCAGCTTGCTCACCACCACGGGGTCGGCAGGCAGGAAGAGGCAGGGCAGGAAGCGGTCTTCATATTTCTCCCAAGCAGAGTCGGCGGCGAACCACTCCGTCTGCCGGTCGGTCATCTTGAATCGAACCTTCGGCGACTTGTCGAACACGCCGCTGCCCAGTTGCAACATGGCGGGAGTGAGCGGCTCGGCGATGTTCGAACCATCGGTGCGCAAGTAGAGCATATCGACATACTCGAGGTTGGGACATTCGGCGAAGCACGAGTCCAGCAGCGCCATCTGCAGGTCGGTATAGGTATCGCCCGTCCACAGCCAGCCTGCCACGTCCCAGAAGGAGACACTCTTCACGTTCTGGTTCTTGCGGAACGCATTCCTGCGGACATAGTCCAGTTTATAGTTGTTGTAGGAACCGATATCGTTGAAGAAGCCCAGTGCGCCATTGTTGTCCCTGATATAGTCATCATCGGGGCCAATGGCATGCAGGTGCTCTATGGTGTGTCCGCCCTGCTTCTCCACGTACTGGTTGCCGTTCTGATAGGTAAATGCATACTTCACGCCAAACTCGGTAAAGTTGGTCACCTCTTCCACATCCTCATATTTGAAAAAACGCTTGTACTGTCCCCACGACAAGTCGTTCTCGAAGTCCTCGCAGCGCTCAGAGGGAATGATAATCTTGAATTTTAGCGAATCGAGGCCGGCGAAGATGCTGTCGCCGCAGAGCACAAAGTTCTCAGGACCCATGGCTCGCTGTCCATTTTTGTCGGTCTGCATCCGCAGGTCAAGGCGCTCCAGTTCGGAGCAGCCTACGAAGGCCGAGTCAGGGATATAAATGAGGTTGGACGACATATTGTGGCTGGTGCGGGCACTATTGTCATGGAAACTGACGGTCTTCAACTGTTTCTTATTCTGGAACACCTTGGGCAGCCACGTTGTGGTGCGGGTTTCTTTCGACACACCGGTATAGATAACGGCATTCCTAATGTCATCAGGCGCACTCTTAATATAGGTGTGGTAGATGAGGTTCTTGTCGGGCGTGATGATGATCATGTTACTGGCGTGCGTGCTCACCTGGTGCATATTGGCGATGATGTTATTCTGCATGCCCTGTTTCAACGCGGCGGCATTGAGGCTCGCCCCCAGTAGATTGCAGATGGCAATATTGCTGCCGATGTACGTGCTGAGAGTTGACGGATTTGCAATCAGCGAGGAGATCAAAGCCTGTTGTGCAGCAGATACGGCTGTCTCACTTGTCGTCAAATTGGCGGCAGCGGTAGTAACAGCAGCGGATGCATTGGCCTTGGCAGCGCTGGTGCTACTATGCAATACGAGGCTGTTAGCATTGGCTATCATGTATTTTTTTAGGATTTGCATGGTCTCCGTACTCATAGGATTCGATGAGAGTTTTATTGCCATTAAAATCTGATCAGTGACCTGTTGAAAAATGCCATTTTCATTGATCATTCCATAAAGCTTCATTTGGCTAAACAGTGGGCTCGTTTTCAAAACGCCCATTTGGGTAACGTCTACACCAGGTTGAAGTATATTCATATTTACAATAGCCGTAGGATCAACATTCCCCTTTGTTATATCGCTTAAGACCTCGACAGTGTTAGTGGCAGTTTCCTCGTAGAAAGTAGCCTTACTTGCCATTTCCGCAGCCTCTTCTACTCCCTCTTTTGCTGTCTTGAGTACAGCCCTCGCTGTCGCTACCGATTTGACAGCCGTCACTATATTATTGATGGAATAATAAATCATAATCACTTCAGCGACGATGACAGGAATGCTCCACAACGAAAAATCTTGCGTCACAACCTGATCGGTGTTGAAGGTGCCGTCGCCCGTCGCCATATAACCGTAGGTCAGGCCTCCTTTGGTGATGTCAGGCTTAACAGTGGGCATGAAGTCGGCAGGATGGAGAAAAGCGATATAGTTGATCCAGTTAGGGTCGTCCTTGAACTCGGCATAGCGGTCGGGGGCGACAAGAATACGGAAGTCGGGATTGACAGTCCATGCTGTTTCCAGCGCGGCACTATCCATCACGGCTATTTCTTCGGCAGTCGGCAGACCCAATATGTTATTGCCAGGAATGATATCCTTCGGGCCGAGCACCTGCCAACGGTCTGTACCTTCCTCTACCTTATAGAACAAGCGGATCTCCTTCAGGTTCTTGCAGTTCTTGAAGGCATCGTTCTCAATCACCAGCTTTGGCTCGCTGTATGAGTTGCTGCTGCGGCCATTGGATTGCCAGAACTCCACGGCCTGCAGGTCGTCGCAGTTCTCAAATGCTCCCTTACGTATGGCAATAGTCTTATAGTTATAGTAAGAGCCTGGATCATTGTAGATGCGTAACACGCCGTCGTTCTTCTTCAGGTAGTCGGTGTCGGCACCCTTCACAGTGGTGTACCAAATGTTAGCATTGTCCTCTGTTCGGCTCTTGTCTGAGAGCAACGAGGCAGCGTTAAACTGTTGGTAGTCGGCATTCCACATGCGCAAGTTCTTCATGATTTCCTCGTGCTGCTCATCGGCATTGGAGAGGGCTGTGCCGTCCTCTGCCTTCAGGAAGCTATAGACGGCACCGTTCACTGTGATGTCATCGGAAGCATGCTCGAAGGTGGTGATGTGGTCGCGCACCTGCACCCACGTTTGACTGCCCAAGTACTGCTGATAGACGCTGGTGCCCACACGAATCCACGCTTTAGGCGAGTTGTTGAGCATAGAGCCCCAGATGCGCTTCACTGCTGTGGGCGGCAGTGCCTCCCAATGGTTAGAGCCACTGGTGGTCCACTGCATCAGGTTCACCTCCTCCAGGTTCTCGCAGTCGCCAAAAGCGCAGTCGCCGATGAAGAAATAGAAATCGCTATTGGCCGTATAGCTCATGGCGGCGCAGTCCTGGAAATAGATGCGCCTCACGCCCGACATGTAGCGGAAGCCATTGTCGGCTATGCAGCCTAAGTGTGTATGACCTGTGAAGAAGCCCACCAAGTCATTGATGATATAGACCTCGCCGCTCGACGGGAAGTTGTCGGCATCAATTGAGGCAGCAGTGATATAGGCCTTCTCAGCATTGACGAACCAGCCTTCACCGTTGGTGTACCAACCATAGTCGCTGGGTTTGTGAACGTTGGTGTTGAAGAACCGCGAGTAGTTATTCTCGGTGATGTAAGTGTACTTCACGCCCTTGTAGGTGTACGTGTAGTCATCGGTCGGCGCCCGTCGTGGTGTCTTCAAGGGCTTCACCACCGTACCATCACATCGCGACACTTCATCGGCTATGCCGTCAACGCTTAGGGTATTCTGTTGGATTTGCACTTCGTCAGCCCATGCGCCCATGATTGCTGTCATAAGCCACAGCGCTAAGATTGTTAGATTTTTTGTTTTCATGTGTATTTTTTCTTATTAACTTTTAATTCTTAAAAAGGACTCTTAGAAAGTCTTTGAGGATATGATATTTACCGACTGGAAACTCTGATTGATACAGAATGTCAGATTGCGACACGGCAAAGTCTGGGCTTCTTTTTTTGAGAGTAGTATTTGCCAAACACGTCTTGCATTTCCAGGGGGTCTTCTATACTCTTCTTGTGCTCGAACATCTTCAACAGATGAATCTGAATGGGATTAAAAGCCGTTGCAGCCATACCTGTCTTTTTTTGCTGCAAAGATATTTGTTCGTTTTGAATAATCCAAATGATTTGCCGATTTTCTACCTTAGCTCGAGATAAGAAAAATGTAAAAAAGTTAGTAATCTGAGGTTTTTCTTTCCACCTTGATGATAATTAATACATCAATTATTTTTCCATATGTATAGTGCGCGCACGCATGAAATCTAATTTGACATTTGATATTTGTGACGCTTTTTCCCGCAGGGCTGCGGAATTTATCGCGCGGGCTGCGCGGTTTGATGAAGGGGAAAAACGTTAATCTTGCAAAGCCCTCTTTGCAAAGAAGCACTACTCTTATGCTTGAATTCAAATTGATAATGCAACAAATGTGTCAAGGAAGCGAGTTTGCAAT
>CAMYYY010000028.1 GCA_947303715.1 uncultured Bacteroidales bacterium | reverse complement strand
TCCGTATTACCGCGGCTGCTGGCACGGAGTTAGCCGATGCTTATTCGCGCGGTACTTGCAATATGGCACCCGTGCCACACTTTACCCCCGCGCAAAAGGAGTTTACAACCCGTAGGGCCGCCGTCCTCCACGCTACTTGGCTGGTTCAGGGTTCCCCCCATTGACCAATATTCCTCACTGCTGCCTCCCGTAGGAGTCTGGACCGTGTCTCAGTTCCAGTGTGGGGGACCTTCCTCTCAGAACCCCTACCGATCGACGGCTAGGTGGGCCGTTACCCCGCCTACTACCTAATCGGACGCATCCCCATCCCTTAGCGCAAAAGCTTTGCTCCATCTCAGATGTCCTCAACGAAGAACATAGGGTATTAATCCGCATTTCTACGGGCTATGCCCTACTAAGGGGAAGGTTGGATACGCGTTACTCACCCGTGCGCCGGTCGCCAGCAAAGAAAGCAAGCTTTCTCCCTGATGCCCCTCGACTTGCATGTGTTAAGCCTGTAGCTAGCGTTCATCCTGAGCCAGGATCAAACTCTTCATTGTTATATTATAATAATGTCTTGTTCTCTCTTGACCGTGACGTGCTCTATCCTTCTTCCTAGTCCAAGGAAATAATTAATTGACGGTTCGTTCTCTTTCTCTCTCTACCCGACCCCAGTACTCCTGACAATAACATCAGGGGAAGGGGCCGCTCTTGTACTACTTCGTCTGTATGGAAAACTAACTCAAAGATCGTGGGCTTTCACGCCCAAATACGCATTTTTTTGGCGGAAAGCGGGTACAAAGTTACGGCAAGTTTTTTTATCCACCAAACAAATTCACGTTTTTTTGCGATTTTCTACGAAAAAAAATGAAATGAGGACACGATTATCCGCAAGAATACCCCAAATGAATAATCGGCAGGCTGCAAACGCTGAAAAAATTCCAGCCTGTGGAATTTAAATTCCATTTGATGGAACTTTTTTTCCAGCCTATGGAACTTTTTTTCCATTTGATGGAATTTTGGGGGAAGTTGACTCTATCTGAAGAGATGTGCCCTTGGGGTAACGATTGCTTGAAAAAACGGTGGAGAATCAGGCAAGAGTCAGGGAGATGCCCTTCTCGTCGGCGAGACGACGAATATTAATAAGCGCATAGCGCATACGACCAAGGGCGGTGTTGATACTGACACCTGTCAAATCAGCAATCTCGCGGAAACTGAGGTCTTGGTAAAAACGCATATAAACCACTTCTCGCTGAGAGGAAGGAAGTGCACCCAGAAGGCGGCGGACGTCAGACAGCACTTGGGAATTCACCAGTTTCGTCTCCACATCATCGTCAGAAAGGTCCGCATCGTTGAAAAGATCCACTTCTGACTCGTCGTTTGAAATGGTGTTTTCACTCTTGTCCTGACGGAAATAGTCAATAATAAGATTATGGGCAATGCGGGTAAGCCATGCGCCAAACCGGCCTGATTCAGAGTAGTTGCCTTGACGAATGGTGGTAATGACTTTCATGAAAGTCTCTTGGAAGAGATCTTCTGCCAGCGTGACATTCCGGACGATGAAAAAAATGTAGCTATAAAGCTTACTCTGATAGCGAGTGAGCAATTCGTCAAATGCCTTGTCATTACCTTTTGAATACATTTCAACCAACGTGTTGTCGGCCAATGATTTCAAATTGTTCATAAACTTCCTTTTTACTTAATTAGAGTAAGGATGTTTCGATAGGCAAAGACGTTTAATTTGTTATACTTTTTTGTTTAGCGGGGGCAAAGGAAAGACAAAAAATGCATTCCACCAAATTTTTTTGAAGAAAAATGCAATTTTTCGCCATTTTTATCGTATATATTGGTTACAAAGCCTCTTTTCACCTCCCCTTTTTGCAATTTGCTTCTTTCTGGATTCTGTCTTATTCGGCAGGATTATTTGCTTGCGCTAAAAAACCGGTTGCCTATTCTATTTTTTTATTCGCCTGCGTTGAAAAGTTATTCGCCTGCGTTGAGATTTTATTTACCTGCTCTCGCTCTGCCAAGGACTTTATCCAAAAGATACAGCGGTTTATTGACTGATAACGTTGTTTTCCATCAAGTATTTCCGCAAAGAAACATATCTTGAGAGCAAAAGCTCATTAGCCTTTTCCATCTTTTCTTTATCTGAAACGATTGCCTGAGCCCTGTCAAGGACTTCCTGATGGGGCATGTCATTGTGATTTGACGCTTCCGATATTTCAGCTAATTCAATCTCAATGTCATCTTCCGCCCCTATCTCTTTGGCAAACCAACCTAAATGCAAGTCAGTCTTGGGGTCATATCCTCCCAAGGTAATATAATTATACTTTGGCAAAACATCAATAATAAAGGAAACTTCTGCGCCGTCTATCGCAGCAAACGTTGTCTGGCCTTTATAGGTTACCTTAATTCCTTCCATCGCTAATTATGCCTTTTTCAATTAGTCTATTTTCCAATTCCCTGTATTGTGCTAACAATCGCTGAAAATCCTTTTTTGCCGTAATGCCCTCAAAAATGGTTTCATCCGTTTGTTCAACCCGAATGATTATCCTGTCACCCATTTTCAGATTTACCTGCTCTTCAATTTCGTAAGGTCGGTTTGTTCCCCTGATCCACATCGTTCCATCAAGCCCCTTTTGGGAATCGCCTGAGCAGATAATGATATGCCCTCTTTCTACGCTAAAGGATTTCTTCTCTGAAGCGTTTCCGTCCAAAGAAATTGTAACTTTTCGCATAATCTTATCGCCTACATCTTAATACACAGAGCAAAGGCTCAACTGGTTATGCCCACGCAGGAAGTCGGCAACAGGCATACGCTTCTTACCTGCCAATTGAAGAGAAAAAATAGAAAGAACACCATCACGTGTACCTATATATAAATAGGTCTTTTCGTCGGTATCTATTTCGCCAGGAGACAAGGCTGGTGCGCCGAAAGACGAATCCACCACCCTACTCTCAAACATCTTGAGTGTTGTTTCCGACCCATCAGGAGAGACGAACGCCGTCCATGCTGCTGGATAGGGCGAAAGGCCGCGAATGAAATCATGGACGGAAGCAGCCGACTGGTTCCAGTCAATTCGGGTATTCTCACGAAACAGCTTGGGAGCAGGCTTTAATAAGGAGCCTGAATCATAATATTCATCCTGAGGAATGGGGTGAACACTTTCAGATATAATGTCATCTACCGTACGAATCACTAAGTCAGCACCCATTGCCATCAGGCGGTCATGAACAACCTCTGCATTATCCTCGGGGCTAATGGGCAAACGCTCCTGATGAATAATAGCGCCCGTATCAATCTCGTGCTGGAGGAAGAACGTCGTGACGCCAGTCTCCTTTTCCCCGTTGATAATAGCCCAATTAATGGGCGCTGCGCCCCTATACTGAGGAAGGAGCGAAGCATGGAGATTAAAAGTACCCAACGGAGGCATATTCCACACCACTTCGGGCAGCATACGGAATGCCACCACAATCTGCAGATCGGCTTGATAGGAACGTAATTCTTCCAAAAACGCCTCATCCTTCAGTCTCTCCGGCTGCAATACTGGAAGGCCAACCGAAAGGGCGTACTGTTTGACAGCGCTTGGCTGAAGAACGCTTGCATGACGACCAACGGGTTTATCCGGCATCGTGATGACAGCCACCACATTATACTGGTTTTCAATAAGAGCCCTCAAGGAAGCAACAGCAAAGTCTGGCGTTCCCATGAAGATGATGCGAAGGGAGGATTTATTCATGATGGGACTAATAGAAGTAAGGAAGGTTTTTATTCATCGGAGAAGTTGACGAGTAGTTTGCGATACTCTCCGAATATCTTTGAACGAGAGACAAAACCGAGATAAACTCCGTCCTCATCCTCAACGGGTAAGTTCCAAGCCTTTGTCTCATCGAACTTGTGCATCACAACATCCATAGAATCGGAGTTGATGATGCGTGTAGGAGGCGGAGTCATCAGATTCTCCACAGTATAACGGTGGTACAACTCCGTGCGGAACATGATTTTACGGATATTATCGAGCGAAACGACGCCTACCAACTTCTTATCTGCTCCCAATACAGGGAAGAGATTGCGGCTGGAGCGCGACACGATACCCGTCAGTTTTCCTAAATCCATATCAGGAGAAACGGTAAGGAAGTCGTTCTCAATAACATTCTCCGTCTTCATCAGAGTGAGCACAGAACGGTCCTTATGATGCGTTATCAACTCGCCTTTGCGTGCCAAGCGCATGCTGTAGATGCTATGAGGTTGGAATATCCGGATGGTCAGGTAAGAAACAGCGGAGACAATCATCAACGGGAGGAAAAGACCATACCCTCCTGTCAGCTCAGCAATCAAGAAGATTCCCGTCAGCGGCGCATGCATGACTCCAGACATCAAGCCCGCCATACCAAACAAAGCAAAGTTCTGCTCAGGCATATAGCCCCCAACATGCAACAGGTTGCAGATATGCGAGAAGACGAAGCCCGTAATGCAACCCAAGAACAGGCTGGGAGCAAAAATACCGCCACAGCCTCCTCCGATATTAGTAGCAACGGTTGCAAAGACTTTTGTGAGCAATATCAATCCCAAATAGACCAGTAACATTCCTGATTTGCCATAGAAGAAAGAATTGTGTAGAACGCTTTCCCAAGGAACCGACGCATTGTCGTTGAGCAAGATATTGATGGTATCGTAGCCTTCGCCATAAAGCGACGGAAGGAGAAAGATAAGCAGGCTCAACGTAGCAGCCCCGACCAGGAAGCGGACATAATGGTTCGTGACGCGACGAAACTTTTCCTCAATCCAATTCATAGTCTCGGAGAAATAGAGCGAAACCAATCCGCAGATGACTCCGAGCAGAATGACGTAGGGAATACGCTGCAGAAGGAACTCATTTTCAAGCGTGAAGCGAAACATCGGGTTCAGTCCTGAAGCGATGTAGGATACCGTTGCCGCCGTTACGCTGGAAATCAGCAAAGGAAGCAAAGAGGACATCGTCAGGTCGAACATCAGCACCTCAAGCGTAAAGACTACGCCTGCTATCGGAGCCTTGAAGATACCTGCCACAGCCCCTGCCGCTCCACAGCCCACCAACAACATCATACTACGCTGATCAAGACTGAAAAGACTGCCCAGATTGGAACCAATGGCAGAGCCTGTCAACACGATAGGAGCCTCAGCACCTACCGAACCACCGAAGCCGATAGTAATGGAGCTGGCAACAAGAGACGACCACATGTTGTGCCGACGAATCTTAGCCTGACGGCGGGAAATGGCATAGAGAATGCGCGTCACGCCGTGGCTGATATCATCACGGACAACACGCCGTATGAACACGCCCGATAAGAAAATACCGACAACAGGGAAAATCAAGTAGAGATAGTTCGCCTCTGTCGTATGGAATCCCCTCGTCAGTCCATGTTCAATAAGTCGGATAAGGAACTTCAGCAAAAGCGCAGCACAGGCTGAGAACAGACCCACAAATACACTCAGTATCAACAGGAATGTTCGGTCGCTTATATGCTTCTGGCGCCAACGGAGAAAACGCGGCAGAGTGACGTGGGTATCGGATATGGTATGGCTCATTCGCGAATGATTTGTATATTCCCTTTCACGTCCATCTTGATAATAGAAGAGGGCTTAGCACTCCCCTTCTCCCGCTGCCGATAACTGACGACATAGTCCACCGCGCTCTTTATCTCTTCGCTGATTTCGCTGAAAGACTTGGGGGTGGGCTCCCCGCTAATATTGGCTGAAGTAGAAACGATAGCCTTGCGGAAACGATAGCAGAGTTGCTTTGAGAACTCTTCCGCCGTAACCCTGATGCCAATACTTCCATCTGGTGCCACAAGATTCTCAGCCAAATTCTTGGCTCCGTCGTAGATAATCGTGAGCGGCTTTGTTGAAAGCTCAATCAAATCCCATGCCACCGCAGGAACCTCCTTGACATAAAGGTCCACCTTGGCATCGGAATCAACAAGGACGAGCATGGATTTAGTGTCCTCGCGTCGCTTGATTTCATAGACGCGACGGACGGCCTCGGGATTCGTGGCATCGCAGCCTATCCCCCACACCGTATCAGTAGGATAGAGTATCACTCCACCTGCGCGCATGACTTCACATGCTTTCTTGATATCGTCGTTAAAATTCACTGGTAAAATGGAATCGGATATGTTTGAAATCAATTTGCGCCATCTGAAGGACATAGCCACTATCTGCTAAGAAGACGTCGCGTCCCTCCTTGTCCTTAGCCATGAACTGGTACTTACGTTTCTTGAACGCCTCCAGTTCCGCTTCATCGTCACTCTCTATCCAGCAGGCTTTATAAAGAATGACTGGCTCCCAACGGCATTTGGCATTGTACTCATTCTCCAGACGGTATTGGATAACCTCGAACTGAAGTTGCCCAACGGTACCGATGAGTTTGCGGCCGTTCCATTGGTTAACAAACAATTGCGCAACGCCTTCGCCCATCAGCTGATCGATGCCCTTCGCCAATTGCTTTGTCTTCATCGGATCGTCGTTCTCAATGTACTTAAACATTTCCGGCGAGAAGCTGGGGAGTCCCTTGAAGTGGAGCATCTCCCCTTCCGTCAAGGTATCACCAATCTTAAAGTTTCCCGTATCGGGCAAGCCGATAATATCGCCCGGATAGGCCTCGTCAATCGTACTCTTCCGCTGTGCCATGAACTGCGTAGGCGATGAAAAGCGCATCACCTTGCCGGAACGAATGTGAAGATAGGGAGCGCCGCGCAGGAACTTGCCGCTACAAACTTTACAGAAAGCCACACTAGAACGATGATTCGGGTCGATATTAGCGGTTATCTTGAAAATGAACCCTGTGAACTTTTCCTCTGAGGGTGAGACTTCGCGCTCCACAGCCTGCACGGGGCGCGGGCTGGGGGCAATCTTCACAAAGCAATCCAACAGTTCCTTGACGCCGAAGTTATTCAGCGCCGAACCGAAGAACACGGGAGCGATGTCGGCGGCCAAGTAGTTCTCCACATCAAACTCAGGATAGACGCCTTCGATGAGTTCAAGGTCGGCACGCAGTTGTTCGGCCTGATGTTCACCGATATGCTCCTCGAGAGCGTGGCTGCTCACGTCCACCTCCACCTTCTCCGTCACCACCTGTTTGCTGGGTTGATAAAGGTCAAGGCGTCGCTCGTAGCGGTTATAGACACCCTTGAAACGCGGGCCTTGCTCGATGGGCCAGCTGAGGGGCAGCACATGGATATGGAGTTCCTCCTCCAATTCGTCCAACAGCTCAAAGGGGTCCTTGCCCTCGCGGTCCATCTTATTGGCAAAGATGATGACAGGAGTCTTGCGCATACGGCACACCTCCATCAACTTCCGCGTCTGCGCCTCGACACCCTTCGCCGAGTCGATAACGATGATAACGCTATCGACTGCAGTCAGCGTGCGGAAGGTATCCTCCGCAAAGTCCTGGTGTCCGGGGGTGTCGAGAATGTTGATTTTGTAGCCTTCGTAGTCGAACTCCATCACAGAAGTAGTGACGGAGATGCCACGCTGTTTCTCTATCTCCATCCAGTCCGAGGTAGCCGTTTTACGGATTTTGTTTGATTTAACGGCACCCGCCACCTGAATCTGTCCGCCGAAGAGCAGAAGCTTCTCCGTCAGCGTAGTCTTACCGGCATCAGGGTGGGACACTATTGCGAACGTCCGTCGGCGGGCTATTTCATTATCATTATTCATAAATATCTTATCTTCAACTTCAATCTTTATTCTTTAATTCCTCTATGCATTCTTTCAGGCTAACGGTCCAATGGGGAACCGTCACGCCATAGGTGTGTTTTATCTTTGTCTTATCGAGCACAGAGTAAGGCGGACGGCGTGCTGGTGTAGGATAGTCAGCCGTATGCAACGGACGTACGATGCACCTACTACTGATACCAGCATACTCAAAGATGGCAAGGGTGAAGTCGTACCACGAGCAGACGCCCTCGTTCGTATAGTGGTAGATGCCCGGCACCCACGCCACACAATGGATAATTCGGTCGATAGCCAAAGCCAAGTCGCGGGCATAGGTAGGTGTTCCTATTTGGTCAAATACCACGCCGACGGAAGGTCGTTCTCGTCCCATCTTCAACATGGTCTTCACGAAGTTATTGCCAAACGAGCTGTAGAGCCACGCCGTACGGATGATGATAGCTTGCGGATGGACGGCCATTACCGCCTTCTCACCTTCCCACTTCGTCGATCCATAGACTGAATTTGGGCAAGGCTCGTCCTCCTCCGTATAAGGAAGGAAGTGGTTTCCGTTGAAGACATAATCCGTCGAGATATGCACCAAACGGCAGAACGTCTTCGTAGCGATACGAGCCAGAATGCCCGGAGCAAGGTGGTTGAGCTTGTCGCAAAGGGCGGCATTCGACTCCGCGCCGTTCACGTTTGTATAGGCGGCACAGTTGACGATAAGTTCCACATCGTTCGTTTTCACGAACAGCTCCACAGCAGCCTCATCAGTAATGTCGAGCTCTTCTACGTCAGTAAAGAGCCATGTGTCACATTGCTTTGATTGAGAGGCTATCCTGCGCAGCTCGCTACCCAATTGTCCGTTGGCGCCTGTTACCAATATATTCATAGTTATTCGAATTTCAGTTCTCCAGCGTTGTCTTTCTGATAATAGTCGCTCAGCATCCCAAGGAAGGTGCTGATGTCCTGCATGGCTCCTGATGTTTCCTTGCTCAGCGGACGGTGCTGTAGCTTCAGCATCCACACGCCATATAGCGCGTCGAAACAATTCTCTATCTCCGTCTCGTCCTGCGTCCCGCTCTTGGCACGAAGCTCCACGATGGCAGGCAGCACCTTATAGTAAGCCGCCTGATAATAGGGGAATTTGGTGGAGTGCATCAGTCGCGCGTGGAGGTCGTTCAACTGTATGATGACGTTCTTATTGATTTGCAGATGTCCCTCCTTCTCTACGCCCTCGTGCCGCATCATTTCCAACAGGTTTTCATACCATTCCACCAGTTCGGCCCTTTGGACATCGTCCAGATGAAATTGGCTGACCACCCGTTCTGTCAGAGCGTCGATATCCAGTTTGTTGGCACGCAGCAAGTCCTCCACCTGCCACATATAGAGCAGGTATTCGGCTATGTTAGTCTTTCTCAGGTTCCGCGCTACGAACATCTAATCAATTTTCAGTTTTTCGGCTATTGACATTCTCATTCGTCAGTCTCACTAATCTCAATGGTCTCCTTGGCAGCCTGACGGGCAAGGCGTTTTTCCTTCGAGCGATGGGCAGCAAAAATGGATAGGGCTACGATGTCGCCCAAGGCGCTGACGATGCAACCCAGGCCGATGAAGAGGAGCGGCAAAGCGGCAGCCTTCGTGGGGTTCCAAAGCGCAAAAGCGCCAAACATTATTGCCAATATGGGAGCGAGGAACATGGAGTTGGGGAAACGGACCTCACGATGAATGTTAATCATCGCGACAAGCTGCCAGATGGCTACAAGAATTAGCATTCCACCCATGACGTACATGAAGAAGCGTAGGAAGCTGCCTGAAGCGACGAGGAGGACGAGGCCGAACAGCACACCTCCGACGGCAAGCAGGGGGAAGGGTCCTGTAGGCTTGTTGTGGCTCTTGCGCAGCATATAATTAATAAAGGTCACAAGGCCGACGATGAAAAAGATTGCGCCGGTAAGGATAACAATCCATTGGGTAGTCTGCTCACGGCAGGCGACGAGCAAAATGCCGACGACAAGGAGGCAGAGGGCGCGAAGAATGGGGGAAAGAAGTGCTTTCATCATTATTGTGGTTTATGGTTTAACGTTTGAAGATTAACGTTTGAGGTTTAACGAACACGTCCTGGAGTTTTTGTTAAACGTTATTGGAATTGACAGCAAACAAGCCGAAGAGCTCGGCATCAATCTGGTCGGTAATAGACTGGAAGTCGCGTGGGTTGTTCTGGAAGTCGAGATTGTCGCCGTCCACCACCAGCAGGCGTCCCTCGTAGCTGCCAATCCAGTTCTCGTAGCGCTCGTTCAAGCCGTTAAGGTAGTCGATGCGGATGCCCTGCTCATACTCACGTCCACGCTTTTGGATTTGCGCGATAAGGTGCGGGATGCTGGCGCGGATGTAAATAAGGAGGTCGGGCTTGCCCACGAGGCTCATCATCAGGTCGAACAATTCGCTGTAGTTGGCAAAGTCACGGTCGCTCATCAAGCCCATATCGTGGAGGTTGGGCGCGAAGATGCGGGCATCCTCGAAGATGGTGCGGTCCTGCACGATGGTCTCCTTGCAACGCGATATCTCCACCACGTCCTGGAAGCGCTTGTTAAGGAAGTAGATCTGGAGGTTGAACGACCATCGGGCCATGTCCTCGTAATAGTCGGCCAGATAGGGATTGTTCTCGACGGACTCGAAGCGCGGCGTCCAGCCGTAACGCTTGGCAAGCATGTTGGTCAGGGTGGTCTTGCCGCAACCGATATTTCCTGCGATGGCGATGTGCATGATAGAATGAGGAATTAGAAATTAGGGATTAGGAATTGGAACATTTATCTGCCAGTCTGAAGTCTGGCTGTCTGAGGTCTCAGGGAATAGTCCATACAATTGCGCGTTGATTTTATCGACGATGGAGGCGAAGTCCTGCGGGCGATGCTCGTAGTCGAGGTTGTCCTTGTCGATGACCAACACGCGGCCTGGGTACTTGTGGAAGATGAAGTCATCGTAGCTGTCGTTGAGGTTCTTCAAGTAGTCCAGCTGCATGGTCTGTTCATAGTCGCGCCCTCGGCGCTGGATCTGGGCCACAAGATGCGGCACGCTGGAGCGCAGGTAAATCATCAGGTCGGGCGTGCCCACGAGCGATGTCATCAGACGGAAGAGATCCATGTAGGTCTGGAAGTCGCGCTCCGTCAGGTTACCCATCGCGTAGTTGTTGGCAGCGAAGATATAGACGCCCTCGAAGATGCTGCGGTCCTGGATAATGGTCTCCTGCGAGCGCCGTATGGCCAGCGCATCCTTGAAGCGTTGCGTAAGGAAAAACACCTCCAGGTTGAACGACCAGCGGCGTATATCGGCGTAATAATCTTCTAAATAAGGATTGTGGGCGACAGCCTCGAAACGCGGCGTCCACCCGAAGTGGTGCGCCAGCATGTTCGTAAGCGTCGTCTTCCCCGAACCGATATTTCCAGCTATTGCGATGTGCATTCTCGTAATTTTCCGCAAAGATAGTGCAAGGCGAGCGAAATAGCAAAATATTTTTGATTTTTCCGAGCCGCAGCCTATCTTAAAGTCCCCAAAGGGGATTAAAGATAGGTTATGGCGAGCGAAACACCAAATTGCTTTTATCTTTTCAAATCCACACCCAATCATACATTCCCCAAGGGGGGATTAGGGCAAAGCGCGCGAAAAGCTTTTTACTTGAGTTTTTTAGGAATTTCTATAAAAAAACAACGAGGAAAACAGTCATGTAACTTGCTCTTATTTTGCAGTTTCTTCTCTTTACCGTTTTTTCACTGCAATGAAAACATTTTTTCATCGCAATGAAAATGATTAACCATTGCAGTGAAAAGTTTTAATCATCGCAGTGAAAAGATTTAATCATTGCAATGAAAACTTCAAACCATTGCGATGAAAAAAAAATATTGTCAAACTTCCGAACAACAATTGCAAACAAAATAACGTTCCGTTCATCAACGAATCATCTCCTCTTTCCGAGCATTCTTCGAATAGCATCATTACGGCAAAAAATATTTTTCCCTTTTCTCTCGCTTATTCGCATTTTTATCATTACTTTTGCAGCGCTAAATATATAATAAGGTAATCACATCATATCAAAACCCAATGAAAAAGGAAATTAAGTTCAGTCTGGTGTACCGCGACATGTTCCAGTCGTCAGGAAAATACCAGCCTCGTGCCGATCAGCTGGCACGTATTGCGCCAGTCATCGTCGATATGGGCTGCTTTGCCCGCGTGGAGACCAACGGCGGCGCCTTCGAGCAGGTAAACCTGCTGTATGGCGAGAACCCGAACAAGGCCGTCCGCACCTTTACTGCTCCGCTGCATGAAGCGGGCATTCAGACCCACATGCTGGACCGCGGCCTCAACGCCCTCCGCATGAACCCCGTTCCTGCTGACGTACGCCGCCTGATGTACAAGGTGAAGAAGGCGCAGGGCACCGACATCACCCGCATCTTCTGCGGCCTGAACGACGTGCGCAACATCATCCCCAGCATCCACTACGCCAAGGAGGCGGGCATGATTCCGCAGGCTACGCTCTGCATCACCTATTCGCCCGTCCACACGGTTGAATACTACTCCGCCATCGCCGACCAGCTCATCGAAGCCGGCGCACCCGAAATCTGCCTCAAGGATATGGCAGGCATCGGACGTCCCCACTTCCTGGGTCTGCTGGTGAAGAACATCAAGGCCAAGCACCCCGACATCATCATCCAGTACCACGGCCATAGCGGCCCGGGCCTCTCGATGGCCAGCATCCTGGAGGTCTGCAAGGCGGGTGCCGACATCATCGATACCGCCATCGAGCCCCTCTCGTGGGGCAAGGTGCATCCTGACGTCATCTCCGTACAGGCCATGCTCCGCGACGCCGGCTTCCAGGTGGCAGACATCAACATGGATGCCTACATGCAGGCTCGCAAGCTGACACAGGAGTTCATCGACGACTTCCTGGGCTACTTCATGAATTCCGGCAACAAGCTGATGAGTTCGCTGCTGCTGGGCTGCGGCCTGCCGGGCGGCATGATGGGCTCGATGATGGCCGACCTCACGGGCGTCATGCAAGCCATCAACATGAACCGCAAGAACAAGGGGCTCGAGCCCTATAGCGAGGACCAGCTCCTCGTGAAGCTCTTCGACGAGGTGGCCTACGTGTGGCCCAAGGTGGGCTATCCCCCACTCGTCACCCCCTTCAGCCAGTATACGAAGAACATCGCCCTGATGAACCTGCTGGCCGAGTCGATGGGCAAGCCGCGCTACTCGATGATGGACGACGCCATCTGGGGTATGATCCTGGGCAAGAGCGGCAAGCTGCCCGGCACGGTAGCTCCCGAAATCGTCGCCCTCGCCAAGGAGCAGGGACGCGAATTCACCACCGCCGACCCGCAGAGCTACTATCCCGACGAACTGCCCAAATTCCGCCAGATTATGAAGGACGAGGGCTGGGACGAAGGCGAGGATCAGGAGGAGCTCTTCGAACTGGCCATGCACGAGCGCCAGTACCGCGACTACCGTAGCGGCATCGCTAAGGAGCGCTTCGAGGCCGACCTGCAGAAAGCCAAGGACGAGGCTCTTGCCGGCAAGGGCATGAGCGTCGAAGACGTCCTGGCCATCAAGCACGCCAAGGCCGACCCGATGCCCGCTCCCGAGAACGGACAGGTCATCTGGGAGGTCTCCGTCGCAGGTCCCTCCACCGAGCCCGCCGTCGGCAAGCGCTACAAGGAGGGCGACCTCGTCTGCCACATCACCACGCCGTGGGGCGAGATTGCTCCCGTCCATGCCACCATCAGCGGCAAGGTCGTCGAAATCTGCGCCAAGCAGGGCACCACGCTCCGCAAGGGCGACCCCATTGTCTATATCGAACGCGAGGCTGAATGATAGAAAAACACATCGTCCTCGAAGATATCGACCCTGTAGTGTTCTACGGGACGGGCAACGCCCACATGCAGATGATCAAGGCGCTCTACCCGAAACTCCGCATCATCGCCCGCGACAACGTCATCAAGGTCATGGGCGAGGAGGAGGAACTGGAGGGCTTCGAACGCTTCATCGGTACCGTCCAGGCCTACTGCAGCAAGTACAACCGCCTGACGGACGAGGCTATTCTCGACATCTTCAACGGCAACCGCCCCATCGTGGAGAAGGAGAACGACGTCATTGTCTTCAGCATCAGCGGGCGACCCATCTCCCCCCGCACGGAGAACCAACTGCGGCTGGTAAAGGAGTACGAGCGAAACGACATGGTCTTCACCATCGGTCCTGCAGGCTCCGGCAAGACCTATACAGCAATCGCCCTTGCCGTGCGCGCGCTGAAAAACAAAGAGGTGAAGAAAATCATCCTCTGCCGCCCGGCTGTCGAGGCAGGCGAGAAGCTCGGCTTCCTCCCAGGCGACATGCGCGAGAAGATAGACCCCTATCTGCAGCCGCTCTACGACGCCCTCGAGGACATGATTCCTGCCGTCAAGCTGAAGGAATACATGGAGCTGGGCATCATCCAGATTGCCCCTCTTGCCTTCATGCGCGGACGTACGCTCAACGACGCCATCGTCATCCTCGACGAGGCGCAGAACACGACTGTCCCCCAAATCAAGATGTTCCTCACCCGCATGGGCTGGAACACCAAGATGCTCATCACGGGCGACCTCACGCAGATCGACCTCCCAGCTTCGCAACGCTCAGGCCTTTCTCACGCACTTGGTCTGCTGCGCGGCATCGAGGGCATCGGCATCGTGGAGATGACCAAGAAGGACATCATCCGCCACAAACTTGTTACCCGCATCGTCGAGGCTTACGAACAACAGAATAGAGAGACTTCAGACTAAACAAACCTATAAACCCATAACCCAACAATGGCACTAACCACAACCGATTTCCACTTTCCTGAACAACGAAGCGTTTATCACGGCAAAGTCCGCGACGTCTATGACATCAACGACGACCTGATGGTCATGGTAGCTACCGACCGTATCTCAGCCTTCGACGTCATCCTCCCCAAAGGCATTCCCTTCAAAGGGCAGGTGCTCAACCAGATTGCTGCCAAGTTCCTCGACGACACGGCTGACATCGTCCCTAACTGGAAACTCGCCACCCCCGACCCGATGGTTACCGTCGGCCTCAAGTGCGAAGGCTTCCGCGTGGAGATGATTATCCGCGGCTACCTCACGGGCAGCGCCTGGCGCGAATACAAGAACGGAGCCCGCATGCTCTGCGGCGTACCTCTGCCCGAGGGCATGAAGGAGAACCAGAAGTTCCCCGTACCCATCATCACCCCCACGACAAAGGCCGAGGCAGGACACGACGAAAACATCTCGCGCGAGGAAATCATCGCCCAGGGCATCGTCAGCAAGGACGACTACGAGCAGATGGAACAATACACCCGTGCCCTCTTCCAACGCGGTACGGAGATTGCTGCCAAACGCGGGCTTATCCTTGTGGACACGAAATACGAGTTTGGCAAGCGCAACGGCAAGGTCTATCTGATTGACGAAATCCATACCCCCGACTCCTCGCGCTACTTCTATGCCGAAGGCTACGAGGAGAAATTCGCCAAGGGCGAACCCCAGCGCCAGCTTTCGAAGGAGTTCGTGCGCCAATGGCTCATTGACCGCGGCTTCATGGGACAGGCCGGACAGCAGATGCCCGAGATGACTGACGAGTTCGTCGGAAGTGTTACCGACCGCTACATCGAGCTCTACGAGCACATCGTGGGCGAAGCATTCGTCAAGGACGAGACGCCCGACCTCGCCGCCCGCATTGAAAAGAACGTCATGAATTACCTAAATCATAGGATTTCCTAAGAAAACTCTCTATGGAACGCTACGGCATCATAGGCAAGCCCCTCGGGCACTCCTTCTCGCAGAAATACTTCACGGAGTTTTTCCAGCGGACGGGGCGCGATGCCGTTTATGAGCCCTATGTGCTCGATAGCATCGAGGAGTTTCCTGCTCTGATTGCCGCTCATTCTGACTTTGTCGGTCTGAACGTCACCATCCCCTACAAACAGGCCGTCAAGCCCTATCTGGACGACATCGCCCCCGAAGCCGTAGCTATCGGCGCCGTTAACGTCATCAAGGTAAGACATTCCGGAAGCAAGACCGTCCTCACGGGCTACAATACCGATGTCATCGGCTTCACCCGCTCCATCCGTCCCTTACTGAAGGCGCACCATACCCACGCTCTCATCCTCGGCACGGGCGGCGCATCGAAAGCCGTCGAGAATGGCCTCCATCAACTGGGCATCTCTACGGTATTCGTCTCGCGAACGCGACGCGAGGGCGCCGTAGGCTACGAGGACCTCACGCCGAAAGTCATGAAGCGTTATAGCATCATCGTCAACGCCACTCCCCTCGGCACTTTCCCCGACGTGGAGCGTTGCCCTGATATCCCCTACCCGCTCCTTACCGACAACCACCTCTGCTACGACCTTGTCTATAACCCCGACAAGTCGCTCTTCCTCCAGAAAGCAGAAGCGCAGGGAGCCACCATTAAGAACGGACTCGAAATGTTACACATCCAGGCCGACGAAGCCTGGAAGATTTGGACTGCAGAATAAAGAACGTGAAACGGATTACTACCCTTTTTATCACCCTGTTCCTTGTCACGCTTAGCATGAGCGCGACAGTCTGGACACCGAAGACGGTGCCCATCATCCATTTACAGGATTCCACCCGCTACGTTTGCAACCCCGAGGGCATCCTCTCGCAGTCGGCTTGCGACGAAATTGATGCCATCTTCCGCGCCGTGGAGGACAGCACGGGCGTACAGGCCTTGGTGGCAGTACTCTCCGGCATCGACCCCGACGACTGCTTTGAGTTCTCCCGCCTTCTGGGCGAGACGGTCGGCGTAGGCGTTGAAGGAAGGGACAACGGCATCGTAGTCGTACTCAGCACCACAGAGCGCGATATCAGCTTTTCCACAGGCTACGGCGTGGAAGGCGTCATTACCGATGCCCTCAGCAAGCGAATCCAGGTCAACAATATGGTGCCCTACTTCCGCGACGACAACTGGGACGAGGGTATGGTGGAGGGCATGCGCGAGCTCGGCAAATACCTGCTTGACCCCGAACTGGCCGCTCGCGAAGAGAGAAAGGAAAACAGCCTCATCGTCCTGTTGCTCCTGTTCATCTTCTGCGCCCCCTTGGCCCTGTTCTACTTGGCCTTCCGCCTTACGAAGAAGTGCCCCAATTGCGGCAAGTACAAACTGAAGCTCACCCATACCGAAACGCTCTATAAGACCGTCCGCGGAAAGAAAGTCCGCTACACTTATACCTGCAAGAACTGCAACCATCAGGTCATCAAGGACCGCTATACCGACTTCGGCAACTCGTCCGGCAGCAGTTCTCCCGGAGGCGGAACCATCATCGGAGGAGGCTTCGGAGGTGGAGGAGGCTTCGGAGGTGGACACTACGGCGGAGGACACTTCGGCGGAGGTGGCGCTCACACCAAGTTCTGAAATCAATCACACCCAATAAACATTATTTACATTCCTAATCAACAAAAAACCTATGAAAAAGAGTAAATCTGCTTTGATTCTTATCATCATCGTTGCTCTCCTCGCCCTGTGGGGCGTGAAAGCCTACAACAACATGGTCAGCCAGGAAGAAGGCGTCTCAACCGCCTGGGCAAACGTCGAAAGCCAATACCAGCGTCGTGCCGACCTCATCCCTAACCTCGTCAATACCGTCAAGGGCTATGCCGCCCACGAAAGCGAAACCCTGCAGGCCGTCGTCAACGCCCGCACGAAGGCAACCTCCATCAATATCGATGCCGAGAACATGACCCCCGAGCAACTGCAGGAGTTCCAGAAGGCCCAGAGCGAAGTGGGCGGAGCGCTGGGACGCCTCATAGCCGTTGCCGAATCCTATCCCGACCTGAAGGCCAACCAGAACTTCCTGGAGCTCCAGGCCCAGCTGGAAGGCACGGAGAACCGCATCGCCGTGGCACGCAACAACTTCAACGAAGCCGCCAAGAAGTTCAACACCTACATCCGCAAGTTCCCCCAGAGCCTCCTCTCCGGCATGTTCGGCTTCGACAAGAAGCCCTACTTCGAGGCTGAAGAAGGCTCGCATAAGGCTCCTACGGTACAGTTCTAACTATACTACTTAATTAATTATGTTATTTTTAGGCACTATTGGTCTTCCTGAATTACTTATTATTTTAGTAATTTTCGCTCTTTTTATTTATTATCTTATCAGATGGTGGTTAAAAAAATAGCGAATTTGATTCCAAGCCTAATTAATAAATACAATAAATTCCCCCAATGAACGACAACCAGCGCTACATGATGCGTGGCGTTTCTGCCGCGAAGGAAGACGTCCACAACGCCATCAGGAACATCGACAAGGGCTTATATCCGAAAGCCTTCTGCAAGATTATCCCTGACCTTTTGGGCGGCGACCCAGACTATTGCAACATCATGCACGCCGACGGAGCGGGCACCAAGTCGTCCCTCGCCTACCTCTACTGGAAGGAGACGGGCGACCTCAGCGTCTGGAAGGGTATCGCCCAGGACGCCCTCATCATGAACATCGACGACCTGCTTTGCGTAGGCGCCACGACGGGCATCCTCGTCTCGTCCACCATCGGACGCAACAAGATGCTCATCTCGGGCGAGGTCATAAGCGCCATCATCAACGGCACGGACGAGCTGCTGGCCGAGCTTCGCGCGATGGGCGTGGGCGTCTATGGCACAGGAGGCGAGACGGCCGACGTGGGCGACCTCGTGCGTACCATCATCGTCGATAGTACCGTCACCTGCCGCATGCGCCGGAGCGACATCATCGACAACGCCCACATCTCCGCAGGCGACGTCATCGTCGGCCTCTCCTCCACGGGACAGGCTACCTACGAACGCCAGTACAACGGAGGCATGGGCAGCAACGGGCTCACCAGCGCCCGCCACGACGTCTTCGCCAAATACCTGGCCGAGAAGTACCCCGAGAGCTACGACCATGCCGTCCCCCACGAGCTGGTCTATTCGGGCCGTCTGCGCCTGACCGACCCCGTCAAGGGCACCTCCCTCAACGCCGGCCAGCTCGTGCTCTCGCCCACGCGCACCTACGCCCCCGTCATCAGCCGTCTGCTGGACGAAATGCGTCCCCGCGTACACGGCATGATCCATTGCACGGGCGGCGCCCAGACCAAGATACTCCATTTCGTGGACGGGCTACGTATCGTCAAAGACAACATGTTCCCCATCCCTCCGCTCTTCCACACCATCCAGGCACAGAGCGGCACGGACTGGGCCGAGATGTACAAGGTGTTCAATATGGGCCATCGTATGGAGATTTACCTCTCGCCCGACGACGCCCAGCAGGTCATCGACATCGCCCGCACGTTCCACATCGACGCGCAGGTCGTCGGCCACGTGGAGGCGCTCCCCGCTACGTCCGAAAAGCCGCGCGAACTGATCATCCGTTCCGAATACGGCGAATTTATATACTAATACCAGATTTTCATAATATCAAAAAACAACATTCAAAAGTTCCTAAACAACATGGAAAATTACAAAAAGACATGCTTATACGACAAGCACGTTGCCCTGGGTGCCAAGATGAGTCCGTTCGGCGGATTCGACATGCCCATTGAGTACTCCACCATCAAGGACGAACACATGGCCGTCCGCACGGCCTGCGGCATCTTCGACGTCAGCCACATGGGCGAAATCTTCGTCTGCGGCCCCGACGCCGGGAAGTTTGTCAACCACATCTTCACCAACGACATTACCGACGCCCCCTACGGCAAGATCTACTACGGCATCATGTGCTACCCCGATGGCGGCAGCGTCGATGACCTGCTGGTCTATAAGATGAAAGGCGACCTCTACCTGCTGGTGGTGAATGCCGCCAACATCGACAAGGACGACGCCTGGATCCGCGAGCAGGCTGCGGGCTACGACGTCGTCATCGACAACAAGTCCGACGTCTATGGCCAGGTGGCCGTACAGGGTCCCCTCGCCGAGGAGAAGGTCGAGCGCCTGCTGGGCCTCGCCGTCAAGGACCTCGCCTTCTACACCTTCAAGGAAATCGACGTCGATGGCGAGACCATCATCGCCAGCCGCACGGGCTACACGGGCGAGGACGGCTTCGAGCTCTACGGCTCGCACGCCTATATTAACAAGGTGTGGGACGTGCTCGTCGGCTCGGGCGAGGTAGCCCCCTGCGGACTGGGCTGCCGCGACACGCTCCGCTTCGAGGTGGCCCTGCCGCTCTACGGCCACGAACTCAGCCCCGAGATCTCGCCCCTCATGGCAGGCCTCGGCATGTTCGTCAAGCTCGACAAGCCCGAGTTCATCGGCAAGGAAGCCCTGGCCGAGCAGAAGGCCAACGGCGTGAAGCAGAAGGTCGTCGGCATCGAGCTGCACGACAAGGCCATCCCCCGCAACGGCTATCCCGTCGAGGTCGACGGCAAGGAGATAGGCGTCGTCACTACGGGCTACCACGGCCTCTCCGTCGACAAGAGCATCTGCATGGCGCTCGTCGACGCCCGCTATGCCGCCCTCGACACCCCCGTCGAAATCCGCATCCGCAAGAAGACCTTTCCGGGTACCGTCGTCAAGAAGAAATTCTTCAACAAGAGTTACAAGAAATAATAATAATCCTTTAAAAATCAAACAATTATGGCAAAAGTAGAAACCGGCCTCAAGTATGCCGAAACACACGAGTGGGTAAAAGTAGAAGGTGAATTTGCATTCATCGGAATCAGCGACTATGCGCAGCACGAGCTGGGCGACGTCGTCTATGTGGACCTCCCAAGCGAGGGCGAGTACATCACCAAGGGCGAGGACTTCGGCGCCGTGGAGAGCACCAAGGCCGCCAGCGACCTCATCGCTCCCGTCAGCGGATGCGTCGAGGAGGTCAATACCGCCCTCGACGACACCCCCGAGCTGCTCAACGAAGATCCCTACGCCAACTGGATGCTCAAGGTGAAGCTTGCCGACGCCTCCGAGCTCGACAGCCTCATGGACGCCCCCGCCTACGAAGCATTCTGCAAATAAATTAATTAAGAGTTAAGAATGCACCCTTACATTCCCCACACTCCGGATGATATCCGAAAGATGCTGGACACGGTGGGTATGAAGTCGCTCGACGACCTCTATGCCGATGTGCCGCAGGAATACATCTACAAGGGCGACTACGACCTGCCCGACGCCATGAGCGAGGACGAGATCCGACGCTTCTTCGCGGACCTTGCCGCCCGCAACGTGAAGATGACCTGCTTCGCCGGACAGGGCTGGTACGACCATTGCAGTCCCTCCGTCATCCCCTACCTCACCCAGCGTAGTGAGTTCCTAACCGCCTACACCCCCTATCAGCCCGAGATCAGCCAGGGCACGCTCCGCTACATCTTCGAGTTCCAGAGCATGGTCTGCGCCCTCACGGGCCTCGAGGTCAGCAACGCCTCCATGTACGATGGTCCCACGGCAGCTGCCGAGGCCGTGCGCATGGCCGTGGCCTCCACACGCAAGAAGGACGTCGTCCTCATCGCCTCCACCCTGCTGCCGCAGGTGAAGGAGGTGGTCCGCACCTACGCCTCCTACTCCGGTACCGTTATTGAAGAGATTGCCGCATCCGACGGTCAGACCTCGCTCGACGCCCTCACGGCAGCCCTCGCCAGCGGACGCGTGGCAGGCGTGCTGGTACCGAACGTCAACGCCTACGGCATCATCGAGGACCACACGGGCTTTGCCGAGGCCGTCCACGCCGCCGGAGCCCTGCTGATAGAGTACTGCGACCCCTCCACCCTGGCCGTGCTGAAGAGCCCGGCTGAATGGGGTGCCGACGTGGCTGTGGGCGACGGACAGAGCCTGGGCATACCTCTCTGCTACGGCGGTCCCTCGCTCGGCTTCATGGCCTGCAAGAAAGACTACCTGCGCAAGCTGCCCGGACGTATCGTCGGCGCCACTACCGACCGCGACGGCAAGCGTTGTTTCGTCCTCACCCTGCAGGCACGCGAGCAGCACATCCGTCGCGACAAGGCCACCAGCAACATCTGCTCCAACCAGTCGCTCATGGCGCTCTGGGTCACCATCTACCTCTCACTCCTCGGACCGAAGGGTCTGGCGGAGGTCAACGAGCGCTCCAGCGCCTCCGCCCATTACCTCTGCGACCAGCTCGTCGCCACAGGACGCTTCACCCCCGTCAGCAGCAAGCCCTTCCTGAAGGAATTTGCGCTCGACTACCAGGGCGACGCCCGTGCCCTCCACAAGGCGCTGGCCGACAAGGGCATCCTGGCAGGCGTCGTCACAGGCGACCATCGCATCACCTTTGCCGTTACCGAGAAGCGCACGCGCGAAGAAATCGATTGTCTGATTAACTATGTAAAGGAGGCTGCCTTATGAGATACTACGACCATCTGATATTCGACTATTCCAAGTCTGGCCGCTGCGGCTACACCCTGCCCAAGGCTGCCGCTCCCGAGGTCTCCACAGCCGTGCCCGAAGGGCTTCGCCGCGCGTCGGCTCCCGCCCTGCCCGAGGTGAGCGAGGTGGACGTCGTCCGCCACTACACCAATCTCTCGCAGATGAACTTCGGCGTCGATACCGGCTTCTACCCCCTGGGCAGCTGCACCATGAAGTACAACCCCAAGATCAACGAGGAGGTTGCTGCCCTGCCCGCCTTTGCCGCCATCCATCCCCTGCAGCCCGTCGAGACCGTCCAGGGCGTGCAGGCCGTCTATGCCGGCATGGAGCAGATGCTCTCGGCCATCACAGGCATGGCTTACTTCACCTTCAACCCCTGCGCGGGCGCCCACGGCGAGCTCACAGGCCTCATGATCATGCGCGCCTGGCATCGCAGCCGGGGCGATATGGGCCGCACGAAGGTCATCGTCCCCGATAGTGCCCACGGCACCAACCCCGCCTCGGCAGCCGTCTGCGGGCTCGACGTCGTAGTGGTGAAGTCCAACGCCGACGGCCTCGTCGATGTCGAGGACCTCAAGCCCCTGCTGGGCCCCGACCTCGCCGGCATCATGATGACCAACCCCAACACCCTCGGCCTCTTCGAGCGCGACATCAAGCAGATTGCCGCCCTCGTGCACGAGGCAGGCGGCCTGCTCTACTACGACGGAGCCAACATGAACCCCCTCATCGGCAAGGTCCGCCCGGGCGACATGGGCTTCGACATCATGCACCTCAACCTCCACAAGTCGTTCTCCACGCCCCATGGCGGAGGAGGCCCCGGCAGCGGACCCGTCGGCGTCGCAGCCTTCCTCAAGGACTGCCTGCCCTATCCGCATACGGAGGGTCAACAAGACAACGAGACAACGGGCTCCTCTGCTGGCTGCACCCAGCGTGTTGACCTGTTGACTTGTGGACCTTTTGACCCCCAGAAGACTGCTGGTCGCGTGAGCGCCCACATGGGCAACTTCGGCGTCATCCTGCGCGCCTACGCCTGGCTGCTCACCATCGGGCGCCAGCACGTGCGCGAGGTAGGCCCCATCGCTACGCTCAACGCCAACTACATCAAGGAGTTGCTGCGCGACGCCTACAAGCTGCCCATCCCCAGCGTCTGCAAGCACGAGTTCGTCTTCGACGGGCTCATCAACGACGGCGCACGCGAGGGCAAGGAGGGTGCCACCACGCTCGACGTGGCCAAGCGCCTGCTCGACTTCGGCTTCCATGCCCCGACGATCTACTTCCCCCTCCTCTTCCACCAGGCCCTGATGATCGAGCCCACGGAGACGGAGAGCAAGGAGACGCTGGACGCCTTCATTGACGTGATGCATCGCATAGCTGCCGAGGCTGCCGAGGATCCCGACATCCTCCACGCCGCGCCCCACGCCTGCCCCATCAGCCGTCCGGACGACACCACAGCCGCCAAGCACCCCGTCATCAACTGGGCCGACCTCCAGGCCGAGTAAACAACAACTTGTCCTGCTCCCCTGTAGAGACGCGGCATGCCGCGTCTCTTTTTTTCCGCCTGCTCCGCAGAGAAATAACAGTAAAAAACTCAAATTATTTTGTTTTTTCGCTCGCTTAACCGTAACTTTAACGGGTTGCATCCGTTTTTTGTAGGCTGCGGCTCGGGCAAAGCAAAAAAAACATTGTTTTCTTGCTTTTCCTCTCGCCTTGCACTACCTTTGCCCCCACTTTTTACAACTTATGGAAAAGGAAATAGTGATTCTGGGAATTGAGTCGTCGTGCGACGATACGTCAGCGGCGGTTGTACGTGATGGGATGCTGCTGTCAAACGTGACAGCTTCGCAGGCGGTACACGAAAGCTACGGGGGCGTGGTGCCGGAACTGGCGTCGCGCGCCCACGAGCAGAACATCGTGCCCGTGGTCCACGAGGCGCTCCGACAGGCAGGCGTGACGAAGGAACAACTGTCGGCCGTGGCCTTCACACGCGGACCTGGCCTGATGGGATCGCTGTTAGTAGGGGTGTCGTTTGCCAAGGGTCTGGCACGCTCGCTTAACATCCCGCTCATCGACGTGAACCACCTGCAGGGGCACGTGCTGGCGCACTTTATTAGGGAAAAGGAAGTCAACGAGTCAACGAGTCAACAAATCAACAAGTCCCCTGCTTTTCCGTTCCTCTGCCTGCTGGTTTCGGGAGGTAACTCGCAGATTGTCCTCGTGGAGGCGTATAACCGCATGAAGGTTATCGGGCAGACCATCGACGACGCGGCAGGCGAGGCCATCGACAAATGCTCGAAGGTGATGGGGCTGGGCTACCCTGGCGGGCCCATCATCGACCGTCTGGCGCGGCAGGGTGACCCGAAGGCCTACTTGTTCAGCAAGCCCCATATCGAGGGCTACGACTATAGCTTCAGCGGCCTGAAGACGTCGTTTCTCTACTTCCTGCGCGACCAAGTGAGGGAGAACCCCGACTTCATCGAGCAGCACAAGGCTGACCTCGCCGCTTCGCTGGAACGTACTGTCGTGGAGATTCTGATGGAAAAACTGCGCCGTGCCGCCAGGGACCTAGGCATCCGCGAGGTGGCCGTGGCTGGGGGCGTCAGCGCCAACACGGGGTTGCGCAACTCTTTCCTGGATTACGCGCGCCGCTACCATTGGAACGTCTATATCCCTAAGTTTGGCTTCACTACGGACAACGCTGCCATGATTGCCATCACTGGCTACTATAAGTTCCAGGACGGCGACTTCTGCTCCATCGACCAGCCGGCGTTCTCGAGAGTGACGATTTAGTTAAAAAGTCAACGAGTCAACGGGTCAACGAGTCAACGGGTAGAAGTTAGTGGATTAAGGGTTAAAGGTTAAAATGTTATGAAACAGGAAACAAGGACAACGGCTCGGGCTATCGTGAAGGCCCTGACGGCTGCGGGCAAGACGGTGGCGACTGCAGAGAGTTGCACAGGCGGAGGCATAGCGGCTGCCCTCACCTCCATCAGCGGCAGTTCGGCCGTGGTACGTGGCGGCATCGTGTCGTACGCCACAGAGGTGAAGCACGACCTGCTGCACGTGAAGGCGGACACCCTGCGCCGCTACGACGTGGTGAGCGAACCCGTGGTGACGGAGATGGCGCTGGGCGCCCTGAAGGCCCTGAAGGCCGACCTGGCCGTAGCCACATCGGGCGTAGCAGGACCCTCGGGCGGAACGGCCGAAATCCCCGTGGGCACGGTGTGGATGGCCGTAGCCACCAGGGAAGGAAAAGTCGCCACCCATTGTGTGAGGGGTGACGACCTGGGACGCACGCGCAACACCCAGCGTGCCGTGCTGGAAGCCCTGAGGTTGCTGCTGGACGTTATTTCTTCTCCGGCATGAGCATGACGGCTCCGCCGCTGCCCGTCATATAGGTGGGCAGCTTGCCGTCCCACTTCTCAATCCAGTCTTCCTGCACAATCTGCTCCGACAAGGAGGCGCTGATGGTGCGGTTGTAGTACGCCTCGGCATCGGCCTTGACCTTCATGGCCTCGGCATTTCCGCGTGCCTCGGCAACGGCTATCTTGGCCATGGCCTCGGCCTCCTTCACCTTGTTCTCGGCCTTCAAGGCGGACTGGATGGCGATGTTCTTCTCGTTAATCATCTCTGTGAGCGACGCCGGGGGCGTAATCTGCGAGGTGAACTCCTCGACGATGAACCCCTCGTCGCGCATGGTGGCATCGAGGCGCGAGCGGACATCGTTCTCGAACTTCTCGCGGTTGGACATCAGCGAGTCTGACGTGTACTGGTTGGCACACGTGCGGTAGGCCTCGTAGATGCAGGTGCGGATATAGCCGCTCTCCAACTCGCGCACGCCCTTGCGGTACTTCACGAAGATGCTGCACACCTTGTCCTCGTCAATACGGTAGGCTATCGTGGGGTCCATGGAGAAGATGGAGGCGTCCTTAGCATTGACGTTGAACGGCTCGTAGTTCTTGCGCTGGACATATGTGGGGTATTTGTAGATGCGGGTGGTGATGGGGTTGTAGAACACCCAGCCTCGGCACATGCCCTCCACGCCGCCGTGCATATCGGAACGGCTTGACCACTTGTGGAACTTCACGCCGATGTCACCTGAGTCGACGACCGTGCAGCAGTTCATCAACAACACCACAATCAGGCAGATGACACCCAACACAATAAACAGGAATTTCTTTTTCATACGCATTAATATAATAAGGTAAGTAATTTCGCGGGCAAAGATAGCGTGGCTTTGCGAGATACACAAAAAAAACGGGTGGATTTTGCACAGGTTCCGAAAAAAATGCGTATCTTTGCGCGAACGTTTAAAACAAAGTCACATGAAAAAGTACCTAATTGTTATTCTCTTAGCCTTAGTGCTTCCGCTAAGCGCCTGCAACGAACAAAAGAAAGAACAGAAAAACAGCCCCAGTATGGAAACGACAGTAAAGAAAGACTTCATGGAACTGGCAGCCGGACGCTACTCGGTACGCCACTTCGCCTCGACGCCCGTCGAGCAGGAGAAGGTTGACCTCATCCTCGAGGCAGGCAAGCTGGCTCCCACGGCTGTCAACAGCCAGCCGCAGATGATCTACGTCCTCCGCTCGGAGGATGCCATGGCGAAAGCCAACAAGGTGAGCCCCTGCATGTACGGTGCTCCGCAGGCCTTCCTCTTCTGCTACGACGACAACCGCGTCTGCCGCCGCGGCGAGAACGGCAACTTCGGCGAAATCGACGTCACCATCGTCATCACCCACATGATGCTTGAAGCCTATAACCTGGGCCTCGGCACCTGCCCCGTCGGAGCCTTCAACGCCGACGAAGCCAAGCGTCTCTTCGAACTGCCTGACAACATCCACCCCGTTCTGATGATGCCCTTCGGCTACCCTGCCGACGACGCCAAGCCGTCAGACCGCCACACCACCTACCGCAAGATGGATGAGATGGTGGAATACAAATAAGTGGTAAAAAAGGCACATTTACTTTCGGCATTTGGTTAAAAAAAGCCAAATGCCGAATCTTTTTTAATAAAATTGATGGCAAGAATTTAAGAGTTATGTATTTTTGTGCCGTATGAAAAAACATGTCATCTGGCTATTGAGTATCGTGATAGGGCTATCGTGCGTAGCCCTGCTCGTCCTGCAAGTCCGCTACATCAACGAAATGCGTTCGATGCGGCGCCAGCAGTTTGAGGAGTCCGTCAAGCGCAGCCTCTATGCAACGGCTCACAACCTTGAGGTCTATGAGACCATGGACTATTTGGAAAAGGATGCCATACAGACGGAGCGTAACGCCCGCCGCAGCCAGGGGCAAGAGGAGAGCCACGAGTATAACATCCAGATGAAGGATGGACGGATTTCAGCCTTCGAGTTCCACTCCATCACCCTGCCGCCGAAGCCGCAGGCACAGGTGAAAGGCGACGCCGCCATCCCGCAGACCTCGCAGTCGCTCCAGGACATCATCCGCAAGCGCTATGCCAACCAGCGAGCCCTGATGGACGAGGTCATCTACAACATCCTCTACACCGCCAGCAACAAGCCGCTCAGCCAGCGTATTGACTTCCAGCGGCTCGACCGCGATCTGCAGACCGAACTGCTCAACAACGGCATCACGCTCGACTACCACTTCACCGTCAGTACCTCCGACGGGCGGCTGGTCTACAGTTGTCCTGACTACGCCGAGAAGCGCCACGGAGCCACCTACTCGCAGATTCTCTTCCGCAACGACCCACCCAACCGTATGGGCGTGCTGAAGATACACTTCCCTGAAGCCAACAAGTACATGTTCAACTCGCTGCGCTATGTGCTGCCTGCCATCATCTTCACCCTCATCCTGATGGTGACGTTCAGCTATGCCCTGTGGATTATCTCGCGCCAGAAGAAGCTGACGGAGGTGAAGAACGACTTCATCAACAACATGACACACGAGCTGAAGACCCCCATCAGCACCATCTCGCTGGCGGCTCAGATGCTGGGCGACCCAGGCGTCACGAAATCGCCTGAAATGTCGCGCCACATCTCGGGCGTCATCAACGACGAGACCAAGCGACTGCGCTTGCTGGTGGAGAAAGTGCTGCAGATGTCGATGTTCGACCGCCAGAACACCTCGCTCAAGTTGCGCGACCTTGACGCCAACGAGACCATTGCCGGCGTGGTACACACCTTCGAGCTGAAGACTCAGAAATACGGCGGCACGCTTACTGCCTCGTTAGACGCAGCCGACGCCGTAGTGGCTGCCGACGAGATGCACTTCACTAACGTCATCTTCAACCTCCTCGACAATGCCGTGAAGTATCGCCGCGAGGACACTCCCTTGGAGCTGAAGGTCAGCACGTGGAACGACGGAGGGAAGCTCTGCATCGCCGTCAAAGACAACGGCATCGGCATCAAGAAGGAAAACCTCAAGCACATCTTCGACCGCTTCTACCGCGTCCACACAGGCAACCAGCACGATGTGAAGGGCTTCGGCCTCGGACTGGCCTACGTGAAGAAAATCGTCACCGACCTCAAAGGCTCCATCCGTGCCGAGAGCGAACTGGGTGCAGGAACGACGTTCATCATTACCCTACCCCTCCTGGAATCATAACCGTAAATGATAATAATAGTATTAACCCTTAATTCCAATCAACTATGGGCGACAAATTGAAAATCCTACTTTGTGAAGACGACGAGAACCTCGGCATGCTGCTGAGGGAGTATCTCAACGCGAAAGGCTACGAGACAGACCTCTGTCCCGATGGCGAAGCCGGCTACAGGGCTTTTGTGAAAAGCAAATACGACGTCTGCGTACTCGACGTGATGATGCCGAAGAAAGACGGTTTCACGCTGGCCAAGGAAATCCGCGAACTCAACACCGAAGTCCCTGTCATCTTCCTGACAGCCAAGACTATGAAGGAAGACGTTCAGGAAGGCTTCCGCCTGGGTGCCGACGACTACATCCCCAAACCCTTCAGCATGGAGGAGCTTACCCTGCGCATCGAGGCCATCCTGCGCCGTGTCCACGGACAGAAGACCAAGACTGTCACGGTCTACCGCTTCGGCGCCTTCACCTTCGACACGCAGAAGCAGCTGCTCTCCATCGGCAACGAGCAGCAGAAGCTCACTACCAAGGAGTCGGAACTGCTGACCCTGCTCTGCGCACATGCCAACGACATCCTCCAGCGCGAGTATGCCTTGAAGACCATCTGGATTGACGATAACTACTTCAATGCCCGCAGCATGGACGTTTACATCACCAAGCTGCGCAAGCTTCTGAAGGCCGACCCCACCGTCGAAATCATCAACATCCACGGCAAGGGTTACAAGCTCATCGCTCCTCAGGTGGAGGAGGAAGCGTGATTCCGCACGCTAAAACTCAGCAACAGAAAAAGAGGTTGACACGAAAATGTCAACCTCTTTTCCATCAAATCTATCCAATTATTATTAAACCCTGTGGGTGAAGATGGATTCGAACCACCGAAGTCGAGAGACAGCAGATTTACAGTCTGCCCCATTTGGCCACTCTGGAATTCACCCTTTAAATGAATGAAGATTGAGAGCTCAATCTTCACTTTTTCCTTTCGGATGTGGCCCTTCGCAGGTTCGAACTGCGGACCTCTTGCCTGTCAAGCAAGCGCTCTGAACCAACTGAGCTAAAGGACCGTTTTCAAATTCGGCTGCAAAGATACGGCAAACCGTTAAAAGTGCCAAACAAAAACAACATTTTTTTTCACAGAAGGCGAAATTTCTTCAAAATCCACTACCTTTGCACTCCTTTTGCAAATCAAATGCATCCTCAGCATAAAGAAATGGAACAGATTGAACGGATTCAGCAGATGGAGCAGATGCTCGACAAGGCTACGGCAGCTGTCAACGGATTGTCGGCAGCCCTCGACAACTACGACGAAGCACGCGAGGCCATCCGCGCCCTGGACGAATACTACGGCAGCGAAGCCTGGAAGAACGACTTCCGTGCCGACGAGGAGGGCCTGCTGCCTGCCGGCCTGAAACGTGGCGTGCTCTCTGAGGACGGCGTTTGGAACCTCCTCGCCGACAGCCGCGAGCTGATTGTCCGCCTGCTTGAAACCGCTACCCAAATCCTCAGAGACAGAAATGGACTATAGCGAACTGGAAGGAAAACGGATTGCCGTCCTCCTCTCAGGGGGCGTCGATAGTTCTGTGGCCGTCTGGCAACTGGTCAGCCAAGGTCTGAAGCCCGACTGCTTCTACATCCGCATCGGCCCTGACGAAACGGAGGAATGGGACTGCACATCTGAAGAGGATATGGAGATGGCAACCTCCGTCGCCCAGCGCTACGGGCTGACGCTGAACGTCGTGGACTGCCATCGCGAATACTGGGACCAGGTCACGCGCTACACGATGGAGAAAGTCCGCGCCGGCTATACGCCCAACCCCGACGTCATGTGCAACAGGCTCATCAAGTTCGGCGCCTTCGACGAGAAAGCTGGCCACGACTACGACTTCATCGCCACAGGGCACTATGCCCAGACCGAGTGGATCGACGGACAGAAATGGCTCACCACCAGCCCCGACCCCGTGAAGGATCAGACCGACTTCCTGGCCCAGATCTACGACTGGCAGCTTCGCAAGGCCCTCTTCCCCATCGGACATCTCTATAAAGAGGAGGTACGCGCCATTGCCGAACGTGAACACCTCGTCAGCGCCCATCGCAAGGACTCGCAGGGCATCTGTTTTCTCGGAAAAATCAACTACAACGACTACGTGCGCCGCTATCTGGGCGAGCAGCCTGGCGACGTAGTCGACTGGGAGACGGGAAAGGTCATCGGACAGCACAAAGGGCTCTGGTTCCACACCATCGGACAGCGGAAGGGCCTCGGACTAGGTGGAGGCCCTTGGAACGTCATCCGCAAGGACATGAAGAACAACATCCTCTACGTCGTCAAGGGCTACGAGCCCGAGACCGTTTGCCGCAGCCAATTCCCGATCTGCGACATCCATCTGCTGACCCCCTGCACCCTGCCCCACGAAATCAGCTTCAAGATTCGTCACACCCCCCATTGGACCTCCGCCACTCTCGACGGTAACGTCATCCGTTCCGAAGCCCCCATACAGGGCGTGGCCCCTGGGCAGTTCTGCGTCCTTTACGACAAGGACCATCACCGTTGTTTCGGCTCGGCTGAGATTGCATGGAGCGACGAAGAAAAATGAAAAAAACTTGCTGATTTATTTGCATATCTCAGAAAAAAACCGTTACTTTGCACGCTGATTTCTAAGAACAACCACGGAAGGTCCCGGTAAAGCGCCGCGAATCAGTGCATTGGATGCTAAATGCACCGTTTTAAGCCGCTCCGGCCTCCATCAAAAGAATAAGTAAACATTAAAGAAGATAGCGATGTCTAAAATTTGTCAAATTACCGGAAAGAAGGCCATGGTTGGCAACAACGTGTCACATTCCAAGCGTCGCACCAAGCGCACGTTCGATGTGAACTTGTTTAATAAGAAGTTCTACTACGTAGAGAAAGGTTGCTGGATTGAGCTGCGCCTGAGCGCCGCCGGCCTGCGCATTATCAACAGGAAAGGCTTGGATGCCGCCCTTAAGGACGCCGTCGCCAATGGCTATTGCGACTGGAACGAGATTGCAGTCATAGGATAAACAGTTCAAGAGAATACAATTATGGCAAAGAAAGTTAAAGGAAACAGAGTGCAGGTCATCCTCGAATGCACTGAGCAGAAAGAAAGCGGCGTACCCGGCATGAGCCGTTACATCACCACCAAGAACCGCAAGAACACCACCGAGCGTCTTGAGCTGAAGAAGTACAATCCCTATCTGAAGCGCATGACCGTCCACAAAGAGATTAAGTAATTCCCCAACCGCTAAATTTCAGAATCATGGCAAAGAAAGCAGTTGCAACCCTCCAGACCGGCAAGGCCAGTACCTACGCTAAGGTCATCAAGATGGTGAAGTCGCCCAAGACGGGTGCTTACATCTTCACCGAGGAGATGGTTCCCGCCGACAAGGTGCAGGAATACGTCAAGAAGTAAAATCCCTTCCCTATCCAATAGTCATCGGGACGTGCCACGCACGCCCCGATTTCTTTTTTAAGTCCTTAAGGGGGAAAATATGTCGAGGCAAAAAAACGCGCTCGGACGTGGAGAATCCAAATTTTCTTCCTATCTTCGCACCCGTAAACGGAAGTTGAACGAAAGAATCATACCCCATCATCCATACCTATGAAAAGACTATCCTTTTTCTTGCTGATTATGTGCACGCCCCTCGTGCTATGGGCGCAGACGGCAGACTACCGCATTATCCCCCTCCCCAAAAGCGTTGAGACCGACACCACAAAAGCGTTTACGCTGACATCGGGCATGGGCATCGCCTATGATGCCGCAGATGCCGAGGTGAGCCGCAACGCGCTGTTCCTCCAGCAATGGATTGAGGAGTTGACGGGCATCCGGCTCCTGCTGACGCCTGACGACAAGAAGGCCGCCATCCGCCTGCAGATTGCAGCCTCTCCCCAAACTAAAGGAAAGAAAGCCCGTAAGAACAAGTCACCCCTCCTTCTGGAAGGGAATGGGGAGGCCGCCGAGGAAGCCTACGCCATTACCGTCGATGCTACGGGTGTCGTCCTTCATGCCCGTAAGCCGGTAGGCCTTTTCCGTGCCGCCCAGACGTTGCGCAAGTCGCTGCCCGTTGGCGAGGCCAAGGCGGGTATTACCCTACCCTTCACGCGCATACAGGATGTGCCGCGCTTCAGCTACCGAGGCGCGCACCTCGACACCTCGCGCCATTTCTTCACCGTCGATTTCCTCAAGCAGTACCTCGACGTGCTGGCCCTTCACGGCTGCAACCAGTTCCATTGGCACCTCACGGACAATCAGGGCTGGCGCTTCGAAGTGAAGGCCCTGCCCGATCTGGCGCTGAAGGGCAGCGTACGCAAGCAATCCCACATCGGACGTGCCGGTCTCTACGACGGGCAGCCCTACGGCGGATACTATACGCAGGACGAGTGCCGCGAACTGGTGCGCTACGCCGCCGAGCGCTACATCAACATCATCCCTGAAATCGACATGCCTGCCCACATCGAGAGCGCCCTCAGCGTCTATCCCAACCTCGGCTGCACAGGCGGCCCTTACAACGTCGTACAACACTTGGGCGGCAGCAGCGAAGTGCTCTGTGCCGGCAACCCTGAGACGATGACCTTCCTCAAGACCGTCTTCGGCGAGCTGTGCGACGTCTTCCCCTCGAAGTTCATCCACATCGGAGGCGACGAATGTCCGAAGAGCCGCTGGAAAAGCTGCCCCAAGTGCCAGGCCAAAATCAAGGAGCTCGGCCTTGTGGACGACGGCAAGCATAGCGTGGAGAACCAGCTGCAGTCGTGGATGAATCACGAGCTGGAAGCCTTCCTGAACGAACGGGGGCGCGACATCATCGGCTGGGACGAAGTGCTTGAAGGCGGACTTACCGAGGGCGGCATCGTCATGTCGTGGCGCGGCACGGACGGTGGCATCGAGGCTGCCCAGCAAGGTCATCGCGTCATCATGACCCCTACGGACTACTGCTATCTCGACTATTATCAGCTTCGCGACCACGACCGCCAGCCCGTATCCATTGGCTACTATCTGCCCGTGTCGAAGTCATACTCCTTCGAGCCGCTTGTGCCCGACAAACTCTCTGACGAGGAGCAGCAGTATATCCTCGGCGTGCAGGCTAACCTCTGGACGGAGTATGTTGCCTGGCCGCAGCATGTATTCTATATGCTTCTTCCGCGCCTCGATGCCATCAGCGAAGTGCAATGGTGCCGTCCAGACCAGAAGGATTTTGAGGACTTCAAAACCCGTCTTGTCCACTTACGACAACTCTACGACCGCATCGGCATCAACTACTGCCGCGATATGGAGTAGAGACGCGGCATGCCGCGTCTCAGTCTAGTAGAAGGCTCTATAACTACATTGCAAAGGCTTAAGTTATCGTAAGCCGTATGACGGGGTTTTTATCTGTTCCCTTTCATTCTGTTATGTGTTTTACATAACATCTGGCAGTTACTGATGTCCGTTGCGCCGCCCTTGCTCCAGGCTGTCACATGATCGGCGTCCATCTCTTCGGGCTTCCAGATTCTATGGCGATTTGCCTCATGTCCTTCTGCACAATAAGGACAGTTGCTGATGCCTGCTGCTTTTGCCTTTTCGGTTTGCTCTTGATATACTTTGCGCATGGTGGGCTTGTCGAACAGACGGACATTCAACAGCTTCGTGTCCTGACAGCCACCAAGCACATACTCAAAGATTCCTCGGCGGTTGAATATGAAATCATCGTGCATCAGTTCGTAGACCTTAGCCGACAATTCCGAATGATTCAACGGCAAGTGATGGAAACGCTCGTATAGTTCGCCCCAATTCAAGCCCTGCATTTCATCATAGACATCATCAAACTTACTATCTATCCAATCTATGACGGTATTGAAGTAGGTTTTTATCTCGTTTATGTTTTCGTCGCGACGATGGGCAGACATATAGCCGTCCACATTTCCTTTGCTCACCCATTCCAAAGCTGTAGCCAAGAACATCTGACGATTAGCAGGGCCTTTAACGTATGATTCCCATTTCTGAATGTTGGCGTTTTGTGAATTGCTGAACTCCGCCTTGCAAAGAGTTACAAACTTTCCACTATAGATAGCGTTCAATTCCTCTTGATGATTAAGGGGGATGCCTGCGATGTTGATGGTCTTAAACCATTCCTTTATTTCTTCCTCGGCGTGTTCCCCCTCGCCCTCGCAGATATAAACCAACAACTCTGTTTTGAGGATCTTCTGCTGTTTGCCCTCATCCAGTCCGTCGAAGATTTGCTCCAGCCCGTTAATCTTCACGGCAAACTTATTCTTC